>CAKTSK010000007.1 GCA_934597725.1 uncultured Eubacteriales bacterium
ATGCGGGTATGGCGGAATTGGCAGACGTGCAGGATTTAGGTTCCTGTGCCGCAAGGCGTGTGGGTTCGACCCCCACTACCCGCACCAACGCAGCAAGGGTCCGAACTGATCTCCGGCAGGAGATGGGTTCGGACCCTTGCTTTTCTTGGCTCGCCGGGGAACCTTAGCTCAAACACCCCAGAGATCCCCTACCTTAATTGAAGTATTGAGGAACACGATTTCCCATGTTAAACTTTTTATATAGCATGTTGTAAACCGGAGTTTGAAAGGAGTGTTTCTATGCACAGACGGACCCTGTTGCTGCTCGCTCTCGCCCTGAGCATACTGGTTGCCCTGACCGCCTGTCAGGATGACAAACAACCTTCCAGCACCCCCGCCGACGTCACAGAACAGTTTTTCGCCGCCTTTGCAGCCTCGGACTACAAAGCCATGGAGGCGTATTGCACAGAAGAGTGCATCACCTCTTATTTCCATGACGACGATGTAAACGGCTTCGTGTGGGCAAAATTAGTCACCGCCGGAGAAGCAGAACCCGCAGACGACCACAGCACGTCTATTTTTGTAACCGTAGAGGCAGAAACTGCACCCAGTTCTTCGTTACAGTTATCCACGGAGGGAAAGACCTCTTTCTATGTCCACCTCATCCAGAACGAGGACGGCCAGTGGCTGATTGATCGCTTTACCACAGGTTGATCTCTGCTCACAGTCCAGACCATCAAAAGCCCGGTTCGCGCGGATGCGCGAACCGGGTTTCCTCGTTTACAGGATCTTTTCGTTCTCCGTCACGATAGGCGCCAGCTCCGTCTCATCCCCATAGAGATCGCCCCGGGAGAGCAGATACTGCTTCAATTCCTCCCGGTCGCGGAAATAAGTCGCCTGGAACGGCAGGGAGATGTTATACTTCTCGAAAAACAGCAGGCCCTCCTCGGTCTCCGCCAGCACCCCTGCATGGCCCACAAATCTGGCCTGATCCTCGGGGGCGTGGAGATACACGCAGATCAGAGAAACCGCATCCCCAGAGAGCCGGATCTCTCGTTCCTTCCACGCTTGCTGGATCTTTTCTTCGTGTTCCTTCAAGGATGTGGTCCCCTCCACGGACACCTGGTTGAACAGCGTGATGAAATCCGCGCGGTCCTCCTGGTTCATCTGTAAATCAGGGATCGTATCAATGGCCTCAATATCAAACATCAGCCAGTCATCCGTGTCCACCCCCGTTCTCGCCGTGGTGAGCTGCCCCTTCAAGAGGGAAAATGCCGTCAGGCGACAGTTGATCCATTCGAGATAGGAATAGGCCGCTGCGGTGTCGTCCATCAGCAGGTTGCTGTAATCCACGCCCCCTTCCGGCAGCGGGGTGAACCCCTCTGCAAAGGCATAGCGTTGGGAAATCTCACAAAACTCTCTGGCCCAAGTCAGCACCAGCTCCACCTGTTGGGCGGACAGGCCGTCCTTTTCCAGAAGCGCAGCAACCTCCGCGCGAGAAGCTTCCGTTGACAGATTAGAATAGCGGATGGGTTCGCCGGTGGTCTGACCAGCAGGCTGCTGCCCCTTGTCGCCCTGCCCGGGATCGCCCTGTTGGCCGCAGCCGCCCAGGCCCGCCATCAGCAGCAGGGCCAAACTGATTGCAATGATCTTTTTCATCTGAAATTCTCCTTATCATACGCGATCGTAATTATTGTAATGATGATATGGTGTCCTCCGCTCCTACGAAGCGTAGGTTGCCCTTTCCGCCGCCGTCGCTTACAATAGCCCCAAACCACAAAGGAGGGACTCCCCATGAACACCTACGTCACCGGGGCAACCATCAAAGCCATCCGGGAAGAAAAGGGTTTGACCCAGGCCCAGCTGGCCGAGACCATCGGCGTGACCAGCAAAGCCATCTCCAAATGGGAGACCGGCAAAGGGCTGCCGGACATCTCCCTGCTGCAGCCCCTGGCTGCGGCCCTGCACACCTCGGTCATCGAGCTGATGAACGGCGAGCCGATCGTCAACCGGAACCGCTCAGCCAATCTGCTGCGGACCTCGTTCTACGTCTGTCCCGTCTGCGGCAACGTGATCCATGCCACAGGGAACGCCGTGTTCTCCTGCTGCGGCATCACGCTTCCTGCGCTGGAAGCGGAACCCTTTGACCAGGAACACCAACCGACGATCCAGCCGGTGGAGGACGAATTTTTCGTATCCCTGCACCACCCCATGACCAAAGACCACTACATTTCCTTCCTGGCCTGGGTCACAGACGACCGCATCCAGTTCGTCAAGCTCTACCCGGAGGGAAACGCCGAGGCGAGGCTGTCCCTGCGGGGCAGCGGCTTTCTGTATGCCTGCTGCAACAAGCACGGCCTGATGCGGTGGAAGCGGTAACAGGACCGGCAGCGCCGCTTCCTGCCTCCTGTCACTTCTTCCTTCGGTGGCTCGGCGGCAGCCCCATCCCCTGCCGGTATTTCGCCACCGTTCGCCGGGCCAGACAGATCCCCTCTTCGGCCAGCGCCGCCGCAATGGCTTGGTCGCTGAGGGGGTGGGCGGGGTCCTCCTGCCGGATCATGCCGGCGACACGGGCTTTCACCGCCTGCTCCGACTGCTCTCCCCCGGTCCTTCGCGAAAAAAAGTAAGCGGTGGGAAACAACCCCTGCCGGCACTGGAGCGCTTTATGGGACAAGGTCCGGGTGACGGTGGAGGGATGGACCCCCAGCTGCTCTGCCAATTCCCGCCGCAGCAGGGGGGGCGGCGTCTCTGCCTGCCCGAGAAAAAAGGCCGCCTGCCTTTGGACCAGCGCCGTGAGGCAGGTTTCCAGCGTGGTCTGCCGCCTCTGAACACACCGGAGGACCCACTGGGCCTGCCGGAGCTTCTCCCGCAGATAGGTCACCGCCGCCTCTTCCTCGCTGGTCCTGGCCATCTGCTGGTAGGTCCCGCTGATAGAAAACCGGGGCAGGTCCCACTGGTTCACAAAAACCCGCAGCGCGCCGTCCACCTCCGCCACCCAGGCGTCGGGGCGGAGGCTGCTGACAGGTTCTGCTGGGGTCCACTCCCCCACCGGATCAGGGTCCAGACGCTGGATCGTGCGGACAGCCTCCCGCAGCGCCTCCACCGACACCCCCAGCCGGGCGGCCAACCCTCGCAGGGAACCTCCCGCCAGGGCGTCCAGATGGTCGCAGAGCCGGAGCGCCAGGGTCTGGTCTCCCGGCTGCCGCCGCAGCTGAAGCACCAGGCACTCCCGCAGATCCCGGGCCGCGATCCCCGGCGGTTCCAGCCCCTGCAGGGTCTCGACTGCCCGATCCAGCAGCTCGGCCGGCACCCCGGCCCGGGCCAGATCATCCAGGTCCGCCTGTTCCAGCCGTCCCTTGGGGCCCAGGTTGTCCGCCAGATAGCGGCAGAGGGCCAGCAGCGGCGGCGGCAGCCCACGGCGCTCCAGCTGATCCCGGAGAAACAGGCCCAGGGAGTCGCTCTCCCCGGACACCTGCCCGAGCTCTGCCGGCGGCTCCCCCAGTCCGGGGGCGTCGGCCAGCCAGGGAACGCGGCTGGCAAAGTCTTCCCAGGACAGCTCCTCCGGCCGGTGCTCCTCGTATTCCATGGCTGGATTTTCCACCGCCAGCTCTGACAGATAGTCGGAAAGCTCCTGGGTGTTCATCTGCAGGATCTTCATGGACTGCAGCAGCGTCGGAGAGAGCTGCAATGTCTGCGCCAAACGGAGCAGCTGGTCAAAGGACATAACGACACCCTTTCCATCCCTGCGCGGCACCCCCAGAGGGGGGCGGCCGCGCTTTAATCTTCTTGCATCCAAGTCTGTTTTTCTTTATAATGGGGCAAACGCCGACAACAAACCCAGTCCTGCGGACCCTGTCTGCCGGCAATCCCCGGGCACAAAGCAAAGACAGTTGTTTTTTCATTGTAGCATAGTTCCTCCCCAAGGAAAAGCGCCTGTCCTTTTCCCCTTTCGATCCTGTTCCTCCGGAGGTGGTCCCCATCGAACGAAACCGTGTTTATCTTCCGGCCCAGCCAACGCTGCCCTTTGGGTCGGACCCAGATGCGCTCCAGCGTCTGATGGCTGTCCTGGAAAGCTCCTTCGACGGCATCTTCCTGACAGACCAGAGGGCCACGCCCCTTTGGTGCAACCGCTCCTATGAGGTCATCTCCGGGCTTCAGGCCCGAGACGTCCTCGGCATCCCCATGGAACAGCTGGTCAAGCAGGGCGTCATCTCCAAGTCCGCCACCATCATGGCCCTGGACCAGGGCCACGCCGTGACCATAGAGCAGACCTTTACCACCGGCAAACGGGCGCTGGTCACCAGCACCCCCATCTACGACGAAACGGACAAGATCTGCATGGTGGTCACCAACGTGCGGGACGTCTCCGAGCTTTTTGCATTGCAGGAGACCCTGGACACCCAGCGGGAGCTCTCCGCCCGCTATGAGCGGGAGATCGAACTGATCCGGGAGCAGATCCTGCACACCCCCGAAATGGTGGCCGAGGACCCCGCCACCCTGAACCTGCTGCGGATCGTGGGCCGGGCCGCCCAGCTGGACACCGTGGTCCTCATCCAGGGCGAAACCGGCGCCGGAAAGGAACGTGTCGCCTCCTACATCCACCAGCGTTCTCCCCGGGCCAAGAAAAATTTCATCCGGGTCAACTGCGGCGCCATCCCCGAAAACCTGGCCGAGAGCGAACTGTTCGGCTATGAACGGGGCGCCTTCACCGGGGCCAACCGGGAGGGCAAGGCCGGCCTGTTTGAAGTGGCCGACAAGGGAACCATCTTTCTCGACGAGGTGGGGGAACTGTCCCTGTCTGTCCAGACCAAGCTGCTGCGGATCCTGCAAGAGCGCGAGCTGACCCGCGTGGGGGGGAGCAGACCCATCAAGGTAGACGTGCGGGTCATCGCCGCCACCAACCGGGACCTGCAAAAATGCGTGCGGGAAGGGACTTTCCGGGAGGACCTGTTCTATCGCCTCAGCGTGTTCCCCGTCTATGTTCCCCCGCTCCGGGAGCGAAAGAAAGACATCGTCACGCTGGCGCACAACGTGATCCGCGAACTCAACCACAATTACGAAAACAAAAAAACCATCTCGGTCGGGGCGGAGGCCGTCCTGCTGCAATATGACTGGCCCGGCAACGTCCGGGAGCTGCGCAACGTCATGGAGCGCGCCTTTATCATGAGCGACGGCGAGGAGATCCTGGCCGAAGATCTGGCGATCATGGACAACGGCAGCCTGCACACCCCCCAGACCATCTCCCCCACCTACGGGGTGGCCCCTGCCGCCCCGCCCAAGCAGCCCGCCCCGCCCCCGGCGGAAAGCCTGCAGGCGCAGGTACAGCGGTTCGAGGCCGCCCTCATCGGCCGCGCCCTGCAGGAGGAGGGCAGCCTCCGGGGCGCAGCCCGCCGGCTGCAAATGGACCCCGCCACCCTGCTGCGGCGGAAAAAGAAATACGAAGCCGCCGCCCTCCTGTAACGCTCGTTTCAAAGTTAAAACACCCCCCTAAGGTTCTGCCGGCGCTTTCCCCCAAGCAGACGTTTCGTTTCTGAAACATCATTCAAAATCAAAACACTTCCGTCCAGCAGATCCTGACAAATTCCGCAAAGATCTCCGCGGTTTCCCCAAAATCCCACGGGAAGCCGCCGGGGATCTTTTGTTTTTCAGGGCCGTTACAGAAGATTTTTTTGAAAAATTTCAGAAAATTCAAGCAATGCAGCGGTTTTTCTCAAGCTTGGCATGATAATTGCTTGTATATCAGGGCGAGAGCAACTCTCGCTGACAGAGAACTGCCTCCAACATCCCCCCACCTGTTTCAACAAGAAAGGAAGACAATTATGGCACTGATGACCGGGAAAGAGTATCTTGAGAGCCTGCGCAGCATGAACCTGCAGGTCTATATGTTCGGCAAGAAAGTGGAAAATCCCGTGGACGACCCCATCCTCCGCCCTTCCGTCAATTCCGTTCGCATGACCTATGATCTGGCCACCGGAACCAATCCAGAGTATGTAGAACTGATGACCGCCGTCTCCAACCTGACCGGCGAACGGGTCAACCGGTTCACCCACATCCACCAGTCCACGGAGGACCTGGTGAACAAGGTCAAGATGCAGAGACTGCTGGGGCAGGTCACCGCAGCCTGCTTCCAGCGCTGCGTGGGCATGGACGCCTTCAACGCCGTCTACTCCACCACCTATGAGATCGACCAAAAGCACCACACCAACTACCACGAGAATTTCCGCCGCTTCGTGACCCTGTGCCAAGAGAAGGACTACACGGTAGACGGCGCCATGACCGACCCCAAGGGCGACCGCAGCCTGCCCCCCCACAAGCAGGATGACCCCGACATGTTCCTGCGGGTGGTGGAGCGCCGGCCCGACGGCATCGTGGTCCGGGGCGCCAAGGCCCACCAGACCGGCATGTGCAACTCTCACCATGTGCTGGTCATGCCCACCCAGGCCATGAGCCCCGAGGACAAGGACTACGCCGTCTCCTTCTCCTGCCCCTGTGATGCCGAGGGCCTGTTCATGATCATCGGCCGCCAGAGCTGCGACACCCGCAAGCTGGAGGGCAGCCAGATCGACGTGGGCAACTCTCAGTTCGGCGGGGTGGAATGTCTGGTCGTGTTCGACGACGTGTTCATCCCCAACGAAAACATCTACATGAACGGCGAGAGCGAGTTTGCTACCATGATGGTGGAGCGGTTTGCCGGCTATCACCGCCAGTCCTACGGCGGCTGCAAGGTCGGCGTGGGCGACGTGCTCATCGGCGCCTCCGCTGTGGCCGCCGAGTTCAACGGCGTGGAAAAGGCCTCCCACATCAAGGACAAGCTCATCGAGATGATCCACCTGAACGAGACCATGTATGCCTGCGGCATCGCCTGCTCTTCCGAGGGCACCAAGACCGCCTCCGGCAACTACCTCATCAACCTTCTCCTGGCCAACGTCTGCAAGCAGAACGTCACCCGCTTCCCCTATGAAATGGCCCGGATCGCCGAGGACCTGGCCGGCGGCAGCGTGGGGACCTGCCTGTCCGAGGCCGACCTGCGGGGCGAATTCACCGGCCCCTGGGTGGAGAAGTACATGAAGAACGGCGTCGGCGTCTCTGCCGAGAACCGGATGCGTATTCTGCGGCTGATCGAAAACCTCTCTCTGGGTTCCGGCGCCGTGGGCTACCGCACCGAGTCTCTCCACGGCGCCGGGTCCCCCCAGGCCCAGCGCGTCATGATCGCCCGGCAGGGCGACATCGCCGGCAAGAAGCTGCTGGCCAAGCGCATCGCCCACATCAGCGAACCCTGAATCCAAACGGGTTTCTGAAAGATTCTTTCCTACCGCTTCTGCCGCCGGCGCTGCACCCGCTGTAAGGGGCGCAGCCCGGCGGCAGGGAGAACCCCACCGAACAGACAGGAGGACCGTTCCATGACCAACCAACGACTGGAAGAACTGCTGGACCAGCTGGTCCGCCCGGCCCTGCGGGCCCACGGCGGCGACGTGGCCCTGCTGGATATGACCGACGGGGTCCTGCACCTTCGTATGCTGGGCCAGTGCGCCGGATGCCCCGGCGCAGCCATGACCAACGAAACGCTGATTGAAGGGCAGCTCCTGCCCCTGCTCCCGGAGCTCAAGCAGGTCCGCCTGGTCCACGACGTAGACGACGCACTGCTGGACATGGCCCGCGCCCTCATGACGCGCGCCAGAAGATGACAAGGAGGCTTTTTCTATGGACTGGAAAACTTGGTATCAGGAGCACCGCTGCACCCCTCAGGAGGCCGTGCAGAAGATCCGCTCCGGCAGCCGGGTCGTGGTCGCCCATGCCTGCGGCGAACCCGCTGCGATCCTGGACGCCATGGTGGCCAACGCCGCCCAATACGAAAACGTGGAGATCATCCACATGGTCGCCATGGGGAAGGCAGCCTACTGCCAGCCCCAGTACGACAAAAACTTTCATCACAACGCCTTCTTCCTGGGCGGCAGCACCCGCGCCGCTGCCGCAGAAGGCCGGGCAGACTTCACCCCGGTGTACTTTTCCGAGATCCCCAGCCTTCTCCGGGAGGAGCTGCGCCCCGATGTGACTCTGCTTCAGTGCTCTCCCCCCGACGAGCACGGCTATGTGAGCCTGGGCGTCTCTGTGGACTACACCAAAGGCGCGGCAGAAAGCGCCGGCCTGGTCATCGCACAGGTCAACCGGAACATGCCCCGTACCCTGGGCGACAGCTTCCTCCATGTGACCCAGATCGACTGTCTGGTGCCCCTGGACGCCCCCGTCATTGAACTGGCGCCGCCCAAGATCACCCAGGTGGAGCGGGCCATCGGAGAAAACGTGGCCCAGCTCATCCGGGACGGCGACACCCTGCAGCTCGGCATCGGCGCCATCCCCGACGCCGTGCTGCTCTTTCTGAAAGAGAAAAACGACCTGGGCATCCACACCGAGATGTTCTCCGACGGCGTCGTCGCCCTGGCAGAGGCCGGCGTGGTCACCAACCGGGCCAAGACCCTGCACCGGGGACAGAGCGTCGCCACCTTCCTCATGGGGACCCGCCGCCTGTATGACTATGTGGACAACAACCCCGCCGTGGCCATGTATCCGGTGGACTACGTCAACGACCCCTATGTCATCGGCCAGAACGACAACCTGGTCTCCATCAACTCCTGTGTCCAGATCGACATCATGGGCCAGGTGGTCTCCTCCTCCGCCGGGCTGCGCCAGATCTCCGGCGTCGGCGGGCAGGTGGACTTTGTCCGGGGCGCCAACCTGTCCAAAGGCGGCCGCGCCATCATGGCCATGCCCTCCACCACCGGCAAGGGGACCATCTCCAAGATCGTTCCCTTCCTGGACCAAGGCTCTGCGGTGACGACCTCCCGGAACGATGTAAACTATGTGGTCACCGAGTATGGCGCCGCACAGCTGCGGGGCAAATCCCTGCGGCAGCGCGCAGAAGCCCTGATCCAAATTGCCCACCCGGACTTCCGGGACGAGCTGCGGGCGGAATTCCGCCGCCGCTATCCCCGGGACTACTGAACCTGCCAGGCAGCAAAAAGCAGCGTTGACGCTGTCTGCCTGCTTTTTGCCCTCAGGGTTTCCAAAAACTTGAATTTATGAGAAATTTTGAAAGGAGTGCCGCCCCATGACACAGTTTGCTGTCCGGCCCACCATCACGTTTTGCCAGACCGCCAAAGAATTTGCAGCAGCCGCTGCCCTGGGCCCCAAGGACCTGCTCTTCACCAACGACTTTCTCTATGACCCCTATTTTGCCCCTCTGGGCCTGTCCTGCCCTGTCCTGTTCCAGGAAAAATACGGGCTGGGCGAGCCCACCGACGAAATGGTAGAGGCCATCTACCGGGACATGCCCAAAGAGGTGGAACGCATCGTCGCCGTGGGCGGCGGGACCGTGCTGGACGTGGCCAAGATCCTGGCCCTGAAGCACGTCAGCCCGGTGCTGGACCTGTACGACGGCAAGGCGCCCCTGGAAAAGGGCCGCGCGCTGGTCCTGGTCCCCACCACCTGCGGCACCGGCACAGAGGTCACCAACATCTCCATCCTCTCCCTGCTCAGCCGCCGCACCAAGAAGGGCCTCACCGGGGCATGTCTGTTTGCCGATCAGGCGGTGCTGATCCCCGAGCTGCTCCAGGGGCTTCCCTTCCCCTTCTTTGCCACCAGCTCCATCGACGCCCTGATCCACGCCATCGAGTCCAGCCTGTCCCCCAAAGCCAATGAGATCACCAAGCTCTTCGGCTACCGGGCCATCGAGAAGATCCTCACCGGCTATCTGGCCATCCGGGATCACGGTCCCGAGGCCCGTCTGCCCCTGCTGGGAGACTTCCTGCTGGCCAGCAACTACGCCGGCATCGCCTTCGGCAACGCGGGCTGCGCCGCCATCCATGCCCTGAGCTACCCTCTGGGCGCGGCCTACCATGTCCCCCACGGCGAATCCAACTACGCCATGTTCACCGGCGTCATGAACCAGTACATGGCCATTCGCTCCGACGGGGCCAGCGCAGAGCTGAACGCCTTCCTGGCAAAGCTGCTGCACTGCGCCCCCGACAACGTGTACACCACGTTGGAAGCGCTGCTGGGCTGTCTGCTGCCCAAAAAGGCCCTCCGCGAATACGGCATGACCGAAGAGGAGATCGAGACCTTCGCCGACTCCGTGGTGGAAAACCAGCAGCGGCTGCTGGCCAACAACTTCGTGCCCCTCTCCCGGGATCAGATCCGTGACATCTATCGCACGGTTTATTAACGCGCATCCAACAGAACAACAAAGAAAGGTGGATCTCTTATGCTGCGCACTGCACTGCCCGAAATCAAAACCCCTTCCGTCCCCGGCCCCAAGGCCAAAGAGCTCATCGACCGCCGCAGCGCCGTGGTGCCCGGTGCCATCCGCTGCGCCTATCCCGTGGCCATCGCCCGGGGCGAGGGCGCGATGATCGAGGACGTCGACGGCAACCGCTTCCTGGACTGGATCGGCGGCGTCGGCGTGCTGAACATCGGCTTCTCCCACCCGGAGATCGTGGCCGCCGTCAAAGACCAGGCCGAGAAATACTTCCACGGCATGTTCAACATCGTGACCCACGAGGGGTATGTGGCGCTGGCGGAAAAGCTGGCCCAGATCGTCCCCGTCCGGGGCGACAAGAAAAAGGTCTTTTTTGCCAACTCCGGCGCCGAGGCCGACGAAAACGCCGTCAAGGTCGCCCGGGCCTACACCAAGCGCCCCAACATCATCACCATGACCGGCGCCTTCCACGGCCGCACCATGCTCACCATGACCATGACCGCCAAAAAGGCCTACACCACCGGCATGGGCCCGCTGTTCAACGGGGTCTTCCGGGCCAAGTTCCCCTATCTCTACCGCAGCGCCGGCAACATGAGCCAGGAGGAGAGCATCCGGGCCTGCCTGGAACACCTCCAGGATCTCTTTGAGGAAGCCTGCCAGCCCGATACTGTGGCAGCCATCGTCCTGGAACCCCTGCAGGGTGAGGGCGGCTTTATCCCCGCGCCGCTGGCCTACGTTCAGGCCCTGCGCCAGATCTGTGACCGGCACGGCATTCTGCTCATCGCCGACGAGGTCCAGAGCGGCTTCTGCCGCACCGGCCGGATGTTCGCCTCCGACTATTGGGCCGAGGCCGGCTGCGCCCCTGACCTCCTGACCACCGCCAAATCCATTGCCGCCGGCCTGCCCATCAGCGCCATCGTGGCCCGGGCAGAGATCATGGACGCCATCCCCGGCGGCACCGTGGGCGGCACCTTCTGCGGCAACCCCCTGGCCTGCGCCGCCGGTTTGAAGACCATCGAGATCATGGAGCGGGAAAACCTGGCCGCCCGGGCACAGGAGATCGGCGAGAAGGTCACGGCCCGGGCCAAAGTATGGCAGGAGACCTACAGCGTGCTGGGAGACATCCGTGGCCTGGGGGCCATGATCGGTCTGGAATTTGTCAAAGATCCGGAAACCAAAGTGCCCTACGGTGACCTGGTCAACGACCTGGTCCAGGCCTGCGTCCAGCGGGGGCTGATGATCGAGCCGGCCGGCCGCTGGGGCCAGGTGGTCCGTTTCCTGGCGCCGCTGGTCATTACGGACGAACAGCTGGAGCGGGGCCTGGACCTCTTCGAGGAGGCGCTGAAGGTCTGTCTGGGAAAGTGAACCCTGCCGCCCCCTTGTCCCCGCCCGGCCGTCGTGCTACAATACCCGGAGACGCCGCGTCCAGCGGCCGCAGAAAAGAGGCTAAGACACATGCACGACGAACTGACCCAAGTCGACATCGACAAAATGAAGCAGGAGCTGCAGCACCGCATCCAGGTCCTCCGCCCCCAGCTGATCGAGGAGGTCAAGGTGGCCCGGTCCTTCGGCGACCTCAGCGAGAACTTCGAGTACAAGGCCGCCAAGCGGGAGAAAAACCGCAACGACAGCCGCATCCGCTACCTGGAAAACATGATCAAAACGGCGGTGGTCATCGACCCCACTCCTTCCGGCGGCGGCATCGCCCTCTTTGACAAGGTCACCTTCCTGATGGAAGAGGACGGGACCGAGGAGACCATCCAGCTGGTGACCACCCTGCGCCAGGATGCCCTGAAGGGCCTCATCAGCAAGGAATCTCCCGTGGGCAAAGCCCTGCTGGGCCACAAGGCAGGCGACCGGGTCCACATCCAGGTCAACGACAGCTATGGCTATGACGTCCAGATCCGCAGCGTGGAAAAAACCGGGGAGGACCCGGACATCCCCATCAGCACATTCTGAGCTTCAAAAAACCAGCCTCCTTGGCCGGCACCGCAGTGCCGGTCAAGGAGGCTGGTTTCGTGCTGCGCCCGTCCGACGCTCAGCCCCGGAAGCGATAGCCCACCCCCCAGACCGTCTCGATGTACTGGGTCCGATCGGGGTTGAGCTCGATCTTGTCCCGGATGTGCTTGATGTGGACGGTGACGGTGGAGACATCGCCATAGGCATCCACGCCCCACACCCCGTCAAAGAGGCGGTCCTTGGAAAAGACCGTGTCCGGGTGCTCGGCCAGGAAGAGGAGCAGGTCATACTCCTTGCTGGTCATGTTGACCTCCTTGCCGTTGACCCACACCCGCCGGCTGTCCCGGTCGATCTCCAGGCCCCGGATCTTCAGCACCTCCGGCTGGGACCGCTCCCGGCCCCCCACCAGCCGCTGATAGCGCTGGATGTGGCCCTTGACCCGGGCCACCAGCTCACTGGGGGAAAAGGGCTTGGTCATGTAGTCGTCCGCCCCCAGGCCCAGCCCCCGGACCTTGTCGATGTCATCGGCCAGGGCGGAGATGATGATCACCGGGGTATCCTTCTCCTCCCGCAGGCGGCGGCAAATCTCAAAGCCACTCAGCCCCGGCAGCATCACATCCACAATGACCAGGGCATAGTCTTCCTTCAGCGCCGCCTGCAGGCCCTGGGTCCCATCAGAAAACAGGTCACATTGAAACCCGCCGTTGATCTCCAGGTAATCCCGTTCCAGCTCGGCCACGCTCTGCTCGTCTTCAATGATCAAAATTCGCATCACAGCAACCCCTCTTCCTTTTGCAGGGGGAGATAGATAAAGGCCCGGGTCCCCTCCCCCTCTTCACTGGTCAGCCAGATCTTGCCGTGGTGGCTGTCCACGATACTGCGGCAGATGGCCAGCCCCAGGCCGCTGCCCGGCACCGAACTGGTCCGGGCGGCATCCTCCCGGAAAAAGCTGTCAAAGACATGGCGCAGGGCCTGGGTGCCGATCCCCTTGCCGTTGTCGGAGACCTGGATCACCAGCCCCCGCTCGTACTCCTCCGCCGTGAGGGCAATGCTGCCCTGGGGCCGGCTGTACTTGATGGCGTTGGAGATCAGGTTGTCCAGCACCCGCTTGAGCTTCCCCCGGTCTGCGGTCACCACATAGTGCCCCGTGGGGATCTGGCAGACCAGAGACAGCCCGTTCTGCTCCACGTCGTCCCGGTATTCCTCCCCCAGATCCCGGAGGAAGGGACCCATGTCCACATACTCAAAATGATACTGCATCCGCCCCAGCTCATACTCGGAAAAATCCGACATGTTCCGCACCAGCTTTTCCAGCACCACCGACTTGTTGTAGATGATCTGCAAATAGTGGGCCTGCTTTTCCGGGGTGTTGGCGATGCCGTCCTGAATTCCCTCTACATAGCCCTTGATGGCGGTGATGGGGGTACGCAGGTCGTGGGACAGGTTGGCCATGAGCAGCCCCCGCTCGTCCTGGGCCGCCGCCTCGGCCACCGCCGCCGCCTTCAGCCTCTGGCGGACGCTTTCCAGAGACTGGCTCAGCTCGTCCAGCTCCCGCTGGTCGCAAGAGAGGATCTGAAAGTCCAATTCCCCGTCCCGCAGGTTGTCCGCCGCCTGGCGGAGGGTTTTCAGAGTGACGGTGATCTTGCCCGTGAGCCGGGAGGTGAGCAGGATGCACACCCCCGCCACCAGCAGGCACAGCAGCACCCCCGCCAGGATCAGAAAGGGCACCATGCCGCTGGGGCCCATGGTCTCTTTCCCAAAGACAAAGGAAAAGCTGTCGGCCAGAAACTGCCCGCCGTCGGGCACGCGCAGGACGAAGCAGGTCATCACCGCCGCCATCAGCCCCAGACCGATGAGCAGCGAAAGCCCCAGCATCTCCAGGCTGGTGCGCAGGAATTGACCCCGCAGGGTGGTTTTTTTCGGCACGGCAACGGCCTCCTTTGGCAAATCAAGATGGGATGACCGTCAGGCTTCCCGCCGGTCAAAAAGCACATACCCGCAGCAGCCAAACACCAGGCCGTAGCCCACCAGCAGCCCGATGCGGGGCAGCAGGGAGAACAGCGGCAGGGTGATCCCGATCCACAGGTTGTGCCAGCGCAGATAGCCGGTGAAGACCAGCCCGCCCACCCCGGGCAGATAGGTCCCCATCACCACCAGCGCCACATACAGCACCACGCACAGCAGCACCGTCAGGCCGGAGCCGTGGACCAGCTGGTTGAGCAGGCAGAAGAACAGGATCAGCACCCCCAGGGGGATGAGGTCCAGCAGGCAGGCCCCCAGGCTGGTGAGGATCCCCTCGGTCCCGCCGCCCAGGCAGACCTGGGCCAGGGTGTTGACCAGATACAGCACCCCCAGGTCCGCCGCGCACAGCACAAAGACCGCCGCCGCTTTGGAAAAGAAGATCGTCCCCTTGCCCACCGGGCGCATGAGGGAAAACCGGATCGTATGGTCCGCCTGCTCGCTCACAAACAGGTCGCTGGCCGCCAGAATGGCCATCAGCGGCAGAAAGATCAGCAGCACAAAGGGCAGGTTGCTGTTCATCAGCCCGGCCAGGATGGACTCGTTGGACACCCCGCCGTCCGTGATGTGGTTGACGATGATGCCCCGCAGGGCACTGATGACACAGATGAGCGACCCGATGATGAGAAAGACCAGATATTTCTTCCGCTTGGAGAGCTTGAACAGCTCATTGCTCAGATTGGCACGAAATTGTTGCATGGCGACCTCCTTACAGCACGACCGAGCCCTTTTTGTCCCGGACCTTCGCCAGAAAATAATCTTCCAGAGAGGGATGCAGGCGCAGGGCTTCCTCCTTGGTCTCAAAGGAGAGCATCTCCCCTTCATACAGGACCAGGACCTTGTCGCACATCTTCTCGATCTCTGCCGCCAGGTGGCTGGCCACCAGGAAGGTCACGCCCTTCTCCTTGGACAGGCGGAGGATGATCTCCCGGATCTCCACAGTGGCTTCGATGTCCAGGCCGTTGGTGGGTTCGTCCAGGATCATCAGCTCCGGCTCGGACAGCAGGGCCAGGGCCAGCCCCATCCGCTGCTTCATGCCCAGGGAGAACTTGCCGCAGCGCTCCTTGCCGTAGGGGGTCAGGCCCACGATCTGCAGCACCTTTTCGATCCGCTCCCGGTCCACTTTGGGATAATACCGGGCGGCCATGTGCAGGTGATCCAGCGCCGTGAGGTTCTCATACAGCGCGGGCTGCTCGATGAGGGAGCCCACCTTGCGCAAAGCCCCTTCCCGCTCGCGGCTGTCCACCCCGAACACCGAGATGTGCCCTTCGGTGGGCTGGCTCAGGCCGGTGATGGATTTCATGATGGTGGTTTTCCCCGAGCCGTTGGGCCCCAGCAGGCCCACCACCTGCCCCCGCTCCACCGAGAAGGTGATGTTCCGGGCGCCCCGGCCGTTGGGATAGATCTTGGAAACATGGTCCAAGGACAAAACAGTGTCCAAATCCGCGCACTCCTTTCCAGCGGGCCACAGGCCCCATGAGGGCGGGAGAACCCCGGAGACCCAAGGTCCCCGAGGCTGCTCCCGCGTGAATGTCAGGTTTCGTGGGGCACAGAGGGTGTCCCATCCCGAAAATCAGTTCTTAAATTCATACTTGGTCCGGTTCCCCACGTCCAGCGGCTGGACGCTGGTGGTGCCGTAGTCGGTCACCTTGGCGTCCACCGCAGCCACCAGGGTATGGTGGCCGCCCTTGCGGTCGGTGGTGGAGAAGGTCACGGTGATCTTGTTGCTGGCCAGACGGCCCTGATCGTCTACGCTGAAATCACACAGGACAGACTCCAGCGCCATGTCCTGGCCCACATAGATGTTCAGGTCACCGGACACCATGTCAGGGTGTGCCGCCGCAAAGGCGTCATAGTCGGCGTAGTAATCATAGGAGCCATCAGTCTTGACATAAACAATGCCGTTTTTCTTTTCCGCCAGCATGTCATAGTAAGTGCTTTCCCAGTCCGAATCGCTGTTGAATTCATCCACCTTCGTGAGCAGCTCTTCATGCTCCTCATACCACTTGCCGTCACTGTCTCCAATGTAGCCTTCCTTGAACTCCTTGGGCAGCGTGGTGCCGGTGGACTTCTCATAGTTGGCCAGCACAGAGGCAGAATAGTTCTCAAACTGCACGGTGTTGGTGTACCCGTTGTTCTGGTCCACCCCATAGGCGAACAGGGACAGGCCGGCGTTGATCAGAGAGGGCACCTGATTCTTGGCGATCTCCACCCGATAGTTGGTCAGGCCATTCTCCTTGCTCAGCTGGACGAAGTTGTTTTTCAGCTCGCCCACCACGGTGTCGGCGGCGATCTCGGCAAAGTTCACCAGCCGCTTGGACATCTCGTCGTCGTCGGAGACCCCCAGCAGATTGCTGGTCACCGAGGCAGCCTCCCGGTCATACTCGGTCTGGTAGTAATACGCCTCGTCCGAGGTATACCAGGTCCGCACACCCTGATACAGGGTGTCAAACTCCTCGTAGGTCTTGCGGTTGGGTTCGCTGCTGCGGCTGTGGCTGGCGGTGTTCACCCCGTCCATGGCATAGTCGTACTGCACCCGGGCCACCTCCTTGTCGTCGTGGGTCATGGTCATGGTCACGTTGGCCGTGAAGTTGTCGCTCTTCAGGGCCAGGGCTTTCAGCGCTTCCTTGTAGCGGCTGTAGCCGTTGACGCTGCCGAAGGCTGCCGTGGCAGACACGGCCAGGATCAGCACTCCGGCCACCAGACAAATGGTCAGACGATTTCGTTGTTTCATCAGTAATTCCTCCTTATCCGTTTTCTCAGTTCCTCCCCGCAGGCACCGGAGCGGTCCTTCGTTCCTTGTGTCTTTGATTATAGCGGGGATCTCTGAAGAAAGGATAGGGAATTTCTTAAGTTTTCATTAAATCTCCAAAACAGCACCGCGCCCTCCGAGGACAGGATTCCCGGAGGGCGCGGCGTTCATCTGCGGACAAGTGGATGAGAGAGAGACTTGTTTCCGGCCCTCGCCCCACCCCCGGTGCGGCAGGAGGGGCGATCGTCGTTCCGCTGGACCCCAGTATACCAGAAGCTGCGGCAAAAAGTCTCAATTTTTTCTTACGATTTTCTTTCCTTACCACTGCTTGGCACAGGCCACGCCCACGGCCCCGTCGCCGATGTGGCAGCAGATGCTCAGGGGCAGGCTGATGAGCCCCACCGTATGGCCGGGGAACGCCGCCTGGACCTCCCGCTGCCACTGCTGCCCCATGGACAGGTCGTCCCCGGAGTAGCCGGAAAAGAGCGCCATCTTCTTGCCGGAGAACCGGGTGGACAGGTCGTGGCTGAGGGCATTGAGGAGGGTCTTCTTGGCCTGGGCCATCCCCCGCACCTTTTTATAGGCATCCAGCTTGCCGCCCTGGATCTGCAGCACCGGCTTGATGTGCAGCACCGCCGCCATGGCGGCCCCGGCGGCGGTGATCCGCCCGCTCTTTTTCAGGTATTCCACGGTGTTGACGGCGATGTAGATGCTCGACTCGTCCTTTTCCTGTTCCAGGATGTCCCGCACCTCATGGGCCGTCTTTCCCTGGGCCAGCAGGGCTTGGGCGTTGTAAATGGACTGGGCCAGTGTCACCGCGATCCGGCGGTCGTCCACCACCACCACCCGGTCCTCATACTCCCGGGCCAGGGCCTTGGCCGTCTGGCAGGAGCCGCTCAGCCCGGCGCTCATGGGAAAGTGGAGCACGGCGTCGTGGTCCTGCAGCAGGCGCTCCCACAGAGAGGTGATCTCCTCCGGCGCGGGCTGTGAGGTGCTGATCCGGGCGCCGGCCCGCAGTTTTTGGAAAAACATCGCCGGGGTGCAGTCCTTTCCTTCCAGATAGGTCTGGCCGTCGATGGTGAAGGGCATGGAGATCAGATGGATCCCCCGTTGTCTGGCTTCTTCGGCGGAAATGCCGCTGTTGGTATCGGTTACAATGGCTGTCTTCAAAGCAATTTCCCCTTACACGCTGGTTGCGCTGACTTTCTCTTATGCTACCATAGTTTCCGGGCCTTGGCAAGGCAGCATTCCTCTCCCGGCCGCAGAATTCTTGCCTTATCCGCCTCCCTCTCCCCCGTCTGTCCCCTCCGCCTGGCCTCCGGCAAAAAAACACCGGAGATCTCAACCACATGCTTGACAGGCAAGAATCTATGTGATATTATTTTGATATCAAATAGATCGGAGGTATTTCTGATGGAAGAAAAGATCCTTTCCGGCAACAAGCGCGGCATGGCCGTGCTGCTGCTGACGATCCTGCTCTATGCCGTCGCCATTGCCGCCCTGGTCTTTTCCGTCCAGGAAGAGATGGTCGCCCTCATGGTGGTGTGCATCGTCTATCTGTCTCTGGGCTGGCTGGTCCTTCTGGGCCTGAAGGTCCTGGGGCCCCAGGAGGCCCTGGTCCTCACCCTCTTCGGCAACTACACGGGAACGCTGAAGGGAGAGGGGTTCTACTTCGTCAACCCCTTCTCCGTGGCCGTCAATCCCGCCGCCAAGACCCAACTGAGCCAGAGCGGCGACGTGGAGGCCGGGAAAAACTCCAGCGTGCTGGCCGCGCTCAGCGGGGCCTCCTCCCTCACCAAGGAGATGGTCTCCAAAAAGGTCTCCCTGAAGATCATGACCCTCAGCAACACCCGGCAGAAGATCAACGACTGCCTGGGCAACCCCGTGGAGATCGGCATTGCCGTCACCTGGCGGGTGGTGGACACCGCCAAGGCCGTCTTTGACGTGGACAACTACAAGGAGTTCCTCTCCCTGCAGTGCGACAGCGCCCTGCGCAACATCGTCCGCCTCTACCCCTACGACGTGGCCCAGGGCGTGGACACCACCGGCGACGGCCACCCGGACGAGGGCAGCCTGCGCGGCTCCAGCGATGTGGTCGCCGCCCGCATCCGGGACGAGATCCAGAACAAGGTGGAGGAGGCCGGCCTGGAGATCCTGGAAGCCCGGATCACCCACCTGGCCTATGCCTCGGAGATCGCCGCCGCCATGCTCCAGCGGCAGCAGGCCTCGGCCATCATCGACGCCAGAAAGATGATCGTGGAAGGGGCCGTCGGCACGGTGGAAATGGCCCTGGAGCGCCTGAACCAGAGCGGCATGGTGGAGCTGGACGAGGAGCGAAAGGCCGCCATGGTCTCCAACCTGCTGGTGGTCCTGTGCGGCAACCACGAGGCCCAGCCCGTGGTGAACACCGGCAGCTTATATTAAGGAGGGCGCACCGTGGCTGAGAGCAAGAAGGACGCCAAAAAACAGATCCCTCTCCGGCTTTCTGCCAAGCTGTATGCCGCCATCGCCGCCTGGGCAGAGGACGATTTCCGTTCGGTCAACGGACAGATCGAATATCTGCTCACCGAATGCGTGCGCCAGCGCAAGAAGAACGGCAAGTACGTCTCGGACGAGATCGACGTACCGCCGGAGCTGGACCTGAAATAAGACGCGCAAAAAGGAGGACGTATCATGCACCCTCACGGAAAGAAAACTGCCGGCGTAGTCCTGTCGGTCCTGGCCGTGCTGCTTCCCCTGGCCCTGCAGGGTGCAGCCGTCCTGTGGGCCTGGCGGAGGCTGGGCATGACGCCCCTGTTCTGGGGGCTGGCCGGACTGCTGCTGGCAGCAGCTATTCTGATCATTGCCGCCGCACTGGTGCGGCTGCGGGAAATCAAAGGAGGAGAAGAAGATGATCTTAGTCAATACTGATTACATTGCCGGCAAGGAGCTGGAGATGCTGGGCCTGGTCAAGGGCAGCACCATCCAGTCGAAAAACATCGGCCGGGACATCACCCAGAGCTTCAAAACCATAGTGGGTGGTGAGCTGGGTGCTTACACCGAGATGATGAACGATGCCCGAGCCCTGGCCACCAAGCGCATGGTCGCCGAAGCCGAGGGGTTAGGGGCCGACGCGGTGGTGAACGTCCGCTACGCCTCCGCCACCGTGATGCAGGGGGCCGCCGAAGTCATGGCCTACGGCACTGCCGTGCGCTTCCGCTGAGCCTGTCCCTTTCTAAGCCACCGGGTCCCCCGGTGGCTTTTTTCTGTCCTTTTATGCAAGGCGCTCCCCCAACTTCAACCGAAGAAAAAAAGAAGGTCACCACAGAGCCGCAGCTCCACAGTGACCAAGGTGCTCAGTGTGCCTCACAAGCATATTTTGAGCGCGTCAAACCATACTGGATCACGCCATCCACAGCAAGACCCGGCCCCCTCCCGCGCCGCGCGGCGGAGGCAAGGGTCCCGCCGCCCTGCCGCCCCTCACAGCACCTGGATCAGCCAGAGGATCAGGCCATAGACCACGCTGGCAGCAATGCCGTACACCAGCACCGGCCCGGCCACCGTGAAGAGCTTTGCCCCCGTGCCGGTGACCAGCCCCTCATCCTGAAACTCCATGGCCGGGGCGGTCACTGCGTTGGCAAAGCCGGTGATGGGGACCAGCGTCCCCGCCCCGGCGTGTTTGGCCAGGCGGTCGAACACGCCGATCCCCGTCAGCAGCGCCGTGACAAAGATCAGGGTGATGGACACCGCCATGCCCGCCGTATCCCGGTCCAGGCCCAAGACCTGGTAGCCGTCCCACAGGCCCTGGCCCAGCACGCAGATGAGCCCGCCCACGCCAAAGGCCCACAGCAGATTTTTCCCCAGGGGGGAGGGCGTCGCCTTGCTCTGGACATAGGCGTTGTAGTCCTCGTTGCTCAGTTGATTCAAATCCATCGGTATCACCTCCCTGCCAGTATGCCCCAGTTAAGGCAGGATCATTCCCGCAAAAACGCCCCAGCGCCGCGCCCAGTGGGTTGGGGGGCGGCGCTGGGGCATTTGTGTTCTGTTGTCAGAGCATCCGCAGAAAATAGTCGTGGACCAACAGGTCCTCGCTCAGTTCCGGGTGGAAGGCGGTCACCAGCTGGTTCCCCTGCCGGGCCGCCACGATCCTGCCATCGACCTGGGCCAGGACCTTGGCCCCAGGACCCACGGAGGCAATATAGGGCGCTCGGATGAAGGTCATGGGAACCACCCCCACCTCTTCCATGACCGAGCTGGTGAAGAAACTGCCCAGCTGCCGGCCATAGGCATTGCGCTTGACGGCAATCTCCATGGTGGCAAAGCACGGCTCCCCGCCCTCCACCTGCCGGGCCAGGAGGATCAGCCCCGCACAGGTGCCGTACACCGGCAGGCCCTCCCGGATGCGCGCTTGCAGCGGCCTGTACAGGTCCAGATCCCGCAGCAGCTTTCCCATGGTGGTGCTCTCCCCGCCGGGGAGGATGAGGCCGTCGAAGGGCCGGTCCAGATCCCGGGCCTGCCGGATCTCAAACCAGTCGGCGCCCAGCTGGTCCAGCTTGGCCTCGTGTTCGGCAAAGGCCCCCTGAAGGGCCAGGACTGCAACGGTCATCTCACTTCCCCCGTTCCGCCATCAGCAGGGCGATCTCGTCCTCGTTGATGCCCACCATGGCCTCACCCAGATCCGTGGAGAGGGCGGCGATCCGCTTGGCATCGGTGTAATTGGTCACCGCCTGCACAATGGCGGCCGCCCGCTTGGCCGGGTCGCCGGACTTGAAGATCCCGGAGCCCACAAAGACGCCCTCGGCCCCCAGCTGCATCATCAGGGCCGCGTCGGCAGGGGTGGCCACGCCGCCGGCGGCAAAGTTCACCACCGGCAGACGGCCTTCCCGGTGGACGAAGCGCAGCAGATCCAGCGGCACTTGCAGCTGCTTGGCCGCCTCGAACAGCTCATCCTCCCGCAGGTTCTGCACCCGGCGGATCTCCTGGTTCATGGCCCGCATGTGGCGCACCGCCTGGACCACGTCGCCGGTCCCCGGCTCCCCTTTGGTCCGGATCATGGATGCGCCCTCCGCGATCCGCCGCAGGGCCTCGCCCAGGTCCCGGGCGCCGCAGACAAAGGGGACCCGGAACCGGGTCTTATCAATATGGTACACATCGTCCGCCGGCGAGAGGACCTCGCTCTCGTCGATGTAGTCGATCTCAATGGCCTGCAGCACCTGGGCCTCGACGAAATGGCCGATGCGGCACTTAGCCATGACCGGGATGGAGACGGCCTGCTGGATCCCCTGGATCATCTTCGGGTCGCTCATCCGGGACACCCCGCCAGCGGCCCGGATATCCGCCGGGATCCGCTCCAGGGCCATCACCGCGCAGGCCCCGGCGGCCTCGGCGATCTTGGCCTGCTCGGGGGTGGTCACGTCCATGATGACGCCGCCCTTGAGCATCTGGGCCAGTTCTTTGTTCAGGTCATATCTGCTTTTTTCCATGGTGGGTTTCCTCCCGTTGTTTGGTGTTGGGGGTATTGTATCAAATTCTGGTCTGTTAGAAATCCTCAAATCACAAGTTTTTTACCAGTCCAGTTTTCCCTGTTTCTTCGTTTTTGACCTTTCTGGAAAAACTGGCCTGTCGAAAGGATCTTGTTTTCTGTTTTTCCTATAGCCAGATCTCGCTCATCTGCCCTGCCAGACTGCCACCGCCGCTCTGACCTCTGGGGCTCCCCCTTCCTGACCTGTCTGACCCTTCTCCCCATCCCCGGAACGCAGATCTGTTCGCCGTTGTAGTTCCCTTCCTTCAGATAGAGTCTGGCAAACCGGGCATAGTCCCGCAGGGAAATGCTCAGGCCGCCGTTGGCCAGCTCGCTGCCGTTGCTCAGGGTCCAATAGGCATCGTGCTCCGCGCCGATCTTCTTCCACAGCTTTTCCTCCATATATGCGCCGAGGCCCTGCCCCGTGGTATTCTTGAGGATCTGCCCCAGAATGTCGGTGTTGATGCTCAGGTACCGGCGGTAGGTGTACGGGGCTTCCTGCACGCCACACCGGGCAATGAGTTTCATGGCCGGGGTCCCCAGCAGGGTACGCAGGGAATATCCGCTCATGTCCGTATCTTCATCGAAGTCAATGCCCGATGCCATTTGCAGGCACGCTTTGATGGGGATGTTCTCCAGCTCCGTCCCCACAAACTCGGGGATATACTTGCCCAGCGGGTCCTCCACGCTGTCGATGTATCCTTCTGCGATGGCAATGCCCATCAAAGCGGAGACAAAGGATTTGCCCATAGAGTTGGACACAAACACCGTGTTTTCATCGCCGCCGAAAAAGTAGTTCTCGTACCGGATCACATCGTCCTGGATGACCAGCATGGCAGAGGTTTTCGTCTCCGTCATAAATTCCTCCGTGTCGTAAAACTCTCCGTCAAAGTGAAACCCATCGGCCAGCGCCACAGGCTCCCCCTGCAAAAACGAGAACACCTTCTCGCTTTTCCCGATCGTGACCGTCGGCTGGATCTCCGGCGTGTGCTGGAAGGTGTAGGCCAGGTTTTCCTCTTTGAAGCTGTTGAAGGAGGTATACAGCAAGGAGATCTTATCCCCCAGGCAAAGCCACACGATAGCGAAGACGACCGCGATACTCGCCGCCACAATTCCGATCCATTTCCAAATTTTCATTCTCTCATTCCTTTCTGATGGACACCCGCCGGCATTTTTCGCGCAGGGGGAAGGCCATCAACGCCCTTTCGTTTCATCGGTTTTTTGTTGCCGGGGGTATCATATACTATACAGTTGCTGTACAGTCAAGGGGTATTTTTATCCCATCGCAGAATTTTTTCTCTACGGAAGGGATCATCCCTCCTTCTCAAGGGCATCTGTCCATTTTTGTGGGGCGAACAGGGGAAATTTCTCTTGACAAATCTGCAAAGTTCGCTATAATAATATAGCCTGTCAAAATTGGTACAGGCATATCCTTGCCGGCAGCGAGGACTGCCGGCCAAATGTCCATAAGGAGGTGCAACAACATGGCAAAGGTAAACGCAAACTACGAAGTGGTCTACATCATGGATCCCGCTCTGGGCGAGGAGGCCATTGCCGCAATGATCGAGAAGTTCAAGGCTCTGGTGGAGACCCAGGGTACTGTGACTGCCATCGACGAGTGGGGCAAGCGCCGTCTGGCCTATCCCATCAACGACCTGAACGAAGGTCACTACGTCCTGATGACCTTCACCGCCGCGCCCGAGCTCCCCGCTGAGCTGGACCGCGTGCTGAAGATCACCGAAGGCATCATGCGCTCCATGATCATCTGCAAGGACGAATAAGGGGGCCCTTCACTTGCTCAACAAGATCTTTTTGCAGGGCCGGCTGGTGGCCGACCCGGAGCTGCGTCACACCCAGAACGGTGTGGCCGTGGCTTCCTTCCGCTTGGCCGTAGACCGGGATTTCAAAGACCGGGAGACCGGCGAGCGAAAGGCAGATTTTATCAACGTCGTCGCCTGGCGGCAGACGGGAGAGTTCGTCTCCCGCTTCTTCACCAAGGGCCGTCTGGCCATTGTGGAAGGCAAGCTGCAGAGCCGGGACTACACCGACCGGGACGGCAACCGCCGGTACACCACAGAAGTGGTGGCCGACAACGTCTACTTCGGTGACTCCCGCCGGGACAACGAGGGCGGCTACGCCCCCCAGACCGGCCGCGGCGGCTATCATGCTCCCTCCGGCGGCTACAACGCCCCTTCCGGCGGTGGGTATCCCCCTCCGGCCGGCGGCGGCTCCCCCCCGTCCGACGGCGGTTATGCCGCTGGTCCGGCGGTGGATCAGTTTGCTGATCTCACCGACGACGACGGCGAGCTGCCCTTCTGACCCTCTCTGGTGAGGGTCCTGACCACGATCATTCTATTTTAAGGAGGTTTGCTACCATGGCTATGGATAGAGAACGCCCCCGCGGCGGTCGGAAACGCCGTAAGGTTTGTACGTTCTGCGTCGACAAGGTCGAGCACATCGATTATAAGGATTCCGCCAAGCTGCGCCGGTTCCTTTCTGAGCGCTCCAAGATCCTGCCCCGCAGAACCACCGGCACCTGTGCCATGCATCAGCGCCAGCTGACCGAGGCCATCAAGCGCGCCCGTCAGATCGCTCTGCTGCCCTACGTGACCGACTAAGTCCGTGTCCTTCAAAGACGCGCCGCATCCCGGCGCGTCTTTTTCCATATCTTCTGCTCGTTCCCCCCGTTAGAAAGGAGTTTTCCCATGTCCCCCTTCACCGCCTGTATCGTTCAGACCACCTCCCTGCCCTATGACAAGCAGGCCAACCTGACCCGCGTCCTGACCACCATGGAGACCGCCGCCGCCCGGGGCGCCAGCCTGATCCTCTTTCCCGAAATGTTCCTCACCGGCTATCTGATCCGGGACCGGCTGGAAGAACTGGCCGAGCCTCTGGACGGCCCCACCCTGCGGGCCATCGGCGAGAAGGCCAAAGCCCTGAATATGGGCGTGGTCCTGGGCACCCCCCTGAAAAATCCCGGCGGCAAGCCCTACAACGCCGTGGTGATGATCGACCGGGACGGCGCCATCGCCGGCACCCAGGGCAAGACCCACTTCTTCGGCGGCGAGGAAAAGATGTTCGATCCCGGCCCCACCCTGCGGGCCTTTGACACCTCCTTCGGCCGCATGGGCATCCTGGTCTGCTACGACGGCGAGTTCCCCGAGACGGCCCGCACCCTGGCCCTGGACGGGGCCAAGATCCTCTGCATGTGCGCGGCCAACATGACCCCCTATGAGGACTATCACTTCCAGTACATGCGTACCCGGGCCATGGAAAACCGCGCCTACACCCTCTACTGCAACTATGTGGGCAACGAAAAGCGCTTCCACTACTGCGGCCAGAGCGGCGCTTTCCATCCCACCGGCAAGATCCTGGCCGAGGGGGACACCGAGCAGGAGACCCTGCTGTTCGCCGAGGTGGACATGGCGGACACCACCGCCCAGGACGATTTCCTCAACTACCTGCGCCACCGCCACCCCGAGCTGTACCACCCGGACCTGTGCCGCTGACCCCCGCCGCCAAGGAGAGCCTATGAACAACGTCATTCTCATCGGGATGCCCGGGGCAGGCAAGAGCACCCTGGGGGTGCTGCTGGCCAAAACCCTCGGCATGACCTTCCTGGACACCGACCTGCTGCTGCAGCAGCAGGAGAAGTCCCTGCTGCCTGACCTCATCGCCCGCCAGGGCATCGACGGGTTTCTGGCCCTGGAGGGAACGCTGTGCGCCGGCTTAGAGGCCGACAACGCCGTCATCGCCACCGGGGGCAGCGTGGTCTATCAGCCGGAAGGCATGGCCAACCTGCGCCGGCTGGGCACGGTGGTCTATCTGAAGCTGGGCTACCGCACCCTCTCCCGCCGCCTGGGGAACCTGAAGCACCGGGGCGTGGTCCTGCGTCCCGGCCAGACCCTGCGGATGCTCTACGACGAACGGGTCCCTCTGTACGAGACCTACGCCGACCTCATCGTAGACTGCGGCCAGCAGGACATTGAGCACACCCTTCAGCGGGTCCTGCAAGCGCTGAAAAAAGCCGGAGCAGCCACCTAAAAAATGAACAGCGTGTCCCCGCCGCGCAAGGGGACACGCTGTTTTTGGTTTCATTCAGGCCGAATGGACCCGCCGGAAGCTCCGGCGCGGCTCGGGAATGTACCGCCGCAGATAGCTCACTCTGGGGACCGCCCGCAGCAGCAGGATGCCCAGCACATAGCAGACGACCGCCTCTCCGATCCCCACCCACAGGGCGTTGACGGCAAAGAGGGCCGGGAACTGGGCCGTAAAGCCTGCCTCATACCAGGCCAGCATCCCGCCCACCAGGACCATGTTGCAGAGCACCGGGGGCAGCGGGGCCAGCCAGGCCCGGTCGGTTTTCTCGGTCAGCACCGCCGCCAGCAGACTGGCCAGGGAGCCGATGACGATGTCCAGGGGACCATAGGGACTGAGCAGGTTGGCCACCAGACAGCCCACAAAAATCCCCGGCCAGGTGCCGGGAAAGAGGAAGGGCAGGACCGTCAGGGCCTCGGAAAACCGAAACTGCACCGGGCCATAGGCCAGGTTCAGGGCCGAAGCCACCAGCGTCAGCGCCGCATAGGCAGCGGCAATGACCCCATTCAGAGCCAGAAGTTGAGTTTTTGAGCGCATCATGCTATTGCCTCCATTTTCGTCTTTAGAGTACGGCGCGCGAACCGCACAGCGGCAGACAGCGAACGCTGTCTGCCGGTTGGACCGGGTGTGGAAACCAGTCATGGACAGGATACCACATCCGCAGACAAATTGCCAGCAAAATTTTCGTGCGCCGTGGTCAGGCGCCGGCCTCCGCCACCTCTTCCATAGCGCGTTCCCCAGCTTCTTCGATCACCAGCGCGCCGCCCAGCGGGTCCAGCGCCCGGAGTTTCTCCAGATCTTCCTGCTTCTCGGTGGTCACGCTGACTTTGATCCGGTTGAGAGGTTCATACACGCCGGAAGCCGTGACGAACGGCAGGTCCCCTCGCTGCATCGCAGACCCGATCCGCTCCTGTACTTGCGTGAGATACGCCAGAGAGTAGTCCCCCGGCACAAACACCGCCGACACCTCCGCCACGCCAAGAGCCTGACAGACCGCCCTGCGGGTCTCCGGCGTGTCAACGGTCAGCACCACAACAAATGCGCCGTGGTCGTCGAGATAGCAGCCGCCAAAGACCGCCGCCGTCTCCGGCGCACGGGCCGCGCTGTTTCCGTCGGCATAGCTCCCCTCCGCCGTTTCCGCCGGAAGCTCTTCCGGCTTCTGGACATTCTGTCCGCCGTCCTGCCCGTTCTCCTCGGGTTCTTCCCGGCTGATCTCCAGACGATTTTGACCTGCCAGCGCGGTATCCTCCGGCCCGCCAACAGGGCCGTCCTTTGCAAGCCCCACGCCCAACAGCACGGCCAGACCACAGCAAGCCGCCACAGACACGCACTGCTTGCACCTCCGCCGGAGGCGCTTTTTTTCTGCGGCGGCCTGGTCCCGGCGCGCCAGTACCCGCGCCGCCATTTCCTCATAGGTCTTCATCGTCGATCCCCTCCTTTTGCAGCGTCGCTCTCAGGGACCCCTTTGCCTGATAGAGCAGATTTTCCACCTGCCGCTTGCTTTTCCGCATGACGGCAGCGATCTCCGCATTGGTCAGTTCTTCAAAAAACTTCAGATACAGCACCCTGCTGTACGTTGGGTTGAGCTGCGCCAGCGCCCGGTGGACCTGGATCTTCCGCTCCTCTTTCAGGTACGCTTTTTCCAGGTCGTCCTCCTCTGCGTGAAGGGAGGCCCATTCCTCCACCGGAAGAGCTGACACTCTGCCGGCGCGCCGGATATGGTTGCGCGCGGTGTTTCTCCCGATGGTATACAGCCAGGTCTTGAAGGAATATCTGGCGGTAAACCGCGGCTTCCGGGTCACGAGTTTGAAAAAGGTGTCCTCGGCCAATTCTTCCGCCACATGGAGGTTGCAGACGTAGCGGTTCAGAAACAGGATCAGACCATCTTTGTAGTCGCGGATGATCTCCACGATGCCGTTGTCATCCCCCTCCAGAAACCGGCGGTAGCTGTTTGCCCCGTGATCCATAAACACCCTCCTCCCCCAGAGATCCATCGGATCTTCTCCATTCACCTCTTAAACACACCAACAGAGCGAATCTCTTAGGTCGTTCCTGATTTTTGCTCCCCTTCATAAGAACACCGCAGCCAAAACAAAAAAAGAGTTTCTGCACGGTCCCGTGCAGAAACTCTAAGAACCAAAATTACTTTGGAAGGGGATCACCGGCGCTTCTCCGGTGGGCGCTGCCGGAACGGTCAGCGCTGGTATTCAAAGTCCAGGTTATACAGGCTCACCAGGTCTCCGTCCTTGATGCCCATTTCCTCCAGCCGGTCAAACAGGCCGGCAGAGCGGAGCATCCGGTCGAACCAGTTCCGGGACTCGTAGTTGGAGAAGTTCACGTTGGCCATGATCTTTTGCAGCCAGGGGCCTTCCACGATCCACACATCGTCCTCGTGGCGGATGGTCAGCGGCTCGGTGGTGTCCACCTGGGGCGGGCGCTCCACATATTCCGGCTCATAGGTGATCACCGGCGGCAGGTGGGCCAGCTCCCCGGCGGCGGCCTTCATCAGCTCCCGCACCCCCTGATGGGTGGCGGCGGAGAGTTCAAAGAAGGTCATCCCCTGAGCCTCTACATGGGCCTTGAGGGTCTCCAGCAGGGTCCGGTCGGCCAGGATGTCGGTCTTGTTGGCCGCCACGATCATCTTCCGGCTGGCCAGCTCCGGGCTGTATTCTTTCAGCTCGGCATTGATGGTCTCGAAATCCTCCACCGGGTCCCGGCCCTCAGAGCCGGAAACGTCCACAATGTGGATCAGCAGCCGGCAGCGGTCGATGTGCCGCAGAAAATCGTGGCCCAGGCCGGCGCCCTCGGCCGCGCCCTCGATGATGCCGGGGATGTCGGCCATGACAAAGGAGACCCCTTCGTCCACAAAGACCACCCCCAGGTTGGGAAACAGGGTGGTAAAATGGTAGTTGGCGATCTTGGGCCGGGCCTTGGTGGCCACAGACAGCAGGGTAGATTTCCCCACGTTGGGGAACCCCACCAGGCCCACGTCTGCCAGAAGTTTCAGTTCCAGCAGCACCGTGCGCTCCTTGCCGGGCAGCCCTGCCTTGGCAAACTGCGGGGTCTGGCGGGTGGGGGTGGCAAAGTGCTTGTTGCCCCAGCCGCCGTTGCCCCCCCGGCACAGGACAAAGGGCTCGTCGTCGGACATGTCCCGGATGATCTCCCGGGTCTCCGCGTCCCGGACCACCGTTCCCCGGGGGACCTTGATGATCAGGGGGGCGCCGTTCTTGCCGGTGCACTGCTTGCCGGCGCCGTTGCCGCCGTTTTCGGCCACATACTTGCGCTTGTAGCGGAAGTCCATCAGGGTGGACATCCGGTCGTCCACCTGGAGGATCACGTCGCCTCCCCGGCCGCCGTCCCCGCCGTCGGGGCCGCCGGCGGCCACATATTTCTCCCGGTGGAAGGCCACCGCGCCGTTGCCGCCCGCCCCGGAGCGGACCAGGATCCGGGCGGTGTCGATGAATGTATTTGCCATTGGGCACCTCCATTTCTGCTGGTGATGGGAAAAGCCCCGGACGGTTCGTCCGGGGCTTGGATTGGGCGGAAAACTACTCCGCAATGGCCTCCACGATAGAGACCTGCTTGCGGTCCTTACCCAGCCGCTCAAACTTGACGCGGCCATCCTTCAGGGCAAACAGGGTATCGTCCTTGCCGATGCCCACGTTGGTGCCGGGATGGATGTGGGTGCCGCGCTGACGGACCAGGATGTTGCCGGCCAGAACGAACTGACCGTCGCCCCGCTTGACGCCCAGACGCTGGGCCATGGAATCACGGCCGTTCCGGGTGGAGCCCACGCCCTTTTTATGGGCAAAGAACTGAAGTCCGATGTGAAGCATTTGGTTACACCTCCATGACGTTAATGTGTTCGGGATATTCCTCCCGCAGCTGCACGAAGTAGACCATGAGGGCGGCCAGCAGCGTCTGGCACACCTGGTCGGCCTCTCCGGTCAGGTTGCGGGGAAGTTTCAGGGTGATGGAAGCATCCCTGTCATTGACCTTCACCCCGGCCTCCAGACCCAGCACGTCGTTGATGGCGCACTCGGTCAGGCGGACGGCACTGGTGACGGCGGCGCAGAGAATGTCTTCCCCTGCCTGGGCCAGGCCGCTGTGGCCCGCCACGGTGACGGCGAGCAGGCGGCTGCCCTCAGTAACGAAGGATGCCGTGGTCATCAGGCGTTGATCTTCTTGATCTCGACCTTGGTGTAGGGCTGACGGTGGCCCTGACGCAGACGGTAACCCTTCTTGGGCTTGTACTTGAAGATCACGACCTTCTTGCCCTTGCCGTTCTTCACCACGGAAGCATCCACGGTAGCGCCCTCCACCAGGGGAGCGCCGAACTTGGGCTCGTCTCCCAGGACGGCCAGGACCTTGTCGAACTTGATGGCGTCGCCGGCCTGCTGGGGCAGCTTCTCGATGAACAGAACGTCACCCTCGGCTACCTTATACTGCTTTCCGCCGGTCTCAATGATTGCATGCATTGCTCTTGCACCTCTTTCCTTTATTACGGGCTCGCTGTCGGGGGCAGCAGGGACAGAGGCTGTCTCCTGTTTTTTAGATGACCCATTCAAAGCGGCTTTGAAATTATAACAGTCTGTTTCCCAAAAGTCAATACATTCCGCTGTTTTTTTCGTCATACCAGCGGCCCCAGATACCAGCCGGTGGCCCCATCCTTTTTGGCCAGCGCGCCCCGGCTGGTGCGGCGGACCACAGACAGCCGCTCCCCGGCCTTCACCGGCAGGCGGTAGTCCGTGGAGTCCAGGCAATAGGTCCCGTTGGGGCCCTGGCGCAGGTAATCGGTCAGAATGTCCAGCTCCCGGCCGGTCTCCTTGTGGCGGCAGCGGGAGAACTCCTCCCCCAGCCGGAGCACCTCCACGTCGCTGCGGCCCCAGCGGATGTTCACCGGATCTTCCGAGGCCTCCTGATCCTCCTGGGCCGTCATGACGGGAAAGCCGTCGTAGGCCACATAGGAGAAGTCCTCCCCCGGTCCCCGGGGCAGGATCAGGGCGTTGAGCTGTCCATCGGCTTTCAGAGAACAGCCGCCGTCGATGCTGGCAATGTGCCGCTGGGGCAGCACCAGGGGCTTCGCCGAGGGGATGTCCGGCCGATAGAGGGTCACCGGCCAATGTCCTACCACCACCCACCGGCGGAAATCCCGGCCCTGGCTGAGGAAGTCGTCGTTCTTCATGCACTGCCGGGCCACCAGGCTCTCCAGATCGTGCTCCCGGGGGACCCCGCCGTGGACGAACAGGTAATCCTCCGACAGCAGGATGGTGGGCATCCCCCGCAGAAAGGCCAGTTCTTCGGGAAACTTCCGTTCGATGGCCTGCCGGGCGGCGGCAAAGGACTTGGGGTCCTCCACGTCCACCCCGGCCTGATGAGCCATGGAGACCCAGGCGCACTTTTCGCCCCAAAAGGCCCCGTAGCGGGCGGCGATCTCATCGGGCCAGGCCCCGCTGAGAAAGCCCAAGGTCACGTCGTCGCAGTTGCCCTGCACGAAATACACCGTATGGGTGCGGCGCAGATCCATGAGATAGTGCAGGGTCTCCAGTCCCCCCGTCGATTTTTCCAAAATATCCCCCAGCACGATAAGGATGTCATCCCTGGAAAAGCCCACCTTCCGCAGCAGCCCCTGCAAAAAGGGCAGGTTGCCGTGGATGTCGCTGATCACCAGCACCCGCCGGTCCGCCGGCAGGACCAGGGGGCGCACCACTGCTTTGTCTGCGGCGCTCATTTTACGGTGGCTTCCAGGGCGATCCAGCCGTTCTTTTCCCGGCGGCCGGTCACCGTCAGACCGGCGGCGGTCAGCGCCGCAGCCACCTCATCTCCCCGGGTGTCGATGATGCCGGAGCACAGGAAGGTCCCGCCCTCCGCCAGCAGCCGGGGCACCACCGGGGCCAGGGGGATGATCACGTCCGCCACGATGTTGGCCAGCACCAGGTCTGCCCGTTCCTGCGCCAGCTCGTCCACCAGCCTCTGGTCGGCCAGCACGTTCCCGGCCAGGAAGCGGCAGCGGTCCCGGCCGATGCCGTTGAGGGCGGCGTTCTCATAGGCCACGTCCACCGCCTTGGGGTCGATGTCCACCCCCGTGGCCCAGCGGGCCCCCAGGCACAGGGCCGCAATGGCCAGAATGCCGCTGCCGCAGCCCAGGTCCAGCACCAGATCCCCCGCCTTGGCGTGGGCCTCCACCCCCTCCAGGCACAGCTGGGTCGAGGCGTGGGACCCGGTGCCGAAGGTCAGGCCGGGGTTCATCAGCAGCCGGGTGGTCCCGGCGGGGATCTCGGCGGTGTCCCGCTCCCATTCGGGCACGATGTAGAGCTTCTCCCCCACGGCCAGCGGGCGATAGTATTTCTGCCAGCTATGGGCCCAGTCATACTCCCGCAGCGGGAGCGAGGTATAGGGCAGGTCGATGCCGGCCAGATAGCCCTTCAGCTGGGCCTGTCCGTCTGCGTCGTCGGTGACATAAAACTTGACCCGGCTGACCCCCTTCATCTGTTCCAGCAGCGCGTCGTCCACATAGTCCCAATACTGGCGGTTCTCCTCCAGAAAGGCGTGGAACTCCCCTTCCTCCTCCACCGCCAGGCCGGGGACGCCGTTGGCGATGAGCTGCGCGCAAAGGTCGTCCAGCGCCTCTGCGGTGGTGTTCAGACTGATTTCCAGCCACATACTGTCCATGGTGGTTCCTCCTGCGTCATCGAATTTCTTGGCTCTCATTGTATCGGGTCCCGGCCCAAAAAGCAAGGGGCGGGACCCCACCACGAAAAAATGCCTGCCGCAGCTGCGGCAGGCATTTTCTCTGGATTTCAACCGAACGAGTCGGAACTTCCCGGCTTACGCCGGGAAAAACTACGCAAAGCGCAATTTTTCATCAAAAAATCGGGGGGGCCTTCTCAGTCGAAGTTTCTGCTCCACAGAGAAGCCATAGCGGGGCCGCCGCCCACGCACAGGGAAGCGCCGCCCAGGGTAGCGCCGCGGCGCTGCATCTCATACACCAGGGAGACGATGATCCGCAGACCGGTGCAGCCGATGGGGTGGCCCAGGGAGATACCGGAGCCGTTGGCATTGGTCTTCTCCAGGTCAACCTCCCAGCCGTGCTCTTCCTTCAGCTTGCGGCCAACGCCCAGGAACTGGGCGGCAAAGGCCTCGTTGATCTCCCAGTAGTCCACATCGTTGAAGTCCACGCCGGCTTCCTTCAGGCACTTGGGCACAGCGTAAGCGGGGCCGATGCCCATATACTTGGGCTCCACGCCGGCGGAGCAGATGTTGACCATCTTGGCCATGGGCTTCAGGCCCAGCTCCTTGGCCTTCTCGGCGGACATGATGATCACAGCGGCAGCTGCGTCGTTGATGCCGGAGGCGTTGGCGGCGGTGGTGACGCCATCGGGGGTGAAGACAGCCTTCATCTTGGAGATGGTCTCATAGCTGCAGTTGCGGATGGGGTGCTCATCGGTGTCGATGACGATGTCGCCCTTCTTCTTGTTGTGGATGACCACGGGGACGATCTCATCCTTGAACTTGCCGGCCTCGATGGCGGCGCAGGCACGGTTGTGGCTGATGACGGCCAGCTCGTCGCACTCCTGACGGGAGACGTTGCACAGCTTGGCCACGTTGTCGGCGGTCACACCCATGTGGCCGGGGACCAGAGCGTCGTACAGGGCGTCGTGGATCAGGCTGTCGTACAGCTCAGCGCCGCCCTCGGTGGGGATGCCGCCCATACGATAGCCCATACGGGCCTTGGGCAGCATGAAGGGAGCCTGGGTCATGTTCTCCACGCCAACCACCAGGCCGATGTCGGTCTTGCCCAGCTGGATGTTGTGGCAGGCGATCTCCATGGCGCGCATGCCGGAGGCGCAGTTCTGGTTGACGGTAACGGCGCTGCTCTCCACAGGCAGGCCGATCCGCATGGAGACCTGACGGGCGGGCAGGGAACCCTGCATGCCCAGATAGCATTCGCCCATGACCATCTCGTCGATGGTATTGATATCGATCCCGGCCCGGCGGATGGCTTCCTTGCCGGCGGTGATGGCCAGTTCTCTGGCAGAAACGTCCTTAAACTGCCCCTGGAACTTGCCGATGGCGGTGCGGCAGGCACTCACGATGACTACATCTCTCGGTTGCATTTGAGGTATCCTCCTGTACTGTCTTGTATTTGTTCATTTTATACTAAAATGCACTGATCCATGTCATAGGGTAGCTTGATCCATGTCATAGGGTAGCTATATTATACACCGAAAAGCCAGCTTGTCAAGGCAAAGACAGAAAAAAACCTGAAATTTTTCTGGTCTTTTTATATTGCCCGCTCTTGCGCTTATCATACAAAATGTGTATAATGGTAAAAAAGGCATTTTGTACTGCCGAATTTTTGCATTATTTCTTTCATTTTAAGCCGGTCCCGGGCAGCCGGCCGGAAAGGAGGGGGCTGTTATCCGCGAGATTCCCACGATCTGGCACGACGCAGCCATGAATTTTTCCCTGGATCTGGCCAGGGACAGCGAAAACTTCCCCAAAAAAGTCCTGGCGCTGTTTGACAAGCACTTCGGCTTTCGGCGCAGCATCTTCTTCCCGTACCACTACCCCGCCTTCCCCGGCAGCCAGACCCGCCGGGGAAACAGCCTGAGCAACTACATCACTTATGGTATCCGATATGGTCCCATGTATGACTACAAGGACCACATCTATAAGGATGACATCTTCCGCTATCCCTCTCTGCCTGCCCACCTGAAGGGAAAGCGGGTCATCTTCACCGAAGACGTGATGTCTCTGGAGGAGTATGAACACACCCCCTACGGCATCCACATGTCCGCCGAGGACCTGTATTACCAGGCCGTTCTCTTCTTCTATCTGGGCGAGCGGGTCATCGGCTCCATGGGGCTTTTCCGCACCCGGGAGGAGGGCGGCTTCCGGGAAGAGGAGCGGGGCCTGCTGTCCTACCTGGCCGAGCTGGTGGAGGCCAACTACCAGACCTACCTGCGCCACAGCGGCGAGGCCCGGTTCCAGGACAGCTTCCACCTGTTCTTCCAGGACGTGAAAATGGGGGCGGTGATCCTCAACCAGGACATGACCGTCATGCAGACCAACAAGGCCGCCCAGGAGATCAGCCAGGTGTTCTGGGAGCAATACCGCTACAACCACGGCCATTTCCTGCGCAGCAACTACCAGGGAGACCCCAAGTTCCGGGAGGTCCAGACCATGATCAACGAGATCAGCGAGCGCCTGACCACCCAGGGCGGGACCAGCCAGACCATCACCTCCCTGGCCGGAGACATCACCTTTTATCACACCTCGTTCCTCTCCTCCAGCGCCGCCGGGCTCATCCAGACCTGGCACCTGATGCTCATCACCTGCCAGACCAAGGAGCTGCCCAAGAACACCGACCACCCCTACAACAGCCTGACCCAGCAGGAGCGGCGGATCGTCTATTACCTGGCCTCGGGCATGAAGAACGAGCAGATCGCTGAGGAGCTGCACATCAGCATCTATACCGTGCGCACCCACATCGCCAACATCTACAAAAAATTTGAGGTGAACAACAAGGTGGATCTGCTGATGCATTTACAGCCCATCCTGAAGGACCAGGCGCCACCCGACCGGACGTAACCGTCCCATCTCAAAACACGGCGGCCGCTCCTACAGAACTGCACCCCATTTGTCGGGCAAGTATGAGGATACCATGCTTGCCCTGAGAAATGGGGTGTTTTTCTATGGCGAAAGGTGCGCCTGAGGACATCCGCCAACATGCAAACAGAGCGCAGCAGAGGGGCCGCCCACAGTGGGCAGCCCCTCTTTTTTCAGTATCGGTTGTATATCTGGCCTCTGTTCCCAGCATCTATCACATAGACGATCAACGCACCGTTGTCCACCGTATAAATAATGCGATACTCGCCAACGCGCAGGCGCAGAAGATCGTCACGACCTTTTCATCTCTTGATATCCCCTCCGTTTGGCAACTGTTCAATGGCGGAAACCACCCGGCGGCGCTCCTGGACAGGAAGGCCATCGATAAATTTTTTCGCCCTTTTCTTGAGGATGATCTGATACATCACACAAGCCCCCATTCCCGTTTGCAATCCTCCAGGGAATAGCCCCTCTCTTTCTCGGGGTCAGGATCGTTCTCGTAGTTTTCCAGCATCCGCTCACAAAATAAATCGTCTGCCTCTTCATCGGCGGTGAGTCCCTGCACATAGGCCAGCACATAGCCCATCTTATAATCTGGAACACTGTCCAACAGGGCAATTACCTTTTCACGGTTGCTCACTGTCTGCACCTCCTTTCCTGTCTCGTTTCATCCGCTGATCGATCGCCGCAGCCGTGATCAGCTCGTGCTCTTTCCAGCGGTCAAACCTGCTTTCTTTATGGTTATTATATCACATTTATTTGTCATGGCATCAGCAAAACAGCGTTTCTTCTGTTTTTTCGGGATCACGCCCGCAGGCGATAGCTCCGGCCCGACTGCACCACCAGGTCCCGGTCCATCAGATCCGCCAGCGCCTGCCGGACGTCCTCCTCCGGCAGGCCCAGCCCCTGGACCAGCGTCTTTCTGCCGGCGCTGACGTGGTCGGTGAGATATTCGATCACCTGCTGCCGGGTCAGCTCCTCCGGGGAGAACTCCCGGGAGGGCAGGGGCAGGAACAGATCGGTCCGGGCCGCGGAAGCCCGCTCGGACAGGACCGGCGGCCGCCAGCCCTGCCGCGCCCAGAGGGAGAAGATCCCCCGCAGGCCCTGGCCGGTGCCGGTGGCCAGCTTGACCAGAGAGAAGAGCTGGGTCAGCCCCTGGTTCCGGGGATCGGCAGCCTGTCCCGCCTCCGCCTGATCCGGCGGGACCCGCAGCAGGCCGCCGTTGGAGACCAGCAGCTCCCCTGCCCGGCGGCGGATGGTCAGACCGCCCCGGCTGAAATAGTCCGCATGGAGCAGGGCGTTGAGGACGGCCTCCCGCATGGCCCCGGCCAGCGCCGCCCGCTCCCCCGGCGTCTGGGCCAGCAGGGCAGACACCGCCGCCAGACGCCGGGAGACCATGGTATAGAAGGAAAAGACGTTTTCCGGCGGTCCCGGCCGGATGGTCGCCAGCCGAAAACCCGTGTCCTCCTCCTGATATTCCAGGCGGAACTGGGGAAAGACCTCCCGCAGGGCTTTGCGCTTGCCCAGCAGGAGCAGGCCGGCCAGGGTGGGGTGCAGATCCCCGCCGCCAGGCCCCAGGATACCCACCGCCGGCAGGAACTGCCGGTCGGGCAGATAGTTGAAGGGATGCTCCGGCTGGCGCATGGCCATGAGCAGGCGAAACTGGCGCAAGGTCTCCTGGGACAGGTCCGCCGCGCTGCGCCCGGTCAGCACGGCCAGGTCCGCCGGGGCGTCGTCCCGGTCCCGGAGCATGGCCCGGACCTCGTCGGCAGAGCAGTGGTAGTCCCCCTCTCCATCCCGGCGGTAGGCCCCCGTAAAGGGGCTGTCCCCGATGTACACCGGCCGCTGGCGGCGGCTGGCCCGGGGGACAGAGATGACCAAAATCTGCTTGCCCTCCACCGGGTGCAGGGTCACGTCCTCCGGCGACAGGATGTTCTCGCTGACCTTGGCCGGGTCCCGGACCGTCTGCCAGAAGGTCTCCACGTACCCCGGTCCGTCGGGGACCCCGGTGACCCGCAGGCGTTTGTCCCGGCTCTCCTCCACCCCCAGCAGGATCAGCCCGCCGATGGTGTTGGCAAAGGCGGAATAGGTCTCCCACAGGCTGTGGGGAAAGCCCCCGGCAGCCTTCTTGGCCTCGATGCGATTGTTCTCCTGATAGGAGGCGATGTTGTTCAGGTCGATCACAGCGGACGCTCCCCTCCCGGCGGCAGGAAGTCTGCCGCCGCGTTTGTCTCCTCATTATAGAAAACCCTGTCCGCCTTGTCAAATTCCCGCCGTCGCAAAATAGTTTTCCCCAAACGAAAAAAATTTGAAAAAATCCCTTGACAAATCCCGAAGGATAGGGTATTATAAGCATCGTTCCGCGAGAGCGGGGCACAACAACTCGGACGATTAGCTCAGCTGGTATGAGCATCCGCTTGACGTGCGGGAGGTCACAGGTTCAAGTCCTGTATCGTCCACCAAAGCCTTGAAACGAACTTCGTTTCAAGGCTTTTTTCTATTTTGATGTACGCACCAAGAGACAGCGGGGCCTGCTGCAGAAGGATGTTGTTCTGCAGCAGGCCCCTTTTCCCCGTTTTAGTTCTCCACCAGAGAAACCAGAAGTTCTTCCAGCTCTTCCAGCGAAATGTTTTTCGTTTCTACATCATAGCAGACACCCGCCTGGGAAAACTGCACCAAAAAGCTGTCCTGCATCCGACAGACGACCGCAGAGACCCCGTGGATCTCCGATTCCTTGAGTTCCTCTGCAAAGAAATAATCTCTCAGAGGCGCCTCCCCTGCACAGAGCGCCAGCGTTACGCTGCCGCCGGCTTCCGTCTGATATTCCAACACATAATCATGGGGCTGATACACGCCGCTCCCTGGGACCGCAGGCGTATCCACAGAGTAAAAAGATTGCTGATGATACGCCGCCGGCAGGCGGGCTGTAACCGCCTCATAGTCCAGACCAAGAGCCTGTTCAAACGCCAGCAGCATCGCTTCCTGTTCCTGTGCAGAAAGGTCTTGGTAACGAGAGAGCCGAACATCCAGGTCCATTTTCCCGATCTGCTCCACTTCATTGACCACCAAACAAAGCTCTCCCGCCTGCACCGCCGGCCCCTCCGTCGTTCCCCCAAGGCGCGGAAGCACGACGGCCCCGATCAGCGCAAGGCACACACACGCCGCCAGCAGCCCCCATCGGAGGGGGACCTTGGGGGCCTCCCGGGCTTCCAGAAGATACTTCTCGTCGATCTCTCCGAACAGCTCACAAAAGGTTTCCGCTTTCATAAAATAAACCCTCCTTCCAACAGGTCGTTGCGTAGTTTTTGACGGAGGCGGCTCAGCGTCACCGAGACGTTGTTCTCCGTCATGCCAAACCGGGCCGCCAGGGCAGGGATGGGGTCAAAGTACCAATACCGGCACACAAAGAGCTTTCTCTTGTCCGCCGGAAGCCCTTCCAGAAACCGGTGGATGGCGCGGATCAGTTCCCGGCGCGCGACCTCTTCTTCCACATCCTCGGTGCCGGAGACCAGGTCTGCCAGTTCTCCCAGCACGAGCGTGGCCTCTCCGCCCCCTCGCTTGTCGGCGGTATGATAGCGGTACCGGTTGAAGGACAAATTCCGAACGATCTTCCCCAAAAATGTGGATAACCTGCCTGGTCGGTGGGGCGGCATGGCGTTCCAGGCATTCCAATAGGTGTCATTGACACATTCTTCCACATCCTCCCGGCTGCCCAGGATGTTCCGGGCGATGGCGGTGCAATAGGCGCCATACTTTTCGTCGGTCGCCGGGATGGCCTGCTCATCTCTGTCCCAATAGAGCTGAACGATCTTGGCATCCTCCATGGCTGGTCACCTCCCTTTCTTCCTTATACACACCGTCTGCCCCCAAATCTTACAGCGCTGCAAAATTTTTCTTCCATCCCCTCCCACTCATCTGCAATATTTCCCAGCAAAATGCTGTCATATGTAAAAAATTGGCGCAAAAATGCAGGGATTCAGTCTTTTTCTCTTGCGCTTCCCGGCACAATCCGGTATAATTCCTCATAATGACATTGAACAAGGAGATGTTTCCTATGAATTCGGCGCTCTGTTCCATCCTGAATATTCGCTACCCCATCATGCAAGGTGCTTTCCAGTGGCTGGCCACCCCTGAGTTGGCGGCAGCCGTCTCCAACGCAGGCGGTCTGGGGACCATCAGTGCCTCCCTGTACAAGACCAAAGAGGAGCTGCTGGATGCCATCGCCCAGACCAAAGCCCTCACCAACAACCCCTTCTGCGTGAACATCTCCATGTTCCCCGAAGTCGTGGAAGGCGAGGCCACCTGGGACTTCATCGAAGCCTGCTGCCAGGCCAAGGTGCCTGTGGTGGAGCTCTCCGGCCGGGACCCGAAGCCCTTTGTGGCCCCCCTGCACGAGGCCGGGTGCAAGATCATCCACAAGTCCACCGCCGTCCGGTTCGCCAAAAAGGCGGCAGCGGCCGGGGTCGATGTGGTGTCTGTGGTGGGCTTTGAGTGCGGCGGCGCGCCGGGCAACGACGACGTGACCTCCATGGTCCTCATCCCCTCGGTGGTGGATGCCGTGGACATCCCCGTCATCGGCGGCGGCGGCGTGTGCGACGGGCGCAGCTATCTGGCCATGCGGGCCTTGGGCGCCCAGGGCGTGGTCATCGGTACCCGGTTCATGGCCACCCAGGAGTGCGCCATCCACCCCAACTTCAAGCAGCTGCTGGTGGACAGCGACGAGCTCTCCACCATGGTGGTCCAGCGGTCCATCCACTTCCCCCACCGGAACCTGAAGAACGAGACCACCCTCCAGGTGGCAGAGCTGGAGAAGGACAGCAACCCCTCTCTGGACGATATCTTCCCCTACGTCAGCGGCAAGCGCCAGAAGAAGTGCTACGACAGCGGCGACACCCAGGGTGGCGTCTTCCCCTGCGGCGAAGTGGTCGGCCGCATCCACGACATCCCCACCGTGCAGGAGGTCATCGACCGGATCGTGGCTGAGGCCGATGCCATTGCCCCGACCCTGCAATAAGCTCCCCCACACAGAACAGCAAGAGCCTGTCTCCAAGCAATGGAGGCAGGCTCTTTTTCACTCCCCCGGCATTTGTTTTTCCGGCGCGTGTATGGTATTCTTTTCTCATCCCCAACGCATCCCTTTCCATCTTCATATATTATCTGTGTGTATCAGGAGGTTATCATGGATCTGCAAGAATATCTGGACCAGCTCAACCAGGGCAAGACTGTGGTGGGCGGCTCACCGGCCCACCAGTTCATGCACCAGCTCAGCCAGCAGGCCCTGGCCATCACCGGCCAGCTCAACACCGGCTACCACACGCCCGAGGAGATCCGCCAGCTCTTTTCCCAACTCATCGGCAAGCCGGTGGACGAGACCTTCGCGCTCTTTCCCCCGTTCAGCACCGACTGCGGCAAGAACATCACCCTGGGCAAGCGGGTCTTTCTCAACGCCGGCTGCCGGTTCCAGGACCAGGGCGGCATCCACATCGGGGACGACGTCCTCATCGGCCACAACGTGGTCCTGGCCACGCTGAACCACGACATCGCGCCCCTGCGCCGGTCGTCCATGCACCCGGCCCCCATCGTCATCGGCAGCCGGGTCTGGATCGGCTCCAACGCCACCGTTCTGGCCGGCGTGACCATCGGGGACAACGCCATCGTCGCCGCCGGGGCCGTGGTCACCCGGGACGTCCCGCCGGCCACCATCGTGGCGGGTGTCCCCGCCAAGGTCCTGCGGCCCCTCACCCAGGAGGAGCTGGAGGCCCCCGCCTGGTCCGAAGAACCCTGACCCGGCGGTCAAAGCGCGGCCAGGTAGCCCGTCACGTCAAAGGGGCGGACGGCCTCGTCTTTCCGCAGATAGAGCGGGTGATGGGGGTGGCCCTTCTTGGTGTTCTTCCCGGCGCACAGCCACCGGGCGCCGTATTCCTCTCCAATGGCCACCATGTCCCGGACACAGTCCCGCAGATAGGGCCGCTTCTCGATGATGGTCCCCCAGGCCGCCCAGACTGCCGGGGAAAAGCCCGCGCCCACCCGGGAGAGCACATACCGGAAGGCCGCCATGTTCTCCCGGTGGAGGTCCTGGTTGCAGTCCCGGTCCATGTCCTCGGGCCGGGTGGCCCGCTGGGCGTAGACGTTGAACATGAGGAAGCTGTCGTACCCGTTGCCCAGGGCGATCCGCTGGACAGATTTCAGCGTGTTGTCCAGCTCCCCCGGCGCGGCCGTGGAGGGGTTGATGCCGATGCAGATGAGGGGATTCTCCCCCCGGGTCCCCAGCAAATACCGGTAGTCCGCATAGTGGTCGGGGACATAGAGCCAGGTGTCCCGGTCAAAGGTCTCCTCCTGGGTGGGGACCAGGGCTTCTTCAAAGGTCAGCAGCCGCAGCTGCTGGGTCTGGCAGGTAGGAATGTGCATAAAGGACGCCCTCTTTCTCTGGATGGGTTCTCCCCGGGCATGGTTGCTTTTTCCCGGGGTTTCTTCTATGATAGTAGTGTTCATCCTATCACAAATCACCGCCTCTGTCGAGGCGTTCCCGCCCCGTCTGCGGCGGGCTGAAAGGAGGTCCTTCCCTTGGCCCACGCCAAGTCCAATCTGGATCTGACCGAAGGTGTCATCTGGAAACAACTGCTTCTCTTCCTGCTCCCCATCGCTGCCGGGACCCTGTTCCAGCAGCTCTACAGCACCGTTGATGCCATCATCGTGGGCCAGTTCGTGGGTTCTGACGCCCTGGCCGCCGTGGGCGGCTCGGCTGCCGTGATCGTGCAGCTGGTGGTGGGCATCTTCACCGGCCTGTCCTCCGGGGCCACGGTGGTCATCTCCCACGGCTACGGGGCGGACGACCAGACCAAGCTCACCCGGGCCGTCCACTCCGCCATCGCCTTCAGCCTGGCGGCGGGCGCGCTGGTAACGGTCATCGGCATCCTCCTGGCCCCCGACGCCCTGCGGTGGACCAAGAACCCCCAGGAGATCATGGGGGACGCCACCACCTACCTGCGCCTGTACTTCCTCGGCACCATCCCCATGCTGCTGTTCAACATGGGCTCGGGCATCCTGCGGGCCGTGGGCGACTCCCGCAGCCCCCTGTACTACCTGATCATCTGCTGCCTGCTGAACATCGCGCTGGACCTGCTGTTTGTGGCGGTCATCCCCCTGGGCGTGGCCGGGGCCGCCATCGCCACCGCCATCGCCAACCTGATCAGCGCCCTGCTCATCCTGCTGCAGCTGGCCCGGGCCAAGGGCGGGTATCAGCTCCACTTCCGGCAGATCCGCATCCACCGGGCCACCCTGCTGCACATTCTGGGCATCGGCGTGCCGGCGGCGGTGGAAAGCTCCATGTACGCCCTGTCCAACCTGCTCATCCAGGTCCCCATCAACGATCTGGGGACCAACGCCGTGGCCGCCTGGTCCGCCACCGGCAAGGTGGACGGCGTCTATTGGTCGCTGATGATCTCCTTCGGCGTGGCCATCATGGCCTTTGTGGGCCAGAACTACGGGGCGGGCAAATACGATCGGATGAAGAAGAGCGTCGGGGTCTGCCTCAAGCTGGCCCTGGGCATGACGGTGGTCCTGTCCATCCTGCTGCTCCTCTTTGCCCGCTACTGCTTCCGCATTTTTACGGACAATCCCGAGGTCATCCAGTACGCCATCCAGATCGTCTCCTATTTCGTCCCCTTCTACTTCATCTGGACCTTCATCGAGGTCCTGGCCAACGCCCTGCGAGGGGCCGGCGACGCGCTGATCCCCATGATCATCAGCGTCGGGGGCATCTGCGGGCTGCGGATCCTGTGGGTCCTCTTTGTGGTCCCCCACTGGCACACCCTGCTGGGCATCTCCATTTGCTACCCAGTCTCCTGGTTCATCACCGCCGCCATTCTGATCCTCTATTACAAAAAAGGCCGCTGGCTGCGGAACGCCCCGTCGTCCCCCGCGCCGCCTGCGCCGGAACACTGACCCCGCCCACCGAGAGAGGAGGCCCTATGTCTGCCGTCACCCTGCGCCATCCCACCCTGCGCTACACCTTCCTGCAAGGAAGCTATTGGGGCTGTTACTGCATCATCCTCACCTTTTCCAGCGTCTACCTGCTGGACCGGGGGTTTTCCAACGCCCAGATCGGCGTGCTCATGAGCGTCTCGGGAGTCCTGGCCACCCTGCTGCAGCCGGTGGTCTCCCGCATCGCCGACCACCTGCGGCGGCTGAGCCTGCGGCAGTTCTGCGCGCTGCTGGTGCTGGCCGAGCTGGCCCTGGGGCTGCTGCTGGCGGTCCTGCCCGGACACGAGCAGCTCCTTTACAGCCTGCTGGTCATCCTGATCCAGCTGCTCATGCCCCTGTGCTCGGCCCTGGGCATGGCCTGCCTCAACCAGGGGATCTCCCTCAACTTCGGCATCGCCCGGGGGGCGGGGTCCATCGCCTTCGGTCTGGCCTCCGCCGGCTGCGGGCAGCTGGTCCTGGTCCTGGGTGCCCGGTCGATCCCCCTGGCCATGACCGTGCTGCATCTGATTTTTCTGCTCTCTCTGCTCCTGTTCCGTCTGCCGCGGCCAGAGGCTCCGCCGGAGGTCTCCTCGTCCCGGCAGCCCGTCCGCCGGGGCGCCTGCCGGCAGCTTTTGTGGGTGCTGGTCGGGTCCTGCCTGCTTTTTTTCAGCCACAACCTGCTCAACGTCTTTGCCTTTCAGATCGTCCAGCCGCTGGGAGGGGACAGCAGTTCCATGGGCACCCTGCTCCTTCTCCAGTCCCTCTGGGAGCTGCCCACCATGTTCCTCTTTGGCTGGATGCTGACCAAAGCCAGCAGCCGGGCCTGGCTGCGCCTGTCCGGCACGGGCTTCTTTCTCCACGCCCTGGGGGCCTGGGCCGCGCCCAACTTAGGGGTGCTGTATGCCGTGCAGTTCTTTGAGCTGCCGGGATACGCCCTGTTCATCCTCGCGTCGATCTACTTCGTCAACGAGATCGTTCCACCGGACCAGCGGGTCCAAGGACAGGCCTGGTTCACCATGTGCGCCACCATCGGCAACGTCCTGGCCAGCTTTTCCGGCGGGTTCCTGCTGGACCTCTGGGGGGCCGGCACCATGCTGGCCGCCGCCACCCTTTCCGGCGGAATAGGGATGGTCTTGCTGGGGATCTTCCTGCACAAGAACCGGGTCCATTCCTCGCCCGCCCGAAAGGAGGTCTCCTGATGCCCCCCTCGTTCCCCCTGCTCTGGGTCACTGAGCGCGCCCTGTGCCGGGAGCCTTTTCCGGACCGGGTGACTGCCGTTGCCGCCGCCCACCCGGCGGGCATCCTGCTGCGGGAAAAGGATCTCTCCGAAGCCGCCTATGAGACCCTGGCCCGGCAGGTCCAGGCCATTTGCCGGCAGTACGGGGTCCCGTTTCTGGTCCACACCCACCCCAACGTGGCCCGGACCCTGGGGGCCGATGGGCTTCATCTGCCGCTGCCGGTGCTGCGGACGCTCTCCCCGGCGGCACGGCAGGGTCTGCCCCCGCTGGGAGTCTCCTGTCATTCCGTGGCGGAGGCCCAAGAAGCCTGGGACCTGGGCGCTGCTTACCTCACCGCCGGCCATGTCTTTGACACCACCTGCAAGGCCGGGCTTCCCGGCCGGGGGCTGGACTTTCTGGCCGACGTGTGCGCCGCCGTCCCCCTGCCGGTCTGCGCCATCGGCGGGGTCCGCCCGACGGCCCTGCCCGACCTGCGGCGGGCGGGCGCAGCCGGCGGCTGCGTCCGCAGTCCCCTGACCACCTGTCCCTCTCCCGCCGACTATCTGCACCATTGGAAGGAGTGCGCTGCCATGAATCTCACCCCGGAACACCTTCGCCTTTACGCCGTCACCGACCGGGCCTGGACCGGCCAACAGACGCTGCTGGAACAGTTGGAGCAAGCCCTCAAGGGGGGCGTGACCCTGGTCCAGCTGCGGGAAAAGGACCTCTCCCCAGAGGATTTTCTGGCCGAAGCCCTGGCCGCCAAGGAACTGTGCCACCGCTACGGCGTCCCCCTCATCCTGAACGACGCCGTTGACCTGGCCCTGCGCTGCGGGGCCGACGGCGTCCACGTGGGGGCCGAAGACCAGCCCGTGGCGGAGATCCGCCGTTTGGCGGGGCCGGATTTCCTCATCGGGGCCACCGCCAAAACCGTCGCCCAGGCCCAGGCTGCTCAGGCCGCCGGGGCGGACTATCTGGGGGTCGGCGCGGTCTTTCCCTCCCCCACCAAGCCCAACGCCCGGGGGATCACCCGGGCGGAGTTGACGGCCATCTGCGCCAGCGTCTCCATCCCGGCAGTGGCCATCGGAGGCATCACCCAGGAGAACCTGCCCCAGCTGGCCGGCTGCGGCGCAGTGGGGGCGGCGGTGGTCTCGTCGCTGTTCGGTGCGCCGGACATCCAGACCGCCGCCCAGGAATTGAAGGCCCTGACCCTGACCGTGTTCCCCTGACGGCCCGCAAAGGAGTATCCCATGAAAACCGTGTTATCCATCGCCGGCAGCGACCCCAGCGGCGGCGCCGGCATCCAGGCCGACCTGAAAACCATGGCCCTGAACGGCGTGTATGGCATGAGCGTCATCACCGCCCTCACGGCCCAGAACACCACCGGCGTGACCGCCGTGGAACCGGTCTCGCCCCTTTTTTTGCAGCAGCAGCTGGACGCCGTCTTTTCCGACATCCCGCCCGACGGGGTCAAGATCGGCATGGTCTCTGCCGCCCCGCTCATCCAGGTCATCGCCCGCTGCCTGGAAACCCATCGCCCCAAACACGTCGTGGTGGACCCGGTGATGCTCTCCACCAGCGGCACCCGGCTCCTCAGCGAGGACGCCCTGGCCGCGCTCCAGGAGGACCTGCTTCCCCAGGCCACCTTGATCACCCCCAATCTGCCCGAGGCCGAGGTCCTCTCCGGCCAGACCATCACCGGGGAGGAGGACATGGTCCGGGCCGCCCGGGACCTGTCGGCCCGCTACCGCTGCGCCGTGCTGTGCAAAGGCGGGCACAGCCCCGACGGCGGGGCCAACGATCTGCTCTGCCACCAGGGCAAGGTCCTCTGGTTCCGGGGCAAGCGCATCGACAACCCCAACGCCCACGGCACCGGCTGCACCCTCTCCAGCGCCATCGCGGCCAACCTGGCCAAAGGTTTTTCCCTGGAAGAGGCCATTCGCCGGGCCAAGCAATATCTTTCCGGGGCACTGGCGGCCATGCTGGACCTGGGCCGCGGCGCCGGACCGCTGGATCACACCTTTGCCCTCACCGGCTTCTTTGCCCAGGAGGCGGAGTAAGCTCCGCAGAAAGGAGCGTCCCCATGGAATTTCGTACCTTTGCCCCGCAAGAGCGGTCCCCGGCCCTGATCGACCAGCTCACCGCCCTCTGGGAAGCGTCTGTCCGGGCTACCCACGACTTTCTGGACCCCAACGACCTGCCGGTCATCGCCGCCCGGGTCCCCCAGGCTCTGCGGGAGATCCCCAGCCTGACCGTGGCCTGGGACGAGGTCAAGGGGCCGGTGGGGTTTGCGGGCGTGGCCGGGCACACCCTGGAACAGTTCTTTCTCGCCCCGGACCAGCTGGGAACGGGGTTGGGGGACCGCCTGTTCCGCCACACCATGGCCCAGCATTTCATTGCCCAGATCACCGTCAACGAACAGAATGCCCGGGCGCTGCGGTTCTATCTCCGGTACAGCTACCGGGTCCACCACCGCACCGCCACCGACGGGCTGGGCCTGCCCTACCCCATTCTTACCCTGACGCTTTCCTGTTATGGATAAACCCACGGTCTAAACATCTTCTTTCCACAGCAGAACAGCCCTGACACCGATCCTTTCGGTGCCAGGGCTGTTTTTTGTTTACGGATGGCTTTCATGTTTCCTGCGCAGCAATTCCACCAACTGAGAAACCACACCGATCTCCTCCTGCGTCAGGCCGCTGGTTGAGATTGCGGGGATCTCCATCGCATCTTCAAATACCAGCGCATCCAGCGACACATGCAAGATCCGCATGATCTGAAATAATACCTCTACGGAAGGTTTCCGGTGTCCGCTCTCAATGTGCTTGAGGTGTGACGTCGTGATGTTTACCATCTCTGCCAGTTTTTCCTGGGTGATCCCCTGTGTTTTTCTGGCGTTCCAAATGGCGGTGCCAATATCCATGGTTCTCTTTGCGCCCCCTTTTTGGCTAGCATAAAGAGGAAAGCAGCACTTGACGATTCTCTTATTGAGATTTATATTATCTCTATAAGAGACCTGTTCTATGTACTTCCTGTACATGGAAACAAAAAACAGAAAGGATTGAACAACTATGGGAAGACAGCAAAGAAATTTCTTTGGACGTAATTCGGGGAACTCCGGGTGGTGCACCTGCGTCCGCTGTGGCCGGAAATTCCGGAAGGGGGATGTAGAGATCGACCACATCCTGCCCCGGAACAGCGGGGACGACCGCGACCAAAATCTTCAATGTTTGTGCGCCAACTGCAGCCGCTCTGAATAAGGCCCCAAAAGAGCGTGATCACGCAGAGACCATCGTTCCGTATCCACGGAAACAAAAACATTATGAAAGGATCAAAAACTCATGGGAGGATATCGAGAAAAATATTTTGACCGGAATCCAGGAAACTATGGGTGGTATACCTGTGTCCACTGTGGCCGGAAATTCCGGAAAGGGGATATGGACATCGACCACATCATTCCCCAGAGCAGAGGCGGAAGTGACCACGAGTGGAATTTGCAATGTTTGTGCGTCCACTGCAACCGCTCCAAGCAAGACGATATCAGGGATTCTGCGGGAGATATGGTACGCGCCACCGGACGAATTGTTCAGAGAGAAATAAAAAACAGCTCCTTGGGAGGCTTGTTCCGCAAAAAATAAGAAGGCAAAGGAGGGATTCTATGGGATTTCTGGATGCTGTTGAGTCGATTATATCCAATATCTGTTCAACTGTTGAAGAACACAACAATCGAGTGCAAAACTACATGATGCGTTATGAACACCTGGATGACCAGCGTCTATTTGAAAAAATGAAGCAGGCCTACGGCGCACACGAGAAACTCGCTTGCAGAAAACTTCTTTTGGAGCGTGGGTATGACGAAAACGATATCGGGCGTTTTCTGGCCGGTGGTCCAATGCCAGACAACATGTGAAAGAGCAACATAACATTGCTCTAACACGATAAAAACCTCCTGCGTGGTACAAGATTCCTTGTCACCATGCAGGAGGTTTTTTCATTTCGGAAGGGGATCTCTCAGCAAAACAGGTCAGAGTCTCGCAAAAGAAAGGCTCACCCTTCGCTCTCCTCTGCTTGCGCCAAGGTCTCCAAAAAGGCGTCGGCATATTTCCGGGCCTTGACCTCGCCCACGCCGGAGACCAGCAAAAATTCCTCCCGGGACCGGGGGCGCAGGCGGGCCATATCCGCCAGGGTCGCGTTGGAAAAGACCACATACAGCGGCACCCCTTCCTCCTGGGCCAGGCGCAGACGGGTGGCTTTGAGGGCGGCCAGCAGACCGTCCTCCTCCGGCAGCGGCGCGGATGCAGCAGGTTTCCGGGCGCTCCCCCGGGGCGGCAGGTCCTGCTCCACCCGGGACATGGTCACCTCAGCGCCCCGGAACAGCACCTCCCCCGCCTGCTGCGTGAGCCGGAGGGTGTTGTGGGCAGGCTCGGTGTACAGATAGCCCTCCTGTTCCAGCACTTCCAGGTACTGCCGCAGCAGGTCCTCTGTGGTCCCTTTCAGCAGACCGTAGGTAGACAGCTCCTCCAGCCCCAGCTGGAGGACCCGCTGGCCCCGGCTGCCCCGGAGGACCTGGCTGATCAGCCCCGCCCCCACGAAATACCCCAGCTTGTTCTGCACCCGCTTGATGCAGGAGAGGATCATCTGCGCCTGCCGGGTGATGTCGGTCTCCACCACCCGGCTGCGGCAGTTGCCGCAGCTGCCGCAGACAGGGGGGTGGGCCTGCCCAAAGTAGTCCAGCAGATAGCCCCGCAGACAGCCGGTGGTCTTGCAATAGCCCACCATGGCTTCCAGCCGCCGGGTGTCCTGGGCCTGGACCTGCTCCCGCTCGGCGGGGGTCAGGGCCTCGTTCTCCCCGGCGTTCTGGATGAAATACTGGGCCGTGTTCACATCCCCCGGCCCATAGAGGAGGATGCAGTCTGCCGGCTCCCCGTCCCGGCCGGCCCGGCCCGCCTCCTGATAATAGGCTTCCAGGCTCTTGGGCATGTTGTAGTGGATGACATAGCTCACATTGGACTTGTCGATGCCCATGCCAAAGGCGTTGGTGGCCACCATCACCGGCATCCGGTCAAAGCGAAAGTCGTCCTGGTTCTGCCGCCGCTCCTCCTCAGACAGCCCCGCATGATAGCGGGTGGCCGGGACCCCCCGGCTTTGGAGCAGCTGGCACACCCGCTCCACCCTGGCCCGGGTGGCGCAGTAGATGATGCCGCTCTTTCCCCGGCGGGCCCGGACCAGATCCAGCAGCAGCGGCGTTTTCTTTTCCGGGCGGTGGACGGAGAAGAACAGATTGGGGCGGTCAAAGCCCGTGACTACCTTCACCGGGTCCCGCAGGGCCAGCCGGTAGAGGATGTCCTCCTGGACCTCCCCCGTGGCCGTGGCGGTAAAGGCCGCCAGCACCGGGCGGCGGGGCAGCTGCTCCACAAAGGCGGCGATCTTCAGATAGCTGGGCCGGAAGTCCTGCCCCCACTGGGACACGCAGTGGGCCTCGTCCACCGCCACCAGGGGGATGGTCTGCTGCTGCATCATGGCCAGAAACTGCTCCTGAAAGAGCCGCTCCGGGGCCACATAGACCAGCTTGTGCATCCCTTGCCGGATCTCCCGGCAGACGGTGCGGAAGTCCTCTTCCTCCAGCGAGCTGTTGAGAAAGGCCGCCGGGATCCCCGCGCCGTTCAGGGCGGCCACCTGATCCTTCATCAGGGAGATCAGCGGCGAGACCACCAGCGTCACCCCCGGCAGCAGCAGGGCGGGGATCTGGTAGCACAGGGATTTCCCCCCGCCGGTGGGCATGATCCCCAGGGCATCCCGACCGGCCAGGATCCCGTCGATGAGGGTCTCCTGCCCCGGTCGAAAGGCCCGGTGGCCAAAGTACCGCTGCAGCACCGTTTCTTTTCCCATCTCCCTGTCCTCTCTTTCTTGGTTTCTTCCATCCTATCACATCCCGCCGCCCGCCGGCAAGAGCGCCGGGGACAAAAAAACGCCGCCCCCTGCCTGTTTTCGGCAAGGGGCGGCCAAGCCGCCGGCGGCGCAATGCGCCAACGTGTCATGGTTCTCTCAGGGCTCCGGCTGCCCGCTCTGGGGTGCTGCCGGTTCTTCCGGGGGAACGTCTGCAAAATCGCGCTCCGTGGGCGCCTCTTCCGCAGCTGCGGTCTCCGCCGGAGCCTCTTCCTGGGGCGCTGCCTCCTGGGGCGGGACAGGGTCGGTCACATGGACCACCGCTTCCTGGTCGTTGAAGAAGTCGTCGCTCTCCTCCCAGGCGTCCATCTGGTCGGCAATCTCCTGCAGAGTCCGCTCGATTTCCTTCCGGTGCTGGTAGGCCGCAATGCCGCCCAGCGCGGCAGCCGCCGCACCAAAGGCCAGCAGCCGGCCCCATTTCCGTTTTTTCGCCATAGTTTCCTCCTATTGTCCGGGTGTGGACGTGTACCGCTTGGGATGGGTATACCATACCACGTTTTTTTCCCCTTTGTCAATCATCCGCCAGCACCTGCCGGTAATGGGCCGGGTCGGTGTCGCCCTCGGTGTTCACCAGCAGGACCACCGCCTGCCGGTCCAGCCCCATCCGGCGGCGCAGATCGGCCAGCGCGGGCCGGGTGGTCAGCCGGGCCAGCAGGCCCGCCGTCACGCCGCCGCTCTCGCCGGAGATCAGGGCCGGGTCTCCCGGCGCGGGCCGGGCCAGCAGGCGCATCCCCTCCTCTGCCACGGCATCGGGGCACGCCACGAACCAGCTGGCCAGATCCCGCAGCACCGGCCAGGTGACGGTACAGGGCTCGCCGCAGTTGAGGCCGGCCATGATGGTCTGTCCCTGGGGCCGCACCCCATGGGGCCGGCCGTCCCCGGCCCGGGCGGATGCGTACACGCAGGGGATCTGCTCCGGCTCCACGATCACAAAGGCGGGCGGCTGTTCCCGATAGCAGTCGGCCAGACTGCCCAGCACACCGCCGGCCATGGCCCCCACCCCCGCCTGGAGAAAAACATGGGTGGGACAGGCCACCCCGGCCTGCCGCAGCTGGCCGGCCGCCTCCCGGGCCAGGGTGGTGTAGCCCTGGACGATCCAGGTGGGCACATCCTCATAGCCCGGCCAGCTGGTGTCCTGGATCAGATACCACCCGTGTGCCTCCGCCTGGGCGGCGGCATAGCGCACGGTGTCGTCGTAGTCCAGGGAGAGGATCACCGCCTCCGCTGCTCCCGCGTCCAGAATGGCCTGGGCCCGGGCAGGCGCTGACCCCACCGGCAGATAGACATGGGCCTCACAGCCCAGGGTCTTGGACGCCCAGGCCACCCCCCGGCCATGGTTGCCGTCGGTGGCTGTGACGAACACCAGCTTCCGCACCTGCTCCCGGCAGGCGGGCTGCTGCAAATCTGCCAAGGTGGTCTCCGCCGGCAGGCCCAAGACCCGAGCAATGGTCCGAACCAGCGCATAGCTGCCCCCCAGCCCCTTGAAGGCGTTCAGGCCAAAGCGGTGGGACTCATCCTTGACAAACACCGCTCCCACCCCCAGCCGGTCCGCCAGCCCCGGCAGGCAGACCAGCGGCGTGGGGGCATAGCCTTCCAGGGTGTGGTGAAAGGACCAGGCCCCTTCCGTGGCCGGGCCGCACAGAAAGTCGGGCGGCGCACCGTGGGGCAGGTGTTCCAGCGCGCGAATGCCGCCGCATACCACTTCGTTCATCTTGCTCTCCTCCTTTTTCTGCCGCGTCACGGCAGGCCCTGCACGATCTCCACCCCCGCCGCCTGCCATTGGTCCAGCAGGGCCTGGTCTGCGGCCCGCAGGTGGATCTGATCGCACTCCCCGATGCGGAGGGTCCCATAGCAGGCCACCCCGTCCCGGAGAAAGACGCGGACCGGCAGGGCCTCCTGGCCGGCTGCGCCGTAGTCCCCGCCGGAGAACACGGCCTGATAGAACCGGTCAAATCCCGCCCGGTCCAGGTCGGGAAAGAGGGCCTGCATGGCATAGAAGGTCTTTTCCTGAAACAGCTCGCCGGGGCCTTCGGCATAGTTCTTCTGGGACAGACCGGTCACGATCTCCCGGACCCGATCCTCCCCCGGGCTGAGACACAGGGCCAGAAAGGGTTCGGCATAGTTTTCCTCGTCGGACAGGGACACATACTGCCGGCCTGCCGCGCCGCCGAAATAGGCGTTGCGGCCCTCGCCGTAGGCCATCCACTGGGCCAGCTCCGGCAGCGGGCGGCAGTCCCACGCCTGTTCGTACCCGTCGTTGTACCGCTGGCAGAAGGTCTCCGCCGAGAGGGCCAGACAGGGCGCGCCCTGTTGGTCTGTGGTCACCGTCACCGGCTCCCAGGAGACTGCCGGCGCTTCCGGGACCGCTGGGGCGGCAGGTTCTGCCGGCTCGGTACAGCCGCCTGCCGCCAACAAGACACACAGCAGCAGGCCCAGCAGGATCGTTTTTCGGCCCATCAGGCTCCCTCCTTTGCCACGAGGGCTTCCCTCTGGCAGGTGTTTTCTTTACTGTACTACGATCCCGGGCGTCTGTCCAGTGGAACAAGGGAGCTTCTCCTGCCTCGCTGTATCGGGGCTTGCCGCTCCCCCCGGTCCGTTCTCAGTCCGTCAGCCGGACCCCGGACAGCCGGAACAGCAGCCGCCCCAGGGCATGGGCCTGCAACGCCAGATACCCCTCCCCCGAAACGGTCCCTCCCTTTTGCAGGACCTCCATCTCCCCGCCGCCCCCGGAGACAAACAGTCCCGCAGAGGAGAATCCGTTCCGCTCATAAAACCGCTTCCGGTCCTCCCGCTGGGTCCGGTTGGGGGCCTGGGGGTCCAGCCGCTCGATGAGCAGCACCTGCGTTTGGCCGGGAAAGGCCGCGCTCACCTGTTCCAGCAGCTTGCTGCCGGTCCCTTTGCCCCGCACCTGCCGGCTGGCCGCCAGGTAATCCACCATGACCAGCTCCCGGAAGGGGACCGCCGTCACAAAGCCCAGCAGGTCCGCGCCCTCCACGGCGGCGATGAGCCGCGCCTTTCCCCGTTTGACCTCTCCCTTCAGCACAAAGAAAGGCTTCTGTTCCCGCTTGGGGAAGGCCTCCTGATAAATCGCCCGGATCTGCGCCCAGCGCGTGTTTTCCTTGCGTACTGTCATAAATTCCATGGTCGGTCCCTCCTGTTTTTCTTGCCTTTGGCTGTCGCTGCTGGTATGCTATCATGTACAGTAACAGTACAGTCAAGGGGGGATCTTCATGGCGCGAAAAAAATATGTTTACTCCTCCGGGGAGTTTGCCGCCCTCAACGGCATCAACAAACGGACCCTGCATTACTACAACGACATCGGCCTCTTCCGCCCGGCTTACTGGGGGGAAAACGGCTACCACTATTACACCTGCTTTCAGTTTGCCCACCTGGAGCTGATCCTGACCCTCCGGCGGCTGGGCATGTCTCTGGACGAGATCCGCCGCCTGACCGAGCAGCCCTCCCCCACCACCTTTGCCCAAATGGCCGCCGAGCGGAAGGAGGTCATCGACCGCTCCATCGCCCAGCTGCTCCAGGCCAAGGCGTTTTTGCAGCAAAAGCTGGATAAGCTCACCCTGGCCATGGCCCTCCCCCCGGGGGAGATCCAGCACATCACGCTCCCGGAACGCCCGCTCCTTCTCTCCGAGGCCATCACCGGGCGCTATGATGACGAGGACTTTGCAGTCGCCGCGTCCTTTTCTCTGCGGCTGCGGCAGCGTTTCGGCCTGTTTGACAGCTTTGGTAGCCGGGTCTCCGTCTCTGTGGCCCGCCAGGGCAGCGGCGCAGGATATGGGCATTTTTTTGCCTATGCCCCCGCAGAGGAACCCGACCCGGACGCCCATCAGCCCGCCGGGACCTATCTGCGCACGGTGGTGGTGGGCGGCTGGGAGGATTTGTTTCAGGCCTATGATCATCTGCTGGACTACGCCCGGCAGCAGCACCTGGTCCTCTCCCCCTTTGCCTACGAGGAGGGCCTCAACGAGCTGTCTCTGACCGCTCAGGAGGACTATCGGACCCTGATCACCGTCGGCTGCCAGCCCGCCGAAGGAGCTGTCTGACAGGCCGGCTCATCCATCTTCCCTGCACGCAAAGAACAGACTGCGCCCCGGCCGTTTTGCAGCGGCCGGGGCGCAGTCTGTTTCCTGTTTCCGCCAGATCGTATCTCCGTGTTGGGGCAAACCATTCCCGTTCGATCCGCCCTATCCGAAGTGAAAGGGTATGATCTGATCCAGCGCCAGCGCGATCCCAACGCTTGCCGCCGCCATGAGCAAGGTTTTTTTGAGCGTCGTGCGGTTCAACAGAACGACCCCGCCCAGAAAGCAAAGCAGCTCCAAAAAAGAGCGCGGTTCAAAATACCCGATGCCATACACAAAGGTCATGTTGAACAGCACGGCAAGGAGCAGAGACGACAGGACCAGCGCCGGGGCGCCGTTCCCCTTGGCATACCAGCAGATCCCCGCCAACAGTGGGGAGACAAGGGTGAATGCGACCCAGATCATGGCATAGTGGCGGGGGAAGAAGCCGGCTGCCAAACTGGAATATCCATAATAGCCGGCAACCATTCCCACAAAAAACACAAACACGTTGACCGCCGCGCGGACAGGGGATCGGCTGGCAAGGGAGATCCCCAACCCGAACACGACCCAAGGGGCAAACCGCCCCAAAAAGTTTCCGACATCCAAAGCAGAAATAAGATCCGGCAGCTCGTTTCTTGGCACGACATCCAGATATTTTGCCAAAATCCCCAACCCAATGCCAAGGAGCAACAGGAGGGCCGTGTTTCTGCATTGTCTGAGATACGGGGTCGGCGGTCCGGCGGTCCTGATCCGCTGTAAAAACCGGTTCATATTATCCCCTTCCCAAAGGCAGCCGCTTCAAGGCGCAGAAAATTTTCCCTGCGGCAGCAGGTCCTGGTCCCGGAACATCGCATGGGCCGCGAAGCGGTAGTCTGTCAGCGTCTTGGCCTTTCGCATGGCCTTCAAGGGCTTCTCCGGCGCGGGAAACAGGTGGGACCAATAGAACCACAGTTCCTTCATCTTGCCCAGCACCGGCCGGTCCCCGGACAGCTGGGCCTGATACCCTTCCAGCAGCCGGTCGTGGAAGGTCTGCAACTCCGCCTTCGTCAGCGGCGGACCGCCCTGGAGCTGCCGCCCCAGCGCCGGGTTGCAGATGAGGCCCCGGCCGGCCATCCAATGGGTCACCTGGGGAAACCGGACAGCAGCAGCCTGGCAGTCTGCCACGGAAAAGAGGTCGCCGTTGTAGCACAAAGGCAGGCTCGTCCGCTCCAGGGCCAGGGCAAAGGCTTCCTGGCGGACCGGCCCCCGGTAATAGTCTGTCCGCAGCCGGGGATGGATGATCAGCTCACAGATCGGATAGCGGGCATAGATCGCCAGCAGCGCCGGCCACTCCGCCGGGTCCTCTGTCCCGATGCGGGTCTTGATGGACACCCGCATGGTCACCCGGCGGAACACGGTGTCCAAAAAGGCATCCAGCTCCTCCGGCCGGGCCAGAAACCCCGCGCCCTTTCCTTTGGCCACCACCGTGCCGGAGGGACAGCCCAGGTTCAAGTTGACTTCCTCATAGCCCAGCTCCTGAAGCCGCCGGGCAGCGGAAAGGAAATCTTCGGCCCGGTTGGTGAGCAGCTGGGGCACCACCGGCACGCCCCGGTTGTGCTCCGGGTGCAGGTCGGTCAGCCCCCGGCCGGTGAGGGGACTGTCGGCAGTGGGGGCAAAGAAGGGCGTATAGTAGCGGTACAGGCCGGGAAACATGTCCCGGTGGATCTGCCGGTAGAGCCAGCCGGTGATGCCCTCCAAGGGGGCCAGCGACAGGGCAGAGGGATTGCGTTGGACCATAGGAACCTCCCGAACATCAAATACATATAGTATAGCGGGGATCGGGCGGGAAGAAAAGAAGAATTTTTCTCCCCCCGTCCCTTTCCCTTGCGAAACCCCGGCAGAACGGGTATACTAAACACAACAAAACTTCCGACTACATCCCACCAAAGGAGGCAGTCACCATGGCAGAATGGAAAGACTTGGGGAACAAGGCCAAAAACCTCACCCTGGCCGGGCTGGGCAAAGCCCGTGACCTGGGCGAGAGCGCCAAGCTGAACCTGGACAACGTCTCAGAGGAAGAAAACAAGAAGCGGATCTATCTGGCCATCGGCAAGCGGTTCGTGGCCGAGCACCCGGAGGCTCCGGCAGGGTACGAGGCCCTTTACCGGCAGCTGGAAGAGGCCGAGCTGCGCATCGGCGCCAACAAAGCCCGGCTGGATCAACTCAAGGACGAGGGCTGACCGCCCGCCGTCCGTGCCGTTTTCCACCCCGCGCCGGCGGTCAAGGACCCCGGACACACAGAGAGAGGGAGGGCGCCCATGGGATTTTGGCATACGCTTTTGACACACCGCAAAGACACCGCCCCGCAGGGCGGTCCTGCCGGGGACGGCCGGGACCCGGCGGCTGTTTCGTCCGAGGAGCAGCTCTACCAGAATCAGCTGCAGGCCATGCGGGAGGATGTCGCACAGATCCCGAAGCGCCTGGCCGCTCTGTCCCAGCAGGAGAAATTTATGACCGCCCTGGCCGCGCCCTACCGCACCTTGTATCTGGAGATCGCTTACGGCGGCTTTGAGGAGCTCAACCAGGGGATGCCCTATTTCTGGATCGACTGGCAGGGCAGCCGCCCCCACCACGATTTGCGCTTCCCGCTGGCCCAGTTCACCTTTGGCCGCCCCGGTCTGCTGTCCCAGGGCCACCGGGCGCGGCTGGTCGAAGTGCTCCGGCGGGATTTCGCCGCCACCGACCGCACCAGCGTCTACCAGGCCGCCGCCCCTCTGGCCATGTATTTCGGCCAGGGGCTGGACCTCTACCTGAGCGAGGAGGCCCGCAGCAAAAAGCGGGAGTGGGTCCGGCTGGGCCGACCGGAGCTGCCCGACGCCTGGGCGGTGTTTTACCTCTGTGCTCTGGCTCATCTGCTCACAGCTGCGGGCGACGCGGGCTATGTGGAGCGGGAGGCCCTGCTGACCAGCTTTGCCGAAGGGGCCCGCTATGTGAAAGGCCATGTCTCCGACTGGACGGCCTATGGCAAGCTTCTGCTGGCCGGAGAGGAAGCCCTGGGCGGCAACCACCGGCGGGGCCGGCGGGTGCTCGCCGAGACCGTCCAGCGGCTGAACGAGTGCCCGGCCAGCCCTTGGAAGATGGTCCCCTTTCTCAGCGGCCTGCCGGAACAGCCGCGGCAGGGCGGCCGCTGAGAGGATGCTTCAAACAGAGAAGGACCCGTTGCGGATCTGCAACGGGTCCTTTTAGGTCAGGTGGGCTTCATTCATGGTCGCTCGCATCCGCTCGCAGTTCGTCCAGCATAAGCCGTTCGATCCGACGCACGTCAGGCTGCGTCGGGGTAAAGTGAATTCCGCGGCGCAGCAGTTTGATCACCTTACGCGCGGTTTTCTCCAGTTCCTGTACAACTTTTGGATTGGCAATATAAACTGGCTGTCCGCCACGGATGTACTGGCTGTCTATGTATGTATCCAGAATCGGGAACATATCCTGAAAGAGCAGGGCGGTTTTTCTTCCCTGAATTGGCACGACCTTGATTGTGTCTGTCGGCTTATGCTGCTCTTTCTTGGCCTGCAAAATGCGCTCGAATTTCTCAACCTTGGAACTGCATGGGACAAGCCAATAGAGAGAGGTTGCCATATCACGGAACGCGAAGTAGTGGGGCCGTTTTGTGGTCTCGTAATTGATCTTTAGATATGGGTCCTTTACCTTGTCGAAAAACGCATCTCTTACGAAATAAACATAGCCGCGTTTAATATCCATAGGTCCACCTCAAAAGAGAGGCCCCTTGCCGCAAGGCAAGGGGCCAAAACTTGTTCACGGCGTATTTAGGGTCCGCATCGCCGGCAGCGGAAAACGGTTGCACGGTGTACTTATTCCTCGCATCACCGGAAGCGAGCTACTTATTGGACAGAAGCCTGCCCGATAATATTATTATACGCAGGAACGTGAACTATGTCAATGAAGTGAATTCCCATCGGCCGTGTTCCATCCCTTGCGCCAGCTCCGTTTCTTTCTCCTGCCGTTTTTTCGGGAACCTCAGAGGACCCGGCGGGCGGCAAAATAGTTCTGAATGTAATAGTTGGTGTTCAGGCTGCTGATCTTCACCCCGTCCTGGGGGGTGGAGGCGTGGACGATGTTGCCCTCGCCGATGTAAATGCCCACATGGGTGGGATAGGAGCCGTTGGTGGAGAAGAACACCAGGTCGCCCTGCTGCAGCTCGTCCTTGTCCACGGCCACGCCATTTTTCACCTGATCCCGGGAGGAGCGGTTGAGGGCATAGCCGAACTGCTTGTACACATAGGTGGTGAACCCGGAGCAGTCAAAGGTGTTCGGGCCTGCCGTGCCATAGACATAGGGATAGCCCACATAGTTCAGGGCAAACTTCACGATGTCCTGGCCCACGGGGTTGGAGGGCAGCTCACCGCCGTCGGGCTTGCCCAGGTCGTCCTCGTCCTGGACGGTGACGAACTCTGCCGAGACATAGCCGGTGCGGCCGTTGCAGAGGATCTGGTACCAGCCGTTGGTCTTGCCGGTGATGGGGAACCGGTCCCCGTCATAGACCGAGCAGAGGATGGCATAGCCCGTCCCCGGCCCCTGGCGCACCCGCAGGGAGTCGCCGCCGGCGTTGATCCGGGCCAGAGACTCGGCCTGGGCCGCCACCACGGAGATGGTCGCCCGGCTCTCCTTGCCGCTGGCATCCTGATAGACCACCTCGATCTCGCCGGTGGCCTGACCGGGGTCTACGGTGACGGGGCTGTCGTTGCTGGCCGTGGATTGACTGGCCGAGTGAATGGTCTGGTCCCGGTCCACGCGGATGGACGCAGAACCTTCGTCCCCCGGCGCAGCCAGAGCAGAGATGGACAGGGCCGAGGCCGCCACCAGGCTCATGGCCAGCAGGCGGGGGACAAATTTGTGATCGCGCATGGGAATCTACCTCCGTTTCTGGGGGGGCGGGGGTCAGCGGGAGGACAGCGCACGCTCCAGCCAGACAGACGCGATGTCGATGGCCGCGTACAGGCTGTTCTTCTCGCTGCGCTTGACCACCCGGTCCCGGCCTTTGAGGTCGGGGGCAGTCAGCTGCAGCTGGATGCTGACCTTGGTTGCTACGTTCATATCTCCCACAGGCTTGCTCTCCATGATCTGGAGCAGGATGATGTGGGAGTCTGCCATGTCGCCGTAATAGATCAGGTTATCCTTCCGGCGCAGGGGATGCCCTTTGTACATGAGCGGGATCTTTTCGTTTGCCATAAAAACCTCCAAGCCAAGTATCGTCAAAATGGTACAGGAAAGACAGACGCCGCAGCCCTGAGCGGGTCCGGCGACAAGGATTCCAAGATAAATGTAACCAAATTGTAACACGCCGCCCCCTGCCTTGTCAAATCCATTTCTGTGAACATTCTTTGAACCCTGGCCGTTCAGAAGATCGGTTTCCTCTCCCTTCCTTTGCTTTTTCCCTGCCGCTATGGTACACTGGGGCAAGCACGTCCGGGAGCGCCGCCCGGGCCGTTATTCTCACAGAAAAGGAGACCGCCTATGAAATCCTTCCTTCGCCGCGCCGCCGCGCTGGTCCTCTGCGCGGCCCTGTTCACTTCCACCACCGCCCTGGCCTCGGATGCCCTGGGCAGCAAGATCTACAGCTATACCTTAGACATCTGCGACAAGACCACCGTCACCCGCGAGGTCATGTGGAGCGCCTCCCGGGCGGACCTTCGCACGGAAAACTATGTGACCTACACCCCCTCTGCCAGCCTCTCCCCCGTGGTGAGCTACGGCACTTCTGTCCAGAGCAAGCAGAGCGTGTACACCATGGCCAAAAACCTGGAGTCCGGCGGACGGCGGGTCCTGAGCGGCATCAACGGCGACTACTTCGTCATGGCCACCGGCGACCCGCTGGGCATCGTCCTCACCGACGGCGTGCTCCGCTCCTCGGCCTCCTACCTTCACGCTCTGGGCTTCTATCCTGACGGCTCGGCCATCATCGGCACCCCCAACCTGGATCTGACGGCCAGCATGAAGGGATATGACCTGAAGATCACAGACATCAACAAGACCCGCTCGGCCAACGGGTTCTATCTCTTCACCGACGACTTCGGCCCCACCACCACCAACACCAAGCCCGGGGTGGACGTGATCCTCTCCCCCAGCGGAGAGCTGAAGATCGGCTCCACCGTCTCCTGCACAGTGGAGAAGGTCATCGAGGCCACCGGCGCCACCGCCATCCCCAAGGGCAAGTTCCTCCTGTCCATCTCCAGCCTCAGCGGGGAATGGTTACAGGAGACCATCCGCGCCCTCCAGCCCGGCGAGACCGTGGACATCCGCATCTCCAGCAGCGACACCCGCTGGAACCAGGTGGACTGCGCCGTGGGCGCGATGTACTGGATCTTGAAGGATGGCGTGGTGGACACCTCCATTTCCGACGGCGCCGCCGCGCCCCGGACGGCCGTGGGCGTGAAGGCCGACGGCAGCGTCATCTTCTACACCATCGACGGCCGCCAGAGCGGCCTGAGCGTGGGGGCCACCATTCAAATGGTCGCCAAACGCCTGAAAGAGCTGGGCTGTGTCAACGCCGTGCTCCTGGACGGCGGCGGCTCCACCACCATGGTCTCCACCTACCCGGACTACGGCTCCTCCTCCATCATCAACAGTCCCTCCGAGGGCAAGCCCCGGTCGGTGACCAACGCCATCTTCCTGCTGTCCAACCTGCACCCCACCGGTCAGCCCGGCACACTGTATGTCACCCCCAAGAGCCTCACCCTCCTGCCCGGCGCGTCCACCCAGTGTACCGTCTCCGCCGTAGACACCGGCTGGTATCCCATGGACACCCTGCCCGGAGACATCACCTGGTCCTCCCAGGAGAATGCCGTCAGCGCCAGCGGCCTCTTCACCGCCCCCAAGACCCCCGGCGTGTACACCGTCACCGCCGCCAGCGGCGGGGTCAGCGGCTCCACCAGCCTGCATGTACTCCAACCCAACGCCATCTATGTCACCAACGAAGCCACCGGCAAGAACGTCTCCTCGCTGACCCTCTCCCCGGGCCAGCAGGTGGACCTGACCGCCATGGCCAGCTGCCGGAGCATCGAGCTCACCGGCAGCGACGACTGCTTCACCTGGACGGCAGACCCCGCCGTGGGGTCCATCACGGAGAACGGCCTCTTTACCGCCGGCGCAAACACGGCCTCCGGCAAGATCAAGGTGGCCTCCGGCAGCTACGCCGTCACCATCGCCGTCTCGGTCCAGGCCCCGGACCGCTACACCCTCCTGGCCGATTTTGAAGGGAAGGACCCCGGCTTCTCCGCCCAGAACGCCGCCCTCTCCCTGGACACCACCCAGGTCCAGTACGGCAAGCAGAGCCTGAAAACGGCCTACCGCCCCAACGCGGCCCTCACCACCCAGCAGCCCCTGACCGACACCGACCGCTTCGTCTCCCTGTGGGTCTATGGGGATGGCTCCGGCAGCATCCTCTCCGCCGCCTTTGCCTATGCCGACGGCACCCCGGTGTCCCAGTCCCTGGCCACCCTGAACTTCACCGGCTGGAAGCGGGTCACCGCCGCCGTGCCCGCCAACGCCGCTGCCTTCACCGGCCTGACGGTCTCCGCCGCCGCGCCGGGGACCCTTTGGCTGGACCAGGTGGTGCTGTCCAACCAGACCGGGTGGGACAACACCGCCCCCACCCTCTCCCTGTCGGTCAGCGGCGGCACCGCCACCGCCAAGGTCCGGGATGATCTGGCCGGGACCCTGGCCGCCGGGCAGCTCACCCTGGCCGCAGACGGCAAGGCCGTGCCCTTCCAGTGGGACGCTGCCGCCGGCACCCTGACCGCCTCCCTGTCCGGCCTGGGCCAGAGCAGCCACCAGATCACCGCCACCGCCTCGGACGCCTGCGGCAACCGCAGCCGGGCCTCGGTGACCCTCACCGGCAGCGCCGCCAACCCCTTCGCGGACATGGACCGCCACTGGGCCAAGCCCTACACCACCCGCCTGAACGAGGCCGGCATCATCACCGGCATCACCAGCGGCCAGAACACCCTCTTCTATCCCGACCGCAACATCACCCGCGGGGATTTCGCCCTCATGGCCGCCCGCTGGATGGAGCTGGACCTGGACGCCTACGCCAACGTCACCCTCCCCTACGCCGACGCCAAGGACATCCCCTCCTGGAACCGGAAGGCCATCCAGGCCCTCCACGCCCTGGGGGTCCTCCAGGGCAGCCGGGGCAGCGACGGCCAGCTGCGGGCCAACGCCCGGGCCTCCATCACCCGGGCCGAGGCCATGACCATCCTGGGGCGGCTGACCCCCAAGGGCTACCCCCAGGCTTCCCTGTCCGCGTTCTCCGACGCCTCCAAGGTCCCCGCCTGGGCCAAGGCCCATGTGGCCACCCTGGTAAAGCTGGAGGTCATCGGCGGCTCCAACGGGCAGCTGCGCCCCACCGCCCCGGTCACCCGGGCCGAGGTGGCCAAGATGCTCTTTACCCTGTGGGAATGACCGCCGCGCTGCCCGAAAAAATCCTTGCAAATCCACACAGAATGTGGTATGATTTGAAACAATCAGTTTTTTCTGTTACTGTTTGAGAAGAACGCCTTGCGCCGTGGGGATGTCCCCCGCGGACCGGGCAAGGGAAAGGACATTTTCACTATGGCTGTAACGATTGTCTCTATCATTCAGGTGTTGGCAGGCGCCCTCCTGATCCTCTTCGTGCTGGGTCAGTCCGGCAAGCACTCTGGCCTGGGTACGATCTCCGGCGCCAGCGACTCTTTCCTGTCGAAAAACAAGGCAAAATCCGCCGACGCCAAGCTGGCCCGGTGGACCAAGTGGGTGGCGATGGTTTTCATCGTCCTGACACTGGCACTGAGCTGCCTGTAACCACCATGTTTCAAAATGCCCTTCCGGTCGGAGGGGCATTTTGTCTTTATTTTTCCCTATGAGGTGCCTCTATGAATCGAGAAGAAGCTTTCAACATGTTGAATCGCATGGCCAAGGGCATCGCCGAAATGTTCGGGTCCAACTGCGAAACCATCATTCACGACCTAGCAGACCCCCTCCACCCGGTGCTGGCCATCTACAACGGCCATGTCTCCGGCCGCTCGGTGGGCTCTACCCTGGACGTGACCGGCGTGGAACAGGACCTGTACCTGGAAGAAGACGTGGTCAACCTTTTGGCTGTGACCCCCAGCGGGCAGCAGACCAAAAGCTCCACCTTTTCCATCAAGGGCGAGGGCTATCACCTGGGCTTCGGCATCAACTACGACTTCACCCCCCTGGCCTATGCCAACCGGGTCCTGCTGGACCTGATGCACACCGAGGTGGATTTCCACAGCGCCCTTTACAAACCACGGGACGCCGGCATCAGCGACCTGTTCGACGGCGCGCTGCTCCGGGTGGGCAAGCCCGCCCGGGAGATGAACAAGGCCGACCGGCTGCGGGTGATCGAATACCTGAAAAACATGGACGCCTTTTCCTACCGCCGGGCGGTGCCCTATGTGGCCTCCCACCTGGGGGTCTCCCGCTACACCATTTATAAGTATCTGGACGAAGTCAACGCCAAGCAGACGCCCGGCAAAGAAGCCGCGCCGGAAGAGGAGGAACCCTGAGATGGACCAGCAAACCATACAGACCCGGGTCGAGGCCCAGGAAGCCCTGCTGGTGGAGGCCATTGCCCGCCTGGTGCGGATCGAAAGCACCCTGGGCCCTGCCCAGCCCGGGATGCCCTTCGGCCCCGGCCCCGCCGCCGCCCTGGAGGCTTTTCTGGACACCGCCCGCGCCTGGGGCCTGACCGGGGAGAACCTGGAAGGGTACGTCGGCGCGGTGGATCTGAACGGCCAGGAGACCGCCCTGCACATCCTGGGCCACCTGGACGTGGTGGACGCCGGGGAGGGCTGGACGGTCACCCCCGCCTTTTCCCCCAAAGTGGTGGACGGCCTGTTCTATGGCCGGGGCGTCAGCGACGACAAAGGCCCCCTGCTGGCGGCCCTGCTGGCCATGAAGGTGGTCAAGGACCTGAACCTGCCCCTGCGGCGGGGCGTCCGCCTGCTGGCCGGCACCGACGAGGAGACGGGGTTCCGGGACATCCGCTGGTACTATGCCAGCCACCCCTACGCCCCCCACACCCTCTCCCCGGACGCAGACTTTCCCATCATCAACATTGAAAAGGGGCACTATCAGCCCACCTTTCAGGCCCAGTGGCCCCAGCAGACCGCTCTGCCCCGGGTGAGCGCCGTCACCGGCGGCCCCCGGCTGAACATGGTCCCCCCCACCGCCCAGGCGCTGGTGCTGGGGCTCCCGCTGGTCCAGGTACAGGCCGCAGCAGACGCCATGGCTCTGCCCCAGATCTCCTTTGTCTGTCAGCAGGAGGGCGACGGGGTCCGGGTCCAGTGCGCCGGCCAGAACGCCCACGCCTCCACCCCGGCAGAGGGGCACAACGCCCAGACCGCTCTGGTGGCCCTGCTGGCCGGGCTTCCCCTGGCCGACTGCCCTTCCACCCAGGCCCTGCGGGCCCTGGCTTCCTGGTTCCCCCACGGCGACCACGCCGGGCGGGCCCTGGGCATCGCCCAGGAGGACGAGCTGTCCGGGCCTCTCACCCTGGCCTTCACCATGCTCACCCTCACCGACACCGGCTGTCAGGGCCGGTTTGACAGCCGCACGCCCCTGTGCGCCACGCCGGACACCCTCTGTCCGCCCACCCAGGCGGCCATGGCGGCGGCGGGCTTCACCCTCACCGGCGAGCCGGAGCCGGCCCACCACGTCCCTGCCGACGATCCCTTCCTGGACGTGCTGGCCCGGGCCTATGAGACCTACACCGGCCAGAAAAGCCAGTGTCTGGCCATTGGCGGCGGCACCTATGTCCACGACATCCCCGGCGGCGTAGCCTTCGGCCCCTGTATGCCCGGCTTTTCCTCCAACCTCCACGGCCCCGACGAACGGATGCCCGTGGCCGACCTGCTGACCACTGCCAAGATCTACGCCCAGGTCATTCTGGACCTCTGTCTGTGAGGGCGGTCCCATGGCCAAATCCCTGGACCTCTTCCTCACCTTTGCCCGCATCAGCGCCAGCTGCTTTGGCGGCGGCTATGCCATGCTCCCCTTCTTTCAGCGGGAGCTGGTGCGGAAAAAAGCCTGGCTCACCGACGAGGAGCTGCTGGACCTGACCGCCGTGGCCCAGTGTACCCCCGGCGTTATCGCCGTGAACACCGCCACCTTCTGCGGCTACCGGACCCGGGGCATCTCCGGGGCCTTGTGGGCCACCCTGGGCATCCTGTTCCCGCCCATGGTCATCGTGACGCTGATCGCCGCCTTCTTCTGGTCCTTCACGGAAAACCCCTGGGTGGGCTATGCCCTCACCGGGGTCCGGGCCTGCGTGTGCGCGCTGATCGTCAACAGCACCATCCGCCTCTATCGCAAGGCGATCGTGGACCTGCCCACCTTTCTGATTTTTCTGGTGGTGCTGCTGCTGGCGGCCTTTGCGGGCCTCTCCCCCGCCCTGCTGGTGATCGCCGCCGGGGCCTTTGGACTGGTGTACCATCAGATCCAGAAAGTCCGAAAGGAGCGCACGCCATGATCCTGCTGCAGCTGTACTGGGAGTTCCTCCTGGTGGGCATGTTTTCCATGGGCGGCGGCATGGCCACGGTCCCCTTCCTGTTTGACCTGTCGGCGCGGACCGGCTGGTTCACCACCGCCGACCTGAGCACCATGATCGCCATTTCTGAGGCCACCCCCGGCCCCATCGGCGTGAACATGGCCACCTATGTGGGCTATGTCTCCGCCGGCATCCCCGGCAGCGTGGTGGCCCCCCTGGGGCTGGTGACGCCGGCGGTGGTGATCATCCTCCTGGTCTCCAAGATCCTCAGCACCCTCTGGCAGAATCCTCGGGTCAAGGGCCTGTTTTATGCCCTGCGTCCTGCCTCGGTGGGGCTCATCGGCGCAGCGGCGCTGTCTGTGTGCGGGGTCGCCCTGGTCAGCCTGGAGCAGGGCGTGACCCTCCACTGGCCCTCCATCCTGCTGTTTCTGGGGATGCTGGCGGCCATGAACCTGCCCAAGCTGAAAGAACTGCCCTCGATCCTCTTCATTGCCATTTCCGCCGTGATCGGTCTGGTGTTCCGCATGGTGGATTGAGGCTCCAACGACAACAGCCCGCCCTCTGTCCGGACGCAGAGGGCAGCAAAAACGCCGGTTCTCACCCGATGAGAACCGGCGTTTTGATTGGTATGACAGCGGCCCTTTACCGGGCCTTCATCTCCGCCTTGATCCGCTGGCCGGTGGGGGTGGCCGCCAAGCCGCCCAGGGCGGTCTCCCGGAACTCCACCGGCATCCGCAGGCCCACCTCTCCCATGGCCTCGATGACCTCGTCCACAGGGACCCGGCTCTCGATGCCCGCCAGGGCCATGTCGGCGGCGCTGACGGCGTTCACCGCCCCGATCACATTGCGCTTGACGCAGGGGACCTCCACCAGACCGGCCACTGGGTCACACACCAGCCCCATGAGGTTTTTCAGGGCCATGGCCACCGCGTGGCCGATCTGCTTCCCGGCGCCTCCCCGCAGGGCCACCAGCGCCCCCGCCGCCATGGCAGAGGCCGTGCCGATCTCCGCCTGACAGCCGCCGGAGGCCCCGGCGATGCAGGCCTTGTAGGCGATCACCGATCCAATGCCCGCCGACACATAGAGGGCTTCCAGGATCTGGTGCTGGTCCGCCTGCCCGTTGTGGTACAGCGGCAGCAGCACCGCCGGCAGCACCCCGCAGGCGCCCGCCGTGGGGGCCGCCACGATGCGGCACATACAGGCGTTGGACTCGGCCATACTCAGCGCCTCGGTGATGACCTGGCTGATATAGCCTCCGGTCATAGCCTGGCCGCTCTGGGCATACTGGTGCATCTTGCCGCCGTCACCGCCCACTAGGCCGCTGACGCTGCGGCGCTGGTTGTCATAGGACGCGGCGGCCTCCACCATAGCCTTCCAGGTGGCGTGCATCTTGGCCATGGACTGGCCTCGGGTCACCTGACGCTCCTCCATATCCTCCCGCAGGACCACTTCCCAGAAGGGAAGGCCCTGGGCCTCCATTTTGCCCAGGATCTCACGCATCGAATCCAGTGCCATGGTCATCCTCCTTGTCGTAGTATGCGATGGAAAAGACACCGGGCAGCTCGGACAGGAAGGTCACCTGGCCCGGGGTCAGATGGCCGTCGATCTCAATGACCATCAGCATATCGCCGCCCCGCTTGTCCCGGCGGACGTTCATGTCGGCCACGTTGATCCGCAGCTGACTGAGCAGGTTGGTGACCGCTGCCACCACCCCCCGCATGTCCCGGTTCCGCACCACCAAAGTGCTGTACATGCCGCTGAAGCTGACGTCAATGCCGTCGAGCTTATTGACCAAGATCCGCCCGCCGCCCAGGCTGGCCGCCTGGAGATCCAGGGTCTTTCCCTCGGCGCTCTCCAGATGGAGGACCGCCGTGTTCGGATGGGCCTCCCGCAGGTGGACCGGCGCAATGGAAAAGGTCAGCCCCGCCGCGCGGGCCTGGGCAAAGGCGTCTGGTATCCGCAGATCGTCGGGGGCCATACCCAGCAGCCCGCCCACCAAGGCCCGGTCGGTCCCGTGCCCCGCCCCGGTCTCGGCAAAGGAGCCGTGGAGCTGGATGCGCGCCTTGACCGGCGTACCGCCCAGAAGGGTCCGGGCCATCAGGCCGATCCGGGCCGCCCCCGCCGTGTGGGAGCTGGAGGGGCCGACCATCACCGGCCCCAGAATATCAAACAGGTTCAACATAGACGAACCCCTTTCTCTGATAAATTACAAAAAGCCCCGGACCTGCAAGGGTCCAGGAACCGTGGGACCGGGGGACCCCCCCGCGCCCGGCGGACGATTTGATCCGGGCTGTCTTTCTCTCCCGGACAAAGCTCCTCCATATTCTGGATGCATTATAGGACAGGCGGCTCCGTCTGTCAAGGGTCCTTCTGCGCCGCCCCAGCAGCGCAAAAAGCAGCCGCTTTCCCAATCGAAAACGGCTGCACAACGCGCCGGTCCCCGCCGGCGGGGACCACGGATTGCCTTTGCCCCGGCCCCGTGCTACAATGGACCAAACGCAACCCAAGAAGGGGGAAGGCATGTGAAAAAACAACCGACGGTCCGGGGGCGCTTTGCCCCCAGCCCCAGCGGCCGGATGCACCTGGGCAACCTCTTTGCCGCCCTGCTGGCCTGGCTGGACGTGCGCAGCCTGGGGGGCGAGATCCTGCTGCGGATGGAGGACCTGGACCCGGACCGGTGCAAGGCGTCCTACCTGCCCCAGCTGGCCGACGACCTGCGCTGGCTGGGCCTGGACTGGGACCTGGGCTGGCAGCCGGGAGACCCCACCTATTGCCAGAGCCGCCGCACCGCCCACTATCAGGCCGCCTTTGACCACCTGGCCCGCCGGGGGCTGGTCTACCCCTGCTATTGCAGCCGGAAGGAGCTGCTGGCCGCCTCCGCGCCCCACGCCTCGGACGGGGCCAGGGTCTACTCAGGCCGGTGCCGGCACCTGACCGCCGAGGAAGCCGCCGCCCGTCAGGCGGCGGGCCGGGCTCCCGCCTGGCGGGTGGCCGTCCCGGCGGAGACCGTCTCCTTTGTGGACGGCAACTTCGGCCCCCGGTCGGAACGGCTGGACCGGGACTGCGGGGATTTCATCCTCCGCCGGTCCGACGGGGTCTATGCCTATCAGCTGGCCGTGGCGGCGGACGACGGCGCCATGGGCATCAACCGGGTGGTCCGGGGGCAGGACCTGCTCTCCTCCACCCCCCGGCAGATCTGGCTGCTGGAACAGCTGGGCTATCCCGTGCCCACCTACTGCCACCTGCCCCTCCTCCTCAGCCCCGACGGGCGGCGGCTGTCCAAGCGGGACCGGGACCTGGACATGGGCTATCTGCGAACCCACACCACGCCGGAAAAGCTGGTGGGCTTTCTGGGCTATGTGGCGGGGCTGCTGCCCCGGCCCCGGCCGGTGTCGCCCTATGATCTCATAGAGACCTTTTCCTGGCAGCAGGTGGGCCAGGCTGACCGCGTGGTGGACGACGCCGCCTGGCAGAGCCTCTAATCCTCCAGCTCCCGGCGCAGGATCTGCAGGCATTTCTTTTCCAGCCGGGACACCTGGACCTGGCTGATGCCCAGGACCCGGGCCGTCTTGTCCTGGGTCAGCCCCTTGTAGTAGCGCAGGAGGATCAGCTTGCGCTCCCGCTCCGGCAGCCGGTCGATGGCCGTGCGCAGGGCCACGGTCTCCACCATCCCCTCCTCCGGGGATTCGCTGCCCACCACCATTTCCAGCGCCAGCCCGGTCTCACCGGATTCGGCTTGCAGGGAGATCACCGCAGCGGCGGCCAGATCGGCGGCGGCGATCTCTTCCGGGGTCATGCCGGTGGCCTGGGCCAGCTCCGACAGGGCCGGGTCCCGGCCCAGCCGGGCTTGCAGGTCCTCCCGGGCCTTGTGCAGGCGCAGCGCCTGCTCCCGCTTGCCCCGGCCCACCCGGATCATGCCGTCGTCCCGGAGAAACCGCCGGATCTCTCCGGCGATCTTGGGCACGGCGTAGGTGGAGAACTGGGTGCCGTAGTCCAGGTCAAAGCCCTGGACGGCCTTGAGGAACCCCAGGCAGCCCAACTGATACAGGTCTTCGCTGTCCATCCCCTTCCGGGCATAGCGATGCACCAGGCTCCAGATCAGCCCCTGGTTCTCCTCCACCAGCTGGCCGCAGGCCGCCCGGTCGCCCTTCTGGGCCGCCCGGAGCAGGGCGCGGGTGTGGTCAGGATTCACGCCCCGCCTCCCACCCGCAGGGCAAAGCGCTTCCGCATGGTCACCGTGGTCCCCTTGCCGGGCCGGGAGCGGACCTTGACGGTGTCCATAAAGCTCTCCATGATGGTAAAGCCCATGCCCGAGCGCTCCTGGTTGCCGGTGGTAAAGAGCGGGGTGCGGGCCTGCTCCACGTCCGGGATGCCCACCCCCCAGTCCCGGACCAGGATCTCCAGCTGGTTGCCGGGGTACAGACGCAGCTTCAGCTCCACCTTTCCCAGGGTCTCCGGGTAGGCGTGGACGATGGCGTTGGTCACCGCCTCGCTCACGGCGGTCTTGACGTCCCCCAGCTCGTCCAGGGTGGGGTCCAGCTGGGCGGCAAAGGCCGCGGCGGCGGCCCGGGCAAAGGCTTCGTTGGCCGACCGGGAGGGAAAGGTGAGGCAGACCTGGTTGGTATACTGGATGGTAGGCATTATGTATCGCTCCTTTCTGCCAGCGGGATCAGCCGCTGGAGCCCCGCCGCCCGGAGGACCCGGGCGGGCTGGTCGGGCAGGCCGGTCACCTGGATGGTCCCTTCCAGCTCCTGCATCCGCTGCCACAGGCGCAGCAGGACGGCAATGCCGGAGCTGTCCATAAAGGTGATGCCGGCGCAGTCCACGATCAGCTGGAGAGGAAGGACCTGATCGATCTCCCCCTCCACCTCCCGGAGCAATCCCTTGACCCGGTGGTGGTCGATGTCCCCCGACAGGGCCACGGTCAGGATGCGGTTGTGGGTGGTGTAGGCGACAGCCATAGAAAACGCCCCTTTCTCGCGCGGGTATTGGATCAAAAAAATCGCCGTGTACCGGCTTGTCCGGTACACGGCGATTATACTGCTTGGGGGTGGAAAATTTTGTCAAACCCAGAGGGGCGGCACAACGCAGAAGGCCATCCCGGCGAAAGGGCTCAGAAGGTGACGGTGTGGCCGTCGATCTGCACGGCGGTGACCTGGGCGATGTCTATGGGGGAACGAAATACTTTGTTGCCCTGAATATCCCGCAGCGGGTCGCTGATACTCCCTCCGGCTACCGAACCGTCCGGGTAGCTGGTCGTCCCGTCAGCGTAAACCAGGCGCGTACTGACGACAACTTGCGAGAAGTCCTCTGCCTGGGAAGCATCCAGAGAGAAGATCAGGGAGAAGGGAGACAGGGTAACATTGCCCAGCACAGTGCCGTCCTCTGCTGCAATGTCGCCGGAGAGGATGGTCCCCTGGTTGGTGGGCGTCCAGGTGAGGGTGTGAACGTCTTCGGTTACCGGGACGGGAGTGTCTCCCTGGTCATAGGAGAACCCCTCGATGGTAAACTGTACTTCTCCCTCTGGCCACGGGCTGCCCTTCCTGTGGAGAAAATAGCTGAGATAGGTGAAGGTGTTGTCTTCACAGAGGAGGGTCATGCTCTGGCTGGTGCTGTGTTGATTCCTCTCTTCCTGGCCGGTGAGGGTGTATGTGGCAGGGTACGGCTTCCCTTCCTCCGGGTCGGGAAGCGGAACGCCGTCGGCAAAGGTCACTTCATAGAACACATACAGCTCCCGGTCGTTGCCAAAGGTCTGGATGACGCGGAGCGTGGAGTCCTCCTGCTCCGAGGTCAAATTCAGGGTCTGGATGCTGGAAGCCAAGTCCTTGGCCTGCTTGTCCGACAGATCCAGCGTCTGGACGATGGCGGGGTCCAGAACGGCGGCGGGTTCCTCTATGGTCTTGGTCTCTCCGCCGCAGCCGGCCAGGACAACGGCCAACAGCACGCAGAGCAGCAGGGCGATCGGTCTACGTTTCATTGCGGAACCTCCTTTTCAGACTGGCGGGGACCGGCCATGCCAGGGGCCGCCCCCAAGTGGTCGTTGGGTCGGCAAGAATCACGGGGACAGGGTCTCGGGCGTCGTGTTTCCCTTGGGTCGGAACAGGGGGAGCAGCAGGAGGATCAGAACATCCACCGCCAGCAGCCAGCTGTCAGAGGCCACCTCCATGTACAGATAGAAGGGCTGGCCGTACTGCCGCAGCCAGGCGATGAGCAGCAGATAGGCCGCGCCGGTGACCGCCAGCAGGCCGAAGAAGCACAGCAGGCCCCAGCGGCTCTTGCGGTATATCCGCCAGAACAGCCAGATCAGGCCCGCGAGCAGCAGCACCCGCAGCAAGGGGGCCAGGTTGTAGTAAAGGCTGGTAAGCTGCTCCTCATAGGGCACTGGGGGGACGTATTCATCCAACAGCCAGAACCAATAGTCCCGCTCCAGAAGCGGGCATTTCCAGGGAACAGGCGGGAGGATGATGCCCCGCCAAAGGGTGCAGGAGAGAAGCATGAACACCTGGACCACACAGGCCATCAGGAGAAAAAAGATGCCTTTCTTGTCGCGCAGGGGGTTCATAAGCAACCTCCTTTCCAAACAGGACGTCAAACTTCTGCTTTCTTCAACGTCAGCATACCATATCCCCAATTTCTTTACGAGATACCCCCCCATTTTCGTCAGAAAGACGAACCTCGTCTTTCCACAGGCAGCGGGGCGATCGCCCCGCTGCCTCCCATGGGACCGTGGATGCGGTGGTCTGCGGCCCTGTCACAGGGGCAGATAGAACTGCATCACCGGGGCGATCTCCACCACCATCCAGACAACGGAGAGGACCAGACACAGCAGGCCGGACACCCCGCACGCCCGGTGCAGCGCAACGGTGGTCCCCGTCTTGGGGATGTCCCTTCCCTTCCAGAGCAGCAGGACACCGGTCAGCGCCAGAACGACCAGCGGCAGCAGGACCAGAACAAGCCCCAGCAAGGGGGGCGTCTCCGGGATCTGAAACAGCGACGGGTCTCCCGTGGTCACCAGATGGCGCCAGACCGTCACGCCAAACAGCCGGTAGGCAAAGCAAACAAAGCAGAGGGCCGCCAGCAGCAGGACCCAACCCTTCCCCAGACCTGGGTGGGCCCGGGGATAGGCCCCGTCTCTCTGGGACCGGATCAGCACAAGGCCCCCAAAGGCAAACGCGAGGACCACGGCAAGTTGAAACAACAGATACGTCATGGGAGATCCCTCCTTCATCAAATGGGTCTGATTGGTTTTTTCTATCTCAAGCCTTCCACGGAAAGCCGCCCGACAAAGCACAGAAAACTGCCGCTTCTCCGTCCCGTTTCGCCTGCTATCGTTCGACCAGCGCAGCGCTTTCTGCAAGAGGAAGCAGGTCAGCGATCGGCAGCCGGGAGGAGAGCAAGAAGGTATACCCCGCCGCTTCGTCAAACCACATCACAAGGTTGGGGCTGCCGTCGGTGGCGGCGTGGGCCTGCCCGATGCTGCCGCGGATGGAGACCCGTTCCCGCTCCGGGATCATGCTGCCTTTCTCGCCGCGCAGACCGGCCCCCTCCTTCAGCAGCATATAGCTGAACACGATCTCCTCCGCCGGGTCCTCGGCACGATAAACGATCTCCACCGAGCTGCCCCAGTCGGTATAGTCGGTTTCGGCATAGCCCGCCGGCAGGGCCGTCAAGGCCCACGGGTCCAGCAGCCCGACCTGGGTAACGCTGGACGCGATCTCGATCAGGGTATCCGCCGGGAGCCAGGAGGCCGGGAAGAAGGACACATCGTTTTCTGCATCGGACCACAGGAGCAGATTGGGGTCCTTCCTGTCGGCAGGATAGAAGCGGCCCTGGTGGCCATTGATATAGACGCTGGACGACGTGGTGCGTTCCTGTTCCAGTTCCCCCATCCCGCTGTCTGTCCCCTGTTGGTAGGAAAATTCGATCCACAGTCCCGGGTCCTCGCCGCAGTAACGAAGGTGTCTCTGGTTTCCTTGGTCCAGGCGGTCGGTCTCCTCATATCCCTCCGGCAGATGGACAGGCGCCCAGACCTGCGGCTGCCCGGCAGCCGCTTCGCCCCGGAGCTTCTCCGTGGTCCGGGCCTCGCCCCCGCCGGTGAGCCACCGGGTCATCCACTGGCCGGCGGCGGCGTTGGCGTCTAAAAACACGATGCCGGTCAGAACCACGGTCAGGGCCGCACAGGCCGCGATTTGCAGACCCCGCCGCCAGTTCCGCCGGGCGGCAGGGCGGCGCAGGAACCGGGCTTCCCAGCGCCGGTGGGCGGCGGTGGGGGGCGGCGGTTCTTCCGCCTTGGTCAGGGCTTCCTCATAGTCCAGCAGGTTGGCCTGGAGCAAGGCCTGGCGGATTTGGGCCAATTCCTCATGTTCCTCCATCTCCATACCCCTCCTTTCGCAGCGCTTCCTGGAGCAGCCTGCGCCCCCGGTAGATGCGGGTGCTCACCGCTGTGGGGGTCATCCCCAGCCGGTGGGCGATCTCCTTGTCTTCCAGTTCCCATAAAAATTTCAGCTCCAAGACGGTGCGGTACTGTTCCGGCATGGCCCGGATGACAGAGACGATGCCGCCGGGGTCCCCCGCCGCCGGGGCGGGCAGGTCCCATCCCTCCTCCAGGGGGATGGTGCGTCCGGCGGTACGCAGGTGGGACAGGGCGGTGTGTTTTACCACCGTGACCATCCAGGCCAGCCGCTTGTCCTCCGGCAGGGCGAACACGCGCGCGGCATGACGGACGCATTGGAGCCAGGCCGTCTGGGTCACGTCCTCCGCCTGGTGGGGGTCTTTGACCAGGCAGAACGCATAGCGGTACAGGTTCGCCTGGTGGGTTTTGTAAAATTGGGTCAGGATGTCCTTCTCCGTCGGAAGTTCCACCACCGTCAGCAGCATGGGGAGCATGATGGGCGCCCACCTCCCTCTATGATAATAACGCGGGACAGGGGTCTTTTGTCACAGGAATCGGCAAAAAAAGCAAACTTTTTTCGCGCAGAAGACCAAGCAGGGGCAGCCGACGGACCGGCTGCCCCTTTCCCTCTTATTGATAAAACGAATCAGCATCCCCATTTGTGACACTTTGGCGAAAAAAAGATGTACAAATTTTCTGCCCGCAACCGTTCCAACCGGAAGATCCCCCTCAGTAGATGCGGACACTCCCCCAGGGGCGAACGCGAATGGTCCCCTCGCCCTGCTGGTCGTCGGTGGTGTGGTAGTAGAGGGTGCCGTTCCAGTCTCTTGTCACGTCGACATAGGTGGTCACCTCAGTGGTCACGCCTTCGGCCTGCTTCATTTCATAAACGATCTTGTCCCCCTCCGCCGAAGCGATCCGGGACACCCGGATGTTCTGCTTCTTGAGGGCGATCAGGTCTTGGCAAACCGCTTTTTCTGCCGGGGCGGTGCTGCTGTCGGGGTAGTCGGCAATGAGCTGCGCGGCTTCCGCTTTGGTGGGGGCGGCGTTGGATTCCACGGCGAGCATGAGCGAGGGGATCCCCCACAGCGCCAGCAGCAAGACCACTACCAGGGCCACAAGGCCCATCAGGATTCGTTTCCCTTTTTGGTTCATAAGGCAACCTCCTCTACGTTTCATTCCTTACGGAAAATAGACATTTGAACGGGATAGAGACGCTGTACGCTGCCGATGTCCAATGATTCGGACAATGTACAAGCCTCTTTCTACTTTGGCAAGATAACAGTGTCAAAACGGGGATGATTTGTTGGTCTTTGACCCCCTGTCACCTATGGAGACGAAGGATTCATCCAGGGACATAGCTGGCAGGCATAGGCTGTGCCAAAATGGTATCCCAATACAGACACCAATACTTGTAGGCGTTGTCCTTGGTGAGAGATCCCTGAATCGTGGCATAGAAGGGGCGAAGTTTTTCCAACAGGGCGCGGGCGGCTTGCTGGATCTCCTCCGGTGTCATGGTCGCAGCATCCTTGTCCAGGGTATCCGGGTCTAAGACAGGTTGGTCCAACAACTCCTGGCAGGTGATGATCTTGTCCTCCACAAACTGCAACAGCAGCGCCGGGGTAACCGGGGTGGTCTCCCAGGGCAGTCGGAAGGACAAAATTTCGTGTATCTGGTCCATGAGGCCGTTGATGGTGTCGGCTTCCTCTTTGTCTTCCGTGGGGAGCGCGGCCAGCGCCGTGACCAGCGCATCAAGCTGATCGGTCTGCAAGTCATCCAACCCATCAGGGGTCTGGCCGGATAAAATCTCCGCCATTTTCTCCTCTCCCAGCAGTTGGGCAATGGCCCGAAGGGCCGCCTTCCCGGCCTCCGGGGCCTGGAGAGAGAACTTGGCCTCCCACAAAGATGGCTCTTCCTGGCGGACCCACTGCTTCGTGGGTGTGCCTTGCTCCGAGGGGATGGTTTGAAGGGTATAGGTCACCTGGCTGGCATGAAGGCCATTCCACAGCAGTTGGGCAGCATCTGCCCGCGTCAGGGCCGACCGGGTGTCCACGCCCTTCAGCAGACCGGTCTGCTTGGCCAGCGCGGCGGTGTTGTCGGCCCAGTCCGGGCCGGTCAGACCCTCCCACGCGGGGTCATATCCCAGGGCAGTGAGCATCATTTTGGCCCCTTCCAGAAGCGTGACGGTCGTGTTCGGGGAAAAGTACCCGGCGCCTGTGCCAGCCACAAAGCCCTGCCGGTGGCAGGCGGCGATAAAGGACTGTGCCCAATGTCCGTTTCCATCCAGGAAAGCAGTAGGCACACCGGCCACCGGGGCCTGGCTGCCAGACCACGCCAGCCAGACCATCTTGCACAGTTGGGCGCGGGTCACGGGATTTTCCGGGCGGAGGGACCCATCAGGAAAGCCGGAGAGCAGGCCCAGTTGGAGACAGTTCTCCATAGCCTGTGTGGGCGGGTCCTCTGTCTGCCCAGCCGCAAGCGCACTGACACCGAAGGTCGCTGTGCTCAGCAGCAGAACAAGGCAGAGCAGGACAGCTATGGTTCGTTTACATTGTTTCATGAGAGATTCTCCTTTCTCCGACGATAAAGGGCAGAAGGAATGACAAAACAGAAAACAACCTAAGACATCTCGGGAGAGAGCCGGAGCAGCGGTTCCGGCTCTCTTCTCATAGAGATCGCGTTTCGATTGGGATGAGAAATCAACCTCTTTATGCCGTTACTTTATACTTGTGTATTACCCTAAAGTATATGTGGACGGGATTGGTTTTCCTAAGATATCCTTCCAAAACACGCACCAGAGATCATAAAGCTGATCATCAGAGGAGGAGGTAGCAAAAAACATAAAAACCGTTTCATCATAAACTCCTTTCAAGTCGTAGGTAAATCTTTCCACGATTGTTTAGCAAACTCGTTGGAATGTTGAACTATCATTTCCCCATAACGGAATGTCTCACGGACAATAGGCTTGGATATTAGCACTAATCGGGTGGCTTCCAGTGCTATCCTCGATAGTTCCAGTGATGTATAAGCGGTAGTTGCTCTTGGCAACTGTGCCGGAATAGGTTCTCTTGACATCCAGTCGGCCTGTACCAGTCAAGTTGCTCCACTTTGCTTTTCGGACAATCACTCCGGTAGGCTCAACCTTGTGCAACACCATGGTTATCGTAATTTTTGCAGAACTTTCATTTGCTTTGACACTGGCGATACACGTTGCATTCCGTCCAGAAAAGCTAAGTGTAGGGGTACACCTTCCAGCAGACTCATACATGGGGGCATGTTCTTCGTTGTCGGCAGCCCCTGCGCTGATACTCAGTGAGAGAATCAGCGCAACCGCCAGCAACATTGAGGGGATTTTCGTCTTCATTGGAATCATCCTTCTTTCTTAATATTGATAAGGGTATCAGAAAAAACACTGAAAACACCTTTCACTCTATTAACAATTCAGAAGGCCATTTTCTTACAAGATTTTCAAAAATTTTTGAAAATTTTTTATTTTGTTATAGAAACACTCTTCGCGATTTCCACCAACGTGTCACAAGGAAGATGAGCCATCAACAAGAAGGAGCGATTATTTTCTTCATCCAGCCACAGCAACATGTTTTCATGGTTGGTACCGTCCTCCGCTTGGAACAGTTGTCCCGGTCGTCCATTGACAATAATCTCCTTCATGGTATGGTGTTCGTGATCCAGCCGTTCTCCCTGCCCGTTGGCGATCCATTGATAGCTGAACGTAATCGTCATGGCCGGGTCATCTGTTTCATAATAGATTGTTTTGATCACATCAAAGTCAACCACTTCCCCTTGCCGATACCCTGTAGGCAAATAGGTCGGTTCCCATTGTCCGAGCGGTTCGTCGGGGATGCTTCCTTCAAAGTTGTAAACGATATGATCCTCTTCCTCCTGGATCACCCAGCGGATCATCGCCGCCCGCGCACCCGGGCAGACCATGACCACCGACACAAACACCACGGACAGCGTCACCAGAAAACAGGCCGCCGACCGGAGTACGCGCTGCCACGGCAGGCGGGCGGCGGACTTCCCCGCAGAGAAGGGGTCCCGGAGGAATCTCCGCTCCCATCTGCGGTATCGGGCGGAAAAGGGCGGCGCAGCGGGCACCTCGGCCAGGGCCTCCCGGTACTCCTCCTCTGCCGCCTGCAGCAGCGCCCGGCGGATCTGCTGCTGTTCAGTCAACTGCTCAGACATCGCCATATCCCTCCTTTCGCAGCGCCTCCTGGAGCAGCTTGCGCCCCCGGCTGATGCGGGTGTTGACCGCGTTCACCGTCAGTCCTGTGGCGTTGGCGATCTGTTGGCTGTTCCACTCCCGGAGGAATTTCAGTTCTAACACCGTCCGGTACTGTTCCGGCATGGCGCGGATCATCCGGACGATGTCCTGGTGTCCCTGCCGGTGCTGGGGGTCCTGGGTGGCCGGTGCGACGGGCTCCCAGGGCAGCTCCTCCACGGACCCGTGGCGGGCCTCCTTTTTGTGCAGGGACAGGGCCGTGTGCTTGACCACCACGACCATCCACCCCAGCCGCTTTTCCGGGGGCGCGGAGAAAAAGGTCTCCCGGTGTTCCAGGCACTTGACCCAGGCCGCGCTGAGGGCTTCCTCCGCCAGGGAGGGGTTCCGCAGCAGCGACAGGGCATAGCGGAACAGGCCGTCGTTGTGGGCCCGGTAAAACGCGGTCAGGGCCGCCCGTTCCTCCTCTGCTTCCAGGGAGGCCAGCAGTAGCATTAGCATCTCAACTCCCACGCTCCTATCTATATAACGATCCAGAGGGCGGTTTTCTTACAGGATCGGGAAAAAAATTTGCTGTTTTTTTCGGGTGGGCCTCTGCGCGCAGGCCCGGGGAGAGGGGGCAGAATGTCAAAAAGGAACGGCAGCGCTCCGTTCCTTTTTGATCCGTATGGGTTCTGGTTGTTCTGTGGGCCGCGCCCAGGGTTACAGCGAGGCCGCCTGTTCTTCCAGCTTGGTGATGAGGGCGGCCAGCTTTTCCGCCCGCTCCTGCTCGGCCTTGACCACGTTCTCGGGGGCCTTGTTCAGGAAGCCGGGGTTGGAGAGCTTGTTGGTGAGCTTTTCCAGCTCGCCCTTGTTCTTTTTCAGCTCCTTGGCCAGGCGGGCCTTTTCCTTTTCCAGGTCCACCAGCTCGGCCAGGGGCATCCCGATGCGGGCCACATGGGTGATGACGATGACCACGCCCTTGGCGGCCTCCTCCTTGTCGCTGCCCAGGCCGGCGGGGCCGGTGACGGTGACGTCGCTGGCGTAGCCCAGCCGCTTGAGGAAGGGGATGCCGGCGGCGAAGGTGTCCTGCTCCAGGGTGGCGATGGTGAGGTGGGCCTTCTTGGAGGGGGGCACGTTCATCTCCGCCCGGCGGGTGCGGACGGCCTTCACGGCGTCCATGAGCATCTCCACGGCCTTCTCCTCCTGGGGGAAAGCCAGGTCGTCCCGGCGCTGGGGCCAGCTCTGGAGCATGAGGAACTTGACCTCGTTGCCCGCCTCGTGGGGCAGGGCCTGCCAGATCTCCTCGGTGATGAAGGGCATGAAGGGGTGCAGCAGCTTGAGGATGTCGGTCAGGACGTAGCACAGCACCCGCTGGGCCTGCTCCTTGGCGGCGGGGTCGTCGCCCTGGAGGCGGGCTTTGGTCATTTCGATGTACCAGTCGCAATAGGTGTCCCAGATGAAGTCATAAATCTTCTGGGCGGCCACCCCCAGCTCATAGTGGTCCATGTTCTCGGTGACCTCGGCGATGACGGTGTTGAGCTTGGAGAGGATCCACTTGTCCTCCAGCTCCAGCTTCTCCGGCAGGGCGTTGTCCTCGATGGTCAGGTTCATCATGAGGAACCGGGAGGCGTTCCAGATCTTGTTGGCAAAGTTCCGCATGGCCTCGCACCGCTCGGTGTAGAAGCGCATGTCGTTGCCGGGGGAGTTGCCGGTGACGAGGTTGAAGCGCAGGGCGTCGGCGCCGTACTTCTCGGCCATCTCCAGGGGGTCGATGCCGTTGCCCAGGGACTTGGACATCTTCCGGCCCTGGTCGTCCCGGACCAGGCCGTGGATGAAGACGGTGTGGAAGGGGGTCTTTTTGGTCTGCTCGCAGCCGGAGAAGATCATCCGGGCCACCCAGAAGAAGATGATGTCATAGCCGGTGACCAGCACGTCGGTGGGATAGAAATAG
>CAKTSK010000008.1 GCA_934597725.1 uncultured Eubacteriales bacterium
GCACTGAGGACACTCCTGGGGGGGCTGATCGCCTTCGTGTACATAACCGCAAACACTGCAAACATACTTGCTCATATTATATTCCTCCATACATTGTTCTCTGTTTCCAGAGTGTGAAATTGAACTATTTGAACTGAAATCAGGGGGTTGTTCTGTTCTTGGAACGAGTTTATTGTACACCATATCTGGTACGTTGTAAACCCCATTTTCCTATATATTTTGTGGTTTTTTTGCAAATCTGTGTGACCTGCGTCACAGCTTTTTGATCTCCTCCAGCAGGGTCTGCCGGTCATAGAGCGCCGAGAGAATGGGCAGCATGGCGTTGGGGGTCAGGTGGGCGGGCAGGTCCAGATGCCGCAGCAGCTTCTGCCGTTTTTCCCGGCTGCCCTCGCCTCCGGTCAGGCCGCAGGCGAACAGGTCCGCCTTGGTCAGCCCGCCGGACGGGGCCTTTCCGGATCCCTCCGAGAGGATGGTCGCACCGGCCCGGCGCAGGACATGTTCCAGCACAGCGGGAGACATCCCCTCCACCCCCAGCAGCCCTGCCTTGCCGGGCTGGCGTTTGCGCCGCTCCTTGCCCTTCCGGTCGGGAATGTAGGCGTGCTTGACCTGATCCGGGGGCAGGGCGCTTTTGAGGTAATTGCGGATCTGGAACCCCGCGCCGTCGCTGTCGGTGAGGACGATCAGCCCCTGCTTCTCCCCCAGCCGCCGCAGCAGGGCCAGGGTCTCCCGGTCCTTGTAGATCCCGAACCCGTGGGTCTCCAGAATGACGGCGTCCACCAGCTGGGACAGGGTGTTTTTGTCATAGCGGCCTTCCACCACGATGGCCTCCCGGATCTTTAACATGCGCTTCCTCCCGACGCCAGCTCCAACACCAGGGACACCAGCAGGTCCTTGCTGTCCGCGCCGGCCACCGACTTCATGGCCAGGTCGGTCTCCGCGCACCGGGTCATGGCATGGCGGCACCAGTCCAGGCCGTGGCGGCGGGCGCCCTCCATCAGCTTCTGGGCGGGATAGGACGAGCGCATCCCCCACAGGTCCATGAGCCACCGGCTCCCCTCCCCGGCCTCCAGAGCCACCCGGGCGCTGTAGAGCTGGCGCAGGTGCTTGCCCAGGGCCGCCAGGATCAGGATGGGGGGCTGCTGCATCCGCAGCAGGTCGGCCAGCACGGACAAGGCCCGGTCCATCTGCTTCCGGGTGAGGGCGTCGGTCATCTGAAAGACCACCGCGTCGATGATGGGGATGGCCACCGCGTCGATGTCCTCTCGGGTGACCCGGCGCTGCCTGGCATAGGCTCCGATCTTGCCGATCTCCGAGATGAGGCCGTTCATGAGGTCGCCGCACAGGAAGATCAGATACTGCGCGTCTGCCGTGTCGATGTCGTGGTCCAAGGCCCGGAACCGGCGGCCGATCCAATCCACCAGATCGCTCTGTCCCTGGCGGGCGAACTTCACCACCTGTCCCCGCTCCTTGATCACCCCGGCCAGCTTCTTCATCCGCGCGTCGCTCTTGTACGGGATGATGTCGTACACAAAGACCAGGCAGCAGTAGTCGGGCAGGTCGGCCAGCAGCTGGACCATGGCGCTGCGCTCGGCCTCCGGCGCTTTGAAGAGGTCGTAGTCCTGCACCACCACCATGGTCCGCTGGCTCATCATGGGCAGGGCGTCCACGATCTCTCCCAGCCGCTGGACGGTGAGGTTTTTGCCCGGAAGCAGGTGGTGGTTGAACTCCTCCATCCCCTTGGGGATGAGGGTCTGCCGCAGCCGGTCCAGGTAGTAGTCCCGCAGATAGGTCTCCTCCCCGTGGAAGAGATAGAGGACCCCGGGCGTTCCCTGGGACAGGTCCTGTTTCAGCTTTCGGTAGGCGGCCTGACTGCTGTCGGCGCTGGGCTGCCGTTGTTTTGCCATGTTGGTTCCTCCCTGTTTTGCGTGACCGTCACCCGGCCGTGGTGGTCGGTGCGGTACACCGTTGTGCCGGCCTGTTCCAGCCGGGTCAAAGTCTCCGGCGCGGGGTGGCCGTAGGAATTGTGGCCCACGGAGATCACCGCCGTCTCGGGCCGAAAGACCTCCAGCAGCCGCTGGCCGGTGGAGGTGCGGGAGCCGTGGTGGCCGGTCACCAGCAGTTCCCCGTCGGGCAGGTCCTTTCGGGCCACCAGAAGGTCCTCCCCCGTGGCAGGCAGGTCGCCGGTGATGAGGGCCTGCCAGTCCTCCAGAGCGCACAGCACCGACAGGCAGCGCTCGTTGGCGTCGCCCTCCCCTCCCTGAGGCTCGTAGAGGGTCAGTTGGACCTCTCCCAAGGTCGTCTGGCTGGTCTCTTTGATGAAATAAAGGGGGATCCCCTGGGCCTTGGCTTTTTCCTCAATGGTCTGGCGCAGTGGATCGTCCGGGTCCACATCCGGCGCGGCGATGGCGCGGACCGTCAGCCGGTCCAGCAGCTCCGGCACGCCCCCGGCATGGTCCTCGTGGAAATGGGTCAGCACCAGCAGGTCCAGCACGCTGCTGCCGGTGGACTGGAGATAGGTGGCCGCCGTGTCCCCCGGGTCCAGGGTGCCGCCGCAGTCGATGAGGGCCCGGGTCCGGCCCGAGGTCACCGCCACGCTCTGGCCCTGGCCCACGTCCAGCACCGTCAGGATCAGATCCTGCCGCTGGGTGGTCCGGGCTGTGAGCAGCGCCGACAGGCAGAAGGTCGCCACACAGGCACAGACCGGAAGGACCGGCCGCTTGCCCTTGCCGGGCCACAGCAGGACCAGCAGCACGACCCCGTAGGCAAACAGCAGCCAGAGGGCGTAGTACCCCTGGGTCAGATCCAGAGACGCCAGACTCCACCGGCTGGCCTGCTGGGCAAACCACAGGAAAAAGCGGATGGGCAGGCCCACCACCGCCGCCAGGAACTCCCCCAGCGGCAGCCACAGCGCCCCGGCAGCCACCGAGAGCGCGCCGCCCACAAAGGCTGCGGTCACCGACCAACCTGTAATCAGGTTCGCCACCGGCGCGGCCAGCGCAAAGCGCCCGAAATACAGCGCTGACAGCGGGACCGTGAACACCATGGCGCTCAGGCTGATGGCCACCACCCCCAGCACCGGACGAAGCACGGGCCGCAGACGCCGGGGCAGCGGTTCGCTCCACGCCCGCTCCCACCGCTGTCCAAAGAGGAGAATGCCCAGAGTGGAGAGGAAGGAGAATTGCAGGCCGGCGTCGGCCACGCTATAAGGATTCAAGGCCAGCAGGAACAGCAGCGCCGCGCACAGGCCGGTCACCGCGTGATATTCCCGTCCCAGCCGCGGGGCCAGCAGGGAGAGGATGCAGAGGATGGTGGCCCGCACCGTGCCCGGCGCGCTGCCGGTCATCAGGCAAAAGCCCACCAGAACGACCAGAAGAACCCCCAAGGTCAGGTTCCGCCTGGGATTCAGGAACAAGGTGAGGAAACCCACCAGGAAGGTCACATGCAGGCCGGAAATGACCACCACATGGCTCAGGCCCACCCGGTTGAACTGGTGTTGGGCGCGCTCCTCCAGGCCGCTTTTCTCGCCAGTGAGCAGGGCCTGGAGAAAGCCCGCCTGGTCCGGAGGATACAGGCGGTCCAGCAGCTGGCGGATCTCCTGGGCCAGATAGGCCGGCGCGTACCGCAGGGGGATGCCCTCGCAGCGGTCCACGGTCACCTCGCCGTAGCCTTTCAGGTGCAGCTGGACCCCCTTCCCGGCATAATATAAGGTCTCTTTTCCCCGGATGCGGTTTGCCGGGGTGCAGTAGGCCACGCAGGAAAAGCGGTCTCCCGGACGGAGGTCCGCCAAGTCTTTGCCGCCGAAAAACCGGGCGGCGCACTTGCGTCCGTCCCCCTCGCCGGCCTTCACGGGGATGGTCACCCCGTGTTCGGTCTCCTGGGGCCACTGGGTCACCACGGCCTCCAGGCGGACGGTGCGGCAGGCCATCGCCTGGGCCGGGCTGAGGACCAGCGCGCCGTAAGCCGTCAGCCACAGCAGCGCCGCCGCCGCGCCAAACAGGAGCCGCCGCAGCGGCGGCCACCGTTTCGCCAGCCGGCACACCAGGCTGGCGGCCAGACACCCGATGCCCACCGGAAGGACCCAGGCCGTCCAAGGAAGGTAGACGCCCAGCAGGGCGGCCAGGGCGAAGCCGCCGGTAACCCAAAGCAATCTCACGGTCTCTCCCCCGTTCTCTCTTCTCTGGTTCTGTGCGGGCCGGATGGCCCCGGAATGGGAAGACAGCCCGCCGTCCGGCGGGCTGTCTCAACAAAGGCAGGCTCCCGACGGGCAGGCCGGGCGCCAACGGTTACCGATAGGAGTCGGTATAGATCTGGATCAGGTCCTCGTCGGACAGGGTCAGACGGTCCAGCTTGAAGAGGATGCCCATGGTGCTGCGGGCGTTTTCCACAAACTTGGGGAACTCCTCGGGGGTGATGCCGTAGTCCGACATCTTCAGCTGGTCCACGCCGCAGGCCTTCTGCAGGTCCACCAGAGCGGTGACGAAGTCCATAGGCTCCTTGGCGTCGGTCTTGCCCATGGCCTTGGCCATGTCGATGAAGCGGTCGTGAAGCTCCGGGCAGTGCTTGACGAAGTGGGTGTAATAGGCCCGGCTGATCATGATCAGGCCCGCGCCGTGGGCCACCTCGTGGTGGTAGGCCGACAGGGGGTGCTCCAGGGAATGCTCGGAGCAGAGGTTGTCCACGCTCATGACCATGCCGGACATGCTGCTGCCGAAGGCGACCTTTTCCCGGGCCTGGACGTTCTGGCCGTCGGCGCAGGCGGTGGCCAGGTTCTGCCCCACGGACTCAATGGCCTTCAGGGCCAGCATGTCCCGCATGAGGTTGTTGTTCTTATTGATATAGGACTCCGTGGAGTGGAAGAGGGCGTCGAAGCCCTGGTAGGCCGTGAACTTGGGGGGCACGGAGAGCATGAAGTCCGGGTCCACGATGGCCAGGACGGGGAAGGTGTTCTTGTTGCCGCCGCTCATCTTCTCGTTGGTGGCCTCGTTGGTGACGATGGTCCAGGCATCCAGCTCGGTGCCGGTGCCGGCGGTGGTGGGGATGGCCACGATGGGCAGGGGCTTGTTCTTCATCTTCTGGCCGCCGCCGGTGCCGCCGTAGATGTAGTCCCAATAGTTGCCCTCGTTGGGGGCCATCATGGCAATGGCCTTGGCCGCGTCGATGCTGCTGCCGCCGCCCAGGCCCAGCACGAAGTCACAGCCGTTTTCCCGGGCGCAGGCTGCGCCGTCCATGACGTTGTCCAGGACGGGGTTGGCCAAAATCTTGTCGAACACGGCATAGGCCACGCCGGCCTGGGTCAGCTGGTCCTGGACGATGTCCAGGTAGCCGTTGGCCCGGGTGGACTTGCCGCTGGAAATGACGATGAGGGCCTTCTTGCCCGGCAGGCGCTGCTTGTGCAGCTTCTGGATGGCGCCCTGGCCGAAGACCAGGTTGGTGGGAACGTGGAACGAAAAGCTCACGGTCGATTCTCCTTTCGGTTTTCCATGGGATAGGGTTCAAATTATCTACCCTATTTTATCATGGAACCCGGCCGGGCGCAAAGGCCCCGTTCCGGTTTTTTTGAGGATTTCTGCCAGGAAAAGGGCGTGTTTTTCGTCACTTTTCCCCTTTACATCCCACCTGCTCTTTGCTATAATGGTTTGGCAGCTTGAGGTTGCTCTCTCTGCGCCAGTGGCGTAATGGATAGCGCATCAGATTCCGGTTCTGAGGGTTGGGGGTTCGAGTCCCTCCTGGCGTGCCAAGTAAGAGGTTCTTGTAAAAGAACCTCTTACTTTTTTTATGTTCGGCAGCGTTCCATCAAAATGGATCAAAAAAGAGCCGCGCATCGCTCCAAAAACAGTTGGAACGGTGCGCGGTTTTTTCTGCCCTTATCTACTGACGGTCTGGACCAACAGGCTCTCCAGCTCCCGGGCGGCCGGGACGACCTGGGCCTCCATGCGATCCCGCAGCTCCCGTGCCTGGGTCTTTTCCCGGGCGCGGATGCCACTGGCAGCCGGACGGCCGGGCCCGCAGAAGCAGTTGCTCAGCGTGGCCATGCACAGCAGGCCGGACAAATACTGCCGGGGCCCCATGGGCTTGAGCACCGACGAGGCCGCCACGGCGGTGCGTCCTCTCCCCTCGGTCCGGATCTTGGGGGGATTGACCCGACGCCGCTCCCCGATCAGGAGCAGGTCCAGGGCGATCTCCACCCGGAAGTGGGAAGAACCCTCGTCCATCCAGCTGTAGATGACCGGATGGACGGTGTCGTCCAAGATCTGATGCAGGATATACCCCGCCGCAAAGCTGCGGGCGGTGGAGCTCCCTGTCCGAATGGCTTGTGCCAGGTCGGGCAAAGATTCCTCCCGCCACCGCTTGTGCAGCCGGTCAGAGATCTTTTTCGTCAGGAAGGAAAAGATCAAAGGATCGGGGCCATACAGGCCCAACTGAAACACAGGCTGATCCTCGGTGCAGAGCTTCTTCAGGTCTGTGGGCAGCTGCTCCAGCACCTGCTGACCGAAGTAGGTATGGGCGTTGTGATTCGCCAACGGCACCACCTCCCTTTCTTCTTTAAGCATACGCCACTTTGCCGTCAGAATCTACGGGAAAATATGAACAATTTTTGAATTCTCAGGATTCAGACCACCCAACCCCCGTTGGGCGCCAGGACCTGACCGGTAAAAAAGCGCCCCGCCTCCGAGGCCAGAAACCAGATGGCTTCCGCCACGTCCTCCGGGGTCCCCAGCCGTTCCAGAGGGGTCTCCTCGGCCAGAGCCGCCTTGGTCTCGGGGGAAAGCTGACGGTTCATCTCCGTCTCGATGACCCCCGGGGCCACGCAGTTGACGGTGATCCCCGACGGCCCCACCTCCTTGGCCAGGGCCTTGGTCAGGCCGATGACCCCCGCCTTGGCCGCAGAATAGGCCACCTCGCAGGAGCCGCCCACCTGCCCCCACATGGAGGAGAGGGTGATGATCCTCCCCTGCTTGCGGTGGATCATGGCGGGCAGGGCCGCCTGACAGCAGTGGAACACGCCGTCCAGGTTCACGCCCAGCATCTCCCGCCAGCTTTCCAGGGTGATGTCGGTGAAAAGCTCCTGCCGGGCGATGCCGGCGTTGCACACCAGGGCGTCGATGGTCCCGAAGGTTTGCAGGAAATCTGCCACCATCCCCGCCGCGTCCGCCTGACGGGCCACGTCGCAGGGATAGATCTCCGCCGGGACCCCCAGCACCCGCAGCTCTGCGGCCACGGCCTCGGCCCGGTCCCGGGCGGTGTGGAAGCCCACGCCTACCCCCCAGCCCCGGCGGGCGAACAGGCGGGCTGCCGCCGCGCCGATGCCCCGGGAGGCCCCGGTGATGAGTACGTTCTTCCGCTCAGACATTGAACCGGAACAGGACCACGTCGCCGTCCTGCATCACATACTCCTTGCCCTCGGAGCGGACCAGCCCCTTCTCCTTGGCGGCGGTCATGGAGCCGCCGCAGGCATCCAGGTCGGCAAAGGAGACCACCTCGGCCCGGATGAAGCCCCGCTCGAAATCGGTGTGGATCTTGCCGGCGGCCTTGGGGGCCTTGGTCCCCCGGGTGATGGTCCAGGCCCGGCACTCGTCCTCGCCGCAGGTGAGGTAGGAGATGAGGCCCAGCAGGGTATAGCTGGCCTGGATGAGCCGGTCCAGACCGGACTGCTCCACACCCAGGTCCTCCAGGAACATGGCCCGGTCCTCGGGGTCCATGGCGGCGATGTCCGCCTCCACGTTGGCGCAGATGGGGATCACCTGGGCCTCCTCGTCCTGGGCGGCCTTTACCACAGCCTGATAATAGGGGTTGTCCTCGTGGTTCTTGAACCCATCTTCGTCCATGTTGGCCGCAAAGATGACGGGCTTGAGGGTGAGCAGGTCGGCGGTGTGCAGGATCTCCCGCTCCTCCTCCTCACAGGGATAGCTGCGGGCGGACTTGCCCTCGTTGAGCCAGTCCCGCAGGCCCTTGAAGACCTCGGCCGAGTAGAGGAATTTTTTGTCACCCTTGCCCGCCTTGGTGTCCTTGTCGATGCGCCGCTCCACCATTTCCAGGTCGGCCATGACCAGCTCCAGGTCGATGATGCCGATGTCCCGGGCGGGGTCGCAGCTGCCCTCCACATGGACGATGTTGCTGTCGTCAAAGCAGCGCACCACATGGACGATGGCATCGGTCTCCCGGATGTTGGCCAGGAACTTGTTGCCCAGGCCCTCGCCCTTGGAGGCCCCCTTCACCAGACCGGCGATGTCCACGAACTCGATCACAGCCGGGGTCTTTTTCTTCGGGTTGTAGATCTCTGCCAGCCGGTCCAGGCGGGCGTCGGGGACGGTCACCATGCCCACGTTGGGGTCGATGGTGCAGAAGGGGTAGTTGGCAGACTCTGCCCCGGCGTTGGTGATGGCGTTGAAGAGGGTGCTCTTGCCCACGTTGGGCAGACCTACGATTCCTAATTTCATGTTGTCTGATACCTGTCCAGAAACCCTTGCTTTGCAAGGCTTTCTCCCTTTCTCTATGTTTTTCTTACACCCATTTGCACGTTGTCTCAGACTCCGTTTGATGGTTGAAAAAAAGTCTAATGTAACTGTGTATTATAGCACCAAGGGCCTGTCTTTTCAACACAATTTCGCAAGGGCTCTCCGGTCTCTGCGCGGCAGGAAAAAATACCCCTGGCCCCATGGCTGCGGCCCTGTCGCGGTATGCCCGGTACAAGGGCCGAGATCCCTCCCCCCTTCCGCAGAGCGGACCCAGCACAGCGGGGCGGCTTTTTCTGGCCGCCCCGCGTTTCTCTTGGGATCTCCGCTGCGGCAGTCCGTGTCGGGGACGCAGCGTGGCGGGTTTGTCGTCCTGCTTTGACGGACCTGCCCGCCGCCGGTCTCCTGGGGCAGAGCGGAACGGCCCGTCAATTCTCCGAAAAAGACAGGATTCCTGCATTTTTTCACCATTCCGTGTTTGTGCGACAAGCTGAATTTACCAAATTTCGCACCTTTTTTTTGAGGAAACCGCTTAATTTTCTGCACTTTTCCCGGTTTATATTGAATTTTTTCCTGTCTTGCAGTAAAATGCAAGCTGTACCATCACGACAGTTTGTCTGTCTATCAAGGAGCGAGGAGAACAGATCCATGCTGAACATCGTCCTTGTGGAGCCTGAGATCCCCATGAACACCGGCAACATTGCCCGTACCTGCGCCGCCACCCGCAGCCGCCTGCACCTGGTCCGCCCGCTGGGCTTTGACATCAGCGACCGGGCGGTGAAGCGCGCCGGCCTGGATTATTGGCACATGGTAGACCTGCGGGTCTATGATAGCTTAGAGGACCTTTTCCGCAAAAACGACATCACGGACCTTTGGCTGGCCACCACCAAGGCGCCCCAGGACTATGCCCAGGCCGCCTTCCGGGACGGGTGCTGGCTCTTCTTCGGAAAGGAGACCGCCGGGCTGCCCGCCTGGTTCCGCCAGGCCCACGCCCAGCGCTGCATCCGCATCCCCATGCGGCCGGAGGCCCGCAGCCTGAATCTGGCAAACTCTGTCGCTGTTTTGACCTATGAGGCACTGCGCCAACTGGGCTTTCCCCAGCTGCGCGGCACTGGAGACATGTAGGCGTCGCCGTCTTCTCTTGCCGGGCCAGTAACCACCCCTCCCCCAGGGAGGGACCTTCCCGGACGGAACGCCGATCAATCTGAAATGAAGGGGCTTTTCTGATGAATTATGACAAGAAGACCATCCGGGACATCGACGTCTCCGGGAAAAAGATCCTCCTGCGCTGTGACTTCAACGTTCCCCATGACAAGGCCACCGGAGTCATTCACGACGACACCCGCATCGTGTCTACCCTGCCCACCATCCGCTATCTGCTGGAGCACAACGCCGCCGTGATCCTCCTGTCTCACATGGGCCGTCCCCACGGCCAGTGGAAGCAGGAGCTGTCCCTGTTCTCTGCCCGGGACCACCTGGAAAAACTGCTGGGCATCCCCGTGCCCCTGACCAAGGACGTGGTGGGGCCGGATACCAAGGCCCAGTGCGCCGCCCTCCAGCCCGGCCAGGTGGTGCTGGTGGAAAACCTCCGCTTCCGCCTGGAAGAGGAGAAGAACGACCCCGAGTTTTCCCGGGAACTGGCTTCCCTGGCAGATATTTTTGTCTTTGACGCCTTCGGCGCGGCCCACCGGGCCCATGCCTCCACAGAGGGCGTCTCCCACTACCTGCCCTCGGTGGCCGGCCTGCTGGTGGAGAAAGAGCTGAGCTTCATGGGCAAGGCCCTCAACGATCCCAAGCGGCCCCTGGTGGCCATTCTGGGCGGTGCCAAGGTCTCGGACAAGATCGGCGTGATCAACAACCTGCTGACCAAGGCCGACACCATCCTCATCGGCGGCGGGATGTCCTACACCTTCCAGGCCGCCAGAGGCAAGCAGATCGGCACCTCCCTGCTGGACGCCGAGCACGTGGACTTTGCCCGGGAGATGATCGAAAAGGCCCAGGAAATGGGCGTGAAGCTGCTGCTGCCCCAGGACAACATCGCCGCCAAGGAGTTTGCCGCCGATGCCGCCCCCGTCCTGGTGGACCCCGACCACTTCCCCGACGACCTCATGGGCATGGACATCGGCCCCAAGACCGTAGAGGACTTCACCCAGGCCATCCAGGGCGCGGGCACCGTGATCTGGAACGGCCCCATGGGCGTGTTTGAGTTCCCCGCCTTTGCCGCCGGCACCAACGCCGTGGCCGCCGCCATGGCCGAGCAGGCCGACGCCATCACCATCGTCGGCGGCGGTGACTCCGCCTCCGCCGTGGAAAAGAGCGGTCTGGCCGGCAAGCTCACCCACATCTCCACCGGCGGCGGCGCCTCCCTGGAGTTTCTGGAAGGGCTGGCCCTCCCCGGCATCGCCTGCCTGGCAGACAAATGACAGGCAGGAGGAGCCGAGCACCCATGAACAGAAAATATCGTAAAACCATCATCGCCGGGAACTGGAAGATGAACAAAACCCCCGGAGAGACCAAGGTCTTTGCAGAGCGCTTGAAGAGCGCTCTGCCCCGGGTCAAGCGGTGCAGCATCGTCCTGTGTGTCCCCTTTGTGGACATTCCCGCTGCGGTGAAGATCCTGAAAGACAGCCGGGTCGCCGTGGGTGCGCAAAACCTCCACTGGCAAACCAGTGGTCCCTTCACCGGAGAGGTCTCCGCCGCCATGCTGGCCGAGCTGGACGTAAAATACGTCATCATCGGCCACAGTGAACGCCGGACGCTCTTCGGAGAGAGCGACCTGATCATCAACAAAAAGATCCACGCCGCCCTGGACGCCGGGCTGCGCCCCATCCTCTGCGTCGGGGAAGCCCTGGAGCAGCGGGAGCTGGGCGTCACGCTGGAGTTTATCTCCTACCAGCTCAAAGCCGCGCTGGCCGGGGTCAGCCCCGAGCAGATGCGCCGGGTGGTCATCGCCTACGAGCCCATCTGGGCCATCGGCACCGGCAACACCGCCACGCCGGAACAGGCCGGCGCGGTCTGCTCCGCCATCCGCGGCGTGCTGCGGAAGCTCTACGGGGCCCGGATCGCCCGCTCCACCACCATCCAATACGGCGGCTCCATGAACGAGAACAACGCCGGCGCCCTGCTGGAGCAGGAGGACGTGGACGGGGGCCTCATCGGCACCGCCGCCCTGGACGTGGAAAAATTCCTGCAGATCATTCAGACCGCCAACCAAGACTGACTATATGAACCCATCGGAGCAACGGCTCCGGGAACCGAGGGAAAGGTTTTATGAAAACGCCGACGACACTTATCATCATGGACGGGTTCGCCCTGGGAGAGGATATCCCGGGCAACGCGGTCCAAGCCGCCGCCACCCCCCAGCTGGACTATCTCTTCTCCCAGTATCCTTTTTGCCAACTGGAGGCCTCCGGCCTTGACGTGGGTCTGCCCGAGGGGCAGATGGGAAACAGCGAGGTAGGGCACACCAACATCGGTGCCGGCCGGGTGGTTTTCCAGGACCTGCCCAAAATCAGCCAAGCCATTGAGGACGGCACGTTTTTTGACAATGCCGCCTACCTGACCGCCATCCGCGCCTGCAAGGAGAGCGGCAGCGCCCTGCATCTCATGGGCCTGCTGTCGGACGGCGGGGTACACAGCCATATTACGCATTTGTTTGCCCTGCTGGAGCTGGCCAAGCGTCAAGGCTTGGAGCAGCTCTATATTCACGCCTTTTTGGACGGACGGGATGTCTCCCCCACCTCGGGAAAGGGCTATCTCTGCCAGCTCCAGGAGAAACTGAAGGAGCTGGGCGTCGGCCAGCTGGCCGACGTGACCGGCCGATACTACGCCATGGACCGGGACAGCCGGTGGAACCGCCTCCAGCGGGCCTACGATGCCCTGGTCAACGGCGACGCCCCCTTCTGCGAGGACCCGCTGGCAGCGGTCCAGGCCTCCTACGACGCCGGGATCACCGACGAGTTCCTGGAGCCGATGCTCTGCTGCCGGGAGGGACAGATCAAGGCCGGGGACAGCGTGATCTTTTTCAATTTCCGCCCGGACCGGGCCAGGGAGATCACCCGTGCCCTGGTGGACCCCAACTTCGACAAGCTCAAGCGCAAGAAGGGATACTTCCCCCTGCACTTTGTCTGCACCACAGAATATGACGCCACCATGCCCAACGTCTCGGTGGCCTTCCCCCACGAAAAGCTGGAAAATATTTTTGGCGAATACCTGAGCAAGCTGGGCATGACCCAGCTGCGGATCGCCGAGACGGAGAAGTACGCCCATGTGACCTTCTTCTTCAACGGCGGCCAGGAGGCCGTTTTCCCCGGGGAGGACCGGTGTCTCATCCCCTCCCCCAAGGTCGCCACCTACGACCGCAAGCCGGAGATGAGCGCCCCCGCCATCACCGACGAGGCCATCCGCCGGATCGAAAGCGGCAAGTATGACGTCATCATCCTCAACTTTGCCAACTGCGACATGGTCGGCCACACCGGGGTGTTCGACGCCACCGTGGAAGCGGTGGAGGCCGTGGACGCCTGCGTGGCCCGGGTGGTCAAGGCCACCACGGAGCTGGGCGGCGTGGCCCTCATCACCGCCGACCACGGCAACGCCGAGCAGATGCTGGACGAAGACGGCCAGCCTTTTACCGCACACTCCACCAACCCCGTCCCCTTCTGCATCGTGGGCGCTGCCGTGCGCCTGCGGGACGGCCGTCTGGCGGACATCGCCCCCACCATGCTGGACCTCATGGGGCTGAACCAGCCGGAGGAGATGGACGGCAAAACTCTTATCATCAACTGACCGGTCTGACCTGGGTCCGGTTTTGGGAAACCACAGCAAAAGGAGCGTATCAATTTATGAAGCAGATGTTAGAAATCGTTGACGTTCTGGGCCGCGAGATCCTGGACTCCCGCGGGAACCCCACCGTAGAAGTAGAGGTTTACCTGGACGACGGCACCATGGGACGGGCTGCGGTTCCCTCCGGCGCTTCCACGGGCGTGTACGAAGCCTGTGAGCTGCGGGACGGCGACAAGACCCGTTACCTGGGCAAGGGCGTGACCCAGGCGGTGGAGCATGTGAACACCGACATCGCCGAGGCCCTGATCGGCTTGAACGCCCTGGACCAGACGTACATCGATAAGCTTCTTCTGGAGCTGGACGGCACCCCCAACAAGAGCCGCCTGGGCGCCAACGCCATTCTGGGCGCTTCCCTGGCCTGTGCCAAGGCCGCCTGCGCCAGCCTGGGGCTTCCCCTGTATGCCTATCTGGGCGGCGTGAACGCCAAGACCCTGCCGGTGCCCATGATGAACATCCTCAACGGCGGCGCACACGCCACCAACAACGTGGACATCCAGGAGTTCATGATCATGCCCGTGGGGGCCAAGAGCTGGAAAGAGGCTCTGCGGATGTGCGCTGAGGTCTTCCACACCCTGAAAACCGTTCTGAAAGAGAACGGCACCCCCGCCGCCGGGGTGGGCGACGAGGGTGGATACGCCCCCAACCTGAAGAAGGATGAGGACGCCCTGAAGGCCATCGTCGCTGCCATCGAGGCCGCTGGCTACCGGCCCGGGGAGGACTTCATGATCGCCATTGACGCGGCCACCTCCGAGTGGTACAACGAGGAGACCGGCTGCTATGACCTGCCCAAGGCCAAGAAGGCCATGACCCGGCAGCAGCTGGTGAACATGTGGAAGAAGTTCGCCGACGCCTATCCCATCCTCTCTCTGGAAGACGGCATGGGCGAGAACGACTGGGAGGGCTGGGCTCTGCTGACCAAGGCCCTGGGCTCCCGGGTCCAGCTGGTGGGCGACGACCTGTTCGTGACCAACACCCAGCGGCTGAAGACCGGCATCGAAAAGGGCGTGGCCAACGCCATTCTCATCAAGGTCAACCAGATCGGCACCCTGACCGAGACCCTGGACGCCATTCAGATGGCCAACCGGGCCGGATACACCGCCGTGATCTCCCACCGCTCCGGGGAGACCGAGGACACCACCATTGCCGATCTGGCGGTGGCCCTCAACGCCGGACAGATCAAGACCGGCGCGCCCAGCCGCACGGATCGGGTGGCAAAATACAACCAGCTCCTGCGCATCGAGGAGGAGCTGGACGAGGTGGCCCAGTATCCCGGCATGGACGCCTTCTTCAACCTGCGCTGAATGACACAATCCCCGGACCGGTGATCTCACTGGCCCGGGGATCTTTTGTCCCGGGGAGATCCCCGGGCTGATCGGCTGGACTTTTTGTCGCATTTATGCCATACTAAGCAATAGCATCTATCCACCCGTCCGAAAGGAGGAACCTCCCCTGTGAAGAAGACCCGCATCCTCTCCGCATCCCTGGTCCTGTCCCTGCTGCTGAGCCTGTTCGCCGTTCCTATGGCAAGTGCCGCCGGGACCTCCACCTACCAGGGCAAACCCTACAGCACCGATTACACCACCTGGCGGCAGGGGGACCCCGCCTGGGGCCAGACTGCCCTGGGAGACGTACATAACATGGCCGGCTCCGGCTGTCTGGTCTCCTCGATCGCCATTTTGATGTGTCACGCCAAAGTGTATAACCCCGCTTCCCTCAACCCCGGCACCCTGCGGGACTGGCTGGATGCCAAGGGCTTCATCAGCCACAGCTCCGACCGGAGCAAAGATGCCCTGCTGTCCTTTGGACGCATCACGTCTAAGGTCTCTCCCCGGTTTTTCTTTGTCAACCAGACCTTTTTCTCCGTCAAAACACCCTTGAGCGACGTCATCAGCAAGATCAACAATCTGCGTGGCCAGGGCTATTATGTCATCGCCCGGGTCAAGAACAGCGGCCACTTTGTCCCCATCGCCAAGACCATTTCCGGAGACGCTCAGCTCTACGATCCGGGCGCCGCCTCAAAGAAGCTGCTGTCGGAATACGACGGCACCATCGGCGGGCTGATCTATTTCAAGGCCAATGCCGCGGGCAAGGACACCATTCTGCCGGAGCTGGCCAACCCCGGCGCGCCCAAGGTAAACAAGCTCTCTGCCACCTATGGCGACGGCGACCGGGCCACCGTTTCCTGGAGCGCCGCCGATCTGGCCACCCACTATAACATTTACATTGACCAGAAGCAGAGCAACGGCAGCTGGAAGGAGAACGTCAGAACCTATTTCTATGCCACCTCTCCCTATACCATTGACCGCCTGCCGGCGGGGACCTATCGGCTGAAAGTCCAGGCCACCAACGGGAACAACTGGACCTATGCCAACTCGGAGTATCAGACCTTCACCGTCAAGTCCGGCCACCTTACCATCACCTTCAACGCCAACGGCGGCAGTGTGACGCCCGGTTCCGAGCTGGTCTCTAAAAACAGCACCTATGACCTGCCCACCCCCACCCGCAGCAACGCCGCCTTCCTGGGCTGGTACACTGCCCAGGGCAAGGAGATGGTCACCAACGGCACGCCCCTCAAGAGTGCCTATGGACAAACCCTGGTCGCTTACTGGGACACCAAGGGCCGGAGCCTGAAAAAAACCGCGTCCTATCAGAACAACTTCAAGGATGTGTCCAAGAGCGCCTGGTACTACAACAACGTCGCTGCCTCTTATGAGTATGGTCTCATGAACGGCACCAAGCCCGGAGAATTTGAGCCCACCAAGCCGATCTCCGCCGTCCAGGCCATCACGCTGGCAGCCCGGCTGCGGAAGCTCTATCTCACCGGCAACGGGACCTTTGCCGCGTCGAATCCCTGGTACAAGTCCTATACGGACTATGCCATCAACCAGAAGATCATCTCCTCTCTGCCGAAGGACCTGAACGCTTCCCTCTCCCGGCAGGAGTTTGCCGCCATTCTGGCCAACGCCTTCCCCGACTCGGCGCTGCCGACGGTCAATCTGGTCCCGGATGGGTCCATCCCTGACGTCTATCGGTCGGACACCGGGATCTATAAGCTGTACCGGGCGGGTATCCTGGCCGGCAACGACGACGCCGGGACCTTCCGGCCCAACGCGCCCATTACCCGGGCAGAGGTTGCCACGATCCTGGTGCGGATGGCAGACCCCAATGTGCGGCTGCTCTTCTCATTGGGGTGAGCGAGGCGCAAAACGTAATAACATGTGACCCAGCCCCCAGCCGGCGTTGCCGGCTGGGGGCTGGATGATTTTTTAGCGCATTCGCCTTCTTTACGACACGCCATTCTGCTCGGAAAAGTTCATGAAAATCTGTGCAATCTGCGCGCGGGTGGCATTGCCCTTTGGCAGAAGGAGATGATTGCTGCCGTTGAGAATGTTCTGACCGACTGCCCATTCCATGGCAGTCTTTGCCCAAGGAGAAATGGTGCTGCTGTCCGAGAATCCACTCAGATCCCCTGTAGCACCTGTCTCCAACTTCATATACTTGGCAAAACGGTAGAGGATCGTTGCCATTTCCTCCCTGGTCACACTCTTCTGGGGCGCAAAGGTACCGTTCTCATAGCCACCAACGATCTGATTGCTCGCGGCCCAGTTGACAGACTTTGCATACCAATCTCCCTTGGAGACATCGGAAAAACTGCTGTTTCCTTCGGCAGGCGAACCGGCCATGCGATGGAGAATGGTAACGATCTGCGCCCGGGTCGTGGTGCGACGCGGGGCAAAGCTGCCATCTTCCATCCCGGTCATCATGCCCTCACCGTAGACGTATTGCACTGCGTCGTAAAACCAGTCGTTCGGCCTGACATCGGGAAAAGAGCCGCCTTGCTCCGGGCCGCTCCCGCCGCTCTCCGTATAGGAGAGAAGGGCTTCCCGCATGGCGCTCCCCGCAGACCACTTGCCCTGAAGCACATGAACCCCTGCAAGCTCATCCGTAAAGAAGGGGTCCTTGATGGGGCTCCATGCCTTCTCCGCCTTGTCCTGCCATGTTTTCCATTCCTGGAAGGAGGAAACCGCCAAAAATTGACCGTCTACTTTGGTGCGATAGAGATGACCGCCCTTACTTCCCGCGCCCCAAGGCTCAAAGACCCAGCCTTCCTGCTGCAGCTTCTCCACCGTGTCATAGTAAGACGCTTCTTGTGAAACGGGATATGGAATGCGAGGGACCAACGCAGACACACCGTCTTCTGACATGGCAGTATAGTTCATCTCATGACGCAGGAGAAAAAGATCGGCATTCTGTATCTTATAATATAGTTTCCCCTCTGCACCAATGACGTCCTGGCGCTCTCCGTCCCGGACACAAATCGCAGGGGTCCCAGAATACTTCCCCAGTTCAGGATAGCTGGCATAACCGCTTTCAGCATCAAAGGCAAAATCTTTGTCGAAATCGTGTGCTACTGCACGAGTTCCGTCCCAGGTCCAGACGCAAAGGGTCTCTACCTCTGTCTCTCCGGTGCCCGAATAGGTATCCTGGAGCCACGCGGTAAAGAGCAAGGGCATCCCATCGCCAGCCAGATCTACTAAAATGGCCTGCTCTTTTGAAACGGTAGACGAGAGCACCTCGGCGTATGCCTGTGCCATCTCAGAGGACATTCTGCACTGGCTGACGTCTCCATAATAAGCAACGTCAGCAAGGCTCGTTGATTTGGAATCTGCTGCCATCGCTGACACAGGCAGCAGCCCTGCAAGCAAGCAAAAGCTCAAAAACAACGCTGCCATTTTTTTCGGGAATGTTGACGGGATCATACTACCTCTCCTTTTCATTTTACTTAGCAGATGGCTTCATTATAACAAAGGCATAGCCGGGACGCATTATCCTGGGATAACGAAAGCTGAAAAAAACGCCCTTTCCGCTGATAACTCAAACGGAAAGGGCGTTCAAAATACATCATATCAGAAAAAACTATCCTGATCCCTCGGCGAAACAGCAGAAAACACCAGCCGTGTTTTGATCCTGTTACTCCTGCTCCCAGTTATGATAGACGTTCTGCACGTCGTCATTGTCCTCGAGCGCGTCGATGAGCTTCTCCATGTTCTTCAGGTCCCCGGCGTCGGTGAGCTTGACGTAGTTCTGGGGCACCATCTCCACCTGGGCAGAGGCGGGGACATAGCCCTTGGCCTCCAGGGCGGCGGCGACCTTGCCGCAGTCGTCAGGCTCGGTGTAGATGGTGAAGCAGCCTTCCTCGGGCTCAAAGTCCGATGCGCCGCAGTCCAGGGCGTCCATCATCACGGCATCCTCTTCCAGGTCGCCGTCCTCGTTGTCCAGCAGGATCACGCCCTTGCGGTCGAAGGACCAGGAGACGCAGCCGGTGGCCCCCAGGCCCTTGCCGAACTTGTCCAGCAGGTGCCGGACCTCGGGCGCGGTCCGCTGGCGGTTGTCGGTCAGGGCCTCCACGATCACGGCCACGCCGTTGGGACCATAGCCCTCGTAGACCACGCTCTCGTAGTTGTCGGTGTTGCCGGCGCCCAGGGCCTTGTCGATGGTGCGCTTGATGTTGTCGTTGGGCATGTTCACGGCCTTTGCCTTGGCAATGACGGTGGCCAGACGGGAGTTGTTGTTGGGGTCGCCGGAGCCGCCGGTCTTGACGGCCACGATGATCTCCTTGGCGATCTTGGTGAAGGCAGCGCTGCGCTTGGCGTCCGCCGCCCCCTTGGTTTTCTGAATGTTATGCCATTTGGAATGTCCAGACATCGGTATCGTTCCCTTCTATCATAAGAATGATGGGGCGCTCAGGTCCCCATCGGTGTTGTTACGAAGCAATTCTATCACAGTGCGCCTGCCTTGACAAGGCTTCTCCCTCAGAAATATCGGAAAACCTCGCCCTGCTGCCCGGCTACCTGCACTTCCAGCTCCGGAAAGGCCTCTGCCACCCACTGGGCCAGCACAGGGCAGACCACTGTTTCCGTGGAATAGTGGCCGGCATCCAGGAGATTGATCCCCAGCGCCTGGGCCTCCAGATACTGGTCGTGCTTGAGGTCTGCGGTCAGGAAGGTATCGCAGCCCTTTTCCTGCACCAGAGACAGCATACTGCCGCAGGCGCCGCCGCCCACCGCCAGACGGGACACCGGCCGGCCGGCATCCATGCCCCGCAGGCCCTCCAGCCCCAGGCGCTGCTTGACCTGTTCGACAAAGGCAGACAGGGGCTGCGGACCACCCGGCAGGTCTCCCACCAGGCCGATGCCGTAGGGATTGCCCTGGGCATCGGTGCCCAGTTCTTCCAGGACGGTCGTCTCTGCCAGTCCTACCCGCCGGGCCAGTTCTGTGTTCACGCCGCCCTCGGCCGCGTCCAGGTTCGTGTGGGCGCAGATGGCCGCAATGTGCTGCTCCACCAGGGCCAGCAGATTCCGGCCGGTGGTGGTCTCGTCGGTGACCCGGCCGATGGTCCCCCAGATCACCGGATGGTGTGCCAGGATCAGTTGACAACCCTTTTCTGCTGCCTCCTGGATCACTGCCGGGGTGATGTCCAGGGCCACCAGGACCCGGGTGACCTCCTGCTCGCCCCGGCCCACCAGAAAGCCGGCGTTGTCAAAGCCCATCTGGGTCCGAAAGGGCGCCTTCCGGTCCAGCAGGGCATAGATTTCGTTTACCGTTGCCATTGGCTCCACTCCTCTCGCATCTGTTCCAGTTCCTCTATCAGCGCCGTCTCCCGGGCCAGGGCCGCAGGGTCCGGCGCTTTGCCCCGGGCCATCCCTGCCAGCGCCCGGCGGCGGCGGCGCAGCAGATCCTCCAGGTGCGCCAGCCGGTGGGGGGACACGTCCCCTGGCTGCTGGCGGCCGGCCAGCAGTTCCGCCGGGGTATACGGCGTGCTCGCTCCGCCAGTGGCCCGGAGGATAGTGTATCGCTTGTCCCCTTCCTCCGCCAGGGTCTCCTGCTGGATCACATAGCCGTGGTCCACCAGCCACCGGCGCAGCTCCTCCTGGGCGCTCATGGGCTGCAGGAGCAGGCAGGTCTGCCGGGTCCAGGGGGCGGCAGAGAGAATGCGGGCGATCAAATCGCCGCCCATGCCGGCGATGATCACGGTATCTGCCTCCCCTGCTGCCAGCCCTGTCAGGCCGTCGCAGCGGCGGAAGGCGATCCCCTCCGTGACTCCATAGGTCCGGGCGGTCTCCCGGCCCCGGTCCAGAGGCCCGTCGTTGACATCAGAGGCAATGGCTGCCCGGACTCTGCCCTGCAAGAGCAGCCAGGTGGGCAGATAGGCATGGTCAGTCCCTACGTCGGCCACCTTGGCCCCCTGGGGGACCTGGGCCGCCAGGGCCGCCAGCCGCGGGGACAATTCCAAGGGTCTCATCTCATCCACCTCCTTGGCAGAGGTTCTCTCTGCCCACAAAAAACGGGAGCGGAATGTCCGCCCCCGTTTTCCTGTTACTTCCGGTTTGCTGCAATGATCGCATTGAGCTTGTCTACCAGGTCCTCCACGGGCTGGTCGTGGACCAGGCAAGCCTGCTCCACCGTCTCGTTCCGGGAGGCGGGGCAGCCCAGGCAATGCATCCCGATGTCGATGAATGCCGGAGCAGTCTCCGGAGCAATATCCAGGATGTCACCCACGATGGTGTCTTTGGTAATGGTTGCCATAATGACGTCCTCCATTCTATTGGGATTGTTTTTCAAAAAAGGGGAACTGACCGTTGGCGGCAGCTCCCCTTTTTTTGTCTGTTCTCAGCCGAGGGGGGAATCAGTCTTCCTCGTCCTCGTCGTCCATGGCCCGTGCGTCGTTGAGCAGAGCGCGGATGGACAGGGAGACCTTTTGACGGTCGTAGTCGATGTCGGTGATCTTGACATCCACGATCTGGCCTTCCTCCAGCACATCGCCGGGCTTCTCGATCCGGTGATCTGCGATCTGGGAGATGTGGATCAGGCCGTCCACGCCGGGCACGATCTCGGCGAAGGCGCCGAAGGTCATCAGCTTGACCACACGGACGCTGGCCACGGAACCCACCTCATAGGTGGAAGTAAACTTCTCCCAGGGATCCTCGTTGTGATCCTTCATGCCCAGGGAGATCTTCTTCTTCTCCGGGTCAAAGGAGATGACATACACGCTGACCTTGTCGCCCACGGAAACCACTTCCGCAGGATTCTTGATGCGGCTCCAGGACAGCTCGGAGACGTGGACCATGCCGTCCACACCGCCGATGTCGACGAAAGCGCCGTAAGAAGTCAGGGACTTGACGGTGCCCTCATACTTCTTGCCCTCTTCGATGTTTGCCCAGACCTCGGCGGCCTTGGCGGCGCGCTCCTCGGCCTGCACGGCACGGATGGAACCCACCACGCGGCGGCGGGAACGGTTGACCTCGGTGATGCGCAGCTTCACGCGCTCCTTGATCATCTCGGACAGGTCGGCCCCTCTGGGCATCCCGGTCTGGGAGGCGGGCACGAAGACGCGGATGCCCTTGACGTTGACCACGATGCCGCCCTTGTTGTCCTCGGTCACGGTCCCTTCCAGGATGGTCTTTTCCTCCACGGCGGCCTCGATGGTGTCCCAGTTCTTCACGCTGTCCAGACGCTTCTTGGACAGGGTGGCCACGCCCTCCACGTCGTTGACGCGCATGACGTAGGTCTCGATCTCGTCACCCACCTTCACGATGTCCTCGGGCTTGACGGAAGGATCGTCGCTCAGCTCAGACATCGGGATGTAGCCGGCGTGCTTGGTGCCCAGGTCCACGTTGACTTCCGTGGCGGTGATGCCGGTAACGATACCAGTGACCTTGTCCCCCGTATTTAAAGTTTTGATCGACTTCTCCAGCATGTCCGCAAAGGACTCTTCGATCTCCATCGTGTTGTTGATTTCCTCGCTCATTTTGTTGTTGACCTCCTTTATTATCCACCCCGGCGTGGACGCGCCGGCGGTGATTCCCACAGAAGCTACCCCGCTCACCTTACTCCGGTCGAGCTCCTCAGCCCGGCTGATGTGGTAAACCAGCGGGCAGTGTGCCCGGCATAACTCAGCAAGACGGGTCGTGTTGGAGCTTTTCCGGTCACCGATGACGATCATGGCCTGGCATTGCTCCGCCAAACTCTGCGCTTCTGATTGCCGCATACACGTAGCATCACATATTGTATCAAAGATTTCGGCGTTTGTACACTCTTTTTTTACTTTTTCTCGGCAGGGCGTCCAAATTCTATCCGTTGATGTAGTTTGTGAAACCATGGTCACGGGTTTTTGTGAATTTTCGTTCTCTTCCTCCAAAAATGCCGTCAGCTCCTCCACCGACCGGAAGATCCTGGCCCCGGTGCACCAGCCCGCAATGGCTTGCACCTCAGGGTGTTCCGGCGTGCCGATGATGATCACCTGCCGGCCCCGGCGGCTGGCGTCGGCCACAATGTCATGGATCTTGGCCACCTTCACGCAGGTGGCGTCGGCCACGGGCGCGCCCATCTCTTCCAGGGCGTCATAGACGGCCTTCCCCTCCCCGTGGGAGCGGATGATGACGCCGTATCCCGGCGGCACCTGATCCAGCCGGTCCACGCAGGCCACCCCCCGGGCGGCCAGGTCGGCGATGACGTGGTCGTTGTGGATCACCGGCCCCAGCATCACATAGGGCGCGCCGCTGTCGGCGATCTTCTGGGCCAGGTCCACCGCCCGGCGCACGCCGAAGCAGAAGCCCGCCGTTTTGGCTAAGATCACTTGGCGCATTCTCTGGCCTCCATTTCCTCCCGGCTGTCCCGGACCTCCCGGATGTGGTCCATGATCTGCTGGGTGACCACCTCATAGTCCTCTGCGGTGGCCCGGCGGCCGCCGGGGAAGGGCTGATAGGGCTTGCCGATGTAAACCTTGGTGCGCTGAAAGGCTTTCCGCTCGGGAGAGATGTAGACCGGCAGCACTGGCACGCCCGTGCGAATGGCCATCATGGCCGCCCCGGTCTTTCCCTCGCCGATCTCCTCGTGGCGGGTCCCCTCGGGGAAGATCAGCAGCTTTTCCTTGCCCTTCAGGGCCTTCAGGGCGGATTTGACCGCCCCGACATCCGACTTCCCCCGGCGGACCCAGATCACAAAGCCCAGCCAGTTGAGCAACCCGCCCACCACGGGGTAGTGCCGGATCTCCTCCTTGGCCATGATCCAGATCTTATCCTTGCGGTGGAAGGAATAGACGATGTAAAAGGGGTCAGAATTATGGACGTGATTGGAGCAGATCACTGCCCCTCCCTCGGGAATGTTCTCTTTCCCGAAGGCTTTCAGCGGGGTGCGGAAGGTCACAACGCTGAAAATGGCCTTGCTGACCACATAGGCAAATTCATAGAGTGTCACAGGGGCAACCTCTCTTTCACAATGGTAAGCAGGGCCTCAAGACTTTCCTCCAGATTCAGCTGCGAGGTGTCCAGAAGGACTGCGTCCGGGGCCTGCCGCAGGGGCGCAGCCGCCCGGTGGCTGTCGTCATGGTCCCGCTGGGCGATCTCCTCCTGCAAAACGGCCAGGGAGACCGTCTCGCCCTTGGCTTCCAGTTCCCGGAACCGGCGCAGCGCCCGCTGCTCGACAGAGGCAGTGAGAAAAATCTTCACATCCGCCTGGGGCAGGACCACCGTGCCGATGTCCCGCCCGTCCATGACCACGTTGTTCTGGCGGGCCAAGGTCCGCTGCATCTCCAGCAGGAAAGACCGGACCGCCGGATGGGCGGAGACCTGGGAGGCATAGCGTGAGACCTCGTTGGCCCGGATGGCCTCGGTCACATCCTCCTCCTCCAGCAGCATCCGCTGCCGGCCGTCTGCCCCGTAGGTCAGGGAGAGTTCGATCTGGGGCAGTCGGGCCACGACTTGCTCGGCATCGCTGCAATCCGCCCCTTGGCGGGAGACATACAACCCCACCGTGCGATAGATGGCGCCGGTATCCACATATAAAAAGCCCAGCCGGGTGGCCAGGGATCTGGCCAAGGTACTCTTCCCCGCGCCGGCGGGGCCGTCGATGGCAATGCTGTAATGGCTCATTCCGTTTCCTCCTTCCCGTATTGCGCTGCGCCCTCTCCGGCAGCCCGGCCGGTACACCAGGCGATTTGCAGGTTGAACCCGCCGGTATGGGCGTCCACATCCAGCAGCTCTCCCGCCAGGAACAGCCCGGCGGTCTTCTTGGACATCATGCTGCCCGGGTCCACTTCGCCGGTCTTGACGCCGCCGGCGGTGATGATGGCCTCCTTGATGGGCCGGGGGCCGGCCAGCGGGATCGCAAACCCCTTCATGGTCTCCACCAGCCGCCGCCGCTGGGCCTTGGTCATGGTGTTCACCGGCAGGTCGGGGGGGATCTCCGCCCGCTGGCCCACCACCGGGACCATCTTCCGGGGCAGCAGCCCCTCCAGGAAATTATGGAAGGCTTTGTTGGGGGCCTGGGCAATGTCCCGCAGGATGCGGGCCTCCAGCTTTTCCGCCTCTAAGGCGGGCTTGCAGTCGATGATGGCTTTGTAGGTATCCTTCTCCCAGTTGGCGTGGGCGCTGGCGCTGAGGACCAGCGGCCCGGACAGGCCGAAATGGGTGAAAAGCATCTCCCCCTGCTCCTGAAACACCACCTTTTTCTTCTGGTTTTTCAGGGTGAGGGTCACATTTTTCAGGGACAGGCCCTGCAGCTGGGCGCAGGTCTCCCCCACCTCCTGCAGCGGTACCAGCGAAGGACGGGGTTCCACGATGGTGTGCCCCGCCTGTTTGGCCAGCCGGTACCCGTCGCCGGTGGAGCCGGTGGCGGGATAGCTCAGTCCGCCGGTGGCCAGAATCACCGCCCCGGCTTCCAGCCGTTCCTTTTCCAGCACCACGCCGGTGACCCGGCCCTCCTGCAAGATCAGTTCCACCGCCCGGTCCCGGCAGAGGGTGACCCCCGCCTTCTTCAGGGCAAAAAACAGGGCGTCGATCACGTCGGCCGCCCGGTCTGAACAGGGAAAAACGCGCCCCCCGCGCTCGGTCTTCAGGGGGACGCCTAAGGAGGTAAAATATTCCATGACTGCCGCCGGCGGAAAACGGGTGACGGCGCTGTACAGAAACCGTCCATTGCGCGGGACGTTCCGCAGCACCCCCTCCGGGGTGGTGTTGTTGGTCAGGTTGCAGCGGCCCTTGCCGGTGATGTAGAGCTTGCGGCCCAGCTTTTCGTTGGGCTCCACCAGGACCACCGCCGCGCCCTCCCGGCAGGCAGACAGGGCGGCCATCATGCCGGCAGCGCCGCCGCCGATGACCACCACAGGAGACTGTTTCATTGGTTCTCTTCCTCCATGCTGACGAATACGCCGTACTCCTCCCAGATCCGTTCCAGCCGCTCGAAGTGCTCCACAATGTCGGCCTTGCTCCGGGCAATGGCCACCAGCAGGGCGTTGATGAGGCTCAGGGGCGCCACCAGGGAGTCCACGAAAGAGGCCATGTCGCTCTTGGCCAGCAGCACATAGTCCGCCGCCTTGGCCATGCTGTTGGAGGCGCTGTCGGTGATGGCGATGACCTTGGAGCCCCGCTCGTGGGCAAAGTTGATGGCCCGCACCGTCCGCCGGGAATACCGGGGGAAGGAGAGACCGATGGTCACGTCCCCCTTCTCCACCTGGACGATCTGATCAAAGATCTCCTGGTTGGCGCTCTCGCCCACATGGACCACGTTGTCGAACATCAGGCCGAAGTAAAAGGACAGGAACCCGGCCAGAGAACCCGAGGAGCGGGTCCCCAGGATGTAGATCTTCTTGGCGTTGACGATGGCATCCACCGCCGACTGAAAGCTCTCCCGGTCGATCTCCTCCATGGTCAGGCGGATCTTTTCCATGTCCGACTGCATCACCGTGGACACCACGTCCTGGTTGCCGATGATGTCGTTGGTGACCTCGATGCGCTGGATGGAGGTCAGCTTATTGCGAATCATTTCCTGCAGGGCCTTCTGCATGGCGGGATAGCCGTCATATTTCAGCTCTGAGGCAAAGCGGACCACCGTGGACTCGCTGACGTGGACGGTCTTGCCCAGCTTGCTGGCCGTCATAAAAGCAGCCTTATCATAAGAGGACAAGATGTAGTTGGCGATCAACTTCTGTCCCTTAGAAAAGGTATTCATTTTACTGCTGATGAGAGATAAGATATCTTTCGACATAGACGCGACCTCCTGCTCCTCGCGATCCCGGCTCCCCCCTCTCTCCCAGAACGACGGGAAAAAGAGGGGTGGCCCCGTTTTTTCCCGGAGCCGCCGTACTTTCTGAGCATATTATAGCGCGCCTTCCAGCATTTTGCAAGAAAAAATTCCTATTCTTGCAGAAAACTTTCCTCCTCCAGCAATCGCCGTTCTGCCGCCGTCAGGGGCCGCCACTGGCCTGGTCTCAGGGTCCGGTCCAGGGGCAGAGCCCCCTCCCGGATGCGTTTGAGCCGGGTGACGTCCAGCCCGCATTGGGCGCACATCCGGCGCACCTGCCGGTTCTTCCCCTCGTGGATGGTCACCGAGAGCACCGCCCGGTCCGCTGCCGTCTGGCGGACCAGCCGGACCCGGGCCGGGGCCAGCGGCTGGCCGTCCAGGGTCATGGGACGGCGCAATTCCTCCGTCACCTCCGGGCGGAAGCCCGTCACCCACACCAGATATTCCTTCTCCACCTGATGGCGGGGATGGAGCAGACGGTGGGTCAGCGCCCCGTCATCGGTCAGCAGCAGCAGGCCCTCGGAATCCATGTCCAGGCGGCCCACCGGCCACACCCGTCCCCCGCATCCCCGGACCAGGCCGGCCACCGTAGGCCGTCCCTTTTCGTCGGAGAGGGTCGTCACCACGCCCCGGGGTTTGTAGAGCATGAGGACCCGACAGGTCTGGGGCGGTCCGCCCACCGGTTTCCCGTCCAGGGCGATCCGGTCCCGGGCCGGATCTGCTCTCTCTCCCAGCGCAGCCGGCCGGCCGTTGACCGTCACCCGGCCGGCAGTAATGTACTCCTCCGCACGGCGGCGGGAGCAGACGCCCGCCGCCGAGAGGATCTTTTGTAGCCGATCTTCCATGGTACTTCCCTTTCTCTATACACCGCCGTGGGCCGCCTCGTTCCCCCGGTCTTTGGGCCGGAGCAGCTCCAGCAGGGACCGGACCTGCCGCTGCCCCACCACATCCCGGGCAGCGGAAGCGGCCCAGACCAGATAGGTCTCCCCCACCACGTTTCCGTTGAGGCGGTAGCGGACCACGCCGGCGATCTCCCCTTTCTGGACCGGGGCGGCCATCTCCTGGGGCAGCTCCAGCTCGACCGCAGCCTCTTCCCCTTCCCGCATGGGGTAGGCCACCGTCTCCCGGGCGGCCACAGGGACCTGATGCAGCAGGCTGCCGGTCAGGTTGACCCGGCCCAGCACCGTGCCTTTCTGCGCCAGGACCCGGCGGGGCGCGGCGGAAAACCCATAGTCCAGCAGGGCCTGATGGTCCTCCCAGTCGCTGCGGTCGTTGAGGGTGACGCAGATGAGGGTCTGTCCCTCCCGGGTGGCGCTGGACACCAGGGTCCGGCCTGCCTGCCGGGTGTAGCCTGTTTTCATGCCGTTGCAGCCCTCATAGCGCCACAGCAGTTTATTGTGGTTGGTCAGCTGACGGCCTTCCAGAGTGATCTGCCGGGTGGCCATTGCCGCGGCCACCGTGGGGTTCTTCAAGCAGGCCGCGCCCAGTTTGGCCATGTCCAGGGCAGAGGCGTAATGCGCCTCGTCCCCCAGGCCATTGGGGTCGGAAAAGTGGGTGTGGGTCATGCCCAAGTCCTGAGCCCGCTGGTTCATCCAGTCCACAAAGGTCTCCACTGTTCCGCCGCAGATCCCCGCCAACGCCACCGCCGCGTCGTTGCCCGAGTGGAGCAGCAGCCCATAAAAGAGGGTTTTCAGGGTGATGGTCTCTCCTGCCTTCAAGTAAAGAGAGGTCCCCTCGATCCCCGTCCACTCGGGACGGATCGTCACCTGACGGGACAGGTCGCCCTCCAGATACTCCGCCGCCACCAGAGCGGTCATCAGTTTTGTGGTGCTGGCAATGGCCCGGGGGACCTCCGCCTGATGGGCGTAGAGCACCCGGCCGCTTTCCGCGTCCATCAGAACGGCGGAGGCCGCGGAAACCGCCGGGACCTCCGCCGCACGGGCCGGGAGCACCAGCGCCGGCAGCAGCACGCACAGCACCCCCAGGGCAACAAGCCGTTTTTCCACAGGATCCCTCCGTCCCAACAAGGTATTTCCCGGTTAGTATGGAGGGTCCGGCCGGATTTATTCCGCCGCGTCCTGTTTTTTTGCTTTCTTTTCTTCCACCAGGCTGGTGAGCTTGCTCACCACGTCGGGGATCATGTCCACGATCCGGTCCAGGCTGGTCTCCGGGGCTGCCTCTACCGGCAGGACCCGGACGGTGGTTCCGGTGATGACCAGGAAGCAGACCGGGACTACCTTCAGCCCCGCGCCGCCGCCGCCGCCGAAGGGATTTTCTCCGCAGCCCTTGGGGGCGTTTCCGGCCATCTCCGAGCCGCCAGTGCCAAAGCCCAGAGAGATCTTGGAGACGGGGATCAGCGTGACCTCGCCGGCTGTGATCGGCTCGCCCATTACGGTGTTGGCGTCCACTGCCTCTTTGATCTTCTGAATGGTCTCCGTCATGAGTTCACTGACAGGATGATTCTTTTCCATGGTTCGTCTCCCCTTCTTGTGTGCTTCCGGCGGGCGAAGCCGCCGCAGATCCTTTGCGTTGCTCCCACATGGTTTTCAGCGCCGCCCAGCCCAAGGGCAGGGCGATCCGCAGCAGCTGAAACACCGTCAGGGACAGCCCCGCCCGGACGGTGAGCCGGGGATGTTCCAGCTGATAATCCAGGTCCAGCCGGACCTGACGCTGTTTGACAATAAAGTTGGCTTCCAGAAAGGCCAGCAAGCCCTCCGCCACAGCCCAGGCCCGGCCATAGTGAATGGCGGCGTCAGCCGGGTCGTCCTCCCCCCAGAGCAAATGAAGGGTGAGTTCGTCGATCCGCAGGGCCCGGCGAAAGCGTCCGGCCGCTCGCTTGAGGTCGGGGAGCAGCGCCAGCGCCAGGTCCAAGGCCCCGCCCAGGGCCGGTTTTTCCCTGGGGGCCGCCGCTGGTTTTTCCCTGGCCGGCCGTGTTTTTTTCTTCGGAGAGGGCGGATACAAGGAAAACCACTTGGGTCCCAGCCGCCACATGAGCCAGCCGCCGGTCTGGTCATATCCCGCCGCCACGCCCAGACGAAGGCAGAACAGCAGCAGGAGCAGCAAAGCCAGCACCGCCAGCAAGATCCACCCGATCACGGCGCCGCCCCCTCTCTCTTTCCCGCCGCCTCCGGCAGAGGCGGCAGGTCCTCCAGGCTGGACAGACCAAAGGTACGCAGGAAGGTCTGGGTGGTCTGGTACAGAATGGGCCGCCCCGGGGCGTCCAGCGTCCCGCAGGGCTGTACCAGCTCCCGGTCCAGCAGCAGCGACAGGGAGTGGCTGCTGTCTACTCCCCGGGCCTGTTCCAGATAGACCCGGGTCACCGGCTGAAAATAGGCCACCAGGGCCAGGGTCTCCAAGGCCGCCGGCGACAGCTTGTCCGGGCGCTTCCGGGACAGCAGGCCCCGGATGGTCTCCCCCCACTGGGGCGCAGAGACCATCTGCCAGCTGTCCTCCAACCGGACCAGACGCACCCCCGCGCCCGTTGTTTCATACCCCTCGGCCAGCCCCCGGCAGACCTGCGCGGCCTCCGCCGGCGTGCAGTCCAGCGCCTGGGCCAGACGGCCGGTCTCCACCGGTTCTCCCAGGGCAAACAGGATGGCTTCCGCCGCACTTTCCCATGCAGTCCGCTCCATTGCCGTCTCCCCCTTTCCCGCCGTCACTGGGCGGAACTCCGTGTGATCTCCGGGTCGTCCATCTCCTCGGTCAGGCAGATCTTCCCCGCCCGGCACAGCTCCAGCAGGGCCAGAAAGCTGGCTGTGGCCTCCGCCCGGCTGCCGCTGCGGCAGAGCAGGTCCCGCCAGTGCAGCGGCCCTTCCGCCAGCAGGGACAGCAGCTGCGCCGCCTTCTCCTCCACGGGATAGGGTTCGGACCGAAGCAGGATTTCAAACGAGGCCGGGTCAGGCGGGGCTTCCCGTTGGCAGCGAGCCCGCCAGGCGGCGATGGCCCCCAGCAGGTCTCCCGGCTCCTGCTGATAGCGGTAGACCCGCCGGGCAAACGCGGCCTCCGGTCCCTTGGGGAAGCAGGCTCTGCCCCGGGTCCACCCGGCTGTCAGCTGCGGCAGCACCGCCTGGACCCGCCGGCGCTCCTCCTGCCGCTGGCGGGCTTCCAGGCTGGCGATGAGCGCCGCCATTTCCTCTTTCGCCTCCCGGTCCTGGACCGAGAGGAGCATTTTGGTCTTGAGGAGCATCAGGTGAGAGGCCATGGCGATGAACTCCCCGGCCACCTCCAGGTCGATGGCCCGCCGGGCCTCCATCCAGGCCAGAAACTGTTCCAGCACCTCCGTCAGGGAGATGTCCTGGATCGCCACGCGATTTTTTTGCAGCAGGTGGAGGATCAGGTCCAGCGGACCCACGAAGTCTTCCGCAGCCGCCGCACCGGCTTTCACCACCCCTTTCAGGCGGTAGACCGGCCGGTCCTCCGCCCTCACAGCAGCGCCGAGAGCATGCCGGTGTAGGCAAACTCCGCGCCCCGGAGCATCCCGTCCAGCATCCAGCTGCGGGCCGCGCCCAAAAAGCCGTCCAGCACGCCGAACCAGAGCAGGGCCATGAGCACCAGCATCCCGTAGCGCTCCAGACGCATCCAGCGCAGGTAGAGCCGGTCCGGCAGGAACATGGCGACCACTTTCGAGCCGTCCAGGGGCGGGAAGGGGATCAGGTTGAAGATCCCCAGACCGATGTTCAGCGTGACCAGCACCGCAAAAAATTCCAGGGCCAGGGACAGCCCGGTGGTCTCTCCCCGCACCACGGCCACAGCGCACAGGGCGCTGTATACAATGGCCGATAGATAGGCCAGCACAAAGTTGGACACCGGTCCCGCCAGCGCCGTGATGGCCATGCCCTGCTTGGGGCGGCGGAAATAGCGGGGGTCCACCGGCACAGGCTTGGCCCAGCCGAAGCCCACCACCACCATCATCAGCAGCCCAAAGGGGTCCAGATGATGCAGCGGGTTCAGCGAGAGCCGGTTGCTCTGCTTGGCCGTGGGGTCCCCCAGATAGCAGGCCGCCAGCCCGTGGCTGACTTCATGGACCACCAGACAGAGCAGCACGGCGGCCACCCGCAGAAGCATGGACCCCAGACTGGACCAGTCCACCCCTTGCGCCAACTGTGAAAACATCCCCATACAGGTTCTCCTTCCAAGAGAGTATCCCAACATGTGGCCCGGGCCACACATTTTCTTCCCAATATTTTTGTGGATAGTCGATTATATCAAAAAAACCGCTGTCTGGCAAGCTTGCCCCGCCGGTCCCGGCGGATCTCACCTCATCCGGGGCGCGCCCTTTCCATCCCAGCAAAAAAGGCCCTCATCCGAAGAGGAGGGCCTTTGTGTCACGTTGTCTCAGACCGGCCAGCAGCCACCCGGCACAGAGCAGCAGCGTAAAGTTTCCGTTGGTCCGCAGCACCCACCACCCCGGCAGCGCCAGGGCGCAGGCCAGGACCACCGTCAGCACCCGGCTGACCCGCTCCCCAGCGTCCGGCCCCACCCGGTGGGACAGAAACGCCCGCAGGATACGTCCGCCGTCCAGCGGACCGGCTGGCAGCAGGTTGAACAGCCCCAGCGCCAGGCTGAGTCCCGTCAGCAAATAGGCGTTCTCTCCGCCCCCCTGCCGTCCCCAGGCCGCCGCCAACAGGGCCAGCAGCAGGCTGGCGGCAGGCCCGGCCAGCGCCACTAAGCCTTCCTCCCGATAGGAGAACAGCCGTGCCCGGCGGGGACAGAGGACCGCCCCCACCCCGGTCAGATGAAACCCGGCCACCTGACCGCCCAGCAGGCGGATGGCCGCCACATGCCCCAGCTCGTGGAACCCCGCTGCCGCCGCCGCCCACCCCAAAAGCCGTGGGGGCGCCGCCAGCAGCAGCGCCCCCAGAAGCAGCCAAAAGCCGCCGGTGCTATGAACCCGTCTCTCCGCGGTCCTCCCCTCCTTCTTCTGCCGGTCCTTCCTTTTCCTGGGTCGTTTCCGGTCCCTCTCCGCCCCAGAGCGCGCGGAAGGTCTCCACCGCCGCTTCTCCCCGGGAAAAGGACTCGCCCACCTGGGCAAAGACCGCCTGAAAATCGGTGTCCCGCTCGATCAAGGTCCCGATGGCGGCCGTGATCCGGGTCACAGGCTCCAGATCCAGGCCCCGGCCGACAAAGACCGCGCCGAACAGCACCAGACAGACCAACAGCTGACACAGCCGCCGTCGTTCTCCTCTGGTCAGGGGCGTTTTTCCGGCCTTGCCGGGCTTTCCTCTTTGCTGACCCATCCTGCCTCCCCCTTTCTGCGGTTCTTGTTCCATCTTTATGGGACCGGCGCAAAAGATATTCGCAAAAATTCCTGTGCATAGCGCTTGACATTCCTGCGGCGCTCAAGTATAATCAAGAAAGTTTCGGGGTGTGGCGAAGTTTGGTATCGCGCTTGGTTCGGGTCCAAGAGGCCTGGGGTTCGAATCCCCACACTCCGACCATAGAGAAAACCCCTGACCCTTGACGGGTCGGGGGTTTTCCTTCTTTCTTCCTGGTTTTTCATGCGGATGGAAGGAACATCCGCGCTCCCACAGCACATCCTATCCAAGCACGTTCTGACACAGAGCATTCCAATCGACTGGTACGCGTCCACACACTTTCTTTGGGAGGACAGTTCCATGACACCAACTTCCTTTGTACTCAAGGCCGACCTCTGCTATAGTCTCAACCCCCAAACGGTCGCCACTCACCGGGACAGTTATCTGGTCTGCTGGGAGGGGCGCTGCGCCGGGGTGTTCCCCTCTCTTCCCGCCCCGTACCGGGACCTGCCCCTGTACGACTACAGCGGCCAGCTGGCGGTTCCCGGTCTGGTCGATCTGCACGCCCACGCCCCCCAGTACGCCTTTCGCGGCCTGGGAATGGACCTGGAGCTGCTGGACTGGCTGAACACCCACGCCTTCCCGGAGGAGAGCCGCTACCAGGATCTGCTGTACGCCGAGCAGGCTTACCGCCGTTTTGTGGACGACATGCTCCACGGCCCCAACACCCGCGCCTGCCTCTTCGCCACCCTCCACACAGAGGCCACCTGGCTGCTGATGGATCGGCTGGAGGAAAGCGGCCTGTACACCATGGTGGGCAAGGTCAGCATGGACCGCAGCAGCCCGGCCTATCTCCGGGAACCCGACGCCGACCATGCCGCCCGGGAGGTCTGCCGCTGGCTGGCACGGTGCGACGGACGGTATACCAGGACCCGGCCCATCCTGACCCCGCGGTTTATCCCCTCCTGCTCCGGGGAACTGCTGGCCCGGCTGCACGACATCCAGCGCCGGACGGGTCTGCCGGTCCAGTCTCATCTGTCGGAAAACCCCGGGGAGGTCGCCCTGGTCCACAGGCTCTTCCCCGAGGCCAGACATTACAGCGGCGCTTACCACCGCTTCGGCCTCTTCGGCGGCGACGGCTGCCCCACCATCATGGCCCACTGCGTCCACGTCACCCCGGAGGAAGTGGACTTGCTGGCCGCCCAACAGGTGTTCGTGGCCCACTGCCCGGCCTCCAACGCCAACCTCTCCTCCGGCATCGCCCCGGTCCGCCAATTCCTGGAGGCCGGGGTCCCCGTGGGACTGGGCAGCGACGTGGCCGGCGGGACCCACCTCTCCCTCTTCCGGGCCATGGCGGATGCCATTCGGGCCTCCAAGCTGCGCTGGCGTCTGACCGATGCCGCGCTGGCCCCCCTGACCACCGCAGAGGCTTTCTATCTGGGCACCGCCGGCGGCGGCGCTTTCTTTGGCAAGGTGGGGACCTTTACACCCGGCTTCGCCTTTGACGTGATCGTGCTGGACGACCGCCGCTACGCGCCCGTCCGCGCCGCCTCGTTGATGGACCGGCTGGAGCAGGCGATCTTCCTGTCGGAGGACCGGGACATCACCCACAAATTCGTCCAGGGGCGGCAGCTGTTCTGACGGTGTTCTTCTGCCGATTGACTTTCCTCTCGGGCAGGGGTACAATGGGCTATCCCTTTGGCATGTACTGGAAAAGGACGGTATGCTTATGGACCTGAACAAGAAAACTATGCAGCGTCTGGCGCTGCTCATCACCTTTGCGCTGCTGCTTTACTGGGGGCTGACCCATCCTACCCAGGCCGGGCGGGTGCTGTCCTCCTTTTTCTCCCTTCTGCTGCCCTTTCTGCTGGGCGGCTGTCTGGCCTTTCTCCTCAATGTGTTCCTTCGCCCCATCGAAACCGGCTGGCGGCGGCTGTGGGGCAAGAAATACGGCCCCCGGCAAGAGGCCGCCCGGCGGCCGGTGTGCCTGCTGGCCACCACCGTTCTGCTGGTGGGCGTGGTCTTTGCCATCTTCTTCATCGTGGTGCCCGCCCTGCGGGACAGCGTGATGAACTTCGTCTCCATGCTGCCGGCCCGCATGGTCCAGGTGGAGCGGTGGTGGAACGATCTGGCCGCCTTCCTGGGCAGCTATTCCATCCAGCTGCCGCCCTTTACGCTGAATGTCCCGGCCATTCAGGAGGAGATCATGCAGTTCCTCTACAAATACGGGGAGGATTTTCTCAACACCACCATCGGCATCACCTCCTCGATTTTTTCCTCGATCTTCTCTCTGGTGGTCAACCTGGTGCTGGGCTTTGTCTTCTCCCTCTACCTGCTGGCCCAGAAGGAGACCCTGACCCGGCAGGCCAAAAAGGTCCTGCGCGCACTGTGCCGGGAGGAGCGGGCCAAAAAGATCACGGAAGTGGCCCGGCTGACCAACCGGACCTTTTCCAACTTCGTCACCGGCCAGCTGACCGAGGCGGTGATCCTGGGGTCCCTGTGCTTCCTCGGTATGCTGATCTTCCGCCTGCCCTACGCCGGGGTGATCTCCATTCTGGTGGGCTTCACCGCCCTCATCCCGATCTTCGGCGCTTTCATCGGCGTGGGTGTGGGGGCCTTTCTCATCCTGCTGGTGCGCCCCATCCAGGCGCTGTGGTTCATCCTGTTCATCATCATCCTCCAGCAGGTGGAGGGCAACCTGATCTATCCCCGGGTGGTGGGCAAATCCGTGGGCCTGCCGGGGATCTGGGTGCTGGCTGCCGTTACCCTGGGTGGCAACGCCTTCGGGCTGGTGGGGATGCTGCTGGCCGTCCCGCTGTGTTCGGTACTCTACGCCCTGCTCCGTCAAGGGGTCAACGCCCGTCTAGCCCGGAAGGGGCTGTCTGCCTGACTTTTGAAAATTCCCTCTCCGCCTGTGGAGAGGGAATTTTCTTGCGCTTTTCTGCAAAATATGATATGATACATGTCTGAAATTTTATCCACGCCACGGCCCCTTGCGCCTCGTCTGAGGGACCCTGTTTCCGCTGGAGGATCACAGTATGCTGCAAAAAAATGTCTTAGACTATTTGGACGCTTCCGCTGCCCGCTTCCCGGATAAAGTGGCTTTCGCCGATGACCAGAGCCAGTTTACCTTTGCCCAGCTTGCCGCAGCCGCCGGAGGTCTGGGGACCCTTCTGGCCCGGCACAGCGCCCGGCACAATCAGCCGGTGGTCGTCCTCATCAACCACACCGCCGCCAACCTGGCCGCGTTCCTGGGTGTGCTCTCTGCCGGTCTGTTCTATGTGCCGCTGGACATGCAGATGCCGCTGCCCCGGCTGCGGGGCATTCTGGAGACCCTCTCCCCGGCGGCGGTGGTCTATCCCCCCGGCTGTCAGGAGAAGGCCCAGCCTTTGGCTGACCTCTGTCCGCTGCTGTCTGCGGAGGAAGGCTTTCTCTGTCCCCACGACCCTGCCCTGCTGGCTCAGCGCCGGGCGCAGGTGCTGGACATCGACCCGGTCTATGCCATCTTCACCTCCGGCTCCACCGGCAAGCCCAAGGGGATCGTCATTAGCCACCGCAGCGTCATCGACTTCACCGAGTGGATGGCAGATGCCTGCCAGTTCACCCACCAGGACATCCTGGGCAACCAGGCTCCCTTTTATTTTGACCTATCTGTAAAGGATATTTACTTGACACTGAAATGCGGCGCTACCACCCACATCATTCCCAAAAAAGACTTTCTTTTCCCCACCCTGCTGGTGGATTTTCTGGAAGAAAAAGAGGTCACCGCCCTGGTCTGGGCCACTTCGGCGTTCCATCTGGTGGCCAACTCCGGGGTCCTGGAACAGAAAGCGCCCTCTCACCTCCGCACGGTCATTCTGGGCGGCGAGGCACTACAGGCCAAACAGCTCAACCGCTGGCGCGCCGCCCTGCCGGAGGTCCAGTATACCAATCTCTACGGCCCCACAGAGGTCACCGTGGACTGCACCTGGTATCCCATCACCCGGACCTTTGCAGACGACGAGCGCATCCCCATTGGCCGGGCCTGCGCCAACAAGGAGGTCTTTCTGCTGGATGAGCAGCTCCGCCCCGTCCCCCCCGGACAGCCGGGGGAGATCTGTGTGCGGGGCATCGGCCTGGCCAAGGGCTATTGGGACCAGTGGGACAAAACCAACGCCGCGTTTATTCAAGACCCCCGCAACCCCCACTATCCCGACCTGATCTATCGCACCGGCGACCTGGCCGTGATGGACACAGAGGGTGTCCTGACCTTCCTCACCCGGCAGGACGGACAGATCAAGCACATGGGGTATCGCATTGAGCTGGGCGAGATCGAGACCGCCCTCAACAGCCTACCCGCCATCGAAGAGGCGGCCTGCTTCTTTGACCCGGAGAAGGACCGCATCCACTGCGTCTACACCGGCCAGGAGGAACCCAACGCCCTGGCCAAAACCGCCCGGAAGCTCCTGCCCCGGTACATGGTCCCCAACCTCTACCATCCGCTGGAGACCATGCCCCACAACCCCAACGGGAAGATCGACCGGCCCGCCCTGAAGGAGGCATTCATCCATGGCACCGCTGACTGACTATGAGACCCTGGCCCGGCTGGTCTCTGCCCACATGACCCGCGGCGTGGTCACCAACACCATGGTCAGCCAGGAGGAATACGCCGGGGATCTGGCCGCCGGGACCCTGGAGGCCCGGGAAACGCCGGCCGGCCTGCTCCTGCTCCGCCAACGGCCCACCCACGTCCGTTTACAGTTTTATCTCAACGACCTGTCTGTGCCGCTGGGGACGGCTCTGCCGTCGCCCACCGTCACAGAGATCGCCTTTCGTCCCCGGGACGTAACACTACAGCAGGCAGTAGACTACCTCCGGCGTCAGGGCTTTGCCCCGGTGCTGGAACGGGTCCGTCTCTCCCGCCCGGCGGGGGAGGCTCCCCTGCCGGACCGTCCCCTCACTCGCCCCACCCAAAGCGCCCCGGTGCTGGCTTTTTTGCAGGAAAACTTTTCCTCGCTCACCGGCTGTCTCCCCACAGAAGGAGAGCTGGCTGACCTGCTGGCCCAGGGCCGGGTGCTGACCTTGGAAGAGAACGGCGAGATCCTCGGCCTGCTCCACTTTGCCCTGACGGGAAACACCGGAGAGATCCGCCATCTGGCGGTCCGGGCCGACCGCCGGGGCGAGGGATTGACCCGTCCCCTGCTGGCGGGGTATCTCCAGGCCGCAGCAGGCGGCAAAAGCATCGTCTGGACCCGCCGCGATCATCTGAGCGCCCAAGCTGCCTATGGCCGCTTTGGCTTTGTCCCTGACGGACGGCGCGCCGCCGTCCTGTGCCATCAACGCTGAGAAAGAAGGTATCCCATGAAGGAACAACTGCTGGCTATTTTGACCGAAGCCGTCCCCGGCGTGGACTTTGAACAGGAGACCGCCCTGGTGGACGACGAGATCCTGGAATCGCTGGACATCGTCACCATCGTCTCGGAGCTCAAGGACGTCTTTGACGTGGAGATCACCGTGGACGACCTGGTGCCCGAAAACTTCAACACGGTGGAGGCCATGCTGGCCCTCATCCAGGCCCGGAAAGACTGACCATGTCGTTTACGACCCTTCCCTTCCTGGCCTTGGTGGTCCTGGCCGTCGTGATCTATTATCTGCTGCCCCAGCGGGTGCAGTGGGCTGCCCTGCTGGGCGCCAGTCTGGTGTTCTACGGGGTGGGCGGCGGCAGGACCATCCTCTATGTCTTTTACACCACCGCCACAGTCTATGCCGCCGGGCGGCTGCTGGGGCGGTACAACGACCTGCGCCGGGCCGCCCCCAAAGAGGAGAAAAAAGCCGTTGCGGCCAAATACAAACCCTATCGCCGGGCGGTGGTGCTGGTTGCCTGCCTGGCGAATTTTGTGCTGCTGTATCTGCTCAAATACTGGAACTTCACCGCTGACCTGCTCCAGCCCCTGGTCGATACCCTGCGTCCGGGCAGCCAGCTCCCTCTGTCCGAGCTGGTGCTGCCGCTGGGCATCTCCTTTTTTATGTTCCAGTCCATCGGCTATGTGATCGACGTCTACCGGGACAAGTATCCCCCGGAGCGCAACTTTGCCAAGCTGCTGCTCTTCGTCTCCTTCTTCCCCCAGATGGTCCAGGGCCCCATCAGCCGCTTCGATCAGCTCTCCCCCCAGCTGCTGGCCAGCCGGAAGCTGGACTTCACCGACCTGAAATACGGCATCCAGCTGGCCATGTGGGGGTATTTCAAAAAACTGGTCATTGCCGACCGGGCCGCTGTGCTGGTCAACACGGTTCTGGACGACCCCTGGTCTTACAGCGGCAGCGTCATTGCCGTGGGGGTGCTGTTTTACTGCATCCAGCTCTATGGGGACTTCTCCGGCGGCATCGACATCACCCGCGGGGTGGCCCGCCTGTTCGGCATCGACCTGGCAGAAAACTTCCGCCGGCCGCTCTATGCCACTTCGCTGACCGATTTCTGGCGGCGGTGGCACATCACCCTGGGGGCCTGGATGCGGGACTATCTGTTCTATCCCCTCTCCCTGTCGAAACCCTTCGGCAGGCTGGGGAAGTTCAGCCGGAAGCACCTCAAGGGCAAGCTGGGGAAGATCCTGCCCACCTCCCTGGCCACCTTCCTCATCTATTTCGTCATCGGCATCTGGCACGGCGCCAACTGGCGGTATGTGGCCTTTGGCTTCTGGAACGGCGCCATCATCACCGTCTCCCTGCTGCTGGCCCCCCAGTTCCTGCGCTGGAAGCAGGCCCTGCACATCGACGACACGTCCAGGGGCTGGCACCTGTTTCAGCTGGTCCGCACCAACGTGCTGGTGTTTTTCGGCCGCTACATCACCCGGGCCCCCCGGTTCCTCACCGCCGTCTGGATGGTCAAGGAGACCCTGCTCCACCCCAACCTGCCCGACCTCTGCAACGGCACCCTGCTGACCCTGGGGCTGGCAGGGGGCGACTTCGTGGTCCTGTTCTGCGGGGTGGCCGTGATGCTGGCCGCCGAGTGGTACCAGGAGAAGCGGGGCCACCTGCGGCCCATGCTGGAGCGCCGGTCGCCTCTGGTGCAGTGGTTTGCCATTCTGGTGCCCCTGGTGGTGCTGTTCTGCTGTGGTGTGCTGCGGGCGGACTACATCTCCTCGGACTTTATCTACAAGCAATTCTGACGAACAGGAGGTCTGCATGACATCGAAACGATGGCTGGCCCTTTTTCTGGCCACCCTGCTGCTGCTGGGGGCCGCCGTGCTGGGCTTTAACTATGTGGTCGATCCCTATGGCGTCTTTTCTCACCAGATGCTTTCATGGCCGTCTTACGCCATGACCCTCAACCCCAGAGCCGCCAAGATGGACTATCTGAAGGAGCATCATCAGGAATACGACTCCTATCTGCTGGGCTGCTCCTCCACCAGTTCCTTTCCGGTGGAATCCCTGAACCAGTACCTGGACGCCCGCTTTTACAACATGATCATGTACGGCGCGGATATGCTGGACGTAGAGGAAGAGGCCCTCTATCTGCTGGAACATTATGAGGTCAAAAATCTGGTGGTGAACGTCTATCTGGACAACGCCCGGGACTACGACACCCTCCCCGATCCCGCCCGCTCCTACACCATGCCCCCGGAAACCACCGGGCAGAGCGCCGCCGCGTATTACGGACAATATCTGTTTCTGGACCCCCGCCACAGCCTGGAAAAGCTGACGGATCTGTCCCAGGACACCTACCTGTCCCAGCCCTTTGACGTGTTCTGCGCCGAGACCGGCGCCTATGACAAGCTGGCCCGGGACGCAGAGTCCATCGGCGACATGGACCGGTATCTGGAAACCTACCCGGTCTTTGCCAACTATCCCCCGGCCAGCAACACCACCCAGGAGGAGGCCATCACCGGCACACTGGACTCTCTGGCCCGCATCCGGGACCGCTGTGCAGAGAAAGGGGTCAACTTTCTGGTCCTCACCGCCCCGGTCTATGCCGATTATCTGGCCTATTACGACTGGGATCAGGTGGTGGACTTCTATACCCGCCTGGCGGATGTGACGCCCTACTGGGACTTCTCCTACAGCTCCGTGAGCTTTGAGCCCCGGTATTTCTACGACGAGACCCATTTCCGCAACTGCGTGGGAGAAATGGCGCTGGCCCGGATCTTCGGCGACGAGAGCCGCTATCTCCCCGAGGACTTCGGCGTCTATGTGACCCCGGAGAATGTTCAGGCCCACTGGGAGCAGCTGGCGCAGACTGCGCCTCTGGACCAGGAGGACTACACCGCCCGGGTGCCGGTGCTCATGTATCACCACATCGACGAGGAGGGCGACAGCGAGACCAACATCACCCCCGCCCTCTTTGAGGCCCACATCGCCGCCCTGGCCCAGGCAGGCTACACCGCCGTCTTTCCTGACCAGCTGGCCGCCTACGTCAACCAGGGCGTCCCCCTGCCGGAAAAGCCCATCGTCCTCACCTTTGACGACGGCTATCTGAGCAACTATGACTATGCCTGGCCCATTTTGGAGAAATACGGCATGGTGGCCACCATCTTCATGATCGGCTCCACCACCGGCAACACCACCCACTACAAGGACACCGACCATCCCATCACCCCCCACTTCTCCTACGCGCAGGGCGCGGAAATGGTGGCCTCCGGGGTGATCTCCCTGCAAAGCCACACCTATGACATGCACCAGTGGGGTCCCTACGAAAAGACCGACCGCCCCCGGGAAAACATCCTTCCCCTGGAAGGAGAATCCGACGAGGACTACCGGGCTTTTCTGACCGCAGACTGCCAGAAAAGCCGGCAGACCATCGAGGAGGGCACCGGGGAAGACAACGTCCATGTGTTGGCTTACCCCAGCGGGGCCTGGAATCCGCTGGCGCAGGCTACCCTGCTGGAAAATGGGTTTGACATCACCTTCACCACTCAGGTCGGCTGCAACACGCTGGTCAAGGGACTGCCCCAGTCTTTGCTGGGGCTGTGCCGGTACAACGTCACCCAGGCCGTCTCCGTGGAACAGGTACTGTCCTGGGCCGGGGATGCCAGAGGCTGACCCCATCAACCACCACAGACAACGCAAGCCCCCTGATGCAGTTCCCTTTCTGGACTGCATCAGGGGGCTTGTTTCTTGTCTTATTAAGGTAGTCCCGCACCTTCACTCGTCATGCCGGTCCCTTTGTCAGGCTGCGCCGCCAGAGGCCGGTGCGCTCGTAAATGTAACCCAGGGGGACCGAGGAAATGGGCGCAATGGCGCAGGCCCAGAAGATCCCCACCAGACCGAAGAAATGGTTGAACAGTACGCCCAGCACCACCCGCACCAGAATGCAGTTGAGCAGGCTGGAGGCCAGGGCAAAGAGGGTGTGACCCGCCCCCATGGGCAGGGCATTGTAGACCATAAAGCTGGCGTAAAAGATCTGTCCCAGGATCTCGATCCGCAGGTTCTGCACCGCAATGGCCATGGTGGCCGGGTCCGGGTTGAAGATCATCAGGATCTGGGGGGCAAAGAGTTCAATGACCACAATGATCCCCGCCGTGACCCCCAGCGACCAGCGCATGGCCACATGGACCACCCGGCTGGCCCGGTCGAACTTCCCCGCCCCCAGGCACTGGGCCACCATGGTGGTGGCGGCCGTATACAGGGCCAGGGTGAACATCAGCGCCACGTCCTTGATCTTGGCACAGATGCCGCTGGCCGCCGAGGCTTCCACCCCGTAGCGGTTGATGAGGAAGGTCATGATCAGCCAGGACAGGCCCACCACCGTCATCTGAATGGCGCTGGGGATGCCCAGCTTGAGCATCTGCACCAGCTTTTCCCGGTGGATCTGCCACTGCCGCCGGACCAGGCCAAACAGGTCATGGTGGCGGAGCACATAGGCCAGACAGACCAGAAAACTGGCCCACTGCGCCAGGACCGTGGCCAGGGCCGCGCCCAGCACACCCCAGCGGAACAGGCCCATAAACAGGCAGTCCAGCACGATGTTGCACCCCGCCGTCACGGCGACGCAGTAAAAGGGCTGTTTGGAGTTGCCCACGGAACGGAGCATGGCCGCCAAGGCATTGTAGCCGAAAATGGCGGGCAGACCGAAGGCGCACACCCGCAGATAACCCGTGGCCTCGTCCAGGGCGGGAGCGCCCAGCGCCAGGAGCATCGGCCGGCTGAGAAGGCCCACCACCGCCAGCATCACGATCCCCGCCAGCAGAGAGAAGGAGAAGAGGGTCTGGTTGGTCTGCTTGCGCTGCTCATGGGCCCGGGCGCCGAAATACTGGCCCATCAGGATATTGCCGCCGGTGGTGATGCCCATGATCACCTGGGTCAGCAGCAGCATGACCTGGCTGGCATTGTTGATGGCCGAGATCCCCGCCTTGCCCACAAACCAGCCGGCCACGATCAGGTCCGTAATAGAGTAGGCTGACTGGAGCAGGGACGACAAGACCACCGGCCCGGCATACACGATCAGTTTCTTCCAGATGACCCCCTGGGTCAGGTCCATTTCCCGCACGGCATCCGCCTCCTCTGCGCTGCGTCATCCCTTTGGGCCGCAGCGGTATTCTGTGTCATCATACCACAGTTTTTTCGGTTTTGAAAGGGTGTCTGTCCGACGGAACAAAGATTGTCGATTTCCGATTTGCGTCTTTTGGTATTCTATGCTATGATGAGGATACTTTTTTGAGCGATAGAGTCCCTGCGGCGGCCCCCGCTGCCGGAGGGGAAGGAGGATGCTGCTTGAATATCATCATCGTCGGCGCCGGCAAAGTGGGCTCCACCCTGGCCGCTTACCTCTCCCGGGAGGATCATGACGTCACCATCATCGACAACGACGACGCCGCCATCCATCGCGCCAGCGACACCCTGGATGTAATGTGCATCAAAGGGCCCGGCGCTGCGCCCTCGGTCCTGCGGGAGGCCGGCGCAGAGGACGCCGACCTGGTCCTGGCCACCACCAACATGGACGAAGTGAACATGCTCTGTGCCCTCACCGCCAAGCGCCTGGGGACCAAATACACCATCGCCCGCATCCGGGATGTGTCCTATACCAGCGACCTGCCCGCCCTGCAAAAGGATCTGAACATCGACGCCGTCATCAACCCCGAATACTCCACCGCCCTGGAGATCTCCCGGCTGCTCCGGTTCCCGGCGGCGGCCAACGTCGATACGTTCTTCCGGGGCAAGGTGGAGATGATCGGCATCCGCGTGCGGGAGGAAGACCCCATCGTGGGCATCCCCCTCTCCGACCTGTTCCGCCGCACCAGCAGCCTGTCCATCCTCTTTTCCGCTGCGGAACGCAAGGGCGAGGTCATCATCCCCAACGGTGATTTCATTCCCCGGGTGGGGGACAAGCTCTACGTCACCGGCAGCCCCAAAGACCTCTATTCCTATCTGCGCACCCTGGGGCGGGATCTGCCCAAGATCCACTCGGCCTTTCTCATCGGCGGCAGCCGCATTGCCCACTACCTGTCCAAAATGCTCCTGTCCATGGGCGTGCGGGTGACCCTGGTGGAGAGCAACGAGGCCCACTGCCGGGCCCTGTCCGAATGGCTCCCCGATGCCCTCATCCTCCACGGCGACGGCACCGACCAGGAGCTGCTGCACTCGGAACACTTCACCAACAACGACGCCTTCATCGCCCTTACCGGCCGGGACGAGGACAACCTGATCTCCGCCCTCTACGCCCAGCAGCAGGGCCTGCGGAAGGTGGTGGCCAAGTCCAACCGGGTCAACTACTCCGACGTGGTCCAGGCCGCCGGGCTTGACTGCGTGGTGGCCCCCAAGCTCATCACTGTGGCCCGCATCCTCCGGCTGGTCCGGGGGCTGCAGGACAAGAGCGGCAGCGTCATGCTCTCCCTGCACCGGATCGCAGACACCGACGCGGAGGCCGCCGAGTTCATCCTGCACGAGAGCACGCCCCATCTGGGCACCCCCCTGAAAGACCTGTCCATCCGCAAGGGATTCCTCATCGTGGCTCTGCTCCATGAGAACCAGGTGGTGATCCCCTCCGGTACCACCGTTCTCTCGCCGGGCGACCGGGTCATCGTCATCTCTCACAACAAAGAGATCCAGACCTTCCGCGACATTTTTCAGAACGGCTGACCCGCCCCCTTTCAAGACAGATGAACTATAAACTGATGCTGCGTATGCTTGGGCGCACCCTCCAGGTCGAGGCCCTGGCGCTGCTGCTGCCCATGGCGATCACGCTGTTTTATCACGAGGACCCCTTCCCCTTCCTCGCCTCCCTCCTGCCCATCGCCCTGGTGGGCACCCTGCTGGCCCACATCCCCTCCCAGGCGGCGTTCTTTTCCCAGGAGGGTTTTACGGCAGTGGGGCTTATCTGGGTGGTGCTGTGTCTGTTCGGAGCCCTCCCCTTCTGGTTTTCTGGCTGCTTTGCCTCCTTTGCCGACTGCCTGTTTGAGATCGTCTCCGGTTTCACCACCACCGGCGCCACCATTCTCTCTGACATCGAGGTGCTGCCTCGGGGGATCTTGTTCTGGCGTTCGCTCTCCTCCTGGTTCGGCGGCATGGGGGTCTTGCTGTTTACGCTGGCCTTTCTGCCCAAAGTCGGTGACCGCACCCAGATTTTGGTCCACGCGGAGGTTCCCGGACCCATTGCTTCCAAGCTGGTTCCCCAAACAGTTCACTCCTCCCGCATTTTATATTTTATGTACTTCGCCCTCACCGGTGCAGAGATCGTCGCCTTTCTGCTGGCAGGGATGCCCCTGTATGACGCCGTGGTGACTACGTTCGCCTGCGTCTGTACCGGGGGTTTTTCTGTGCGGAATCTCAGCCTGGCGGGATACGGCCTGCCAGCCTGCGAGATCATTGCCGTGGTGTTCATGGTGCTGGGTTCCCTGAATTTTCTCATCTTTTTCCTGCTTTGCACCGGCCGGAGGAAACAGATCTTCCGCAGCGATGAGCTGCGCTTCTTCCTCTGGATCACAGCCGGTTCTTCCCTGCTGATCTTTTGCAATATCCTTCCCCAGTACGACGCCGCCGGACACGCCCTGCGGGACGCTGTGTTTCAGGTGACCTCCATTCTCTCCACCTCAGGATTTTCCACCACAGACTACACCAACTGGCCCACCTTTTCGCAGGCCATGCTGGTGCTGCTGATGTTCGTGGGCGGCTGTTCCGGCAGCACTGCCGGCAGCATCAAGTGCGGCCGTATCCTGCTGCTGCTGCGCTGCGCCCGCCGTTCCCTGCTCCGCCTTTCCCATCCCCGGTCGGTCCAGGTGGTCCGGCTGGACGGAAAGCTGATCGAGGAACCCGCCCTGCGGTCGGTCTTTTCCTTCGTTCTCTGCTTTTTCCTCCTGCTGGGAACAGGTTGTTTGGTGGTCAGCCTGGACGGGTTTTCCATGACCACCACCTTCACCGCCACCTTAGGGTGCCTGAGCAATGTCGGCCCCGGTCTGGACGGTGTCGGACCGGTGTCCAACTTTGCTGCACTGTCTTCCTGTTCCAAAATGGTCCTCTCCCTGTTTATGTTGGTGGGACGATTGGAGATCTTCCCCATTCTCCTGCTACTGCAACCTTCCACTTGGAGACGCGCCTGACCGTCTCCCCGCCCGGTATCTGCTCTATGAATTACAAGTTGATGCTCCGCACCTTGGGGCGCACCCTGCAGCTGGAGGCCCTGTGCCTGCTGCTGCCCATGATGGTCTCTCTGCTCTATCAGGAAGACCCTCTCCCCTTCCTGTATACCATCTTTCTCCTGGCCGTCCTGGGAACGCTGCTGGCCCGTCTGCGGGCCCGGCCGGATTTCTATTCCCGGGAGGGCTTTGCCGTGGTTGGCCTGATCTGGCTGGCGCTGAGTCTGTTCGGCGCGCTCCCCTTCTGGTTCTCCGGGGAGTTCGCCTCCTACATCGACTGCTTTTTTGAGATCGTCTCTGCCTTCACCACCACCGGCGCTTCCATCCTGACCGCCGTGGAACCCCTTCCCCGAGGAATTCTTTTCTGGCGCTCCTTCTCCTCCTGGGTGGGCGGCATGGGCGTGCTGATCTTCACCCTGGCTTTCCTGCCCAAGGTGGGTGGCCGTACCCAGGTGCTGGTCCAGGCCGAGGCCACCGGCCCGGTGAGCAACAAGCTGGTCCCGAAAACGGCCTTGTCTGCCCGCATCCTTTATTTTATGTACATCGCCCTCACCGTTCTGGAGATCATCGCCCTGTGCCTTGCCGGAATGCCCCTGTACGACTCCCTGGTCACCACCTTTGCCACCGTCTGCACCGGCGGCTTCTCGGTCATGAACACCAGCATCGCCGCCTACGGCCTGCCGGCCTGCGAGATCATCATCACAGTCTTCATGCTCTTGTGTTCCCTGAACTTCGCCCTTTTCTTCCTGGTCCTCACCGGCCGGGTCCGGCAGGCTCTGGGCAGCGATGAGCTGCGCTTTTTCCTGCTGGCGGTGGCCCTGTCCTCGGTCATCATCTTCGTCAATATCCTGCCGATGTACGATTCTGCCGGACGGGCTTTGCGGGACACCCTGTTCCAGGTGGCTTCGGTGGTCTCCACCACAGGCTTTTCCACCGCAGACTTCGCCCTCTGGCCCACCCTGTCCCAGTTTATCCTAGTGCTGCTGATGTTCCTGGGCGGCTGCGCCGGCAGTACCGCCGGCGGCTTGAAAGCCTCCCGGGTGCTGCTCATGATCCGCTGCGCCCACCGCTCCCTGTCCCGGCTGTCCCATCCCCGGGTGGTCAAGGTAGTCAAGCTGGACGGGAAAGCCGTGGACGAGGACACCCTGAACACCGTCTTTGTCTTCTTCACCTGCTTCTTCCTGGTGCTGGGCGGGACGTGCCTGGTGGTCAGCCTGGACGGCTTCTCCCTGACCACCTCCTGCAGCGCCGCGCTGGCCTGCCTGAGCAACATCGGCCCGGGCCTGGAGGCCGTGGGACCCATGGGGAATTTCGCCGCTTTTTCCGGGCTGAGCAAGCTCACCCTGTCCCTGGCCATGCTCATCGGCCGCCTAGAGATCTTCCCCATTCTGATCCTGCTCCAGCCGGCCACCTGGCGGCGAAATTGACGGGAAATCCGTCCTTATAAGTCCGCCATTTTTACCCATTTCTTCACCGTCTTTTTTGTGCTTTTTGTGAAATCTTTTCGAAAGGACAGAAAAAAATGACATGAGGCTTGCAATTCCTTTGCGATATGCTAAAATTGATGTGTTATTCGTCTGAGCATCGTTTTTGCAAAACGATGCGGGAAAAGAAAAGGAGTGTCGATCGTGGAAAAGTATCTGTGGATCGGCTTCATCGGCGCCGTTTTGGCGCTGCTGTTTGCCATGATCCAACGCAAGAAAGTCATGTCCTATTCAGAGGGCAACGCCACGATGCAGAAGATCGCGCGTTCCATCCGTGAGGGTGCCAACGCCTATCTGAAGCATCAGTACTCCACCGTGGCCAAGGTCTTTGCTGTGGTCTTCGTGATCCTGCTGATCATCGCCTTCGCCAGCGACGGTGGCATGCTGTCCAAGTTTACCCCCTTCGCCTTCCTCACCGGCGGGATCTGGTCCATGCTGGCCGGCCTGATTGGCATGAAGATCGCCACCAACTCCAACGCCCGTACTGCACAGGCCGCTTCCGAGAGCCTGAACCGCGGGCTGCGGGTGGCTTTCTCCTCCGGCTCGGTCATGGGCTTCACCGTGGTTGGCCTGGGTATTCTGGACATCACCATCTGGTTCACCATCCTGCGTTTCGTGGCCGGCATCAGCGATCCCGTTGCCCTGGGCAACATCATCGTCATGAACGGCATGGGCGCTTCCTTCATGGCCCTGTTTGCCCGTGTGGGCGGCGGCATCTACACCAAGGCCGCTGACGTGGGCGCCGACCTGGTGGGCAAGGTGGAAGCCGGCATCCCCGAGGATGACCCCCGGAACCCCGCCACCATCGCCGACAACGTGGGCGACAACGTGGGCGACGTGGCCGGCATGGGCGCTGACCTGTATGAGTCTTACGTTGGCTCCATCCTGGCTACCTTCTCTCTGGGCGCCTGCGCCGGCTACGGCTGGCAGGGCATGCTGCTGCCCGTGGCCCTGGCTGTGTGCGGCATCATCTGCTCCATCATCGGCTCCTTCCTGGTCAAAACCAAGGAGGACGCCACCCAGAAGAGCCTGCTGACTTCTCTGCGGACCGGTACCTATACCGCCGCCGTCCTCTCCGCCATTGTGTCCATTCCCCTGACCTACTTCATCATCGGGCCTGAGAACGGCTCCTGGGGTGTGTTCATCGCCATCCTGTGCGGTCTGATCGGCGGTACCGCCATCGGTTACTTCACCGAGTACTTCACCTCCGACAACTACAAGCCCACCAAGAATCTGGCCGCTGCTTCTGAGACTGGCTCCGCCACGATCATCATCGGCGGTATCTCCCTGGGCCTGATGTCGACCATCGCTTCCATCCTCATCGTGGCTGCCGCCATTCTGATCGCTTACTTTGCTGCTGGCGGCACCGTGAACATCGTCGATGAGGCCGGCGCTTTCACCGACGCCTTCAACAAGGGCCTGTACGGCATCGGCATCGCCGGCGTGGGTATGCTGTCCACCCTGGGCATCACCCTGGCCACCGACGCTTACGGCCCCGTGGCCGACAACGCCGGCGGCATCGCCGAGATGTCCGGCCTGCCTGAGGAGGTCCGTGACCGCACCGACGCCCTGGACTCCCTGGGCAACACCACCGCTGCCACCGGCAAGGGCTTTGCCATCGGCTCTGCTTCCCTGACCGCTCTGGCTCTGCTGGTCTCCTACGTCAACATTGTTCAGGACCGCACCGTGGAGACCCTGAACTTCACCCTCACCAGCCCCACCGTGCTGGTTGGCCTGTTCATCGGCGCCATGCTGACCTTCGTCTTCTCCGCCATGACCATGAGCTCTGTGCAGACTGCTGCCCAGTCCATCGTGGTGGAAGTGCGCCGGCAGTTCCGTGAGATCGCCGGCATCATGGAAGGCAAGACCGACCCTGACTATGCCAAGTGCGTCTCCCTGTGCACCAAGGGCGCTCTCCACGAGATGGTCGCGCCCGCTCTGCTGGCCATCGTGGTGCCCATCATCACCGGCCTGATTCTCGGCCCCACGGGCGTGGTTGGCCTGCTGGGCGGCGTTTCCGTCACCGGTTTCGCCATGGCCGTGTTCATGTCCAACGCCGGCGGCGCTTGGGACAACGCCAAGAAGTACATCGAGAGAGGCAACCACGGCGGCAAGGGCTCCGAGCAGCACAAGGCTGCTGTTGTGGGCGACACCGTGGGCGACCCCTTCAAGGATACCTCTGGTCCTTCCCTGAACATCCTGATCAAGCTGTGCTCCACGGTCTCCATCGTGTTCTCCGGCCTGATCCTGGCCTTCCACCTGCTGTAAGCAGAACAACGCGCATCGCAACGCAAACGAAGCGGACCCGTTTCTACGACGGGTCCGCTTTTTCTTTGCCCTTCTATCATGGGGCCGGCCCCCACCAACAAACCGGACAGCCTCCCCAAGAGGTTGTCCGGTTTTCCTTGTCTCTGTGTTGACAGCGTCCTGGATTTCTGGTATAGTGATTTGCAAACCATTCGCAAATCAAGAGAGTGGGGGCTTACGATGACAAAATACAGGACCAAGCAGCGCCAGACCCTGCTGGCCTTTCTCTCCTGCCATCCAGACGAACAGCTTTCTGCCAAACAGATCGCCGCGCCTCTGAAGGAGGAAGGGGTCAGCATGAGCGCAGTATACCGGAACCTGTCTGAGTTAGAGGCCGAGGGCAAGGTCAAGCGCTACAGCAAGCCCGGCGCCCGGGATGTCTTTTACCAGTACATCGCACCGTGCCGCGGCTGTCTGCACCTGTCCTGCACCAAATGCGGCAAGACGTTCCATATGGACCAGGACCAGGCGGACACGCTGGTGCGCCAGCTGGCAGAAACGGAGGCGTTTCGCTTGGATCTTGGCAACACCATCCTGTACGGACTCTGCAAAAATTGCCGAGAAGGCTGACCCCTTCCCGCCGTCAGCAGGGAGAAGGAGCGTCTGCCTCCCGGATCAGAATAAAGGGGGTCAGCTGCCCTTCCTGGCCGGCAGGATTGTCCCGCAGCACGTCGGTGATCCACGCCGCCGGTTCTTCCAGCGCGGCCGCTTTTCCCAGCACTTCGATCCCCAGGCCGTTGGCATCCACGATGCAGCTGACGATCCCTGTCTGACGGTAAATCTGGTCACACAGCCGGTCCGGCTCCGCAGGGATGCGGATGCCCAGGTCGGCATACGCCGGAATATCCTCCCCATAGAACCCATCCAAGCCGCGGATCTCAGGACCCAGAAGGCGGTAAAAGGTCCCGTGGATGCCACGCAGCTTGTCCACCGCCGCGCGGAGGGCGGCCCACAGGACGCGGCCCCGGCCCTCCTGCTCCAGCGCAAACTGCATCTTGACCGGCAGCCCCATCCCCGGCCCCGCCGGGGTCTGGTGGACGCACGCGGCCAGCAGACAGGCCAGCCAACTGACCGGCAGTTGGTCCCGATGGATCACCCGTCCCTGACAGAGCGCCGCTACCTTTTCGCTGACGGCCACGCAGTCTCCCGGTCGATAGACCGGCGCCACATACTGCCGGAACAGGGAGACGTAATCCTCCCCGATCCCCACAAAATGGGTGCGGATGCCGTGGCGCAGGTAGGTTTTTCCGTCCACCTGAATGTGCAGCGATTTTCCCGGGTTATGATAGTATTCCATGGTGCGTTCCTCCTTTGGTCTGGGTCCAGGATACGCCGCCTCCCCCTCTGCCCTGCCGCTGTTTTCCCTCAAAACGGGATCAGTTCCGGGCGAGGTCCCGGACCACTCCCCTCCTGTAAGAAAGAAAGGTGCTTATGCGACAACGTCTCCCCCCCCTTCTTCTGGCCTTCTGTCTGCTGCTGTCCGCCTGCGGCCCAGCCTCTCAGGAGGCTCCCCCCGACGGTACCTTGGAGATCGTCGCCACGACCTACCCTGTCTATCTCTTTGCCAGCGAAGTGACCCGCGGGGCAAAAGATATCTCGGTATCTCTGATGATCGACCAGCCCGTGAGCTGCCTGCACGACTATACCCTGACGGTCAAGGACATGAAAGCCCTGGAACGCGCGGACGTGATCCTGCTCAGCGGCGCGGGCCTGGAGGACTCTATGGCCGATGCGCTGGCCGTGGTCGCAGACACACCACAGATCGACTGTTCCCAGGGGATCACCCTGTTGGAGGGTGGCCACGACGGCCACGACCATGACCACGAGGGCGGGGTCCTGCCCAGCGGCCACACCCACGCAGAAGATCCCCACATCTGGCTGGACCCTCTGCGGGCCTGCCAGATGCTCGAGACCATCGCCGCCGCTCTGCGGACCCAGGACCCGCGCAACGCCGCGCTCTATCAGACCAACGCCCAGCTGGCAGCAGAACAGATCCGGCAGGCGTACACCGTCCTGCAGGCCCAGCTGGCGGACCTTCCCTGCCGGGACCTCATCACCTTTCACGACGGCTTCTCCTACTTCGCCCAAGCCTTTGATCTGGAGATCCTCTGTGCCATCGAGGAGGAAGCCGGCAGCGAAGCCTCCGCCCAAAAGGTCCAGGGCCTGGTGGAGGAGATCGAGCACCACCACATCCCCGCCATCTTCACCGAGGTCAACGGCGCAGATGCCACGGCCCGGATCATCCGGCGGGAGTGCGGCGTGCCCATTTTCTCGCTGGATCTGATGATGAGCCGCCAGCAGGAGCAGACCCCCGGCGTCACCGCCTATCTGACCCTGCTGCAATCCAATGTGAACACCCTTCGGGAGGCGTATGCATGAAATTTGCCAAACAAAACCACCGGCGCATCCCCATGCCCGGCAAGCCGGGGACCTGCCGCCTGCAGGTCCGGGATCTGGGCGTGACCATGGAGGGAGAGAGCATTCTGCATGACATCTCCTTCCAGCTCAACTGCCGGGAGATCGTGGCCCTCATCGGCCCCAACGGCGCGGGAAAGTCCTCCCTCTTCCGCAGCATCCTGGGGCAGATGCCCTACACCGGCACCATTCGCTTTGAGTTTGCCGGGGGCTATCCCAGCCACCCCAAGATCGGCTATGTCCCCCAAAGCCCCAGCTTTGACCGGGGGTACCCCATCAGCGTCCTGGACTTTTTCGCCGCCGCCATCAGCCGCTGGCCGGTCTTTCTGCCGGTCCCCGGCGCGCTGCGCCAAAAAGTGGCCGACTGTCTGGCCCGGGTCCACGGAGAGGCGCTGCTGCAAAAGCCCATCGGCGCGCTGTCCGGCGGAGAGTTACAGCGGGTCCTGCTGGCGCTGGCCCTGGAACCCATTCCTCAGATCCTGATCCTGGACGAACCTTTGTCCGGGGTAGACGTCGGCGGAGAGCATCTGCTGCTGGACATGCTGGATGAGATCCGCCGGACCTATGACCTGTCCATCCTCTTTTCCACCCACGATTTTTCTACCCTGCGCCACTATGCCGACAAAGTCATCCTCTTGCAGCAGACCATTCTGACCGCCGGCCCGCCGGCGGAGGTCCTGCGGTCGCCAGATTTTCAGTCGGTCTTTCACCTGAACTTAGGGGAGGAAGGAGGGGACGCCCTGTGAATTTCTGGTACTGGCTGGTCTCCTGGCTGCCCTTTGAGTGGGCCGCGCCGGACACCATGCTCTTTATGAAAAACGCCCTGCTGGCCGTGTTGGTGGTCACCCCTCTGTTCGGCCTGCTGTCCACCATGGTGGTGGAGAGCCGCATGGCCTTCTTCTCGGATGCCTTGGGCCACTCGGCCTTTACCGGCATGGCCATCGGCGCGCTGTGCGGCCTGACCCAGCCGGTGGGCGCTGCCGTTGTCTTTTCCGTGGTCATCGCCCTGCTCTTTACCCTGGTCCGCCAAAAGACCCACATCGCCAGCGACACGGCCATCAGCGTCTTTTCCTCTGCGGCGGTGGCGTTGGGCATTTTCCTCAGCACCCTGGGCGGGCAGAGCTTTACCCGGTTCAACAACCTCCTCATCGGCGACATCCTCAGCGTCGCCCCCGGAGAGATCGGCCTGCTGGCCCTGATCCTGCTGGGTCTGCTGGTGCTCTGGGTCACCTCGTTCAATAAGATGATGCTCTCTTCCGTCCACCAAGCCCTGGCGGACAGCCGGGGCATCCATGTGATGTGGAAAAACTTTCTCTTTACGGCAGCCATTGCCGTGGTGGTCACCATCACCATGACCTGGGTGGGCCTGCTGGTGATCAACGCCCTGCTGGTCCTGCCCGGCGCGGCAGCCCGGAATGTGGCCCGGAACGTCCCCCAGTATCATTTGGTCTCGGTGCTGGGCGGGATCTTCTGCGGGATCGGGGGGCTGATGGTCTCCTACTATTTCGGGGCATCCACCGGCGCCTCCATCACCTTGTTGCTGGCCTTGTGGTTCTTCCTGACCCTGCTGATCAAGCGGGTGCGCTGAGCCAGAGAACGCCGCTTGGGTATTTTTACGTTCCATAAGAAATCTCCTCCGTAGGATGCACCCATACGGAGGAGATTTTTTTGATGCTTTGTGTTCTTTCTGCGCGATTTTTCTTGACATACCTTGCCTCTCTATGTATTCTATACATAGAAGAACAAGGTATTATCTTGGAAAGGAGATGGCTTCATGGAACAGAAAAAATCCTTAGCCCATACCTCTCTGCTGGTCCTCTCCCTGCTCAGTGATCAGGACCTGTACGGCTATCAGATGATCACCGAGTTGGAGCGCCGCTCGGACCACACCTTCCAGATGAAGGAGGGCACGTTATACCCGGTGCTGAAAAAGCTGGAAACCGGCGGCTACGTCACCGCCTACGAGGCCGAGGTCAGCGGACGGACCCGAAAATACTACCACCTCACCCAAAAAGGGCGAACGCAGTTGGCCCGGGAACGGGACGAGTGGACTGCTTACGCCCACGGGATCAACTCCGTGCTGGGCTGCGTGACGGGGTGAAGATGACCATGGACCCACGATTTTTCACCTATGGGGAGGCCGTCTGCCGCCAGGTCCGCCACGCCACCAAACGGGAAAAGGCAGGCATCCAAAAGGAACTGGCCGACCACCTCATGGACCACACCGAAGCCCTGGTGGCAGCGGGATACACCCCCCAGGACGCCCAGGACCTGGCGCTGGACGCCATGGGAGACCCGGTGCAGGTGGGCAAAGCGCTGAACCATTCCTATCCCCTGGGCTGGCTGGTGCTGGCCCGCGGGCTGTTGGTGGTCATGGTGGTTTGCCTGCTCATACTGGTGTTTTATGGCTCCGATGTCGTCTATCGTTTCGACAGTTGGTGGGACGCGAAACATGACCCTCTGGGGACCTTTCAGAGCAGCGGCTCTCTGAATGGAAGCGAAACAGATCTTCCTCCCACCACACTCTTAGATATCAAAAAGGAACTGCCCGGCGGCAGCATCCTGCACTTTTACGGTGTGGGCACAGCAGACGCACCGGGAGACCGCAAAGAAACCATCGTCTATCTGTATGCCGTCTGCTATCACTGGATGCCTTTCCTCCATGCTGCTTACCTGCCGGACCTTACCTTTTCCTGCCATGGGCATACCACCTCTGCGGAATGGCGTCCTAACATCGGTTTCTTTGACGTTGTTTATCGGCTGTATCCCGTCTATGTCCCCCAAGACGCCCGGAAGATCACCCTCCATTACGACCACTACGGCACGCGCTTTGCGCTGGAGATCCCCTTGCCCCAAGAGGAGGTGCGTACCCCATGAGAAGAAAGAAAGCCCTGCCTACCCAGCGCCGGTTGGCCCAGCGCCGTGGTCTGGTGATCCTGTGTCTGGCGCTGCTGTGCGCTGTGGGATGGTGTTTTCTGAACCGATCCGTTCTGACCCCTTCCCTGGTCATTCGGAACGCCGAACGGCACCTCGCCTGCGGTCCCACGGAACGATTGGCGCAGCGAAAAGAACAGGGAGAGACCTTCCTGCTCTCCCAAAACGACAATGTGCTGATGCTGAACCTGTTCTCCCCCGCCCTCTGGACCTCCAACCTCCGGCCCGGACAGCCCCTGTTTTCTGTGGAGCGTACCAAGGTCTCCGGCCCCGCCGCTGTGGGAGAATACCAATTCCACGACGGAAGGGCACAGCGGGGATACCTCCATGTGGCCGGCGTCCTCACCGGCTGCCCTGAGGCGGTCTCGGTGCGGCTGTGCCTGCCGGAACGTCCCGGCACCCCCTCGGCGGAGGTCTCCATCCTGGAGAACGCAGAGGGCATCCGGTATTTCTGGTACTATGAACCCCATAAGGCAGAGGAATTTCTGCCCGGCTATACCACGGCTCTGCTGCTGGACAAGGCGGGAGTCCCTCTGGCCTCCTGTCCCATCACCGACCCCGGCAACTACTCCTCCCACTACGGCGGCCACAGCAGTCCATTCACCGTGACGCTGCCCCCGCAAACGACTTCCTGATCCCTTTCCCTGGGCACAAAAAAAGGACGGCAGATGCCGTCCTTTTTTCTGTCTTGTTTTGCAGCAGGAAGCAAGGCTCACTCCTTGTTCTTATCCTCGCTTGCCTGTTCCTCGCTTGTCTGTGTTTCGTCCGTCAGCTCCATGGCGAACTTGTCCCCGCAGTTGGGGCAGGTCACCTCTCCGATGTCCAGCACTTCCTCGCCAATGACGATGTCCTCGCCGCAGCTGGGACAGACGATCTCAAAAAAGGTATCGTCGTCGTCATCGTCCAGAGAGGAGCAGCAGCAACCGCAGTCATCCTCGTTTTCCCATTCGTCGAAAACCAGTGTCTCCACATCCGACAGATCCTCTGCCATGGTGTCGATCTCGTCGGCGATGGCTTCCACCTCCACCTCCAGGTCCTCCACGGCAAACCCAACATCCTCCAGGATGTCAACGATCTTGCCAATGAGCTTGCCCTCCTTCGAGGACTCCTTGTCCAGGTCCAGGCCGTCAGCCAGGCCCTTCAGGTACGCAACTTTTTCCGAAATCGTCATGTGGTAAACCATCCTTTCCCGTGCCGGGACTCAGCCCTTGGCACGCTCCAGATACTCGCCGGTGCGGGTGTCGATCTTGATCTTGTCACCGGGGTTGATGAACAGAGGCACCTTCACCTCGGCGCCGGTCTCCACCGTAGCGGGCTTGGTCACGTTGGTGGCCGTGTCGCCCTTGAAGCCGGGGTCGGTCTCGGTCACTTCCAGTTCGACAAAGGTGGGGGGGTCCACGGCGAAGACCTTGCCCTTGTAGCTGTTGACCTTGCAGGGCATATTTTCCTTGACGAAGCGGAAGCTGTCGCCGAGGATATCCGCAGAGATGGGGATCATGTCATAGGTCTCCTGATCCATGAAGTAGTACAGGTCGCCGTCGTTGTAGCTGTACTCCATGTCCTTCTTCTCCACATAAGCATTCTCAAACTTGGCCGTGGGGTTGAACGAGGTCTCGGTCACAGCGCCCGTGATCACGTTCTTCATCTTGGTGCGCACAAAGGCAGCGCCCTTGCCGGGCTTGACGTGCTGGAACTCCACCACCTGCATTACCTGGCCGTCCATCTCAAAGGTCACGCCATTCCGAAAATCGCCGGCAGAAATCATAGTACTCATCCTCCAAACAAAATTGTCCTGTCGGCGTACCGCCGACGGCTTCCATCTTCCGGTGTGGCCCGCGTTGGGCAACTCCCGTAAAAACAGCTGGGTATCAACCGTTTTCTTTTCATAAGCGCATTCTATTTTACAATACCTTGCACACTTTTGCAAGGGATTTTCCCCCGGATGCCCTTTTTCCGGGTCATTTTCTTCCGTTTTTTTCAGGTTCTCCCTGCCCCGCCTGGGCCAGAGCCTGGAGATAGGCCTCCTTCATGGTCCGCGCGTCCCTGTCCTGGGTCCCGGCGCTCTCGCAGATCACCCGCGGCCCCCAGCCCCGGCGGGCGAGGGCGCGGCACAGGGGAAGGGGGTCGGGGCCGAAGTCGGGCTGGCCGAAGGTCAGGTGACGGGCCTCTCCGCCGCGCGGGGTGTATTCGATTTTGGAAAAATGACTGTGGAAGCCCGCTGCCCGGTCTCCCAACTCCGCAGCCATGCGGTCCAGCATGTGCTCCACGGCCTCTTCCCCGTCCAGAACGCCCAGAGAGCGAGCATACAGGTGGCCGAAGTCCACGCAGGGCAGCAGCCGGTCCGCCGCCGTGCAGAGAGACAGCACTTCCTCCAAGTCCCCCAACTGGTTGATCTTGCCCATGGTCTCCGGGCACAGAAGGAGGCCGGCGTAGCCTTCCTCGTCGCACCGGCGGCGGATGTCCTGAAAGAACCCCCGGGCCGTGTGCAGGGCTTCCGCCCGGGTGCGCTTTTGCAGCGCGCCGGTGTGGATCACCACCCGGTCCGCCCCCATCCACTGGGCCACCCGGCAGGCGTCCAGCACATACTTCGCCGTTTTGGCCTGGCTGTCCGGGTCGGGATTGGCGGGGTTCACAAAATAAGGGGCGTGCAGGGAGAGGGCGATGCCCGCCTGGGCCGCCGCCTGTCCGATGGCCCGGGCGGTGGCCTCCCCCACCGTGACGCCTTTGCCGCACTGATACTCATAGGCATCCAACCCCTGCTCCTGCAGCCACCGGGGCATGTCCTTGGACTGCTTTTTCCCCGCAGCGTAAAAGGCTTCCGGGTTGCCGGCAGTGCCGAACAAGGCCCTCATAGGGTCCCTCCCGGCTGCGCCCCCACCCGGAAGGGGGTCTCGATGCCATAGCGGATGGCCCGGAACACGGTGCCGAAGCGGATGGGATGGACCAGCAGCGGCAGGACCCCGGCGTTGTTGCCGCCCCAGATGTCGGTAAAGATCTGGTCGCCCACGATGGCCGTCTCTGCCGGTGTCACGCCCATGCGGTCCATGGCCCGCCGGAAGCCGCCGGACTTGGGCTTGCCCGCGTGGCCCTCATAGGGGATCCCCAGGGCCTCGGCAAAGCGCTGGGCCCGGCCGGGTTTTCTGCTGTTGGAGAGCAGAAACAGCGTGACCCCTGCCGCCGCCATGGCCGCCTGCCAGTCCCGCACCGGCTGGGTGGGCAGCTGGACCCCATAGGGGACCAGAGTGTTGTCCAGGTCGGCCAAGAGGAGCCGGATGCCTCTGGCCCGGAGCCGGGCCGGGTCGATGGCGTAGATGCTGTCAAAGTAAAATGCTGGTACCAAAGGAAATTTCACCGTTTCACCTTCTAAAGGCCCTCCTGACCACATAGTCTGAGAGCAGACTTCTGGTGTTCGGGGCAGACTGTCCCCTGATTATACACGAAGGAGAACCAATGGACAAGGGGGTCAATTTCATGACACATGCTTCCCTGCGGCAATTCCTGCTCACGCCGCCCCAACAGCTGTCCCAGGCCCGGACCTGGGGCTTGCCCATCGGCCACATGGCCTATCGTCTGGACGAGGAGGGACAGCTCCGCCAGGCCCCGCTGCCGGCCGAGGTCCAGGGCGGGCTGATGCTGGTGGGGGCCGACCAAAGCCCCGTGGGCCGCTCTGACCCGCGCCGGGCCGTGCGGGAGATCCTGTCGGTGTGCCAGGCGCGGAGGTTCGGCGGGGTGATCCTGGACCTGGAACAGCCCCCCACCCGCTTCCTGGCCCAGCTGATCCAGGGGTTGGAGGAGGGCCTGTCCCTCCGCAAGCGGACCCTGTTCCTGCCGGAAGCGTATGGGAACTATGCCCGCCGGGCCACCCTTTACCTCTCCTCTGCCCTGTCGGGCGGCTCGCTGCGGCAGCGGCTGGAGCGGGCGGCGGACACCTATGGGGCCCAGCGGCTGGTCCTGTGCCTGCACCGGGCCCGGGACGACTTCTTCCTGCCCTCTGTCAAGGGACGGGGCCGCCCCATTTCTCAGGAAAAGCTGGACCAGCTGCTCCGCCGGATGCACCCCTCCGTCTTTTTCTCTCAGGACCTGTGCGCCCACTATTTTACTTACATGAGCCGGGAGACCGGCGCCCACTTCGTCCTGTTCGACGACGCGGAAAGTCTGGTCAAAAAGCGCGCCATCGCCCAGGAAGCCGGGATCACCCGCTTCTTTCTCCTGTACCCGGAAGTGGCGGATTTCCTCCCCGCCCTCACCGCATGAAGGGCCGCGCCGGGAGGCGAGACCTTCCCCAGAGAACACAACAGAGGGAGCCGGCTGGCTCCCTCTGGTTTGCTTCTGTTGTGCGCACTTTGTTGGTCGGGCCATCATCTCCGGATCAGGGTGAGGACCAGAGCGGCCTCATCGGCGGCGTTCAAGGCAAGGTAGCTTCCGTCAGGTGTGGTGCTGCCAAGCACATAGAGCGTCTCCTTCTCCCCCTTGATGGTCTGGGGGGCGCCGGTGGCCTGCCGGACCTGAATGGCGGTTTGCTCGTTGAGATAGAGGGTGCCGCCGGCATAGCTCCAGGAGAACAGATGGAGGCTTTCGTCCTCATTGACCACGGTGGTCTCTCCGTCGGCGTAGTCGAACACAAAGACTTGCTGGCCCATCACGCCCTGCTGCGCGAGGGAATACAGACAACGGTCCCGGTCTGCGATGACCTGGAAGAGGGCGTTCCCCTTCTCCAGCGGGATCTCCTGCAAGACCTTTTGGGCGGCCAGATCAAAGACCTGGATCACGGTCTGGTCTCCCTTTTCCACCCCATAGGCACAGACCCCGTCCACGACGTTGGCTCTGGCGAGGGGAACGGCCTTCTCTGCCACAGGAACAAGGGCGTTCTCTGCCGTCTGATACCCCTGGATGGATGCCATTTCCCCGGCGGTACAATACCAGGTGAGGTACTTCCCGTCGCTTTGCAGCAGGATGTCTCCTGCCTCCTGATCATACTGCTCGATGACCTGGACTTCCTTGGTGGCCAGATCCAGCTTTTCTATCGTCTGTTGTCCTCCCTCTGTGCGGACCCAAAAGACGCCGTCGGCCACCGCTTCCAGCTCGTTGAGGAAAAAGCCCTCCTCGTTGGTCTCTTCGTATACGACCGTCTCCTTCTCAGAGGCCAGGTCGTAGGCACAGAGTTTCACAGCGCGCAGCGCCTGCTGGGCCATGGGAACCTCCTGCGCCAACAGGTAAAACACCGTGTTCTCATTGGCTGCAATGTCCCCTGCGATCCATCCCTCTTCCAGGGAGAGCGGGATCTCCTGAACGCTGTCTTTCGTTTCCTGTGTCTGCTGCTCCTGCTGCGGTTCCGCGCCCTTGGCCGGGGTACACCCGGAGATCAACAGGCTTGCGGCAAGCAGAAGGCATAGGGTACCCAAAAGGGTTCTGATCTGCTTTCTCATGGGAAACCTCCTGAAATAAACGTCATGGTCATTTCTGTTTGATCCGCACCGGTCAAACAGACGTTCTCTGTTCCAATGGCGTGGGAGCAGAACTGGCGCATAAGACACCACGCCGTGCAGCTTATGCGCTCCGGGAACGCCAAGGGACTCGCCTTCCCCATCGGGGTATGGCGTACGGATGACCGGGCAGTTCCCTGCCATAGTGCCTCTCGAAAGTTTTTCTCATCTTACGCCCCCCTTGCAAGATAAAATTTCAAGTATTCTTCCACTTTGAGAATCTATTTTATAACAGCATAACACAGCGACGAAAAAAAACAATAGGGTCTAATAAAAATTGTGCATTTTGTATATACTAAGTTATCCATCAAAAAACCCCGTCCGACGATCCTCGGACGGGGTTTTTCAAGCTATCAATAATACTTTTTGCGGTTCTTCCGCGCTGCCTCAGACTTCTTGCGGCGCTTCACGCTGGGGCTCTCATAGTGCTCTCTTTTCCGCACCTCAGCCAGGACGCCAGACTTGGCACAGCTGCGCTTAAACCGCTTCAGAGCGCTTTCCAGAGATTCATTCTCTCTCACATGGATTTCAGACATTCGTTTTCCCTCCCTCCGAAGTGGTGGACTCGATCTTCCACGCACCAAAGGGCCATCGTAAAATATGGCTTTAACAGTGGTATTATATGCAATTTCTATGGAATTGTCAAGGGATGCTTTTGATTTTTTCCCCGAAATCCGAATTTTTTGTCCGATCCCTCTCAGGCCTTGGGCTTCAGGATGAGGTTGATCAGCTTGTCGGGCACATGGATGACCTTCACCAGGTCCTTTCCTTCCATGAGCTTGGCGATCTTGTTCTCGCCCTTGACCACCTCCAGCACGGCCTCCTGGTCGCTGCCGGTGGGCACGGTGACGGTGGTCTTCAGCTTGCCGCCCACCTGGACGGCGATGGTGACCTCAGAGGCCACGGTCTTGCTCTCGTCATAGACCGGCCAGGAAGAGGTGCTGGCCATGCCGGCAAAGCCCAGCTGCTCCCACAGCTCGTCGGCCATGTGGGGCGCGAAGGGAGACAGCAGCTGCAGCAGGGTCTGGAACTCCGCCTTGTTCACGCCCTTGTCGTAGAACTGGTTGGTGAGGGTCATCAGGGCCGCAATGGCCGTGTTGAACTTCATGCTCTCGATGTCGTCGGAGACCTTCTTGATGGTCTTATGGATGAGGGCCTCGTTGTCCTTGCCGTAGCTGTCGGCGGGGGTGAGCTGCTCGGTCAGGTTCCAGATCCGGTCCAGGAAGCGCTTGCAGCCCTTCACGGCGTTGTCGGACCAAGCCGCGGCTTTCTCAAAGTCGCCGATGAACATGATGTACATCCGCATGGTGTCTGCGCCGTACTGGGCCACCACGTCGTTGGGGTTGACCACGTTGCCCCGGCTCTTGGACATCTTCTCGCCGCCCTCGCCCAGGATCATGCCGTGGCTGGTGCGCTTGTGGTAAGGCTCGGGGAAGGGCACCACGCCCAGGTCATAGAGGAACTTGTGCCAGAAGCGGGAGTAGAGCAGGTGCAGGGTGGTGTGCTCCATGCCGCCGTTGTACCAGTCCACCTGGCCCCAGTAGTTCAGGGCTTCCTTGGAGGCCAGCGCCTGGTCGTTGTGGGGGTCCATATACCGCAGGAAATACCAGGAGGAACCCGCCCACTGGGGCATGGTATCGGTCTCCCGCTGGGCCGGGCCGCCGCAGCAGGGGCAGGTGGTGTTCACCCAGTCGGTCATGGGGGCCAGGGGGGACTCGCCGTTGTCCGTGGGTTCGTAGCTCTCCACCTCCGGCAGCAGCAGGGGCAGCTGCTCCTCCGGCAGGGGGACCCAGCCACACTTGTCGCAGTGGACCAGGGGGATGGGCTCGCCCCAGTACCGCTGGCGGGAGAAGACCCAGTCCCGGAGCTTATAGTTGACCTTCTCGTGGCCGATGCCCTTTTCCTCCAGCCACTTCTTCATGGCGGGGATGGCGTCCTTGACGGTCATGCCGTTGAGGAAGTCGGAGTTGACCATGATGCCGGTGTCGTCCTTGAGGGTAAAGGCTTCCTTTTCAATGTCGCCGCCCTGGACCACCTCGACGATCTCACAGCCGAACTTCTTGGCAAACGCCCAGTCGCGGTCGTCGTGGGCGGGCACGGCCATGATGGCGCCGGTGCCGTAAGAGACCAGGACGTAATCAGAGATGAAAATGGGGATCTGCTTGCCGTTGACGGGGTTGATGCCCATGACGCCGTCCAGCTTCACGCCGGTCTTTTCCTTCACCAGCTCGGTGCGCTCAAAGTCGGACTTGCGGGCAGCGGCCTCCACATAGTCGGCCACCTGATCCCAGTTGGCCAGGGCGCCCTTCCACTTCTCGATGTAGGGATGCTCGGGCGAGAGGACCATGTAGGTGGCGCCGAAGAGGGTGTCCGGCCGGGTGGTGTACACCACCAGATCATCCCCCTGGGTGGTCTGGAAGGTCACCTCTGCGCCGGTGGAGCGGCCGATCCAGTTCTTCTGCTGGGTCTTGACCCGCTCGATGAAGTCCACCTGGTCCAGGTCGTCGATGAGGCGCTGGGCGTATTCGGTGATCTTCAGCATCCACTGGCTCTTTTCCTTCCGAATGACCTCGGAACCGCAGCGCTCGCACACGCCGTTGACCACTTCTTCGTTGGCCAGCACGCACTTGCAGGAGGTACACCAGTTGACCGGCATGGAGGTCTTGTAGGCCAGCCCCTTCTTGAACAGCTGCAGGAAGATCCACTGGGTCCACTTGTAGTAGTTGGGGTCGGTGGTGTCCACCACCCGGTCCCAGTCGAAGGAATAGCCCAGCATCTTCAGCTGCTTGGTGAAGTTGGCGATGTTGTCGTGGGTGACCTTGGCCGGGTGGATGTGGTTCTTGATGGCATAGTTCTCCGTGGGCAGGCCGAAGGCGTCGTAGCCCATGGGGAAGAGGACATTGTAGCCGTCCATCCGGCGCTTGCGGGCCACCACGTCCATGGCGGTGTAGGGCCGGGCGTGGCCCACATGCAGGCCCTGGCCGGAGGGATAGGGGAACTCTACCAGGGCATAGAACTTGGGCTTGTCCCCGCCGGTCTCGGCGTGGTAACAGTTCTCCTTGGTCCAGCGGTCCTGCCATTTGCGTTCGATGCGGTTAAACTCGTATTTCAATCTGATCACACTTTCCTGTTTTTTCTTCTGTACGCTTACGATTCGGGCTGGAGGACCCGGCTCAGGTCCACGGCCACGGCATCCTCCCACAGGCGGTCCAGGTCGTAAAAGGCCCGGGCCTCCTTGTCAAACAGATGGACCACTACGTCGCCGTAGTCCTGCAGGATCCAGGTGCCGCCCCGGTGTCCTTCGATGTGGTGGGGAAGGACCCCCGCCTCCTTCATGGCCTTTTCTCCCGCGTCGGCCAGGGCCTTCAGCTGGGGAGCCGATGTGCCGGTACACAGCACAAAATAGTCGGCCAGGGTGGTCACCCCGTCGGTGGCCAGCACCCGGATGTTCTGTCCCTTTTTGCTGTCCAGTGCCTTGGCCAGCAGCAGCGCCATCTCTTTTGGTGTCATAGACTCTTCCTTTCTCTTAGGCCGGGCTTGTCCCGGCGCATTATTCTGTCTCGGTCCCCGTCTGGCCGCTGCCCTCCACGGGCAGGTTGTTCACCGTGGTGTCCTTGACCACATGCTGCATTTCTGCCGTGATGTCTTCCAGATAGGGATTCATAAATTGATTCACCAGCTCCCGCAGGGCGCTGGAATTGACAAACACATAGGACTGGTAGTTCCGGTAGGTGGGGCTCCACATGGTGCCGGTATAGTCGCCGGGCAGGTTGTGGAAGCGGATGCTGTCCTTCCCCAGGCCCAGGGCCCGCTCGCCGAACCAGATCATCTCGCCATACTTCAGGTTGCTCTCCAGGTTCCGGTCCACGATGTCTACGATGTCCCCGATCTTGGTCAGGGTCCCCAGGCTCACCATCTCTCCGGCCAACGCCCGGAGGAAGGAGTGCTGGACCTCCACCCGGCCCACATCTCCTACGGACAGCGCTTCCCCGCTGTTGTTCTTCCGCCAGCGGAGGACCTTGACCGCATCCGCACCGCTCAGGTGCTGGGGGCCTTTCTCATAGTGGATGTGCAGGTTCTGGCTGGGGTCGTCGTAGTGCATGCTGTACGGCACGTCATAGTCCACGCCGCCGATGGCATCCACCAGTTCTTCCACGGCATCCAGCTCCACTACGAAATAGTAGTCCGGGGCATAGCCGATCAGGTTCTTCACCTGCTCCCGCACGCCCTGGATCCCCTGGCGGTTATAGACCGCGTTGATCTTGGGGATCTCCCACGGCGCATCCACCAGGGTGTCCCGGTAAATGCTCAGCACGTCCACCGTGTCGTTCTTCACGTCAAAGCAGCCCACCATGATGGTGTCTGTGTTGCCGCCGCCGCCGTCGTCCCGGCCCACCAGCAGGAAGGTGTACACATCTTCCTTCCGTCCGGCGCCCAAGGTGCCGGGATCGGTGCCCATCTCCTGCTGGCTGTCCGGCAGGTCCGGCGGACGGACCAGGATCTGGTGGATCAGAAATCCGCCGGCCAGCAGCGCCAGCAGGACCAGCAGCACGGCCAGCAATACCTTGCGCCGGCGGCGCTTTTTCTTGGGTTTCTTGCCGGGTCCCCGTCCTTTCGGCGGCTGTCCGCCGCCCCGCGCGGAACTGGCTGGCGCGCCGGGATGCCGCCCTGTCGGGGGCGGCGTCCGGCGTTCTGTGCGCTTGGGCCACGGGTCGTCCCACAGTTCCTCCTGGATCCGGCGGCGTTCCTCGGCCCACTCGTCTTCTTCCTCCATCCGGTCATACAGCCGGTCCCGGGGATCTCCCCAGAGCAGGTCGTTGGCCGGGTCCCGGTCGTCGTCGTAGTCCGGCGCTTCATAGCTGCCGCGCCGGGCCTCTCGGTAGGCCTGGTCCTGCTTGCGCTGGCGGGAGCGTTCCTCCCGTTCCTGCTGCCGCCGGGCTTCCTCAGAGAAGGATCGACTGCTCACGGCCGAGCCCCCCTCAGCGCCTCCAGAGCATCCCAGGTATTCTGGTGGACTTCCGCCCCCCGCTCCCGGAGGTCTTCCACGGACATTTCCAGGCCCAGCAGCAGAGCCTGGTCCAGATCCTCCCAGACCAGACGGCGCAGTTCCTCCACGCCGTCAAAGTCCCGGGTGGGTTCCATATAGTCGGCCAGATAGAGCACCTTGTCCAGGACCCGCATCCCCGGCTTGCCCGTGGTGTGGCAGAAGATGGCCTGGTAGACCTCCTCCGGCTCTCCGAACACATCCCGGGCCAGGATCGCCCCGGTCTTGGCGTGGAGCAGCTTCACCGAAGCCCGCTCCAAGGGGTCCAGCACAACGCCCGCCCGGTCGCACAGGGACACCTGGGAGGCCAGGTCCCAATATTTGGTGCAGTCGTGGAGGATGGCCGCCCGCCGGGCTTTCTCCGGGTCCACGCCCCAGAAGCGGGCCAGAGAGACGGCGGTCTCCTCGGTCCCCTTGATGTGGGGCAGGCGCTTGGCCTTGACCATGGCATAGGAAATGGCCCGCAGATGCTTGTCGCTCAGGTGTTTCAGGTCTGCCTTGGTGCCGAACAGCCCCTCCCGCAGGATGTACCCGTAGACCGGCGTCCACAGATATTGGGCCGGGTCCACATTGCCGCCGGTCCACTCCGAGGCCAGCATCCGCCGCAGGTCCCGGGAGGCGATCTCCGTGACCTTGGGCAGGTCTACCACCGTAGTCCTGGCGTGGAAGTTCTCTGCTAAGTATTGGCTTTGCTCGGCAAACAGCTCCTGGCTGTCCTCTTCCTGCCGGGCAAAGGCTGCTACGCCGGCATACTGGAAGATCCGCTCGGGCTGATACCAGTTCTGCACCGTCAGGAACATGTCTGTCCCCATGAGCAGCCACAGCTCATCGTCGGGAAACTGCTCGTGCAGCTGCTCCACCGTGTCGGCGGTGTAGCTCTTCCCCTCCCGGCGGATCTCCAGGTCGGAGGCTTCCGCCCGAGGTCCCAGGCCGTCTGCCATGAGCGCCGCCATCGCCAGACGCTGCTGGGGGCTGGCGGCCTCGGCGACCAGCTCCTTGTGGGGCGGCTCGCAGTCCGGGATGATGAGCAGCCGGTCCAGACTCAGCTGCTCCATGGCGGCCCGTGCCGCCTCCATGTGGCCCAAATGGGGCGGATCAAAGGTCCCGCCGTAAATTCCAATCTTCATGACGTGATTCCACCTGCTTTCCCATTATTTTGGGGTTGGTTTCTTCCGGTCTTTTCTCAATACGATCTTGTCTTTCTTCTCTTTGCTGTGGCTCTCCCGGTACAGCACAAACTTGGTGCCGATGACCTGCACCCCTTCGCTGCGGGTGCGCTTGGCCAGCTCCTGGCAGGCCTCCCGGGCGGTGAGCAGGGCGTTTTCCAGCACCCGGCATTTGATCAGCTCCCGGGCCTCCAGGGCCTCGTCGGCCTGCCGGACCACGCTGTCGCTGACGCCTTCCTTGCCGATCTGCAGGATGGTGTCCAGGCCGTTGGCCATGGCCCGCAGCTGGGCCCGCTGTTTACTGGTCAGTTCCATGGTTTTCCTTCTCCCATTCTATCTGGAATCCCGCCAGGGCCTTGGCCCGGTGGGAGATCTGATTTTTTTCTTCCGGCGTGATCTGCGCCATCGTCTTGCCCAGCTGGGGCAGGAAGAAGATGGGGTCGTAGCCAAAGCCCCCGTCTCCCGCCGGCTCCTCGGTCAGCAGGCCGGCGCACTCTCCCCGGGACAGGATCTCCCGGCCGTCGGGAAAAACGCAGCAGATGACGCTGACATACTTGCCCTGCCGGTCGGTCTGCCCCGCCATGTTCCGCAGCAGAAGCTGCCACCGTCCGGTGTCATCCAGGCCGGGGCCGCCGTAGCGGGCGGAATAGACCCCCGGCTCGCCCCCCAGGGCGTCCACCATGAGGCCGGAGTCGTCGGCAATGGCGGGCATCCCCGCAGCCTCCATGACCGCCCGGGCTTTGATGCGGGCGTTCTCCTCAAAGGTGGCGCCGGTCTCTTCCGGCTCCAAATTCAGTCCCACGTCGGCCTGGGAGAGCACCTCCACCCCCATTTTGGAGAGGATGTCTTTCATCTCCACGATCTTCTTTTTGTTTTGGCTGGCCAGAACGACTTTCATCGGTCCCCTCCTTCCAGCACGGCGGCCTGAATGGCCTGCAATTCCTGGATCCCCTTGGCACACAGGTCCACCAGCTGCCGCTGCTCCTGGATGGTGAAGGCCCGGCCCTCGCCGGTGCCCTGGAGCTCGATGATCTCCCCCTCGTGGTTCATCACACAGTTGAGATCCACCATGGCAGCGGAATCCTCCTCATAGCACAGGTCCAGCATGGGCACGTCGTCCACGATCCCCGCCGATACCGCAGCCACGCAGGTGGTGAGGGGCATTTCGGGGATGACCCCCTCCTCTACCAGCTTCCAGCAGGCATAGGACAGGGCCACAAAGCCGCCGGTCACCGAGGCGGTGCGGGTGCCGCCGTCTCCCTGGAGCACGTCACAGTCGATGGTGATGGTCCGTTCCCCCAGCTTCTTCATGTCCACCGCCGCCCGCAGAGACCGGCCCACCAGGCGCTGGATCTCTGCCGACCGGGGCGAGAGCTTCAGCTTGGCAATGTCCCGGCGGCTGCGCTCCCGGTTGGCCCGGGGGAGCATGGAATACTCCGCCGTCACCCAGCCCTCGCCGAAGGGGACGTGGGGCGGGGTGCGCTCCTCCACGCTGGCGGTGCACAGCACCTGGGTGTTGCCGCAGCGGATCAGGCAGCTGCCCTCGGCAAACTTGTTCACGTTGGGGAGGATCTCCACCGGACGGAGCTCCTCGTTCTTTCTTCCGTCAATGCGAGCCATCGGCACTCCTTTCTCCCCGACGCCAGCCGGCGACGGGACCTGTCGTTCTTGTCGTATCCCTTCCCCTGCCGCAGGCGGGGAAAGGGGTTCTGTTATACCAGCGCTTCCGTGAAAGCCACCGGGTCAAAGGGCTGCAGATCGTCGATCCCCTCGCCCAGACCCACATACTTCACGGGCACGCCCATTTCCTTGGCAATGGCCAGCACCACGCCGCCTTTGGCGGTGCCGTCCAGCTTGGTGAGGACAATGCCGGTGATGCCGGCGCTCTCTCCGAACTGCTTGGCCTGGATCAGGCCGTTCTGCCCGGTGGTGGCGTCCAGCACCAGCAGGATCTCCTTGGAGCTGTCCTGGCCCTCCCGGTCGACCACCCGGCGGATCTTGTTCAGCTCGTTCATCAGGTTCTGCTTGTTGTGCAGCCGGCCGGCCGTGTCCACCAGGACCACGTCCACCCGCCGGGCCCGGGCGGCGTTCATGGCGTCAAAGACCACGGCGGCGGGGTCCGACCCCTCCTCGTGGCGCACCAGCTCCACCTTGGCCCGCTCGGCCCAGACGGCCAGCTGCTCTGCGGCCGCTGCCCGGAAGGTATCCCCCGCAGCCAGCAGCACCCGGTTGCCCTCCGCCCGCAGGCGGTGGGCCAGCTTGCCGATGGTGGTGGTCTTGCCCACGCCGTTGACGCCGATCATCAGGATCACCGCCGGCTTGCCGGACAGGTCCAGGGTGCTCTCCCCCACGGACAGCATCTCCACCAAGATCTCCCGCAGACAGGCCTTGACCTCCTCCGGGTCCTTGATCTTGCGTTCCTTCACCCGTTCCCGCAGGGTCTGCACCGCCTCCAGGGTGGTGTCCATGCCCATGTCCGAAAGGATGAGGGATTCCTCCAGCTCGTCAAAAAAGTCCTCGTCGATGGAGAACAGGCCGGAGAAAATATTCAGTTTCTTGATTTTATCAAACAATCCCATAGGGAATGCCTCCTGTTTTTGAACTTAGGGCGCGCCGCCCTCCAGCAGCGCCGCCGCCTGATGCAGGTCCAGCCGCAAGACCCGGCTGATCCCCTGCCGCTCCATGGTCACGCCGTAGAGCACATCGGCGGCCTCCATGGTCTCCCGCCGGTGGGTGATCAGCAAAAACTGGGTCTGCCGGGCCATCTGGCGCAGATACCGGGTAAACCGGACCACATTGGCCTCGTCCAGCGCCGCCTCGATCTCGTCCACCACGCAGAAGGGGGTGGGATGGACGTGCAGCATGGCAAAGTACAGGGCAATGGCCACCAGGGACCGCTCGCCGCCGGAGAGCAGGCTCAGGCTCCGCATGGTCTTGCCCGGCGGCTGGACCCGGATGTCGATGCCGCAGCCCAGCACATCGTCCTCGTCCTCCAGGACCAGCGCCCCCCGGCCGCCGCCGAACAGATCGGCAAAGGTCCGGGCAAAGGCCTCCTGGATGCGGGAGAACTCCCGGCGGAAGATGTCCTCCATCTCCCGGGTGATCCCCCGGATGACCCCTTCCAGCTCTTTGCGGGCAGTCTCCACATCCTGCTTCTGCGTCTGGATCTCCTGCACACGGGCCTGGACCCGCGCACATTCCTCCACCGCGCCCAGGTTCACCGTGCCGCAGTCCCGGATGGCCTGATGCAGCTGCGCGGCCCGCCGGCGGGCCTTGGCCCGGTCGTCCACCGGGACCCGCAGAGAAAGCCCCTGCTGATGAGTCACGCCATAGGTGTCCCACAGGCGGTCCAACAGCTGGTTCTCTTCCAGGGACGCCTGGAGTTTTTTCTGCTCCAGGGAGGCCACCTCACGCTGTAAGGTCAGCTGGCGGTCATTCTGCCGCCGGGCCTCCCCTTCTGCGTCTGCCGCCTGCTGTTCCAGCAGCAGGCTCTCCTGCCGCTGGCGGTCATATCGGGCGGTCAGGGTCTCCCCTTCCGCAGTTCGCTCGGTTTCGCGGGCACGGAGCTGGGCAGCTTCTGCCGTCAAGGTCTCCCGTTCCCGGTCCAGCGCCCGGAGAAAGGCGGTCTGCCGTTCTCCGTCCGCCGCCGCGTCTGCCGCCTGGCTCCGCAGCTGCTCCAGCAGCGGCAGGAAGGCGGCGCGGGTCCCTTGCAGGCTGGCCAATTCCTCCCGCAGGGTTTGCAGGGCGGCCTGCTGCTCTTGCTGGGCCGCCGTGACCGAGGCGGACCGGGTCCGGCCGGTCTTTTGCTGCCCTTCCCAAGCGTCTGCCGCCCGGCGCGTTTCTTGGCGGGCGGCTTCCCAGTCCTCTTTGCTCCGGGCCGTCTCCTGACGGGCTTTGGTCCATTGCGCCTCTGCCTGGGCCGCTTCTGCCCGTCGGGCCAAGCGCTCCCCCCGGTGGCGGGGGGCACCTCCCGTCATGGTCCCGCCGGGACGAAGGATCTCTCCTTCCAGGGTGACCACCGGCACGCGGTACTGCCTGGCTTGGGCCAGACGCACCCCGTTGTCCAGGTGGTCCACCACCACCGTCCGCCCCAGCAGGGCCTCGGCGGCGGGCCGGATGGCCTCTTCACACCGGATCAGATCCGACGCGATGGCCAGATAGCCGGGTTCGTCCGCAAAGGACGCCTCCGTCAGGACCTTGGGCTGTACGGCCGTCATGGGCAGACAGGTGACCCGGCCCTGGTCCGTTTTCTTCAGCCAGCGCAAAACGGCTTTCCCCGCCGCCTCGTCGCGCACCAGCACATGCTGCACCGCGCCGCCCAAGGCAGTTTCCAGGGCCACCGCATAGGTGCTGTCCACCTGGAACAACTCACCTGCCGGCCCCAGCACCCCGTCCAGGTCTCCCCGGCGGGCTGCGGCCATGACCGCCTGGACGCCCTTGCCGTATCCCTCATAGCGGGCGGCCAATTCTTCTAGCAGCTTACACCGCTGGGCCAGCCCTTCCTCTGCCATGCGCAGGGTCATCCAATTCTTCTCCGCCGCGGCTTCCCGGCGGCGGCAGGCTTCCAGCGTCTCCCGGCCCTGGCGCAGGCTCTCCTGCCAGGCGGCTTCCTCTTGGGCTGTCTGCTCCCGCAGACGCTCCTCTTGGACCCGGACCGTTTCGATCCGGGTATGCAAAGCGGCCTCCTGCTCTTCCAGGCCCGCCAGCTGGGTCTGTTGGCGGGCCAGTTCTTCCTCGAGCTCTCCTTGGCGGCGCTGCTGCCGGGTCAGGCTTTCCCGGGTGCGGACGGCACTGTCTCCGTTGGCCCGCAGGCGGTCCTCCACCAGCGCCAGCCGCTGCCGGTCCTGTTGGAGGGCAGTCTCTTGGGTTCTGATCTCCGCTGCCAAGGCTTCCAACTGCTCCGTCCGGGCCTGGGCCTGCTGCCGCAGGGCTTCTCCCTGGGCATATAGCCGCTCGGCCTCCCGGGTACATTCGTCCAGCTGCCGGCGGGCGGTGTCCAGGCTGGCCGAGAGGGCCTTTCCCCGGGTGCGCTGGCGGTCCAACTGCTCCATCCACAGGGAGATCTCCAGCGTCCGCAGCTCCTCTCGCAGGGCAAGATAGGACTGGGCAGCGGCGGCCTGCTCCTGCAGCGGCGCCAGCTGGCGCGCCAATTCCTCCAGCTTGTCCCCCAGGCGCAGCAGATTTTCCTCCGTGCGCCCCAAGGCCCGCTGGGTCTCCTCTTTCTGGTGGCGGCAGTGGGCGATGCCCGCCGCCTCCTCAAACATCTCCCGGCGCTGGATGCTCTTGGCCGAGAGGATCTCGTCGATCCGCCCCTGGCCGATGAGGGCATAGCCCTCCTGCCCCAGGCCGGTATCCAGGAACAGCGCCGTCACATCCCGCAGGCGGACGGCCTGCCCGTTGATCTCATATTCACTCTCTCCGGAGCGGTAGCAGCGCCGGGTGACCGAGATCTCCTCTCCCCCGTCGGGGAACCGATCCTGGCATTGCTCCAGGGTGAGGGTCACCCGGGCCACGCCCTGCCCCTTGCGGCCGGGCGTGCCGCCGAAGATCACATCTTCCATCCGGCCGCCCCGCAGGGTCTTGGCCGACTGCTCCCCCAGGACCCAGCGGATGGCGTCGGCCAGGTTGGACTTGCCGCTGCCATTGGGCCCGACGATGGCGGTGAGGGGATGGGCAAAGGAGAGGACCGTCCGATCCGGAAAGGACTTGAACCCTTGCAGTTCCAATGATTTCAGCCGCAGGGTACTCTCCTCCTTTATAACGAAGATGATTCAGTTTATTATAGCAACTCCCCGTCTGTTTTGCAACGGGAAATCTGCTTTTCACCCGGTCCCCCGGCCCGCGTCCGCCCACAGCTTCCCCGTTCCGCTCGTTTCGGTCCGCCCCATAACAGCGCCCCCTCCCGGCAGATCGAACCGCCGGGAGGGGGGAGGGCATGGTTTTTCAGTTTGCGCCAGAGCGCCTCTTATGCGTCCAGATATTGTGCATGGAAGCGATGCAGCAGCGCCGCCAGCTGCGCCCGGGTGGCCGGGCCGCCGGGGTCCAGCACGCCCTGCCCCATGCCTTTCAGCAGTCCTTCCTCCACGGCCCAGGACAATGCCTGCCGGGCATAGGCGTGGCTCTCCTTCCAGTCCAGGAACCAGCTCAGATCCCCGCTGCCCGGAAGGTCCCACTTCCGATAGGTCCCGTAGCGATACAGAATGGTGGCCAGCTGTTCCCGGGAGATCGGATCGTCGGGGCCAAAGTGGGCTGCGTCATAGCCGCTGGCGATGCCGTTCCAGGCCGCCCAGGACACCGCCGCGCTGTAATACGCCTCCGCCGGGACATCCTGGAAGGGGGACCACTTGGCCCCCTCGGGACTGCCCTCCATCCGGTAGAGGATGGTCACCAGCATCCCCCGGGTACAGAGGTTGTGGGGCGAGAAGGTAAAGGAGCGGGTCCCGTCCATCAGACCTTGCCGGTAGACATAGTTCACATCCTCATAGTACCAGTCCACGCCGCCCACATCCAGGAAGGGCAGTTCCTTCGGCGGCTCCGGCTTCTGGGGCTCCACCGGTTTCTCCGGCTCTTTGGGTTTTTCTGCAAATGAGGCGGAGACCGTCACCTCCTGGTCCGGCATGGTGAAGGTGTGCCTGCCATTTTCTTCCTGCCACAGGGCCATGGTCTTGCCCTGGCTTCTGACCGTCAGCTTTTCCAGCACATAGCCCTTCGCCGGGGTGGTCGTGAGGATCACTTCCTCCCCCGCCCTGGCCTTCCGGCAGTCTGCGGTAACGGTGCCGTTCTCGGTCTGGCGGATGGTGATGGCATGGATAAGGTCAGGCTCGGGCGTCGGTTCGGGTTTCTTCTCCTCGTCGGGGTCCTTCCCCTTCTCTACCACCAGGGTCCCGCTAAAACAGGTGACCTGGCTGTGGTAGTTGCCGCCAGCGGGGACCACTGCCCCGGAGGCCAGGATGGATATTCGCCCTTCCTGGGTCATGTCAGGGTCGGGAGCATAGTAGAGCGTGGGCAGGGAGACCATTTGGTCGCCCGCAACCAAGCCCTTGATCGTATAGTCTGTGTGGTCTAGGGCAGGGGCTGGGTCTCCGACTTTTGCAGTCTTGTTCTTAACCTGGATGATCACCGTGGCGGGTTGGATCGTCACCTCAATGGGATTGGCTTTGACCGGCTTATACCGGTCGTCCCCGGCTTTCTCCGCGCAGACCAGCACCTTGCCCGCCTGGGTCGCGGTGAGCATTCCCTGCTGGTCGATGGTGGCCCAGCCCCAATCGTCCCGTTCTTTTATCGAAAACTTCACCTCGCCGTTCCCTTTCCCGCCGGTGGTTTTCAGACGGACGGACTCCCCATAGGTCATGGTGCGGGGACATTCGATGGAAAAATTCCCTTGGTCCTCTGTTGTGTGCGGCGGGGGTGGATCTTCCGGGTCTCCTCCGTCCCCCTTGTCGTTCGGGTCCTCGGGGTCGGTGACATCGGGGTCGGTGGGGTTCTGGGATTCCTTGTCAACTACTTTGACGGCAAACGTTATCGCTCCCGAAGCATATTCCTCATCCCCATCTCTATTTTCATCTTTTTTCTCTACGATTACATTTACTCTAAAACTGCATTTTTTCTCTCCAACAGTCAATATGCTGCCGGATAGAATGCAACCACCTTCTTTTGCTATATCCTCATCATTTTCCTCAATCGAGAATGTCGCTGTCTCCTTCCACGGCTCTGGTATATATTCCTTCAAGTTTCGCTCGTGTTTTTTAGCAACTTCTATTGGCACTGGGTTATTTCGTAATTCTTCCGGCAACTGTTTTGCCGTAATTTGTCCAATATGAAATATCTTATCTACGGCCCCAGTTACTGTATAGTTTCTTCCTTCTGGTCCGCTAATAACAATGTCTTCTTTATGAATGGTAACTATCTTTTCATTACCCATGTACGGATCATCATATGTAGCCTTAATCCTGCTAGTAATCTTTCTTGCAGGTAATGATGGAGGAAGTGCAGGGAGCGAAACTTTAACCTCTAGCGTTCCATCTTTGGTTCCATCATATTCTTTTAAGCAGGTAACTCCGCTATCGAAATCAAATTTATCAACTTTTAACGGACGTGGAATAATTTCAAATGTTTTTTCTATCACTCCAACATAACCGTTTTTTCCAGTTATTGTAACTGTTGCTATCCCAGCATTAACATTATTTTGATAAGATACCGTATAATCGACATCTTTTTTAAGCTGTTTATCTAAAACCTTTACTGTAATGTTAGGTTCAATGGGATTTCCCATATAGATATATGGTTGTTTACCTGAAATAGCAACACTAACCCCCTCCCCTTCCAAACTGGTGGCCTCTCCGGCCGCTGCAACCGGCAAGACGCCCACCATCCCCCACAACACACAAGCAACCAAGAACAAACACACGCCTCTTTTTCGTCCCGTTTTCATTGCCGGTCCTCCTTCTTTTCAAATCGTGTAAACGATTTTGTGATAATGTCTTTATATTTTAACAATTTTTTCGACATATTTCTACTTTTTTTATACACCTTTTCTTTCCCTCTCGAAAAAATCTTTGCAGGCACAATTTTCTCCCTGTCAACTTGACAACACCCGGAAGGTCACTATAATAGGAGAGGGTCTGCGCCCGGCAGCGACGCGCTGCCGCCAGCCCCCTGGACCCTGACACCGGCGGTCCCTGCAACGCTTATAGAGAACGGAGTGGTTTTTTTCATGGCGCTTTCTGAAAGTCAGCCCCTTCCCCTTCCGCCCCACCAGCATGTGGATTTCGTTGCCATCGACTTTGAAACGGCCACCAGCAACCCCAACAGCGCCTGTGCCGTCGGCCTGGCCTTTGTGGTCGGCCTGGAGGTGGCCGCCACCACCCATCACCTGATCCAGCCCCCCGGCAACCAATATGACCAGGGGAACATCAACGTCCACGGGATCTACCCCGAGGACACCTGCCATGCCCCGGATTTTCTCACCGTCTGGCGGCAGCTGCACCCCATGCTGGCGGGAAAAGCCCTCATTGCCCACAACGCCCGCTTCGATATGTCCGTCATCAAAGCTTCTCTGGCCGCCTATGGCGACCCCTATGTGCGCCAGTACGCAGACTTCAAATACATCGACAGCATCGCCATGGCCCGGGATCTGGTCCCCGGCCGGAAAAATCTGGCCGCCTGCGCTGAGGCCCTGGACATCGACCTGAAACGCCACCACAACGCCGAGTGCGACGCCGTGGCCTGCGCCCAGATCGCCATTGCCTGCATCAAAGCCAACCGCTGCCTGAACCTGGGCGAGTTCTGTTTCTCCCAGCCCCATGTACGCATCCAGGAGCTGACCGACCTGCCCCTGCGCCAGCCAAAGCCCCCGGCAGCGGCCCACAAGCCGGCCCGCTACCGCGCCCCGGTCCACACCAAGGATCTGCGGCCCCAGGTGACCTTTTTCGATCCCCACCACCCCTTTTATCAGAAATCCCTGGTCTTTACCGGCGAGCTGTCCATCGACCGCCAGGAGGCCATGCAGCGGGCGGTGAACGTGGGGGCCGTGATCAAGACCGCCGTCTCCCGCCGGACCGATTACCTCATCGTAGGCCGGCAGTACGACGGCCCCGGCGGACGGGCCACCACCAGCAACAAAGAGCTCAAAGCCCGGGCCATCCTGGCCGAGGGAAAAAGCAACCTCCGCCTGCTCAACGAGCGGGAATTTTTCCGCCTGCTCCAAGGCTCTCTTCGTCAAAGCGTCCCTCTGGCCAGCCGGCCCAGCCTCGCCAAATAACGGGCCGGCCCAGCTCTGAAAAAAATTTTTCTATTTTTTTGGAAAAAACACTTGCATTTTCGTTTGCGATGTGGTAGTATACAAAAGCTGTCAGTTGACGCGCGGCAGTAGCTCAGTTGGATAGAGTAACTGGCTACGAACCAGTAGGTCGGGGGTTCGAGTCCCTCCTGCCGTACCAGAGCCCTGAGGTCGAAAGATCTCAGGGCTCTTTGTTTTTTGGCATCGTTGCCGGCATAAAAAAATCCCCGGTCCCAAAAGGACCGGGGGCGTGCGCCGCCCCGGGGGAAGCTCCCCCGGGACAGCCGCCGGTGGGCACAGGCCCACGCCGCTGGGTTATGGTACCGCCGCCTCAGCAGCCGCAGTCACAACCGCAGTTGCTGCCGCAGCCGCAATTATTGCCGCAGCCGCAGTTGTTGCCGCAGCCACAATTATTGCCGCAGCCACAGCTGCCGCTGCTGCCGCAGCCGCCGCAGCAGAAGATCAGGATCAGGATCAGAATGATCCACAGACCGTTGTTGCCACCCCAACCGTTGTTACAACACATAAACCATTACCTCCTGTGAGAGATGGAGACCGACTGGCGATCTCAGTTCATCTTATGCCACAGGAGCCGGGATGTGCGTGCCGCCGCAGAGATCCCTCAGGGACCCGGCTTTCCCCGGATGGTGAGGGTGGGCTTGCAGCACAGGTCCTCCATGTCAGACATGGTGGCCGCCGGCAGCTTCAGCGCCCCGCCGCAGTGGGCGCAGATGAGCTCCACCGAGCTGTAGTTGACTTGCAGCTTCCAGTCCTTGCTGCCGCAGGTGCAGGAGATGCCGCCCCGGCGGCCGATGTCCCGCAGCTCGCCCAGGATCTCCTCCATCACCAGTTCATTCAGAAAGGCGCCCTGGGCGCCGGCCTCGGCCTCCAGCATGTCCACCGTCTCTTCCAGCCGCTTCATGGCGGCAAAGACCGGCTCTTTCTGGCCCACATAGCAGCAGTCCAGGCCGGAGTTGGCGCAGGAGAAGGCCAGGGTCTTTTCCTGCAAAAAGGCCGCCGTGGAACAGGAGACCGTGTGGGTCTGCTCACAGAACAGGCAGGGCACCGTCAGCCGGACCTGGTCCCCCATGAGGGACACGTCGATGGCGGACTTCCCGCAGGGGCAGGGCAGATGGCTGCCCGAAGCCGCCAGCTGAAAGGCCGACCGCTCCAGGATCACCGGCTGCCGGCAGGCAGGACAAATGAACGCGATGGTCCGCTTGGTATCTTCGATCATAAGAACCACCTCCGTGGTGAATTTCTCTCCGCTCCGGCGCGCCGGAGCCGGACAGCCCGGCACGCTCTTGCCGCGCTGTTTCCCGTCTATTATAGCACGCCCGGCCCCCAGGGAACAGAGAAACTTTTTCCCTTCCCGCATCCCGATTTCAGGAGGAACCCTATGAAACGACTGATCGCATCCGACCTCCACGGCTCCGTCCCCTTCTGCCAGAAGCTGCTGGACCTGTACCGGCAGCAGCAGGCGGCACAGCTGGTGCTGCTGGGGGACCTGGCCTATTCCGGCTCTTATGACCCTCGATACGGCTATGACCCCGACGGCGTGCTTCGCCTGCTGGAGCCGCTGGCCTCGGAGATCCTCTGGGTCGAGGGCAACTGCGACGCCGGACTGGCCGCCCGTACCTCCCGTCTGACCGGCTTCCCCGGCCACCACATCGTCCAGTGGGAGGACCGCACCGTCTTTCTCACCCACGGCCACCGGTACGGCCCCCACAATCCCCCGCCCCGGGGCAGCGCCCAGATCCTGCTCTCCGGCCACACCCATGTGCCTGCCTGGCAGTGGATGGAGGATCTTTTCTGCGCCAACCCCGGTTCGGTCTCTCTGCCGCGCGGCGGGTCTCCTCACAGCTGTCTGCTGTATGAGGAGGGGCGGTTTCAGTGGCTTACCTTGGAGGGAGATGTGTTTCACCAGGAAACTTTAGTAGAATATTAAAATCCATTGACAAGTGGAGAAATCAGCCTGTCCCCTATCTGTACTAAACGTATCGATAGAGAGCAGGCTGATTTTATCATCAAAAATAACTTGATAATCCCCGTTAAAAATGGTACACTTTACTAAAATAAAATGCGGGGGAGGATGGGAAACAATGGAAATTATCATGGCCCTGATCACTTTTATCGCAGGAAATCTCGGTTCCGGGATTCTCGGTGGCTCCACGACTTGGCCAGATGCAGGTGCGATCGTCGCCATCTCGGTCATGGGTGCTTTCATTTTGCACCGCCTCAAACAGAACAATAAAGAGGAAGACGAAGATGAGGAATAACATCTTCTCCCCTTTCCGATTACACAGCAGGGCCGGCGCGGAAGCAACCCTTCCGCGCCGGCCCTGTTTTTCCTTGTTTAAGGGCGCTCCATCCCGCAGGGATAG
>CAKTSK010000009.1 GCA_934597725.1 uncultured Eubacteriales bacterium
GGGGGGCCACTGCCCGTGGCGGGGCCTGCTTTCTCTGGAGAAAGCAGGGGAAAGAGCACCAGGAAGGGCAATGCTGCCCAGTCTTTGGCATGCGCCATTCGGCGCAGAAAGCCCTTGAAAAGGAGCAGCCGTCCACACCTGAAAGAACAAGGAAAGGCCCGACAGCACCCCTCAACGCCCTACGCTGCCCCGCCTGGCCCCTCCATTGTACCAGACCGGCCAAGGGTAAAGGCTTCGCCCGGCCTTGCAGGCCGCCCTTGACTCGGCCCGGCACCATGAAGGACGCCCAGACAGGGCAGAAAGGAGCGCATGAACATGACAAGCAACAGAATCGACAACAAGGTACGAAAGGCCATCTACCGCCGGGAAGGGTACGCCTGTGCCCTCTGCGGCACGCCCCAGCGGCTGCAAATCCATCATGTGATACTCCGGTCCCAGGGTGGCCGCAGCACCCCTCAGAACATGATATGCCTGTGCCAGCAGTGCCACAGCTTGGTGCATGGGGTCTACAAGTACCCGGAAGGGTATCTCACCCAGGAGGATGCCCAGCAGGCTATCATCGAGTACCTTGCTGACATGTACGCGCCTGATTGGCGTCCATGGGAGTGACAGTGCTCTCCTGGAAGGGGGGTCATACGTGGCCCCCCTGGCCATAAGCGGCCCCCTGCTCACCCGCCAAGTGGTGTTTATCGGTGCCCACCCTCGGCAGGGTGTGCGGCCCTTAGGGCTTGTCACTCCCCGCCATGGGCACCCCTGCGGCTAACGCCACAGGGCGGCGGGGGGCGGGGGCCGACCTACGCCCGGCCCCCGCCCCCCTTGGGCTATCGCCGTGCCCGGCTTCCCCCTTTCGGTGGGTGGGGCCGGGGGCCTTGATAATCATTCCTGACCATAGGCAGGTGGAAACCTGCCGCGACAAACCGAACGCCCGTTCGTGACGTACCGCAGAAAGGAGACGAAAACAGTGGACTTTTCCCCCAAAATGGTGCAGTATGTGGATAGCCTGACCGCACCAGAACGCAGCATCCTCAGCGAAATTATCCACCAGGCCGACACCATACACGACCCCATCGACCGGCGGCGCGTCCAGGATGCGCTGGCAACCTTAGCAGTATCCTATGCCAAGACAACCTACAGACGCGCCAGAGGGCAAGCCAGAGACGCCGAGCGGCGCACCCTGATCGGCGCACGCCTACGCCGCAAGGACGTAGACAAATACCGCGCCTTGGCAGACCAGACAGGCCGAAGCCTCTACTCCTTCGTCCGGGATGCCCTGGAAGCTGAAGCACAACGATGTGACCTTCGATCGGCACAGCAGCGGCCAGCCACCAAGCCAGCAGCACAGATGACAGGCCAAGATATAGAGTGGGTCCCGCTCGTCAGCACAATATCTTGTGTCCGAGCGGCACCCTCTCCTGGCAACCCTAAACGCTGACCTTCTACCCAGGGCAACCACGCACAGCCCCGGCCAGGGGCCGGGGACCACCACTCACGGGGGTACGCCCTCCGGCCACGGGCCTCCGGGCGAGATTCCCCCCGTGGCGGCGGCCCCCGTCCCCCGGCCTCCCGTGGGCAGAATAGGGGCCTGCTTTCTCTGGAGAAAGCAGGGGAAAGAGCACCAGGGGGCGCTGCCCCCTGGACCCCCGCTCGGGGGAAGAGGTTCTTCCCCCGATACCCCCTTCTCTGGTTGCGAGGAACCTTTGGGAAAGTGGTTCTTCCTGGGATGACTGGCCTGCGGCTCTCGCAGCGGAAGGCTCCAAGCGAGCCGCCCACCGGCTGGGCGGCTGGGGATGTGGGCGGTGCCCTGCGGGGAAGGGAACGGATACAAAATGTGATGGGCGCTGCTTCTATTGGATGAGATAAGAGAAAAACAATGGCAGGATAGGTGGGAGAGAGGCAAACAGGATTCTTGAGGGTTCTTTCTGATATCGTGTCAATTTCTGAATACGAAAAACATCGGGCATCCCATGGGAGGGAAGCCCGATGTTTTTTGTGTTTCTATAATCATGGGAAATCAAGCGTTTTGCAGGAACTTCTCCAGCCGGTCCACACCCTCTTTGATGTTTTCCATGGAGACAGCAAAGGACCAGCGGACATAATGGGGTGCGCCGAAGCCGGTGCAGGGGACCACAGCCACCAGACCTTCCCGCAGGAAGACATTGGCGAAATCATCGGCGTTGTGGATCTCCTTGCCGTACAGCGTCTTGCCGATCAGCTGCTCGATGTTCATGAGCATATAGAAGGTCGCTTCCGACCGGACCGGATGCACCCCCTCCATGGTGGACAGGCGCTGATAGAGGTAGTTGCGCCGCTCCTCAAAGGCCTGACGCATGACCTCGATCTCTGCCTGAGAACCACCAAAGGCTTCTTCGGCAGCAGCCTGGGCGATGGAGCAGGTCCCGGACAGGCTGTGGCTGAAATAGTTGCTCATGACCTGGATGATCTCTTCGCTGGCTGCGGCAAAGCCGATCCGCCAGCCGGTCATGGCATAGGTCTTGGAGGCGCCGTTGACCAGAATGGTCCGGGCCTTGATGGACGGCGAGAGGGTGGGGAAGGAGACGAACTCTTTGTTGTCAAACACCAACTTGCTGTACATCTCGTCTGCGATGACGTACAGATCCGCTTCCTCGCACACCTGGGCAATGGCTTCCAGATGATCCCGGCTGTAGATCATGCCGGTGGGGTTGGAGGGGCTGTTCAGGATCAGGGCCTTGGTCTTCGGGGTGATCGCCTGGCGCAGCTGCTGGGGGGTCAGATTAAACCCGGAAGCCTCGGTGGTCTCGACCACCACCGGCACGCCGCCGGTCATCTTGATCAGCTCATAGTAGCTCACCCAATAGGGGGCGGGCAGGATCACTTCGTCGCCGGGGTCCAGCAGGGTCTTCAGCGCGCCGTAGAGAATGGGCTTGCCGCCGCCGGTGACCACGATCTCACTGGTGTTGTATTCCAGCCCCCAGTCTTCCTTCAGCCGCTTGGAAACGGCCTGGCGCAGCGCCAGGGTGCCGGGGGTGGGGGTGTATTTGGTCTGGTTATGCTCGATGGCACGGATGCCGGCCTGCTTGATATGCTCGGGGGTCGGGAAATCCGGCTCGCCGACACTGAAGCCGATGACGTCGATCCCTTCGGCGCGCATCTTCTTGAACTGGGTGTCGATTGCCATGGTGGTGGATGCCCGGACCGACCGGGCTTGTGTGGACAGTGCTTTCATAACAGCAGGCCTCCCGTGAAGTGTTAATCAATCAAAATATTCTCGGTGACACATTATAGTGAGAATCCTGCATATTTGCAATAGGAAAACGCAATTTTTTTCGTTTTCTGAAAATTTTTCTCAGATCCCTTTCAAATTTTTGCACAAAGAAAGAAAAACTTGGCATTTTGTGGCAAAAAAACAGAGGCCCCCTCCACCGGAAAAGCCGGTGGGGGAGGCGTGACGGGATCAGTCGTTTTTTTTGCGGCGGCGGTCGTGGTTTTTTTGATATAGGTAATACAGACCGTCCAGCAGCAGGTTTTCGTCAATGAGGATCTCTCGCTTGCAGTACTTCTGGATGAGGGAAGCATTTCCGCCGGTCATGACCACGGTGGCCACCGGTTTGGCGGCTTCCTCCATGCGCTCGATCATGCTGTCGATCATACCGGCGTTTCCAAACAGGACACCGGAACGCATGGCGTCGATGGTAGAGCGGCCGAAGATCGAGGGCGGTTCTTCCAGGGAAATATGGGGCAGCTCGGCGGCGCGGCCGGAGAGGGCCTCCACGGCGATCCGCACGCCGGGGATGATGACGCAGCCCTTGTAGGTGCTCTCTCCCAGATAGGACAGGGTCGTGGCGGTCCCCATATCGATGACGATGATGGGCTGAGGGTATTTTTGCAGCGCAGCCACAGAGGAGGCCACAATGTCGGCGCCCAGTTGGTTGTGGACCTCGGCGAGGATATTCATTCCGGTCTTGACGCCCGGGCCGACGATCATGGGGCGGATGCCGCTGAGCTGCTCGATGGCATCTGCCATGGCGCTGGTCATAGGAGGGACCACGCTGGAAACCACAGCGCCGGAAATGCCGCGGATGTCTGCCCGGTAAAGGTGGAACATGTCCAGAAGGTCGATGGCGATCTGGTCCCGGGTCTTGTTCTTGTCGGTTTTGATAGAGCCGCGGAACTGGAGTTCTCCTTCCGGTGTGTACAGCCCCATCGTCATGGTGGTGTTGCCAATGTCAATGGTCAGGATCACGGTTCGGACCTCCTTGCTGTCGGGGCGTATCCCCCAATGATTTTGTTCATTATACTGGGCGGAAGAGAAAAAAGCAATGGGCAATCGCTGCTTTCCCGGCGGCCTGTGCGCCGGGGCGGCGTCAGAAGGTCAGGCGCATCTGATACCAGGCCGCACCCCCGTGGGCTGAGGAGGACGGTCCCTCGTTCTGAAAACCGAAGCGTGCATAATATGGCAGCAGGGCTTCTTTGCAGGTGAGGACCAGCCCGGCCCGGTTTTCGGCCTTGGCCTGGGCGATGGCCTGCTCCATGAGCCGGCTGGGATATCCCTTTCCCCGGCAGTCCGGCCGGGATGCTACGCCGAAGATCATCAGCCAGGGGCCTTCGGGATCATACAGGTCGTCTCCGGCGTACATTTCATCGGTCAGATCGTTCTGACGGGCAGTCATGCCGTTGACCATGGCCAACAGCTCCTCGCCTTCCCACAGCAGCCAGAATGTGTGGGGGAACGCGGCCAGGCGCACCGCCATTGCGGCCCGCGGCGCAGCTTCGGCAGGGGGGAAGCAGGCGGCCTCCAAAGCGGTCACGGCATCGACATCTGCCGGCACAGCGGTTCTGATCTCCATAAAACAAGTCCTCCTGACGGTGATATTTTTCTCAGTATAGCACAGCGTCCTCCAAAGGGAAAGGGGGCGCTCCCCAGCGGCCATCGGGCCATCACACGATCGTCTCCGTGGACGGCGTTATCTTTGAGACAGGCGGTTTTCCCGGCCAAATCCTGCCATGTCTTACCTTGCAAATTCATGGGTTTTATGCTATCATGCTACCGTAAATTCTACAAACAAAGCACCTTCTGTTTTAGACCATTCAGGAATGGGGTATTGATGTGATGACAAAAGAACTGTACGAAAGTCCCTTGGCCTCCCGCTATGCCAGCCGGGAGATGCTCTACTTCTTTTCTCCCGACAAAAAGTTCACCACCTGGCGGCGGCTCTGGATCGCCCTGGCCCGGGCGGAGATGGAGCTGGGGCTGCCGATCACCCAGAGCCAGATCGACGAGCTGGAGCGGGAAAAGGACAACATCAATTACGACCTGGCCCAGCAGAAGGAAAAGGAGCTGCGCCACGACGTGATGGCGCACATCCACGCCTATGGCGCCCAGTGTCCCAACGCCATGCCCATCCTCCACCTGGGGGCCACCAGCTGCTATGTGGGGGACAACACCGATGTGATCCTGATGCGCGAGGGGCTGCTTCTGGTGCGGGACAAGCTGGTGCGGGTGCTGGCTCATCTGGGGAAATTCGCCGCAGCGTATAAGGCCATGCCCACCCTGGGCTATACCCACTATCAGACCGCCCAGATGGTCACTGTGGGCAAGCGGGCCACCCTCTGGATGAACGAGCTGCTGCAAGATCTGGATGAGGTAGAATACCGCCTCTCCCGCCTCCGCCTGCTGGGCTGCAAGGGGACCACCGGGACCCAGGCCAGCTTTCTGGAGCTGTTCGGTGGGGACCGGGAGAAGGTCTGGGAGCTGGACCGGAAGATCGCGGTGGAAATGGGCTTTGCTGCCGATCAGGTCCAGCCGGTGGCAGGGCAGACTTACAGCCGGAAGGTGGACGCTGCCATCCTGGCCACGCTGTCCGGCATCGCCCAGTCGGCCCACAAGTTTGCCACGGACCTGCGCCTGCTGTGCCACATGAAGGAGATCGAAGAGCCCTTTGAGGCCCATCAGGTTGGCTCCTCGGCCATGCCCTACAAGCGCAATCCCATGCGCAGTGAGCGGATCTGTGCCCTGGCCCGCTACGTCCTTGCCGACAGCCTCAACCCGGCCATGACGGCCTCGGTGCAGTGGTTTGAGCGGACGCTGGACGACTCAGCCAACAAACGGATCGCGGTTCCAGAGGCGTTCCTGGCGGTGGATGCGATCTTGAACCTCTATGAAAATGTGGCCGCCAATCTGGTGGTCTATCCCAAAGTCATCGAAAAGCACATCCGGGAAGAGCTGCCCTTCATGGCAACGGAGAATATCCTGATGGACGCGGTGAAGGCCGGAGGGGACCGGCAGGCCCTCCATGAGCGGATCAGGACCCACTCGCTGGCGGCGGGCAGACGGGTGAAGGAAGAGGGGCTGGACAACGACCTGCTGGAGCGGATCGCGGCGGACCCTGCCTTCGGGCTGTCCCGAGAGGAGATCCTTCGCCGCCTGGACCCCGCAGACTACATCGGCTGCTGCCCGGAGCAGGTGGACCGCTTTTTACAGCAAGAGGTCCAGCCGGTGTTGGACCGGTATCCCCAGGCGCTGGCGGGGGAGGGCGCTGAGATCAAAGTGTAACGCCCGGAACCGAATACAAGAAAAACGATCCCTCTCCGGGGTTTGTGCCGGAGAGGGATTTGTGCGGCAAGCATCCAAGAGAAAGAGAGTGTGATAGGACATGGCCGGGTTGGTGGCTTTGGAAAAAATGGTGATGTTGGTGCTGCTGATGCTGGTGGGGTTCGTGGCCGCCAAGGCCAAGTGGGTGGACAGTGCGTTCAGCCAGCGGGCCAGTCATCTGGTGGCCAATGTGTTCATTGTGGCGACGATCCTCTCCTCGGTGGTGGGGGTGGAGCCTCAGATGGCCGGGAAGGAGCTGCTGGTGGTGGTGGTCTCGGTGTTCTTCGTGTTTGGGGTCGGCGGGGTGCTGGGATTCGTGGTGTCCCGCCTGCTGCCGCTGCCGCAGCAGGACCGGACGGTGGCCTGGCTGTCGGTGTTCTTTATGAACAATGTGTTCATTGGGTTTCCGGTGGTGGAAGCGTTGTTTGGCCAGAGCGCGGTGTTCTGTGCGTCGCTGTCCAACCTGCCCTTTAACCTGCTGCTGTTTTCCATCGGGGTCAGCCGCCTGCGGGCGGGGCAGGGCCGGGGACGGGTGACGCTGCGGGAAGTGCTGTCGCCGGCGCTGGTGGGTACCCTGGCGGCCATTGTGCTCTTCCTGTTCCAGATCCCGCTGCCCAGTCTGGTGGCCGACACCATCCGAACCCTGGGCGGGGCGACGGTGCCCCTGTCCATGCTGATCATTGGCATCTCCCTGAGCCAGGTCCCCGTGGCCCAGGCCCTGCGGGACTGGAGAGCCTACGGCGTGAGCCTGGTGCGGCTGATCGTATGTCCTGTAGTGGTCTGGCTGGTGCTGCGGCTGTTTCTGGAAGGGACCACCCTGGGGGTGCTGACGGTGATCGCTGCCTGCCCCAGCGGCGCAATGATCACGATTTTGTGCCTGCGCTACGGCCTGGATGATACCTTTGCATCCCGGGTCAATTTCCTGAGTACGATCCTTTGTGCCGTGACGCTGCCGGTGATGACGTCGCTGCTGTTGTGAGAAGAAAAGCCGATCCATGGGCGCGTTGGTCTATGACCGGGGAGAAAAGGAGGATATTTTATGTTGTTATCAGCAGAGCATATCAGTCTCAACTTTGGGTTAAAACAGTTGCTGGATGATGTGACGCTTTACTTGAACGAGGGGGACAAAATCGGGATCATCGGGATCAACGGCACAGGGAAGAGCAGCTTTCTCCGGGTGCTGGCAGGCCAGCAGGTCCCGGACCAGGGGGCTGTTTCTCTGGACCCCAATGTCCAGGTCTCCTTCCTCTCCCAGAACCCGCCCATGACGCCCGGCGCTACGGTGCTGGAGCAGGTGTTTGCAGACTTCTCCTCGGATGTTCGCGCGCTCATGGAGTATGAGGCCAAGGCCATGCTCACCCGCCTGGGGATCACGGACTTTGACCAGACCGTGGAGACCCTCTCCGGCGGCCAGCGCAAGCGTGTAGCTTTGGCGGCGGTCCTGCTCCACCCGGCAGACGTTCTGATCCTGGACGAGCCCACCAACCATCTGGACAGCGAGATGGTCCTTTGGCTGGAGGAGCATCTGCGGAAATTTACCGGGGGGCTGATCATGGTCACCCACGACCGGTACTTTTTGGAGCGGGTATGCAACCGGATCACCGAGCTGTCCCATTGCCACATCCGCCACTATGAGGCCAACTATTCCAAATATCTGGAACTGAAAACCCAGCAGGAGGAGAGAGAGCAGGCGGCCCAGCGCAAGCGCCAGTCGATCCTGCGGGTGGAATACCAGTGGATCATGCGGGGCGCCCAGGCCCGCCGGACCAAAAACAAGGACCGCATTGCCCGCTACGAGGAACTCAAAGCCCAGACGGGGCCGGAGACCGACGGCGCGGTGCAGATGGCGACCCTCTCCAGCCGCCTGGGGCGCAAGACAGTGGAGCTGACCGACGTGTCCAAGGCATTTGGCGAGAAAACGGTGCTGAGTCATTTTTCCTATGGCGTGGCCCGGGACGACCGGGTGGGCATTGTTGGCCCCAATGGGGCGGGGAAATCCACCTTGCTCAACCTCATTGCCGGGAAATTGTTGCCTGACAGCGGGAGCATCGACTGGGGAGAAACGGTACGCATCGGGTATTTTTCTCAGGAGGGACGGGAGCTGGACCTGAACCAGCGGGTGTATGACTACATCCATGAAATTGCCGGCCAGGTCAAGACCCGGGAGGGGAATTTTTCCGCCACCCAGATGATGGAGCGCTTCCTGTTTCCCACCCAGCTGCAAGGGCAGCCCATCGGCAAGCTTTCCGGCGGAGAGCGGCGGCGGCTGTATCTGCTGTCTGTCCTGATGGAGGCCCCCAACATCCTCCTGCTGGACGAGCCGACCAATGATCTGGACGTAACTACGCTGGCTATTTTGGAGGAATATCTGGAGACCTTCCCCGGCGCTGTGTTGGCGGTTTCCCACGACCGCTACTTCCTGGACAAGATGGCCCAGCAGATCTTTGCGGTGGGGGAAGGTGGCGTTATCCGCCGCTACACGGGCAACTTCAGCGACTATCTGGACAAGCGGCGGCAGGAGGAAGCCCCTGCTGCCCAGGAAAAAGCGCCCAAGAAGGAAGGACAGGCCAAGCCTGCCCGCCAGAAGAAACTGAAATTCACCTTCAAGGAGCAGCGGGAGTACGACACCATTGAGGAGGACATTGCCGCCCTGGAAACCAAGATCGGGGAACTGGAAGGGCAGATGACGGCTTGCGGCAGTGATTATGTCAAGCTTCAGGAACTGACCCAGGCCCAAGAGGAAGCCAAAGCGGCCTTGGAAGAAAAGATGGAGCGCTGGCTCTATCTTACCGACCTGGCCGAGCGCATCGCCGCCCAGGCGTGAGCCATTACAAAAGCATCGCGAGGGTTCAAATCCCTACTGCATGAACAACAGCGCTGCCGGTTTTTCCAGCAGCGCTGTTGTTATGCTCATAGGATGCTATGGTTACCCCTGAGGCGTCAGCTGGGCAATGCCTTGCTCAATGCGCCGCAGGGTTTCTTCTTTGCCCAGGATCTGGCAGATCTCCACAGCCCCGCCGGGGGTGGTGGGCTTGCCGGAAACGGCCACGCGCACGGGCCACATAATGCGGCCGTTTTTCAGCTCGTTGGCTTCAGCCAGACCGATCAGCGCGTCGTGGATAGCGTCAAAGGACCAGTCGGTCATGGCCTGGAAGACGGGCAGGACCAGATGGAGGGCGTCCAGAGAGTTTTCCGGGTTGGTCTTCATCTTCTTGTGGCTGTACAGGTCGTTGGAGTAGGCGGGCAGGGTGTCAAAGAAGTCCACCATGGGGGGGATCTCAGTGAGGGTGTTCAGCCGGGTCTGGACCAGAGGAGCCACCAGGGACAGGTCAATGGCGGGGTTGGTGATGGCCTGCTTCAGGTAAGGCTCTGCCACAGCCAGGAAAGCCTCGGGAGAGAGGTTTTTCAGATAGGCGCTGTTGAAATAGTTCAGCTTTTCCAGGTCAAAAATGGCCGGGGACTTGGAAATGCCGGTGATGTCAAAAGCCTGCACCAGCTCCTCCAGGGTGAAGAACTCCTGCTCGGCCAGCTCCCCCTTGGGAGACCAGCCCAGCAGAGCCACATAGTTGAGGATGGCGTCGGTCAGGTATCCCTGGGCACGCAGGTCCTCGTAGGAGGGGTCGCCGTGGCGCTTGGACATCTTGTGCTGGGCGTCCCGCATGACGGGGGAACAGTGGATGTAGGTGGGGATGGGCCAGCCAAAGGCTTCATAGAGCAGATTGTACTTGGGGGAGGAGGAGAGATACTCGCTGCCCCGGACCACATGGGTGATGCCCATGAGGTGGTCGTCCACCACGTTGGCAAAGTTATAGGTGGGCAGGCCGTCCCGCTTCAGCAGGACCTGGTCGTCCAGGGTGTTGTTCTCCACGGTGATCTCTCCGAAAGACGCATCCGAGAACGTGGTCGTGCCCTCGTGGGGGATCTTCTGCCGGATGACATAGGGCTTGCCGGCGGCCAGGTTGGCAGCCACCTCTTCCTGGGAAAGGGTGCGGCAGGGGTCCTCTGCCTTGTCAAATCCCTCGCTCTCTTCCTCTGCTTTGTCGCAGAAACAGTAGTAGGCATGGCCTTTTTCCACCAAAAGCTGGGCATACTTGCCATAGAGATCCCGCCGCTGGGTCTGAATGTAGGGACCCACCGGGCCGCCGACGTCGGGGCCTTCGTCGTGGGTCAGGCCGCACTCGTTCATGGTGCGGTAGATGAGCTCCGTGGCGCCCTCCACCTGCCGGCTCTGGTCCGTGTCTTCCAGGCGGAAAACAAACGTTCCCCCGGCTTTGCGGGCGATGAGCCAGGTGTATAATGCGGTGCGAAGATTGCCCACGTGCATGTATCCGGTGGGCGACGGGGCGAACCGGGTGCGGACGGAACCGGTGGGGATCCGGGCCTCCAGCTGGTCATACCAGGTCATATCCATAAAGGGCCTCCCAATCAAATCGTTTTGCTCATATTCTAAAATTCACCAGGAGAATTGTCAAGGTTTATTGCTCCGATTCTTGCGCGCGGCAGGTTGTTGTGGTAAGATAGAACAACATGAACTCAACGCCGGAACGGCGTTCCCTGTTACAAACGCGGCGGAATCCGCCCAGGAGGTACCTATGGAACAAGAAAAGAAAAAAACGATTTTCAGCGCCACCCAGCCCAGCGGCAAGATCACCCTGGGGAACTATCTGGGGGCGCTGCGCAACTGGGTCGACCTGCAGGAGGACTACAATGCCCTGTACTGCGTGGCGGATGCACACGCCATCACCGTCCGCCAGGACCCGGCGGCCCTGCGCCGCCAGACCCTGGAGCTGTACGCCCAGTTTATTGCCTGCGGCCTGGACCCGGAAAAGAGCATCATCTTCATCCAGTCCCACGTCCCCCAGCACGCAGAGCTGGCCTGGACCCTCAACTGCTACACCATGTACGGCGAGCTGAGCCGGATGACCCAGTTCAAGGACAAGTCTGCCACCCATGCCGACAACGTCAACGCCGGCCTGTTTACCTACCCCAGCCTCATGGCCGCAGACATTCTTCTGTACCAGACGGATCTGGTCCCGGTGGGGGAGGACCAGCGGCAGCATGTGGAGCTGACCCGGAACATTGCCCAGCGCTTCAACGGCATCTATGGTGATGTGTTCGCCATGCCCGAGGCCTATATCCCCAAAGTGGCGGCCCGGGTCATGTCGCTGAGCGAGCCGGACAAGAAGATGAGCAAATCCAACCCCAACGAAAATTCCTACATTCTGGTCATGGACAAGCCGGAGGTCATTCTGCGCAAGTTCAAGCGGGCTGTGACCGACAGCGAGGGCGGCATCTACCGTTCCCCGGACAAGCCCGGCGTGTCCAACCTCATTGAGATCTATGCCGCCGTCACCGGCAAGACCCCCGAGGCGGTGGAGCAGGAGTTTTCCGGTCAGGGCTATGGGACCTTCAAGCCTGCCGTCGGGGAGGCGGTGGCTGAGACGCTGCGCCCCATCCGGGAAGAGACCGAACGTCTGCTGGCAGACAAGGGGTATCTGGAGAACCTGTACCGCCAGGGGGCGGAAAAGGCCGCGGCCCTGGCCAACCGAACCTTGCGGAAAGTCCACAAAAAGGTCGGCTTTGTTCCCCGATGAGGGATTTGGAAGAAAAGGAGGGTAGGACCCCATGCGAATGGAATTGACGGCGATCGGCTGGATCGCAGCCGCCCTGGTGGTGGCCCTGCTGATCGCTTTCATCTCTACCCCTGTGGTCAAGTCCCTTGCCCAGATGGTGGGCGCCATCGACGTGCCCAAGGACAACCGCAGGATGCACAGCCACCCCATCCCCCGGATGGGCGGTCTGGCAATTTTTCTGGGCTTTTTGCTCAGCACGCTGATCTTCGTGCCCATGAGCACCCCGCTGCGGGGGATGCTGCTGGGCGGCGTGATCATCGTGATCCTGGGCATCTTTGACGACATCTATGCGCTGCCGGCGCTGCCGAAGCTGCTGGTGCAGATCGGCGCGGCCCTGGTGGCAGTGCTGCACGGCAACGTGATCCAGGTCCTCTCCAACCCCAACCTGCTCAGTGACGACCCCTATTGGGTCCTGGGCTCCCTGGCCGTGCCGCTGTCGGTGATCTGGATCGTGGCCATCACCAACGCCGTCAACCTGATCGACGGCCTGGACGGCCTGGCGGTGGGGGTGGCGACCATCAGCTCCCTGACTATGCTGGTCAGCGAGAGTGTGGTGGCGCTGATGATGGCGGCCCTGGCGGGCAGCTGCATCGGCTTCATGCCCTATAACATGAACCCTGCCAAGATCTTTATGGGGGACACCGGCTCCACCTTCCTGGGGTTCATTCTGGCCACGGTGTCCATCCAGGGCCTGTTTAAGTTCTATACGATCATCTCGTTTGCTGTGCCCTTCCTCATGCTGGGGCTGCCGCTGTTTGACACCTGCTTTGCCATCCTGCGCCGTCTGGCCAAGGGGCAAAGCCCCATGGCGCCGGACCGCAGCCATGTGCACCACCGGCTCATTGACATGGGCTTCAACCAGAAGCAGGCGGTGGCGATCCTGTATGTGATCAGCGCGATCCTGGGCCTGTCGGCTGTGGTGCTCACCACCAGCGGTGCCCTGAAGGCCATCGTCCTGCTGTGTGCGCTGTGTCTGGCCGGCCTGATCGCAGGAAAACTCTTCCTGGTCCACAACGAGATCCAGACAGAAGCATCGAAAGAAAAGGAGGCAGACCACCATGCCGCTGAAAGTCATGACGATCTTCGGGACCCGCCCGGAGGCGGTGAAGATGGCCCCGCTGGTGAAGGAGCTGGAGAGCAGAGCGGAGATTGAGAGCATCTGCTGTATCACGGCCCAGCATCGGCAGATGCTGGACGACGTCCTTTCGCTGTTTGCCATCACGCCCCATTACGACCTGGATATCATGGAGGCCGGACAGAGCCTGTACACCATCACCAGCAAATGCCTGCTGGGGCTGGAGACCGTGTTTGCCCGGGAAAAGCCGGATCTGGTCCTGGTCCACGGTGATACCTCCACCACCTTTGCCGGGGCCCTGGCGGCCTTTTATCAAAAGATCGACGTGGGCCATGTGGAGGCCGGCCTGCGGACCGGAGACCGCTATTCGCCCTTCCCGGAGGAGATCAACCGCACCTTGGTAGGGGATCTGGCCCGGCTGCATTTCTGCCCCACGCCGGCCAACCGGGAAAACCTGGCCCGGGAGGGGCTCCAGACGGGGATCTATCTGACGGGAAACACCGTCATCGACGCGCTGAAAACCACCGTGCGCCCCACCTATTCCTTCCGCACGGCCCTGCTCAATACCCTGGAGTATGAGAAGCGGCAGGTGATCCTGGTCACCTGCCACCGCCGGGAAAATTATGGGCAGCCCATGGTCCACATCATGCGGGCCCTGCGCCGGGTGGCAGAGGACTTTCCCCAGGCAGAGCTGGTCTATCCGGTCCACCTGTCTCCGGTGGTCCAGAAGGTGGCCCGCTCCCACCTGTCCGGTCTGGAAAACGTCCACCTGATCGACCCGCTGACCCCCGATGAGATGCACAATCTCATGGCCCGGGTGTCCTTTGTCATGACGGACTCCGGCGGCTTACAGGAGGAGGCCCCCGCCTTGGGCAAGCCGGTGCTGGTCCTGCGCCGGGAGACCGAGCGCCCGGAGGCGGTGGCCGCCGGAACGGTACGGCTGGCCGGCACAGAGGAAGAGGACGTCTACGCCCAGGCGGCCCGCCTGCTCACCGATCCGGCGGCCTATGAGACCATGGCCAAGGCGGTCAATCCCTATGGGGATGGGTTTGCCTGCCGGCGGATCGTGGATGCGATCCTGTGGGAGAAGGGCCTGCGGTCACAGCCGCCGGAGGAGTTCCATGTCTGAAGAAGCGCGTCCCGAGAAACGGGAAGGGGACTCCATGCGGGAAAAAAACCGCACCTTTCTGGTCGTTGCCATTGCAGCGACGATCCTGGCGGCTGTTTTTTTCAGCATTGTCCTGCCGGCGCTGACCGGCCGTGCGCCCAAGGTGCTTCTGCCCGACGTGAACCAGCAGGGTCCTCAGAGCAGTGAGAGCTTTCTGCCGGTCACGGTGACGCCAGAGACGGTGCAGAACGTCATCGCCAGCCTGTCCCGGCCGGACAGCTATCGCCGCACGCTGACGGTGCGTCTCTACTGGGAGGGGGGAGAGTCCGCCGACCAGGTGGAGATCTGGGCAGACGGCGACTATGTCCGCACTGCAGTGACCACAGCGGGGCAGACCCAATACCGTCTGGTGGGTGACGGCAAGCTGCGCCTGTGGTACACCGGAGACCAGACCTGGCAGGAGACCGAGGCCCGGGACGACAGCGCCGATCTGGCCCAGCGCATCCCCACCTATGAGGATGTGCTGGACCTGCCTGCCGACCAGATCACGGCGGCGGGATATGAGGAAAAGAACGGCGCCTATTGCATCTATGCAGCGGTCGTGACGGAGGACGGCGGGCAGAGCCGCTATTGGATCGACACCAAAAGCGGCCTGCTGTGCGGCGCGGAGACCTATGAAGGCAAGCGCAAGGTGTATGAAATGGTCCAGGGCCAGTTTGCTGCGCCCCTGGAGGCGGGGACGGTCTTTTCTCTGCCGGACGGCACTGTCCTGCATGAGAGTTCAGGCGTCACCGTCTCGGAGTAACAGCAGGGCCAGCCCCAGCAGCAGGACCAGATCGAAGGAATCGCCTTCCCGCCAGAGCAGGAAGAGGATGAGCAGGAGCAGCAGGTCGCCGCTGTCCCAATGATCCAGGCCCAGCTTGTGCAGCAGCCCGCCCAAGCCCTTGCCGCCCAACAGAGAAGCGCGGATACCATCAGATCCCGGAGGACCGTCCTCCGGGATCTTTTCATAGGGACCGTCCCCGGGGATGTAGGCGTTATAAATGGAGATCGCCCTCCTTCCACAGGCGGTAGGCCTGCCGGGCTGCCCGGGACAGCCCGGCCAGTTTTCTGGCCCGGTCCAGCTTTTCCTGGCGTTCCGGGCGCAGATAGGGGCGCAGCGCCGCCAGCAGGGCATCTGCCTGGGGGTCGCTGCCCTGCCGGAAGAGAGACAGGAACTGTCCCAGCTGCCCGAACTGCTCCGGGGGAATGGGTGGCGGCGCGGAGGGGGGAACGTCTTCTTCCGGCGGGGTCTCCTGGGGCTGCTCCGGCGAAGAGAGGACGCTGTCCAGCCCCAGCTGCCCGGCCAGGGACAGGAGCTGCCCCATGGCGTTTGGGTCGGCCAGCAGGTCGTTCAGGGCCGTTTCCAGGTCTGCCATGGGCGCACCTCCTTTCTCAGTGTTTGCCCGGGGCGCTTCCGAGGGTCTGGTCCAGCTGGTTCATGGCCTTGGCCGCCTGGGGGTCTCTGGCCAGCTCTCCCAGCACGCCTTGCAGAGCGGAGGGGTCTCCGTTCAGGGCGGCCTTGGCCGCCGCCTGGAGGCGCTGGGTGTTCTTCTTTTGCAGGGACTGGAGGACCTTGCGGGTCTCCGGATCGTTCAGCAGCCGGCGCACAGCGGCTTGATTTTCCAGCAGCTTTTTGGCCTGGGGGTCCTGCCCCAGGGCTTTGGTCAACTCATCCATAGACAAAGGCTCCTTCCGGGTGATGCTGTTCCAGTATATGTCCTCTGGGGGAACAATGTGCCTGAGAAAGGGAAGAAAAAAGAGAAAATACCTCTGGAAAAAGGCGGCCAAGTGTGCTATTATGGCCCCATCGCTTTTTTTGCCCCTTGAGGGCAAGCCATTCCTGACAGACATATAGGAGGAGACAGGATATGCTCATGGCCATCGACGTGGGGAACACCAACATGGTGTTCGGCATTTTGGAAGGGGAGAAGCTCATCGGCAGCTTTCGCCTGATGACAGACGCCAACCGGACTTCGGATGAGATCGGGCTGACCGTGTGTCAGTATTTTCGCCGGTTCAATCTGAAGACAGACCAGGTCTGTGACATCATCATTGCTTCCGTGGTGCCCCAGGTAATGTATACCCTGACCAGTGCCATGGTGAAGTATTTTGGCAAAAAGCCCCTGATCGTGGATGAGGATGTCTCCCCCGGGATCTATTATGAGGGCGAGGATCATCTGGGGGCCGACCGGGCCGTGTCTTGCGTGGCGGCCATGGAGAAATACGGCAAGCCCCTGGTGGTGCTGGACTTTGGGACTGCCACGACCGTCGATGCCTTGGACGAGCACGGCACATACCTGGGCGGCAGCATCCTGGCAGGGGTCCGGGTGTCCACCGACGCCCTGTTCCACCAGGCGGCCATGCTGCCCCGGATCGAGCTGATCCGCCCGCAGACGGCGCTGGGGCAGAATACCATTGCCCAGATCCAGGCCGGTTCGGTGCTGGGATACATTGGGGCCATCGAATATCTCATCCGCTGCACCAAAGAAGAAATGGGCTATGGTGACGACGTGAAGGTGGTGGCCACCGGCGGCCTGGCCCGGATGATCGCCGACAACACGAAGCTGATCGACATCGTGGACGGCCAGCTTATTGTGGACGGGCTGCGGATCATCTACGAGCGCTATCAAAAACAGCAGGCAGAGTCCTGAAAAGCCTTGCGGTCCCCGGACGGCGGCAGTGTCCGCCGCCCGGGGACGTTTTGCCCGGCGGGGTGGAGGAAATGCAGGAGAAATCGTGGGATAGGATTGACATTTCTTCAATCTGGACGTACAATAATGTCGAATGTTTGCCCTGTATCTTTGGCGCGGGCACGAACATGATAACAATGGAGGTAAGGACCATGAAGTTTTCCAGCAAAGTCAAAAAGTGCGGTCTGTCTCCCATGCGGAAGTTCCACCCCTATGCGGTGGCAGCGGAAGCCAAGGGACGCAAGATCTATCACCTGAACATCGGCCAGCCCGATGTGGAGACCCCTCCTCAGTTTTTCCAGGCCGTGCGTGAGTTCAGCCAGTCTGTTCTGGAGTATGCTCCTTCGCCCGGTATGCCCGAGCTGATCGACGCGGTCCAGAAATACTATGACAACCTGAACATGCACTTTGAGAAGGACGAGATCCTCATCACCACCGGTGGTTCCGAGGCGCTGTCCATCATCTTCCAGTGTATTCTGGATGACGGCGACGAGGTGCTCATCCCTGAGCCCTTCTATCCCAACTATGCCACCATGGTCAACACCACCGGTGCCAGCATCCACCCCATCCCCACCTCTCCCGAAGAGGGCTACCGCTATGCCGACCGGGCCAAGATCGAGGCGCAGATCAACGAGCACACCCGTGCCATCGTCTGCACCAACCCCGGCAACCCCACCGGCGTGGTCCTCACCCCCGAGGAGCAGCGCCTGATGTGCGACATTGCCAAGGAGCACGGCCTGTTCATCATCGGCGACGAGGCTTATCGTGAGTTCGTCTATGCCGGCGAACCCCTGCAGTCCTTCGGTGAGTATGCCGACGCCGCAGAAAACGTGGTGGTCATTGATACCGTTTCCAAGCGCTTCTCCGCCTGCGGCGCTCGTGTGGGCGCCATCCTCACCCGCAACCACGAGCTGCTGGGCGAGGCCATGAAGTATTGCCAGGCCCGTCTGTCCGTTGCTACGCTGGATCAGGTGGCCTCCGCTGCGCTGTATGACGTGGGTCCCGAGTACTTTGCCGCTGTCCGCGAGGAGTACAAGCGCCGCCGCGACACGGTGGTGGCCAAGCTGGCTGAGATCCCCGGCGTGGTCTGCGAGTGCCCCAAGGGTGCGTTCTACCTGATGGCTGCGCTGCCTGTGGACGACGCAGACAAGTTCCAGCAGTGGCTGCTGGAGGAGTTCGAGGACAACGGCGACACCGTGATGTTTGCCCCCGGCGAACCCTTCTACGGCACCCCCGGCAAGGGCAAGAACGAGATCCGGATTGCCTATGTGCTCAAGCAGGCTGATCTGGAGCGCGCCATGGACCTGCTGGCCCTGGGCATCAAGGCTTACAACGAGAAGAAGTAAGCGCCCCCTGTCCTGACGATCAGACAACGAAATGCCCTGCGATCCTGGGATCGCAGGGCATTTTTTATGTGGCTGAGAGGGATCAGCGCAGATAGCGGCCGGTTATACTGTCCGGGTTCTGCGCCACAGCAGCCGGGGTACCGGCCGCCACGATCCTGCCGCCGTCTGTGCCGCCGCCCGGCCCCAGGTCGATGAGATAGTCGGCGTTGCGGATCACATCCAGGTCGTGCTCGATCACCAGAACCGTGGCGCCCTGGTCCAGCAGGTGCTGGAATACGCCCAGCAAGGTCTGGACATCCAGCGGGTGCAGGCCAATGGTGGGTTCGTCAAAGAGAAAGATGGTGTCTTCCTGCCCCCGGCCCATTTCGCTGGCCAGCTTTAAGCGCTGGGCCTCTCCGCCGGAGAGGCTGGGCGTGGCTTCTCCCAAGGTCAGATAGCCCAGCCCCAACTGATCCAGGACCTTCAGACGCTGCTGGACCACCCGCCAGGAAGCGCAGAAGTCCAGCGCGGTGTGAATGTCCATCGCCATCAGCCCAGGGAGAGAGCAGGGCGTCTTAGCACCAGCCAGAATATTCTCTGCGGCCTTGTCATAGCGGCTGCCCCGGCAAGCGGGGCAGGGGACCTCCACATCGGGCAAAAACTGCACGTCCAGGCTGATGCTCCCGGTGCCGTCGCAGGTGGGGCAGCGGAGGCTTCCGGTGTTATAGGAGAAATCCCCGGCCCGAAGGCCCCGGGCTTTGGCCTCCGGTGTTTTGGCATAGAGTTTCCGCAGGGGATCATGCACGTTGGCGTAGGTCGCAACGGTAGAGCGGACGTTAAGGCCAATGGGAGTGGCATCGATGAGTTTGACCCGCTGGATGCCTGCCGTCTCCACGGCGCACACATGTCCAGGGAGGGGGGTTCCGGCAATGGCGGCCTCCAACCCCGGCAGCAGGCTTTCCAGGACCAACGTGGTTTTTCCAGAGCCGGAAACGCCGGTCACTACCGTCAGCCGCCCTTTGGGGATGTCTGCGGAGAGGGGCTTGACGGTGTGGATGGCGTCGGTCTCAATATGGATCTTGCCGCCTTGGAACAGGTCGGCTTCCTTGCAGGGGGGATGAACCTGTACCCGGGCTGCCCCGGACAGAAAGGGGCCGATCCGTGAGGCGGGTGTTTTTTGAATGGTTTCCAAGGTGCCTTGGGCGATCACTTGGCCCCCTTCCGCGCCGGCCTTGGGGCCAAGCTCGATGAGCCAATCTGCCGCAGACAGGAGCTGTGTGTCGTGGTCAACCAGCAGAACGGAGTTGCCGTCTGCCACCAGGTCGTGGAGCACGGCAGTCACTCCTTGCAGATTGGACGGGTGCAGGCCGATGGAGGGTTCGTCCAGCACATAGAGGACGCCGGTGGTCCGGTTGCGTACCGCCCGGGCCAGCTGCATCCGCTGGCGCTCTCCGGTGGACAGGGTGGAAGAAGCCCGGTCCAGGGTAAGGTAACCCAGCCCCAGAGACATCAGCCGCTGGGCCACAGTCTGAAAGGCCTGACAGATGCTCTCGGCCATGGGGGCCATTTCTTGGGGCAGGGAGGTAGGGACCCCTGCGACCCAAGGGACAAGCTGAGACAAGGTCATCTGGCAGGCCTCGTCCAGGCCGATGCCCCGCAGCTTGGGTGCGCGGGCCTGGGGAGAGAGGCGGGTGCCGCCGCAGTGGGGGCAGGTATCCTCCCGCAGGAATCGCGCGACCCGCTTCATGCCCTTTTCATCCTTGACCTTGGCCAGGGCGTTTTCCACGGTATAGACGGCGTTGTAGTAGGTGAAGTCCAGCTCTCCGGCCTGGTTGGAGCCTTTGGGGTGATAGAAGATGTGCCGCTTCTCTGCCGGGCCGTTGTAGATGATGTCTTTTTCCCGGTCGGTCAGATCCCGGAACGGTACGTCAGTGCGGACCCCCATGGCCCGGCAGACATCGGTCATGAGAGACCACATCAGGGTGTTCCAGGGCGCTACAGCGCCCTGGTCGATGGTGAGGGAGGGATCGGGGACCAGAGACTCCCGATCCACGGTGCGGACGATACCGGTCCCTCCGCAGGTCTGACAGGCGCCCCGGCTGTTGAAGGAGAGATCCTCCGCGCCGGGAGGAAAGAAGGTCACCCCGCAGCGGGGGCAGGTCAGCGGCTGTTCTGCGGCAACCGCCAGCGTCGGGGGATGGGGGTGGCCGTTGGGACAGCAATGGCTGGCCAGCCGGGAAAACATCAGGCGCAGGCTGTTGAGCAGTTCTGTCCCGGTGCCGAAAGTGCTGCGGATGCCGGGGACCCCGGGCCGCTGGTGCAGGGCCAGCGCGGCGGGAACATACAGCACCTGGTCCACCTCTGCCCGCGCGGCCTGGGTCATGCGGCGGCGGGTATAGGTGGAGAGGGCTTCCAGGTACCGCCGGGAGCCTTCTGCATAGAGGACGCCCAGGGCCAGAGAGGATTTCCCGGAGCCAGACACCCCGGCGACGGCAACGATTTGATGGAGAGGGACGTTGACGTTGATGTTTTTCAGGTTGTGTACCCTGGCGCCCCGAATCAGGATCTCTTTCGGGGGCATGGCGTTTTGCGGCATGGGAGGTCTCCTTTCGGTGATTCGGTCGTTCTTCCAGCAGCGCAGCAGAGCAGAAGGCGCGCGTGACCTACGACAACATTCTTCGCCTGGCCAAGGACGATCCCGATGTGACGGACGTGATCCGGTTTCTGCGGGAACGGGAGATCGTTCACTTCCAGCGCTTCGGCGGCGCCCTGCAGCAGGTGCGGGAACAGTTGGATCAGAAAAATGTCTACTACACCAACCCGGCGTTTGACCGATAAACACCGGCATGGGGGGCGGCCAGGGCAGCCGCCCCCCCATGTTCCGGACGTTAGAGGTTCTCAATGGCGATTTTCATGCATCCGTCCCGGCGGTGCTCGAACAGGTCATAGGCTTCCTCGATCCGGGACAAAGGAAACGTGTGGGTAAGCAGGGGCGTGGTATCAATGCCCCCTTGCCGTATCCATTCCAGCAGGTCTGCACACCGGCAGGCATCCACTCCGCCGGTCTTGAATATCAGATTCTTGCCATACATCTCCGGGAGAGGGAGAACTTGCGGGCGGTCGTACATGGCCACCAGCACAACGATGGCGTTGGGGCGGGCACACTGCCAGGCCATGGAAAAAGTCTCCTCTCCGCCAGCGGCCTCAATGATCCGGTCTGCGCCGCCGTGAGCGCTTACGGCCCGGACGGTATCCAGAGCCTGGTCAGGGGAGAGGACAAGGACCTGGGGAAAATGGGACCGGACAAAGGCGCGCCGCTGGGGATCTCGCTCGCAGACCAGGATCTGCCTGGGCTGTTTCTGCAAGAGACACAGCAAGGTGCATAAGCCGGTGGGACCGGCCCCCAGAAGAAGAACGGTATCTTCCGGCCCGACCTCCGCCAGGTCCGCCGCCCAGAGGCCGGTGGAGAGCAGATCCCCCACGAAAAGGGCCTGCCGGTCGGAGACCTCCGGCGGGATCACGGTCAGCCCCTGGTCGGCATAGGGAACGCGGACGGCTTCTGCTTGTCCGCCGTCGATGCGGCAGCCCAGGGCCCAGCCGCCGTTGGGGTCGGTGCAGTTGTTGACATATCCCTGGCGGCAGAAAAAACAGTGGCCGCAGAAGGTCTCTACGTTGACGGCGACGCGGTCGCCGGGGCGCAGCGTGGAAATATCACTGCCAACTTCCTGGATAACCCCCACCATCTCATGGCCCAGGGTGATCCCGGGCACAGCCCGGGGCACCGCGCCGTGCTTGATGTGCAGGTCGCTGGTGCAGATGCTGGACAACGTCACACGGACGATGGCGTCTCTGGGATGCATGATCGTAGGGGAAGGTTTTTCTGTCAGCGCAAGGTGGCCGGGAGAGAGATAGGTATAGGCTAACATGATGATGTCCTCCGTGGAAGAAGTGGAACTGTTGGGTTGAGGGATGATGAGAACGAAGGGGGGGCTGCGAACGTCATAAACCAAAACCACCGGGTCAACCGGTGGTTTTGGGAAAATTACGGCGTGTTTTATTGGTGCTGAGGGGAAACGTTTCTGCTTTTCGATTAACGAGGATGCGATTCGTTCGCAGAACTGGGAGCCGGAGAGAACATCAGCCGTCTGCGGTTATAGTATTTGGTCACCACATAGAAGAAGATCAGCGCGCCGAGGATGATCCCGATCAGTTGCCCGAACAGATGGAGCGTGGATGGCACTGCCTGGGGGAGGATAAGCTCAGTGACACTGAACACAATGGAGAGGATCTGAATGTAGATCAGCAGGCGCGGACCGAGCCAACGCCTCTTGGCCAGAAAAACGATGGCGGCAACGGTTGCTAACATCAAGATCAGGTAAATGGCGATGCGATAGATCCCAAATGGTGCCAGCCCGGCCTGCTGGTATTCTGCATAAGAGCCGATCGTGTCGCAGAGAGAATAGAGCCAGGAAAGGAGCCAGAGCGGGCACAGGAAAAAGACGAATATGTTGTGAAAGTTCATCGCGGGCTGATCCGATGCACGGAACGCATTTGCCGGCGGGTCCCATGCTGTGTTTGAAAACATTGCCTTGAACATCGTGTCATCTCCTTTTGGTGCGGTCTGCTGTTTGAAAAAGGCCGCGTGTGTCGGATGGCAGTTTTTGTGATGCGGGGGCGATGAAACAGTGCGCTTGGAGATACTGATCTCCTACGTTCATTATAACAATAACGGAACGAAAGCGCAAGACTTTGGCAACTGCTCGACACATAGAACATGTTCTATTTTTTGCTGCTTCTATATGCGCCTGAAAAGACGATTGCAAACAGCATAGGGATCGCAGCATATCCTGTATTTCCTGTTGCCGTACCTCTATTTGCCAATACATAGCCCGCACCGATGAAGGTGAGGATTGAGAATATGATAGATAAAGCTAAAAATATTTTTATTTTCATATGTCTTTCTCCCTTGTAAACTTCAAATCGTCTGCGGTTTTCGATCGTTCTACGATAGCTTGGTCATAGGGTGCGTTATCCTCCTGCACACCGTTTGCAGGGTGTCAGACCTGCCGATTCTGCCTTATCCAGCGTGGTAGGGGAGTAGTTTCCATCGTTGCAATGGTTGTCATAGTGATACCGTTTTCCGGTTGGCGTAATGTAGACAGTGGTCGATGATTGCTCCGCCGCAGCGGCAGCGTCGGGTCCCTCTGCGGGCTGTGCGGCAGGTTCCTGGGCGGGTCCTGCCTGGGGCTGGTCTGTGTTGTCCGCCGGGGCAGGCGTTTCCGTCTCTGGCGCTGCTTGCTGTGCCGTGTCTTTTTCTGTGGCAGGGGTGCTGGCGCTGGCAGCCGGAGGGGCTGGCTGGCGGTTGTCTGGGCCGTCTAAGGCGCTGCCGATCCCGCCGATCAGCAGCAGAGCGACCAGAACATAGGGCCACTTCCGCTTTTTCTTCGGTTGTTTGGCGGGAGGGGATGTCTTGGGCAGGATTTCTTTTTCGGCAGAGACCTTTGGGGCGGGCCGTTTTTTGCCGGAATCTTCTACATAGGAAAGCCCGGTGCCGGGGATGGAATAGGTCTTCCTGGTTTTTCCGTTGGCGCTTTTGGTGATGCGGAAGCCCTTTGTGCCCCAGCTATAGCCAACGCCAGACTTGCTGAGATTGACGCGGAAACCGCCGGGGAGCTTGAAGCTCTTTCGGAAACGGAAGCCCATAGGATCGCCTCACTTTCTTGCGGGATGTATTTTTGTGTTTTGGAGTTCTTTCTGATCATAGCATGGCATATATTGCGGAGATTTGCAATGCCATTTTACCATGTTTTTCGTACAGGATCTTTACAGGATTTTGACATGTTTCTACCATGTCGTCCCGTGTTCTTTCGTAACGCTTTGAACCTCTGAAAAACCATTGAAATACAAAGAAAAAACCCTTGAACCGTTGAGGCTCAAGGGTTTTCCTTTTGGCGGAGAAGGAGGGATTTGAACCCTCGCGACGCTCAACACGCCCTACTCCCTTAGCAGGGGAGCCCCTTCGGCCACTTGGGTACTTCTCCAAATTCAGTCGTTCAGAAAAAGATGGCGGAGAGAGTGGGATTCGAACCCACGGCCCTTTCGGGTCACTGGTTTTCAAGACCAGCTCCTTAAACCGCTCGGACATCTCTCCGTGTGCGGGGATTCCCCCGGTTAGATGCGAAACTTATGTTATCACAAGAGAGGGAAAATGTCAATCATAAAAACGGAAAAGTTTGCAATTTTTTTCGCCGCCGGGGAAAAGACACCGGACTGTATCGGAAGAAGAGGGAACGGCGGAGTTGTTTATAGAAGAAAATAGGGGTATTTTCTTTCTTTTTGAGGGGGAGAAGAGGGAAAAAACCGCTGTTTTTCAGGAAATGATAAATCGTTTGACGAATTTTGTCGAAAAGACTCGAACGAAAATGCTTTCCAACGGCGGCATTTCAGATTACAATAGGGGTTGGTTACAAAACTTGATTTTAGGAGGAAGAGCAATGAGAGAGCTGTATCGTGGCCAGAGCGATCTTAGTAACCAGATCGGGCGGCCTGCGACCTGTGAGTATGGGATCTTGGTTCGCACACTGGAAGCGCCAGTCTGCTGTGAAAGCTATGGCGTCAGTGTTACCATGATCCAGACAGGGGAACGAGAAGAGATCCCGGACATCACGGTTCTGCCGGAACGCATTGAGGCGCTGGTGGAGCTGCTGATGGCGGGCGGCGTGACCCCCTGTACGGTGAGAGAGATCATCGAAGACTGGCTGTAACGGAACGCAGCCGAAAAATGGGGCAGCAAAAAACACGGTCGTAATGCATATACTGGAGAAAAGAATATGGATTCTGGGAGGACAATATATGGCACATCGTTTTCATCAGGTCCGGTTTTTTCTGGGCGCAAATTCTGCGCAGGGATTTTTTTCTCTGTATGACCAATGGGTGGATCAGGCCGAGCTGCAGGCCTTTTACGCCCTGAAAGGCGGGGCAGGCTGCGGCAAGTCTACCTTGATGGCATCCATTGCCCAGCGGGCAGCGCAGCGGGGCTGGCCGGTGGAGTACATTCACTGCTCCGGCGACCCGGATTCCCTGGACGGCATCTATCTGCCGGGGAAGAAAGCTGCGCTGGCCGACGGCACGGCCCCCCATCGTATGGACCCGATCTATCCCGGCGCGGCTGGCCACTATGTGGACCTGGGCAGAGGCTATGACCGTCAGGCCCTCTTTGCCCGCCGGGAGGAGATCATCGCGGCGACCCAGGCGTATCGCGCCTGCTACCCGGCGGCCAGCCGCTGCTTCGCCGGGGCAGTGACCTGCCGCCGACAGGGGCGGGCACTGTTCCGCACGCCAAGGGCACTGGAAGAGGCGACAAAGTATGCTGCAGCTTTGGTTTCGTCTCTCCCTGCCCGGGAACAGCCCGGCAAGCGGGCCCGCCGTTTTTTGGGCGGGCCCACTTGCCAAGGGCGGCTGCTGTGGAAGGAGACGGCGGAGGCCCTGTGCCAGGAAGGGTATGTGATCCGGGATGCGTGCGGTCTGGCCGGGACGTTATTGGCCCATTGGGAACGGGCGTTTTTGGAAGCGGGGTGGGATGTGATCGCCTGCCCTTGTCCCGAGGAGCCCGACCGCCTGGAGCACCTGCTGGTCCCCGGGCGGTCCTTGGCGTTTGTGACGGGGACAGAGCAGGAATTTCCCTTGTTCCAACCGATTCAGACCAGAGCGTTGGTGGAGGAGAGCGTCTGGCAGAGAGGCAAAGACCGATCGGCCCAGACAGAACAGGAGGCTGACGCGCTGGAACAGGAAGGTATGGCGCATCTGGCCCAGGCAAAAGCGTACCATGACGACCTGGAGGCACTCTACCATCCTTGGGTAGATTTTTCCTGCGTGACAGAGGAGACCGAGCGTCTGTGGCAGGAGATCTGTCTGCTGCCGGACTGCTGAACGCTTGCGTCTGCCGCGCACCTGTGCTACAATAGGGCAGCCTTTGACTGGAAAGGAGGCGGCGGGATGAATCCCTTGTCGATGGCAGAGTTGGGGGTCCTGGACTGGATCGCCGCTCACTGCCACCACGTCGTTCTGGATGAGGTCATGCCCTGGATCACCAGCCTGGGTAACGGCGGATGGATCTGGATCGCCCTGGGCCTGCTGCTGCTCTGCCGGAAAGACCGGTCTGTCGGGATACAGGTTCTGCTGGCGCTGCTGCTGAGTCTGGTTTTCTGCAATCTTCTGCTGAAAAATCTGGTGGATCGCGTTCGCCCCTGCGATTTGCAGGCGGCGGTGGAGCTGCTGGTCCCCAGGCCGGAGGACCCGTCCTTCCCCTCGGGACACACATCGGCTTCGTTCGCTGCGGTCGCTGTGCTGTTTCTGCGGCGGTGGCGGGGCCGGTGGGCGGCGCTGGTGCTGGCGCTGCTGATCGCCTTCTCCCGGCTGTATCTGTATGTGCATTTCCCAACGGACGTGCTGGGCGGGTTGGCGGTAGGTGTGTTCTGCGGCTGGCTGGCTGTCAGGCTCTGGAAGAGCTGGATCGCACCCCATTGGTCAAACAGGCCTCGTTGGGCCCGGTAACAGAAAACTGCGCTGTGATGGAGAGCATCACAGCGCAGTTGGTTGTGGGAAAGAGGGCGTGTCACTTGCCCAGGGCGGCATTTTTCTCGCAGGCGGCGATGACTGCATCCATGAACGCAGCCCGGACCCCCCGCTGTTCCAGCGTGCGGACCCCCTGAATGGTGCTGCCCCCTGGGCTGCACACTTCGTTTTTCAGCTGGTCCGGGTGCTTGCCGGTTTCCAGGACCATCTGAGCGGCGCCCAGCAAAGTCTGAGCAGCATATTGCACGGCTTCTGTCCGGGGCAGACCGCAGGCGACGCCGCCGTCGGCCATGGCATCCAGCATCAAATAAACATAGGCCGGGCCGCAGCCGGAAACCGCAGCGCCCACATCCATCAGGGATTCCTGAATGGGGAACAGCTGTCCGCTTTTCTGCATCAGCTGCAAAAAGCCTTCCTTGGTATCCTGGTCGACCTGCTGGCTGCACTGGTACAGCACCACGCCCTGCCCGACGGCGACCGGTGTGTTGGGCATGATGCGGATGACAGGATACTCCTGGCCGGCCATCTGCTGGATCTGTGCGATGGTCAGACCGGCGGCCATGGAGACGAGGACAGGGGGCTCCTGCCGGGCGGCCAGGACAGGCCGCAGTTCGGCCAGAAGCCCTTCCATCAAGTGGGGCTTGACGCCGAGGAAGAGGTAGCGGCTGTCTCTGGCAGCGGCGGCGTTGTCACCGGCCGTCATGCCCAGCTGCTGGGCCAGCTGCTGGGCGCGCTGGGGGGAACGGTTGGTCAGGATGCCGTCCTGACAGGTCTGGCCGACAGCCTGCGCGATGGCGCTCCCCATGTTTCCGCAGCCGATGAGACCAAAGGAATATTGCATGGCGATCACTCCTGTTCTGGGAAGAAAATTCTCTTGTAGACGGCCGTTTGTTCACAGAGAAGAGAACGGTCGAAAAAAGATCTGGGTTTATTGTAGCACAGCATCCCTTGGACAGACAAGGGAGAGGGGGAGGAAAGAGACAGAAAAAACTGGTCAGAATGAAACAAGGGCCCGGAGGAAAGAGCGGGGCCTTTTGTCTCCCTCTCCAAGGTTTTGCAAGAGGGGACAATGGCCCTTGCGTTGCTGGAAAAGGTACGGTAAAATAAGGAAAACCCAGTTGGCTGAGCCGACAGAAGGACGGAGAGAGCCAACACACTGCACAGAACGCAAACGTGCCCTGCCTGCGTGAACCCCCTGGGGCACGAGGAAATGATGGAAGAAAGGACGCGTATCAAATGGAAATCCTGCACACCGACAAAGCACCTGCCGCCATCGGCCCCTATTCCCAAGCTGTGGAATGCGGGGGATTTATTTTCGCCTCCGGCCAGTTGGGGTTGATCCCGGACACCGGCGCCCTGGCGCATTCCATGGCGGCCCAGACAGTCCAGGCCCTGGAGAATGTGATCTCGATCCTCAAGGCGGCAGACCTGACCCTGTCCAATGTGGTCAAGACCACTTGTTATCTGAAAAACATGGAGGATTTTTCCCTGTTCAATGAGATTTATGCGCAGTATTTTAAGGACCACAAGCCTGCCCGCTCCTGCTTCGCTGTGGCGCGCCTGCCCAAGGACGCCCTGGTTGAGATCGAAGTCATTGCGGCAAGATAATCCCACAGACCCGTCAAAACGGCATGGCAATGACAGCCATGCCGTTTTTTCTTGGGACGAAGAGAGAAGAAAGGGTTGAGTGCATGAAACTGCTCCATATCTCAGACCTGCACCTTGGCAAGCGGGTCAACGAAGTTTCCCTGCTGGAGGACCAGGCCCATATTCTGGAGCAGATCGTGGCCTTGGCCAGACAGCATCGGGTCGATGGGGTCCTGGCGGCAGGGGATCTGTATGACAAACCGGTGCCGCCGGCCGAGGCGGTCAGCCTGCTGGACCGCTTTTTGACGGCGCTGTCTCAGGAGGGCATCCCGGTCTTTGCCATCAGCGGCAACCACGATTCCCCGGAACGGCTGAATTTTGGGTCCCGTCTGCTGGCGGGCGGCGGCATCTATCTGGCCGCCCGTTACCAAGGTCCCCGGGAGCCGGTGATCCTGACCGATCCCCATGGACCGGTGGCGCTCTATTTGCTCCCGTATCTGAAACCGGCTCTCCTGCGCCATCTGGCGCCGGAGGCAGAGATCACGACCTATCAGCAGGCGGTAGCCTGGGCGGTGGATCAGTGGCAGGTCGACACCACCCGGCGCAATGTCTTGCTGGCCCATCAGTTTGTGACCGGCGGGGTCCCTTGCGATTCGGAAGAATTGTCCGTGGGCGGTCTGGATCAGATCGCGGGGGAGGTGTTTGCAGACTTTGACTATGTGGCGCTGGGACACCTTCACGGCCCTCAGACGGTGGGGCGGGCAACGATGCGCTATTGCGGCAGCCCGCTGAAATATTCCTTCTCTGAATGCCGGCAGGTGAAGTCAGCCACGTTGGTCACCCTGGGAGAGAAGGGGTGCGTGACGGTGGAGACCCTCCCCCTGCATCCCCTGCGCGATATGCGGGAGGTCCGAGGGACCTATGACGAGGTGACAGACCGGTCGTTTTATCAGGGCGGCGGGCAGGAGGACTATCTGCACGTCATTCTGACCGACCAGGAGGATGTGCCGGAAGCGATAGGGAAGCTGCGGGTGATCTATCCGAACCTGCTCAAGCTGAGTTATGACAATCTCCGCACCCAAACCACGCAGGCGGTGGTGGGAGCAGAGCGGCCGGAAGAACAGGCTCCGATGGACCTGTTCCGCTCTTTTTATCAGCTGCAAAACAACCAGCCGCTCCAACCGGCTCAGGAGGCGCTGCTGGAGGAGATGGTGGAGGCGATTTGGGAGGGAGAACCATGAGACCACTGGAACTGATCCTGTCTGCCTTTGGACCTTATGCCGGGGAAGTCGTTGTATCCTTCTCCCGCTTGGGAGAACGCGGCCTGTACCTGATCACCGGTGACACGGGGGCGGGAAAGACCACGCTGTTTGACGGCATCGCCTTTGCCTTGTATGGGGAGGCCAGCGGCGTCAACCGGGAGGCTGCCATGCTGCGCAGCAGCTTTGCCAAAGGGGAGACACCGACCTTCGCCCAGCTTACATTCCGGTGCGGGGGGAAAACCTATACGGTACGCCGGAACCCGGAGTATCTTCGCCCGGCCAAGCGGGGCAAGAAAATGGTGACAGAGAAAGCGGACGCCCAGCTGACCTTTTCCGATGGCCGTCCGCCCATTACCGGCAGCCGGGAGGTCACCCGTGCAGTGAGCGAGGTGATCGGCTTGGACCGGACGCAGTTCAGCCGGGTGGCCATGATCGCCCAAGGAGAGTTTTTGCAGCTGCTGTTGGCCAAAACAGAGGAGCGCAGTAAGATCTTCCGGGAAATTTTTCATACAGGTCCCTATCAGCAGCTACAGGAAGCGCTGCGAGAAGAAACCGCCCGGAAGAAAACAGCGTATGAAGCGGTGTCGCAGCGGATCCGACAGCACCTGGAAACCGTCCAGCCGCCGGCCGGGGATGAAGCGGCCTGGCAAGAAGCGATGGCTTTGCCGGGCCGGGAAGCAATGGACCTGCTGGCTGCGTTTTTGGCGCGGGAAGCGGGGGCGTTGGAGGCACTGCGGCAGCAGGAGGAGACCTGGAAACAAGAGCGCGCCAGGTTGGAGCGGCAGATCGGCCAGGAAGAGGCGGCACAGCGGCTGCGAAAGGAATCCGAGCAGGCCAGAGAGGATGCCGCCCGGGCAGAACAGCGGGCGGAAGAAGGGCGTCGGGACTGGGAAAAGGCGCGGGAAGAAGAAGCCTCTCTGCGGGAACTGGGGGATGCGTTGGCAGCGCTGCGGCAGCAGCTTCCGGTTTATGAAGCCAGAGAGACACTGCGGCAAAGCAAGGCGCAGACAGAGCAGGCGCTTGCCCGGACACGACAAGACCATGCCGCAGCAGAGAGGGTGCTGGGCGCGCTGGCCGCAGAGGAAGAAACACTGACGAAAGAATTGGAACGCTTGGAGACCCTTCCGGCCCGGGAAGAAGGATTGGCCCGCCGCCAGCAGGCATTCGATCAGCGGGAGAGCGCGTTGGAACAGATCGAGACGGCGCTGAAAGAGGGGGACCGGCTGGCACTGGTCTATAAACAGGCACAGCAGACCTATCGCCGGGCCGCAGAAGAAGCAGACCGGCTGCGGCAGCATTATACCCTGTTGGAACGGGCGTTTTTAGATGGACAAGCCGGGTATCTGGCAGGGTTTCTTCGGGAAGGAGAGGCTTGTCCTGTCTGTGGGTCTCGCCATCATCCGGCCCCGGCCGCTCTGCCGCAGCGGGTCCCTGACCGGGAGACGCTGGAAGCAGAGAAAGAAACGACCCATCAGGCAGAGGAGGCGGCCCGACAGGCCAGCGTTGCAGCGGGAGCAGCCCAGGCGCGGCAGGCGGCGCAGGAGGAAGAAACAAGACGTCTGGGGTGCTCCATATTTGAGGACACGGATCTGGTGTCACTGCCCCGGCAGTTGGAAGTAGCCCGCCGGGAACAGAACGCACAGAACATGGCACTGGCAGAAGAACGGGACCAGCTGACGCAAGAGAAGGCGCGTCGGCAAACCCTCCTGAACCGGCGGCCGTCTCTGGAAGAGGAGCGGGCTGCGGCGCAGGAACAGATCCGGGAAGGGGAACGGACCTTATCTGCACTGCAAAGCCGTCTGTGTGCGTTAGAGGAGCAGCTTTCCCAGCAAGGAGAGGGGCTGCGCTTTGCCACCCGACGGCAGGCAGAGGAGGAACTGGCCTCTGGGCAAAAGCGGCTGGAAGAAGGAGAACGTGCCCTGGAAACAGCGCGCACGACCTGGGAGACATGCCGGCAGGCGGCGGCGCAGGCAGCGGCCCGGGTCGAAGCGCTGGCAGACCAGCTGCCGAAAGAGGAGGCCGGCAGAGAGCTTCCCGCGCTGCTGGCCCGGGCCAAAACGGTGCAGCAGGAATGTGATGCCCTTCAGAAGGAACGGGAGCTTCTCCTGACGCGCCACGAGAGCAATCAGCGGGCACAGAACGCGCTTGTTCAGCAGCAAGCGCTGCTGCAAGAGGCCCAGACGGCTTGGACGATGGTGCGAAGCTTGTCCAACACAGCCACTGGGATGGTGCAGGGGAAAGACAAGGTGACGCTGGAGACCTTTGTGCAGATGACTTGGTTTGATCGGATTCTGGCCCGGGCCAACCTGCGCCTGATGAAACTCAGCGGCGGACGGTATGAGCTGTACCGCCGCCAGGAGGCGGAAAACCAGCGCAGCCGCAGCGGCCTGGACCTGGAGGTCCAGGACCATTATGAAGGAGGCCGCCGCAGTGTCAAAACCTTGTCCGGCGGGGAATCCTTCCAGGCGTCTCTGGCACTGGCGTTGGGCATGGCAGATGAAATGCAGGCGGCGGCCGGCGGCGTCAGGCTGGATACGCTGTTTGTCGATGAGGGGTTCGGATCTCTGGATGACGAAGCCCTGGAGCAGGCGGTGCGGACCCTGGCGGATCTGGCGGAGGGCAATCGGCTGGTGGGGATCATCTCCCATGTGTCTGCCCTGAAAGCACGGATCGAGCGCCAGATCCTCATCACCAAGACCCCGGGCGGAAGCAGCGCGATCCGGCTGGAGACTTGACAAACGGTCTTGTTCCGCCTGCGGCAGACAAAAAGCGTAAGGAAAACTGAAAAATAAGTTGCAAAAGAGGGAGATTTATAGTAAACTGTATGGCAAGACCGGTTGCGTACATAAGTCCGTCAAGGAAAGACGTGCCGGCGAATCAAAAGGAGGTAACCAAATGAAAAAGATTCTTGCACTTTTGCTGGCCGGCTGCATGGCGTTGGCTCTGTGCGCCTGCGGCACCCCCGCAGAACCCAGCGGAGATGCCGGCAGCGACGGCAGCGCGTCTGCATCCGGCGACACCGTGGTCATCGGTGTCTTCGAGCCCCTGTCCGGCGACAACGGCGCCGGCGGCAAGCAGGAGTACCTGGGCATGCAGTATGCCAACTCCGTCACCCCCACCGTGGAGATCGGCGGCAAGACCTACAACGTCAAGCTGGAAGTGGTGGACAACGAGTCCTCCAACGACAAGGCTGTTTCCGCTGCCAGCAACCTGATCTCCAAGAACGTCTCCATCGTTCTGGGCTCCTATGGCTCCGGCGTGTCCATCGCAGCCTCTGACACCTTTGCACAGGCTGGCGTTCCCGCCATGGGCGTGACCTGCACCAACCCCCAGATCACCGAGGGCAATGACCACTACTTCCGCATCTGCTTCCTGGACCCCTTCCAGGGCACCGTCCTGGCCAACTTCGCCAAGGAGGAGCTGAAGGCAGAGAAGGTCTACTGCCTGGGCCAGCTGGGCAACGACTATGACCAGGGCCTGATGAACTACTTCCAGAAGGCCGCTGAGGGCCTGGGCATGGAGTGCGTGGCAGAGTCCTTCCCCGTCAACAACTCCGACTTCACCTCTTACCTGACCAGCGCCAAGAACCAGGGCGCAGACGTGATCTTTGCGCCCACCTCCATCAGCTATGCACAGCTGATCGTCAAGCAGGCTGCTTCTCAGGGCATCGACATGCCTCTGCTGGCTTCCGACACCTGGGACTCCAACGTCATCCTGGGCGCTGCCAAGGGCACCGACATGGACGTGTATGTGACCACCTTCTATGCTGAGGGCGGCGACGCAGAGTTCGAGAAGGGCTTCAAGGAGTGGATCAACTCCGACAGCACCAACCTGACCAACAACGGCGGCAACGACATCATCGCCGCAGTTTCCGTCATGGGTTACGACGCCTACTACACCGCGCTGGAGGCACTGAAGGCTGCCGGCAGCACCAACCCTGCTGACGTCATGGCTGCTCTGCCCAACGTGACCCACAAGGGTGTCACCGGCGAGATCTCCTTCAACGAGGTAGGCGATGCCAACCGCGACAGCGCCTTCGTGAAGAAGACCAACAACGAGACCGGTCTGTGGGAGTTCGTGACGGTTCAGGGCACCGACGCCAAGGCGGCTGAGTAAGATTTGCGCTGTACCAACGACTGCTGATACAGTCCCATTTGAAATGATCCTGATTTGTGGCGGGGGCACGGCCTGTGCTCCCGCCACAATGTTGAGAGGGGAGAGGGATTGCCTTTCCTGCGCTCTCCGGGGGAACGTATCCATGCGTTCCGCGGGACCCTTCGTTCCTGGGAAACGGATCGATGCGCTCCCAAACGAAACAGAGAAGGAGAAGAGACCGCAATGTCTGAATTTTTGTCTGCCAATCTCCCATACTTGCTCTCCGGCATCTCCGTCGGCGGCCAGTATGCGCTGATTGCCATTGGGTATACCATGGTCTACGGCATTCTCCGCCTGATCAACTTCGCCCACGGCGATGTGTTCATGGTGGCCGGCCTGGTCATGGTGTATGCCACAGCGTCCCTGCCCATCTATGTCTCCGTCATCCTGGTGGTGGTGGTGACGGTGGCCCTGGGTGTGCTGATCGAAAAGGTGGCCTACCGGCCCCTGCGTTCGGCGCCCCGGATGTCGGTGATGATCTCCGCCATCGGGGTGTCCTATCTGCTGCAGAACTGCGCCCTGTATTTTACCGGCGGCCTGCCGCAGATCTATCCCTCCATCCCGTTCCTGTCCAAGCAGGTCAAGATCGGCTCTGCTACCACCACCATGGTCACGCTGATCACCCCCATCCTGACGGTGGTCCTGGTGATCGTTCTGGTGACCATGATCAAAAAGACCAAGGTCGGTATGGCCATGCGGGCCGTGTCCCGGGACTTTGAGACCAGTGAGCTCATGGGCATCAAGATCAATAACGTCATCAGCATGACCTTTGCCATCGGCTGCTTCCTGGCGGCGGTAGGCTCTCTGCTGTACTTTACCAACTACAACTCCGTCGTGCCCACCTCCGGCGCCATGCCCGGCCTGAAGGCCTTCGTGGCGGCGGTGTTCGGCGGCATCGGCTCGGTGCCCGGCGCAGTGGTTGGCGCGTTCATCATTGGTATTTGTGAAAACATCATCAAGGGCCTGGGTTGGACGGAGTTCTCCGATGCCTTTACCTTTGTCCTGCTGATCGTCATCCTGCTGGTCAAGCCCACCGGTATCTTCGGTGAGAAGTCCACGGATAAGGTGTGAGGTGACTGCTATGGGAAAAAAATTAAAACCTGCTGTCGCCTCTGAAAAGAAGCTTGGCAGCCTGATCGCCATCCTGCTGTTGGTGGCGCTGTATGTCTTCCTGTTCCTGCTGGACAATGCCCTGCCCCGGACGTCCACCACCATCATGCTCATCACGGTCCTGAAGAAGGGGGCCATCTATGCCCTGGTGTGTGTGTCGATGAACTTGCTCAACGGCTTTACGGGCCTGTTCTCTCTGGGCCAGGCGGGCTTCATGCTCATCGGTGCGTATGCCTACGCTATTTTCTCCATCCCTGCCGACCAGCACAATGCGGTCTATCAGTATTTTGACGGCGGGGCCATCCAGTTCTCCATCCCGGAAAGCCTGGGGGCTTTGCTGGGGGAGAATGCAGGCAATTTCCTGGGCGCCATCTTCTGCATCATCATTGCCGGCGCAGTGGCCGCCATCTTTGCGGCGCTGATCGGTATTCCGGTGCTGCGCCTGAAGAGCGACTATCTGGCCATTGCGACCCTGGGCTTTGCAGAGATCATCCGGGCTCTGTTCCAGTGGAATGGCCTGGGCCGGATCACCAACGGCTCCAACCTGCTGCGGAAGTACACCAACTTCCACGACATCAAGATCCAGATCGGGGGGACCATTTTCCAGCTGGATACCATCTTCCCCTTCTTCATTGCGACCCTGAGCATTCTGATCATTGTCCTGCTGGTCAATTCCTCCTACGGCCGCGCCTTCAAGTCCATCCGGGATGACGAGGTGGCCGCAGAGGCCATGGGCATCAACCTCTTCAAGCATAAGATGCTCTCCTTTGTGATCTCCAGCTTCTTCGCCGGGGTGGGCGGCGCCCTGCTGGCCATGTTCCAGACAACGGTCCAGGCCATGCCCTTCCAGTCTACCATGACCTATGAGATCCTGCTCATCGTGGTCATTGGCGGCATCGGCTCCATCACCGGCAGCTGCATTGCCTCCTTCCTGTACATTGCCTGCTCTGAGTGGTGGCTGCGGTTCCTGGACAGCGGCTCCTTCCTGGGCATGTCGGTGCCCTTCTTCCGGGACGGCTTCCGAAAGGTGGTCTTCTCCGTGGTGGTCATGGTCATCGTCCTCTTCTTCTCCCGCGGGATCATGGGGGATAAGGAGCTGTCCTTTGCCGGGATCATACGGAAAGTGAGAAAACGAAAGCAGGCCAAGCTGGCCGCAGATGACGATGGGAAGGAGGCGTCCTCTCATGAGTGAGCGTGAGAATGTCTTGCTGCTGGATAATGTCACCATGCAGTTTGGCGGCGTGGTAGCCGTGAACAACCTTTCCATGAAGGTGGACCAGGGGGAGATCGTTGCCCTCATCGGCCCCAACGGCGCGGGTAAGACCACGGCCTTCAACGTGATCACCGGGGTCTATCAGCCCTCCAACGGGCAGGTCTGTTTCTATGACAGAGCCTATATCCGCAACCATCCCCAGGGAAAGATGAAGAAGCTCTACAAGGGGCAGAACCCGCTGCTGTACACCGGCGAGTACCGGTATGACCCGGAAAACCCGCCCGAGGAGGAAGCGGCCCGCAAGGAAGAGGAAAAGGCGTTCAAGAAGGCTGCCAAAGAGCGGGACCGCTATGCCTTTTCCAGCCATGTGCTGGACCCCACGCCGGACCACATCACCAAGATGGGCATTGCGCGGACCTTCCAGAACATCCGCCTGTGGAAGAGCATGACGGTGTTTGACAACGTCATCATTGCCAAGCACATGCGGGCCAAGCACAATGTGTTTTCCTCCACCTTCCGGGCTAGCCGGAAGGAAGAGGCGCGGATGCGGGCAGAGACGGAGGCGCTGCTGCGGGAGCACGACCTGTGGAAGCACCGGGACGACCTGGCCACCAGCTTGCCCTACGGCCTGCAGCGCCGGCTGGAGATCGCCCGGGCCCTGGCCACCGATCCCAAGCTGCTGCTGCTGGATGAGCCTGCCGCCGGTATGAACCCCCAGGAGACCCTGGAGCTGGCGGACTTTATCCACGAGATCCGCGACCGGCATCAGCTGACGGTCCTGCTCATTGAGCACCACATGGATTTGGTCATGAACATTTCCGACCGGATCTATGTGCTGGATTTCGGCAGTCTGATCGCTCAGGGCCTGCCCAGTGAGATCCAACAGAACCAACACGTGATCGACGCCTATTTGGGGGTGGTAGAAGATGAGTGAGCCGATTCTCAGCATTCAGGGCCTGAAGGTCAATTACGGCGGCATCGAAGCCGTCAAGGAGATCTCCTTTGACGTTCCGCAGGGGGAGATCGTCACCCTGATCGGGGCCAACGGCGCAGGGAAAAGCTCTACGCTGCGGGCCATTTCCGGCTTGGTGAAGCCTGCCAGCGGCAAGATCCTCTTTCAGGGAGAAGACATTACCGGCAAAAATCCCACGGAGATCGTCTCCCGGGGCGTGACGCTGGTGCCGGAGGGACGGCGGATCTTTGCCGATCTGACGGTGAAGGAAAACCTCCGCGTGGGGGCTTACCTGAGAAAGGATGACATCCAAGAGGACATGGAGTGGGTCTTCAACCTCTTTCCCCGGCTGCGGGAGAGAGAATGGCAGGCCGGCGGCACTCTGTCCGGCGGTGAGCAGCAGATGCTGGCCGTGGGCCGGGCGCTGATGAGCCGCCCGAAGGTAATGATGATGGACGAGCCCTCTCTGGGTCTGGCGCCTCTGGTGGTGCGGGAGATCTTCCGAATCATCGAGGAAGTCAATAAGAAGGGGGTCACCATTCTGCTCATTGAGCAGAATGCCAACATGGCTTTGAAGACGGCCCATATGGGATACGTTCTGGAGACCGGCCGGATCACACTGTCCGGCCCGGGGAAGGAGCTGCTGACCAACGAGTCGGTCCGGGCAGCCTATCTCGGAACCTGATCCTCCTGCACGATCTGATAACGCTTATACGCTTTGGCGCGGCCTGCCGGGGTTCCGGCAAGCCGCGCTTTTGTGCCTGAGGACCAGGAAACATGATATCTGATACCGCATACAAACAAGACGGAAAACCTGCATAAAGGAGATAGCAGGCAAAAAAAGAAGGATTTTTCGGTGATGTCAATAGAATGACTTTTTGAAATAGGATAAAATGACGAAAATTATGAAGGAACTTTTTTTACTGTTGCAAACGCAGCGTTCTGGTGCTATAGTTTCCTCTGGAAAAAATCTGCTTTGAATTCAAAGGAGGGGACTGAGATGCGTACCCAAGCGCCAGTTCATTTCAGTGGGGATGCGTCCTTTGCCGTGATCCATGCCTGCTATACCCTGACAGAGCAATACCGTAAAATTCTCATCGACATGGGAAAAGAAAATGACCTTTCGGAAAATGAGATGACGGTCCTGGTCCACCTGGCCCTCTATCCCGATGTCCGCACCCAAAAGCAGCTCCAGGCGACCCAGCTGCAGCTGTCGGTGTCTTCCATCTGCCGGATGGTGGAGGCGCTGCGGAAAAAGGGGTATTTGACCACCCGGCTGGACGAGAACGACCGCCGGTCCTGGATCATCCGCCTGGAGGAGAAGGGGGTGCGTCTGGGAGAGCAGTTCCGCCGGTGCCTCCAGCAGCGGCTGGGACGTATTTTTCAAGGAATGGGTGGCTTCGATCTGGTTGGGTTTGCTGCGGCAGTCCGTCAGGCGGCCATGGACCAGGAGAATGCGGCCACAGCGTGACAAGATTTTGACAATTTGTTTTAATTTTGCAGGAAACATTCCTTTTTGTTTTTTGTTGCTTCTGAAAAAACCGAAGCGGCTCATCTTTGCAAGATGGGCCGCTTCGGTTTGCATATAGAAGCAGAAAATTCAGAGACATTTGGTGGGAGTTTGTTTTTTTGCCACAAGATATGCCTGCTATATGAATTTCCTGTAAAGACAAATGCCCTTTTAGGGAAATATCATAATTGACAATAATCCTTGAGAGCAAGTATAATTGTATATATTACAACGGAGCAGAATAGATTTTTTGCAAGTTATGTTCTGGAACGTTTGCCCGGATGCTTCCAGGGTTCCGTTGTGTCTGGCGCTGGTGAGGGCCGGCAGCCAGGAAGACGGGCGGCAGGACGGTCCATCTGTTCTGTCATCAGTCCATAGGCCAGCGTTTTTTTGGATTTTAGCCGCAAATGGCTTGTGAAACTGCTGCTGGGCAGGGTGGTGTATCCTGCCTGCGGCAAAAAGGAGGAAAACGATGAACGAGAGATCGGATATTGTCTGCGCCACCTGTGGCACCGACGAGAAGGCCTTGTATCAAGCCGTCGCGCAGGTGATCCAGCAGTACAAGGACAAGGAAGGCTCCCTGATCATGGTGCTCCACGCAGCCCAGGAGATCTTCGGGTACCTTCCCATGGAGCTGCAGGAGTTTATTGCCGACGGCATGGATCTGCCGGTGTCTGAGGTCAGCGGCGTAGTCAGCTTTTACTCTTTCTTCTCCACCCAGAAGAGAGGCAAGCACACCATCCGCATGTGCCAGGGTACCGCCTGCTACGTTCGTGGCGGCAAAAAGGTGGTGGACGCCATCAAGCGGGAGCTGAATGTAGAGGTGGGCGGCACCACAGAGGACGGGCAGTTCACCTTTGAGATCGCCCGCTGTATCGGTGCCTGCGGCCTGGCGCCTGCCATGATGGTGGATGACGAGGTTTATAAGCAGGTCACACCTGCCAAGCTCAGAGGGATCCTGGCCCGCTATGAGGAAACCGAAGAGCAGATGCCCGAGGGAGGTGAGCTGGCATGATCAGAAGCATTGCAGACCTTCAGCAGATGAAGGAGGCCTATCAGGAAAAGATGGGCCAGTACAGCCACCTGTGCATGGTGTGCTATGGCACCGGATGCATGTCCTCCGGCTGCAAGAACGTGCGGGACGCACTGGTGGAAGAACTGGAAAAGGCCGGCCTGACCGACCAAGTGGCCGTGATCGAGCGCGGCTGTATGGGAACCTGTGCCGTGGGTCCCGTGGTGTATGTGCTGCCTGACGAGACCTATTACACGGAAATGACCCCGGAGCGGGTCAAGGATGTGGTCCAGAAGCACTTCCTCCAGGGAGAGCCTGTGGCAGAGTATACTTTCTATGACAGCATCCAGAAGAAGCGGGTGACCAACATCCACGATGTGGCCTTCTTCCGGGATCAGGTCCGTATCGCCCTGCGCAACTGCGGCCTGATCGACGTCAACTGCATCAACAGCTATGTGGCCAAGGACGGTTATCTGGCCCTGGCCCGGATCCTGGAAAAGGGAGACCGGATGGCTGTCATTGAAGAGCTGAAAAAGTCCGGCCTGCGGGGCCGCGGCGGTGCTGGCTTCCCCGCTGGTGTCAAGTGGGAAGCTGCCTACAACCAGCCCGGCGAGGAAAAGTACATCATCTGCAACGCAGACGAGGGCGACCCCGGTGCGTTTATGGACCGTTCGGTCTTTGAGGGCGACCCTCACAGCGTCATCGAGGGTATGCTCATCGGCGGCTACGCCATTGGCGCGACCCAGGGCGTGGTCTATATTCGGGCAGAGTATCCCATTGCCGTGGAGCGTCTGAAGTCCGCCCTAGAAATGGCGCGGGAAGAAGGGTTGCTGGGCAAGGATATCTTCGGCTCCGGCTTTGACTTTGATATTGAGATCCGCATCGGCGCAGGCGCCTTTGTCTGCGGCGAGGAGACGGCGCTGATGGCCTCCGTAGAGGGTCAGCGGGGCGAGCCCCGGCAGAAGCCGCCGTTCCCCTTCCAGAGCGGTCTGTTTGGCAAGCCCACCATCATCAACAACGTGGAGACTCTGGCCACCGTCCCGGCCATCATGCTTCAGGGGGCCGACTGGTTCCGCCAGTTCGGCACGGAGAAGAGCCCGGGCACCAAGGTCTTTGCTCTTTCCGGCAACATCGTCAACACCGGCCTGGTGGAGGTCCCCATGGGCACCCCCCTGTCCGAGGTCATCTATTCCATCGGCGGCGGCATTCCCAACGGGAAGAAGTTCAAGTCTGCGCAGACCGGCGGTCCTTCCGGCGGCTGTATCACGGCAGAGAACATCAACACCCCGCTGGATTATGAATCCCTGGCAGCCCTGGGCTCCATCGTGGGGTCCGGCGGCCTGATCGTCATGGACGAGGACACCTGCATGGTGGATACCGCCCGGTTCTACCTGGACTTCATCCAGGAAGAGTCCTGCGGCAAGTGTACGGCCTGCCGGGTGGGGACCAAGCGGATGCTGGAGATCCTCAACCGGATCACTGCCGGCGAAGGGCAGCCCGGGGACATCGAGACCCTGGAGCACCTGGGCTCGGTGATCAAGGACACCGCCATGTGCGGCCTGGGCCAGACAGCGCCCAACCCCGTGCTGTCGACCATCAAGTATTTCCGCAAGGAGTATGAGGAGCACATCGTAGAGAAGCGATGTTCTGCCGGGGTCTGCGGCGATCTGGTGTCCAGCCCCTGTGAAAATACCTGTCCTGCCGGGATCAATATCCCTGGCTATATGAGCCTCATCGCCACCGGCGATTATATGGGCGCTGCCCGGATCATGCTGCGGGATAACCCCTTCTCCGGCATCTGCGGCCGTGTCTGCACCCATCCCTGTGAGAGCCGCTGCCGCCGCGGCAGCGTAGACGAGGCCATGAACATCTGCGAGCTCAAACGCTTTGCCACCGACTGGGCCTACGCCCAGGGCTTCCCCACAGAGGAGGACCTGAAGCCTGTGGCCAAGATCGACAAGAACGTGGCCATCATCGGCGCCGGCCCCTCCGGCCTGACCTGCGCCTATTATCTGGCTCGTCTGGGCTACCATGTCGACGTGTACGAGGCAGAAAAGCGGCCCGGCGGCATCATGACCTATGGCATTCCTGACTATCGCCTGCCTTTGGAGATCATCTCCCGTGAGATCAAGAACATCGAGAAGACCGGCGTGAATATCATCCTCAACACCAAGATCGGTCTGGACGTCTCCTTCCGCTCCCTGCAGAAGAACTATGACGCCATCTTCATCGCCATCGGCGCGCAGAAGACCCTGCAGCTGGGCATCCCCGGCGAGGATCTGGAGGGGATCTATCACGGCCTGGACTTCCTCAAGCGGGTCATGCTGAAGAAGGACCTGGACTTCACCGGCAAGAAAGTGGCCGTCATCGGCGGCGGCAACACGGCCATCGACTCGGCCCGTACCGCCATCCGTCTGGGGGCACGGGAAGTGGTCATCCTCTACCGCCGTACCATGGAGGATATGCCCGCAGACAAGGTGGAGATCAAGGACGCCATGGAAGAGGGCGTGCAGATCCGCACCCTGGTCAACCCCACCGACTTTGTTGGCATCGGCGGCAAGCTGAACAGCATCTGCGTGATGAAGCAGAAGCTGGGGCAGTTCGACAGCTCCGGCCGTCGGAAGGCCGTTCCCAGCGGGGAGACCTATGTGGAGGAGTTCGACATCGCCATCCCGGCCATCTCCCAGACCCCCGACACCAAGTTCATCAAGGGGACCATCCAGCTCAACGGCGACCGTGTGGTGGCAGACCGCTACACCCAGGCCACGTCCATGCCCGGCGTCTTTGTGGGCGGCGACGCCCACCGCGGCCCGAAGGACATCGTCAATGCCGTCCACGAGGCCAAGGTGGCCGCTTCCGGCATCGACAAGTACCTGGGCGGCACCGGCGAACTGGCCAAGGGCTTTGAGCAGGAGATCACGGACTATCACATCGAAGGGGATATCGTGCCCCACAACCGCTTCCTGACCAGACAGATCGAGGCGGAAAAAGCAGTTGGCAGCTTCTGCGAACGGAACCTGGGTATGCACGAGCTGGACGCCCGCGCCGAAGCCAGCCGCTGCCTGCGCTGCGACAGGAGGTAAGTGATTATGGCAGAGATTAAACTCACGATCAACGGCAAGGAATGTACCGCCCCCGCCGGCAGCACCATCCTGCAGGCGGCCGAGCTCAACGGCATCCACATTCCGAAGCTGTGTTACCTGGAGGGCATTCACCAGTATGGCGCCTGCCGGATCTGCGTGGTAGAGCAGGTCAGCCCTCCTGCCAAGAACCTGCAGGCATCCTGCATGGTGGAGGCCCGGGACGGGATGGTCATCGAGACCAACAACGCCCGGGTCCAGGAAGCCCGGAAGACCATGTATGAGCTGCTGCTGTCCAACCACGACAAGAAGTGCCTCACCTGCGCCCGGAACCAGGACTGTGAGTTCCAGGCCCTGGGCCGGGAGCTGGGCGTGGAGGACTCCCCCTATGAAGGGGAGCGGGAGCTGCGTCCCATCGACGTCTGCGAGTCCATCACCCGGGACCCCAACAAGTGCATCCTGTGCCGCCGGTGCGTCAGTGTCTGTAAGAACATCCAGACCACGTCCATCCTCACGGCAGAGAACCGCGGCTTCCAGACGGTGATCACGCCTGCGTTCAGCCTGCCTCTGGGCAACACGGCCTGCACTTACTGCGGGCAGTGCGTGGTGGTCTGCCCCGTGGGCGCGCTGCGGGAGACCAGCCACAAGGACCGGGTCATTCAGGCCATCAACGACCCCAACAAGCATGTGGTGGTCCAGCCTGCGCCGTCGGTCCGCGTGGGCATCGGCGAGTGCTTCGGCCTGCCCGCCGGCTCCTGCGAGACCGGAAAGCTGGCTGCTGCGCTGCATCGGATGGGCTTTGACGATGTGTTCGACACCAACTGGGGCGCAGACCTGACCATCATGGAAGAGGGCACTGAGTTCCTGGAGCGGTTCCGGACGGTGCTCAACGGCGGCGTGGCTGCGCTGCCCATGATGACCTCCTGCTCTCCCGGATGGATCCAGTTCATCGAGCATAACTATCCGGAAAGCCTGGAGAACCTGTCCACCTGTAAATCCCCCCACCAGATGTTTGGTGCGGTGATCAAGAGCTATTATGCCAAAAAGCTGGGCAAGAAGCCCGAGGACATGTTTGTGGTCTCCATCATGCCCTGCACGGCCAAAAAGACCGAGTGCGCCCGGCCGGAGATGAGCAACGACGGCGTGCCCAACGTGGATGCCGTGCTCACCACCAGAGAGCTGGGGGATCTGATCAAGACCATGGGCATCAACTTCCTGGCGCTGCCTGAGGAGAACTTTGACGATCCTCTGGGCTTCTCCACCGGTGCGGCGGACATCTTCGGTGTTACCGGCGGCGTGATGGAAGCTGCCCTGCGGACGGTGTATGAGATCATCACCGGGCGGGAGCTGCCCTTCCCCAACCTCCACGTTTCTCCCATTGTGGGCCTGGAGCAGGTGAAGGAAGCCACCATCAAGCTGGAGAACGTCAAGCCCGAGTGGAAGGCAGCCGAGGGCTTTGAGGTGAAGATCGCGGTCACCAGCGGTTTTGCCGGCGCCCGGAAGCTCATGGAGAAGGTGAAGGAGGGGACCTCTCCCTATCACTTCATCGAGGTCATGGGCTGTCCCGGCGGCTGCATCACCGGCGGTGGTCAGCCCAGACCCCAGGAGGACATCAATGTGGTCCGCCAGAAGCGGATGGAAGCCATCTATGGCGAGGATGAGCGCAAGGTGATCCGGAAGTCCCACGAGAACCAGTCCCTCATGAACTTCTACAAGGAGTGGGGCGACGGCAAGGGACCTGGCTGCCATGCCTCTCACGAGTACCTGCACACCCACTATGTCAAGCGGGGCAAGTACAACGAACTGACCGAGGAAAACTTCGTCGTTGAGACCTAAGAGACTGTTGTCTTTCCTTTTGAATTCTTAAAAACTGACGCCGCGATGATTCGCGGCGTCAGTTTTTTGTCTAAAAATTATTGACAAACGATAATTCTCATGCTATAGTTTGCATAGAGATTATCGTAAAACAATAATTTTGGGAGGGGAGAACCATGAAACGACAGTTCTTTCCAATCGTCTTATGGATCGAGGCAGTCCTCTTGTTGCTGATCGTGTTATTGGGGGGAGAAGCGACCCCATGGCAAGCTGGTCTTTTGTCTCTTCCGTTTGCACAGATCGGAGCGGGATTGCGGGCGCTTTCCCTGTCCGGTGCGATAGGAAACAGCATAGCGGTGGTTCTGTATCTGCTGCTTAGTCTGGTCCCTGTGGGGATTTTAGTCTGGCGGTCCCGCTGCCGCCGTCTGGTGCCAGAAGACAGTCTTTTGGTGGGGTTGAGCCTGTTTCTCTTTGTGATGTTTTATGTGATGATCAATCCGGGAGAAATCCCTCTCCTGTTGACAGGGGACGGAGAGGTCCTGGCAGCCCAGAAAGCCGTTGGACAAAGTCTTTTCGGTGGCAGTGCCTATGCCATTCTTTTGGCTTACCTGGTTCTGCGGCTGCTGCGGCGGTTCCGGGGAGCTGACCGGCAGAGACTTCAGGATGACTTGAAGATCCTTCTGCGTGGTTTGGCGGTCTGTTTGGTCTTTGTGATTTTTGGTTTCAGCTTTTCTGCTTTTTGGTCTGTGCGGACAGAGGTTGACGGCTTGGTGTTTTTGGCCTTTTTGCGCTGGGTGGGGGAGATGATGCCCTACCTGTTGGATGTGGTGGTGATCCTGACGGTGTTGGAGCTGCTGCAAGCCATGAAAGCTGACCGGTATGGAGAGGAAACCATGAGACAGGCGCACCGTGTCTCCCGGCTGTGTACCGGAAGTCTGGCGGTTTGTTTGGTGACCACGGTGGTGCTGAATCTGCTTCAATTACTGTTCTTGAACCATTTGGCAGACGTGTCGATCCAAGTGGTATTCCCGCTGTTTGGGATCGCCTTTCTGCTCGGCGTCCTGTTGGTGGTCAAATTTCTGGAGGAAAACCGGGCGCTGAAAGCCGACAATGATCTGTTTATCTGAGAGAGGAGGGCGGAAGTGGGGATCAAGGTTTGTCTGGAAGAGGTTCTGAAACAGCGGGGGATGACATCGAAGGAACTGTGTGCCAAGGTGGGGATCACAGAAGCCAACCTCTCCATTCTCCGCAGCGGCAAAGCCAAAGGGGTACGATTTGGGACCTTGAACCGGATCTGTTATTTTCTCGAGTGTGACGTGGGCGACTTGCTTCAATTTGACGGAGAATGGGAGGACCATCATGAATAAGAATCTGTTTTTACTGCCCCTGTTGGGGATGTTCCTTCTGTCGTTGACTTCCTGCCAGCTGGCGCAGGAGGAACCGGCGGCGAAAGGGGATACCTTGATCGGTGGCATTGTGACGGCATCCACGGAAGAGGAGTCTTTACAAAATGCCCTGTCAGAGGGAGCGGAAGCGCCAGACAGAGTGTATGCCACGGAAGAAGCCGTCTCTGCGCTGGAACAAGGAGAGGAGAAGGGGTACACGTTTCCCGGTTTGGAAGGGGTGTTCTTCTCCTATGAGATCACAGGCGAGGAAGAAAACAATGCGTACACCACACGATCCGGTCCGAATCAGGGATTTTGGCATGGTGGCGTAGTCATTGGAAGCGTGGATGAGAATGCTGCCGGGGAACAACACAAGGCAGCCATGAAGGGAACGGTCTATTACGAGGATTGTCCAGGCATCACCGTATTCTCCCTTCACCCGGTTTATCAGACGGCGGAAGGAAAAGTGTATGTTTCTCTCCAAGAAGGGCCTAACGTCAGCGGAGAAGGGGAGGGGCTTGTACCCAATGCATCCTATACGGTAAGCAGTACGTCAGAGAGCAATGGCGCAATGCATACCTGGGAAACGACACTGCAAGTTGAAATTGGCCGGAAGCACGAGGCAGAGACCATCGTGCTGGTTCAGATGGACCAGGAAAACCAAACCGTGCGCCGGGACATCTACCAACCCGGCCAGTGCCCGGGCCAACTGGCTCCGCAGCCGCAGACAGCTTATCTGATGGTGGAATACCACTGGGACGACGGGGCAGGAGAAGAACAGGTGGAGCGGGAACTGGTCCAACAGGGAGAACCCTATCTGTATACCCCTTGGAAGATGGACAGCGGATTCTTCGCGTCCCAGCCAACGGAGATTCTTTGGAGGGGGTGAGAGAAGATGAAACGGAGCCTGTTTTCTATGGTCCTGTTGTGTGCTTTGCTGTTGACGCTGTCTGGTTGTCAGTTGGCAAAGGAGGAAAAAGAGACGGCAGATCAGTTTATCGGCATCTATTTGACCACCGAGTATCTGGACACGATGGATGTAGAAGCTTATCTGAACGATCACTTGGATGATGTTTCGGACGGAGAAACCCTTGTCGTGGAACAGGGGGAAGGGCAGGAGTACCAGGAAAAAATCTACGCCGTGGATGTGTCCCAAGATCCTTCCCACCCCGCCTATGAGTTTCCCGGCTGGGAGGGGATCGCGGTGTATTGCGTTCCTGTGCCGCTCCCGGACGGAGAGGGTGTTTGCTGGACACCGGGGGAAGCGCCGGAAGTGTTTCAGCACCATGCATACACTGCCAGCGACGAAATGGATGAGATCGTGATCACAGCAGACCTCTATGTTTCTGCGGAAGATGGTCCCCAGGAATTTTACGGCAATCCCATGTATCTTACCCCAGAGGGGAAGGTCTATCTGCTTGGCGGGACCGGGATCAGCGGAGACTTGCGGCAGGCGGGGACTTCCGTTAGCAAAACCATCGAGCAGACCACCTCTGTTACCATCAATGGGGAGACCAGGCAGCAGCGCTGTGTCGTCAACTTAAATGTTACGTCGGTGCTGCCGTTGGAAAAGACGGTGCTGCTCCAGTTGGATGCGGATAGTCAAGTGCTCCAACGAAGCGAGTTTCTTCCCGGCCAAGTGCCGCCATCCATTACTCCGGCCGGAGAGACGGCCTATCTGGTGGCAGAATCTCACCGGGTGAGCCGATCTGGTCAGCAGACGGTGGATCGGGAACTCTTTGACCGGGAAGACGACACCCTCACCACCTATCGGGAAGGGGCAAACGGGTTCTTCCAGCGGACAGATACCGTGCTTTCCTGGAAGTAGGGCTGCGACAAGCGATCACAAGGAAAAAGCTCCTCGACAACATCAAGGGTCGGGGAGCTTGCTGTTTGTATGGGGAGGGAACGGACCTTATCCAGAGAAGGGCGTGCCGCGTCTTATCCTTCCTGATCTTCCTCTGCGATTTCCCGCAGAAGTTTCTGATCCGCTTTTGAGGAAAGATCCAGTTTTTCATACATGTCCGGCCGCCGGTCCCGGGTGCGGCGGATGGCTTGCTTCCGCCGCCACTTGGCAATGTTGGCGTGGTGACCGGAGAGCAGGATGGGCGGGACCCGTCTGTCGTGCCAGACTTCCGGACGGGAATACTGGGGGCACTCCAACAAACCATCCCAATGGCTCTCCTCGGTAAAGCATTCCGGGTCGGACAGGACGCCGGGGACCAGCCGGCACACGGCATCGGCCACCGCCATGGCGGGGATCTCTCCGCCGGTCAGCACAAAGTCTCCCAGGGAGATCTCCTCATCGACGCATTCCTCAATGAAACGCTCGTCGATGCCTTCGTAGTGGCCGCAGACCAGGATGAGACTTTTGTAGTCCTGCTGGAGGCGCTTGGCATCGGCTTGACAAAAAACCTTACCGGCAGGGGAGAGGTAAATGGTGTGCAGATGTTCTCCGGCTTCGTCACAGATGTGTTTCCAACACTGGTAAAGGGGATCTGCTTGCATCACGGCCCCATGGCCGCCGCCGTAGGGATAGTCGTCTACCTGCTTTTGTTTGTTCAGGGTGTAGTCGCGGATCTGATGGCAGTCGATCCGGATGATGTCCCGTTCCTGGGCCCGGCCCAGAATGGACTCGCAAAGCATGTCTCCCACCACGTCAGGAAAGAGGGTCATGATATGGATGTGATAGGCGAAGTCCATGGGGTCACATCCCTTCGATCAGGCGGACCAGGAGGTAGCCCTCCTCTACGTTGGTCTCTACGATAAACTCCTCTACTGCCGGGATCATGTGTTCCCTCTCGCCGCCCCGGACCACATAGACGTTGCTGGCCGGCGGGGTGAGGACCTCATGGATGGTCCCCAGGACCTGGCCGCTGTCGGCGTCCCGGACTTCCAGGCCGGTCAGATCCGCCAGGAAAAAGGCGCCCTCTTCCAGGTCTACGTCTTCCCGATCGATGCAGACCACTTTGTTTTTGAGCTTCATGGCCTCGTTGATGTCATGGATCCCGTCCAGCTTGGCCAGGACACAGTTTTTGTGGACCCGTGCGGCAAGAAGCGCAATGGGCTTCCCGTCGATGTACAGGGTGTCAAAGTCCAGAAGAAAGTCCGGGCCGTCGGCCCAGGGCAGGATCTTCACCTCCCCGGCAATGCCGTGGGTGTTGACGATCTTACCCGCCTCCAGATAGCGGTTTTTCACAGGGGGATCCTCCTTTTTCCAAGAAAAAATGGCGGACGCAAATGCGCCGCCATTCTTCAGTCCATAATTTCGACGGAAACCTTTTTGCCCTGGCGCTGGGCCACAGAGCGCATCAATGTGCGGATTTCCTTGGCGATCCGGCCTTGGCGGCCGATCACCTTTCCCATGTCGCTGGGGTCGACCCGGAGCTCAAGGACAACATTACCGTCCGCTTCCGTCTCCTGCACGTCCACGGCCTGGGGATGTTCCACCAGATTTTGGGCGATATAAACGAGCAAGTCCTTCATGTGCCCTCCAAATCAGATGGCGTTGGCCTTTTTCAGCAGAGCCTTCACGGTCTCCGTGGGCTGTGCGCCGGTCTTGATCCAAGCCTGAGCCCGCTCAGCGTCCACCTTGATGGCGGCGGGAACCTGCAGGGGGTCGTAAGTGCCGATCTCCTCGATGAAGCGGCCGTTGCGGGGATACCGGGAGTCGGCAACCACGATACGATAGAAGGGGTTCTTCTTGGAGCCCATTCTGCGAAGTCTGATCTTAACCATGTCCATTCACCTCCAAAATCAAATTGCGTGTCTATTATGGAACCGCGAATCAGCGGGAACCAACGGGGAACTCAAAAGGGGAGACCAGGGAAACCGCCGGGCAGCTTGCCGAACTTTCCCTTCCGGCGTTTGCCGGAAAGCTTGGTCATCTGCTTGGTCATCTGCTGCATCATCCCAAACTCTTTCAGCAAGCGGTTGACATCGACTACTTGCAGGCCGCAGCCGGCGGCAATGCGCTTTTTCCGGCTGCTGTTCAGAATGGCGGGATTTTCCCGCTCCTGAGGCGTCATCGAAAGGATGATGGCCTCGGTACGGGTGAGGGCCTTCTCGTTGATGGTTGCCCCCTCCAGGGCCTTGGCGTTCAAGCCGGGCATCATCCCCAGCAGTTCATCCATGGAACCCATGCCCTTGACCTGGACTAACTGGTCGTAATAGTCTTGCAGGGTAAAGCGGTTCTTCTTGAGCTTCTCTGCCAGCTCCTGGGCCTTCTGCATGTCAAACTGCTGCTCTGCCTTTTCGATGAGGGTGAGCATATCGCCCATGCCCAGGATCCGGGAGGCCATCCGATCGGGGTGGAACACCTCGATGTTGTCCAGCTTTTCTCCCATGCCCACGAACTTGATGGGCTTGCCGGTCACTGCCTTGATGGACAGGGCCGCGCCGCCGCGGGCATCGCCGTCCAGCTTGGTCAGAACAACGCCGTCGATGTCCAGGGCATCGTCAAAGGCTTTGGCTGCATTGACGGCGTCCTGGCCGATCATGGCATCGACCACCAGCAGGATCTCGCTGGGATCGACGGCCTCTTTGATCGACTGAAGCTCCTCCATCAGGGCCTCGTCTACATGGAGCCGGCCGGCGGTGTCCAGGAACACCATGTCGTTGCCGTGCTTCTTGGCGTGCTCAATGGCTGCCTGGGCAATGGCAACGGGGTTTTCCTGCCCCATCTGAAAAACAGGGAGGTCCAGCTGCTTGCCCACCACTTCCAGCTGCTGAATGGCAGCGGGGCGATAGATGTCGCAGGCCACCAGCAGGGGCCGCTTGCCGTTTTGCTTACGCATCAACCCGGCCAGCTTGGCGGCGTTGGTGGTCTTGCCCGCGCCCTGCAGGCCGACCATCATGACGATGGTGGGGGGCTGAGAGGAGATGGTGATTTTGGTGCTGCCGCCGCCCATCAACTCGATCAGTTCCTGGTTGACGATCTTGATGATGGCCTGGGCGGGGGTCAGGCTTTCCAGCACCTCGGTCCCAACGGCCTTTTCGGTCACGGACTTGATGAAATCCTTGACGACTTTATAGCTGACGTCGGCTTCCAGCAGGGCCAGGCGGATCTCCCGCATGGCCTCCTTGACATCGGATTCGGTCAAACGGCCCTTGTTCCGCAGTTTTTTGAACGCGGAAGAGAGTTTTTCCGTCAGTCCTTCAAATGCCATGCGAGCTCACTCCCTTTCCAACTCTTCGATGGTGTCGCCCAGCTGCTCCACCAGCTCGTCCAGCTCGCCGTCTCCGAACCGGGTCTGGTTCAGTTCCTGCAGCTGGCTGCACAGCTTACGCAGGGTGATGGTGGCGGCGCGGGTGCGGTGGTAGCGGCGGATGAGACCTGTTTTTTCTTCGATGTCCTCCAAGGAGCGTTCTGCGCGGACGACGATGTCGCGCACGCCCTGGCGGGTGATGCCGTAGTTTTCTGCGATCTCGGCCAGGGAGAGGTCATCGTTGTAATACAGGTCGTAAAATTCTTTCTGTCGGGGGGTCAGAAGATCGCCATAAAAATCATACAGCATGGCCATGCGGTAGGCTTGATTTTTCAATGGAACGGCCCTCCCTCCGCAGTCTGTAAAGTTAATTTCCTTTACAACGTGATTATCCTACCCCAGATGACGCTTTTTGTCAAGAGAAATTTGCATGAAATCTGTGCGGTTCGGGCAGGATCTTTCTGACCCCTTGCCAGTGCTTTGGATTTTGGCGCGCTTTACTTTTTCGCAAAGTATTGGTAAAATAAACCCTGCAATCATAATTGGAAACGATCCCTTATAACGCACAAAAAAGGAGGGAAAGGACATGCTCCCGATGAAAGAAGCTGTCCTGGCGCCCGGCATCCTGCTCCGGGCTGTTCAGACGACCAAGTTTAAGAACTCCCTGCTGTCCGTGACTTTTTTGGAGCCGCTGACAGCAGAACACGCTGCACAGAACGCCCTGCTGCCCAAGGTGCTGCGGCGGGGGACCCAGCGCTATCCTGATATGACCGCCTTTTCGGCCGCGCTGGACGACCTCTATGGCGGAGGGCTGGAGCCCATTCTGCGCAAAAAGGGAGAGGTCCAGTGTGTGGGCTTCTGGGCCAGTTTTCTGGACGACGCGTTCGTCCCCGGCCACACACCGCTTTTAGAGCAGGCGGCCACCCTGTTGGGACAGGTGGTGCTGGACCCGGCCGGGGAGAATGGCGCATTCGTGCCGGGCTATGTAGACAGCGAGAAGGAAAACCTGATGCGGAAGATCCGCAGCCAGGTCAACGATAAACTGCAATATGCCCTCTCCCGCCTGCGCACTGAGATGTGTCGGGGGGAAGCCTATGGGCTGGACAAGCTGGGCAGCGAGGAGCGGGCCGGGGCCATTTCCGGCGCGGGACTGTATGCCCACTATCGGGACCTGCTGGAAACTGCGCCGGTGTGTTTCTATTACTGTGGGTCCGCAGAATTTGAACGGGTAGAGGACGCCTTCCGAAAGGCGTTTGCCGGCTTGCCGCAGACCAAACGGCAGGAACGCCCGAGAACCAAGGTGATCGACAAGCCAGGCCCGGCGGTACGCCGGTTCCAGGACCGGCTGGACGTGACCCAAGGCAAGCTGATCCTGGGCTTCCGCACCGGCGGCGGCTTTCGGACGATGGAAGAGATCGCCCAAGGACTGCTTTTTAACGCGGTCTATGGGGGAACCACCAATTCCAAGCTGTTTTTGAATGTGCGGGAGAAGCATTCCCTTTGTTACTTTGCCAACAGCTCGCTGGCCCAGAACAAAGGCGTGATGATGGTCTACTCCGGGGTGGAGTTTGCCAACTTTGCCCGGGCGGAAGAGGAGATCCTGACGCAGCTGGCTGCCTGCCAGCGGGGAGAGATCACCTCCGACGAGTTAGAGACGGCACGCCGCTCGGTCATGGGCAGCCTGCGCACGGCGCTGGATGCCCAGGGGCGGCTGGAAGAATACTGGATCAACCGCTATGTTTCCGACACCCGGTTTGCGCCGGAGGAGCTGGCGCAGGCGGTAGGAGAGGTCCGGCTGGACCAGGTGGTCCAGGTGGCCAACCGCATCCAGCTGGACAGCGTGTATACCCTGCAGGGAAAGGAGGGCTGAGGAATGGTCAAACATACCTATGAACAGATCGGAGAGACGCTCTACGAGGAACATCTGGACAACGGCCTGGGCGTGTTTGTGTTCCCTAAGCCGGAGTTTGGCAAGTACTATGCGTTCTTCGCCACCCGCTATGGCGGGATGGACACGCGCTTTCAGTTGGACGGCCAATGGCTGGACACGCCCATGGGCATTGCCCATTATCTGGAGCACAAGATGTTCGATACCCCCGACGGGGGAAATGCCTTGCAGAAGCTCACTGCCACAGGGGCGTCTCCCAACGCCTTTACCAGCACGGCCATTACGGGCTATCATTTTGAGTGTACCGAATCGTTTTGGGAGAATCTGCGTACCTTATTGGAATTTGTCTCCGTGCCCTACTTCACCAAAGAGAGCGTGGAAAAGGAGCAGGGGATCATCGGGCAGGAGATCCGCATGATCGAGGATCAGCCCGGCTGGCAGGCATACCATCTGCTGCTGGAAGCGATGTACCACCATCACCCGGTGCAAAACTCGGTGGCCGGTTCGGTGGAGTCCATTGCCCGCATCACGGCAGAGACACTCTATCAGTGTCACGATGCGTTTTACACCCCCTCCAATATGGTGCTGTGTGTGGCGGGGAATGTGGACCCGGAAGAGGTGTGTGCCCTGGCCCGGGAGATCCTGCCCCAACAGACCAAGCTGCCCATTCCCCGGGACTGTGGGGCGGCAGAACCCCGCACCGTTCTCCGGCAAGAGAACGGCCGGACCATGGCGGTGTCTGCCCCGCTGCTCCAGATGGGCATCAAAGGGACCGCAGCAGAAGACGGCCCTGCCCAGCTGCGGCAGCGGTTTCTGGGGGAACTGGCCTGTGAGGCGCTGGCCGGCAGCTCCAGCCCCCTTTATCAGCGGCTGTATGAGGACGGCCTCATCAACAGCGGGTTTTATCTGGGCTATACGGATTATCCCGGCTGTGCCTTTTTGCTGGCCGGCGGCGAGAGCAAAGATCCCGAAGCCGTCCGGGACGCGATCCTGGCCGAAGGGGCGCGCATCGCCCGGGAGGGGCTGGACGAAGGCTTGTTCCGGCGGCTGAAGAAGGCGCTGTATGGCGTCTATGTTCAGGGCCTCAATTCCTTTGCAAATCTGTGCGTGGAGCAGGCCAAAGGATATTTTGCCGGCCAGGACCCCTGGACCTTCCCGGCCATCTATGAGGCAATGGAGAAACAGGACGTGGAAGCCTTCCTGGCCGAGTGGGTGAAGCCGGAGCAAACGTCTTTGGTCATCATCCGGCCGGAGGTGACGGCGCCGTGAATGTGGTGACCTTTCCGGGCCTGGGTCTGACCTTCCACCTGGATCGGGTGGCGTTTTCCCTGGGGTCCTTCCAGGTCTATTGGTACGGGATCATCATTGCCCTGGGTTTTTTCCTGGGTGTCTCCTTTTGCTGTCTTCAGGCCAAAAAATTTGGCATTGCGGGGAATGACATCCTGGATATGATCCTCTTTGCCGCCCCCGGTGGGATCATCGGGGCGCGGCTGTACTACATCCTGTTCAACCAGGCTCTTTACCGCAACGCCGACGGCAGCATGAACTGGAAAGCCTGCCTTTCCATTCACAGCGGCGGTCTGGCGATCTATGGCGGGATCATTGCCGGGGTCCTCATTGCCTGGGCGGTGGCCCGGCACAAAAAGATCCCGTTTCCTGCCCTGGCCGATGTGTGCTCCTTTGGGCTGCTGCTGGGACAGATCGCCGGGCGGTGGGGGAACTTTGTCAATGTTGAGGCCTACGGCGGCCCCACGGCGCTGCCTTGGCGCATGGGGATCCGGGAGGCGGGGCACTATTTGGAGGTCCACCCCACCTTTCTCTATGAATCCCTGTGGAACCTGATCGGGTTTTGCCTGCTTTGCTGGCTGCTGTACAAGGGCGTGCGGGCCTTTGACGGCATGTATTTCCTGTTGTATGTGTCCTGGTATGGCCTGGGCAGAGGGATGATCGAAGGGCTGCGGACCGACAGCCTGTACTTTTTCTCGACGGGCCTGCGTGTCTCTCAGGTGCTGGCGTTCCTCAGCTGTGCTGTGGCGCTGGGGCTGCTGGCCTGGAAGCTCCGCACCCATCCCAAGCCGGAGGACCTTTATGTAAACCGCAAACTGCGCGCGGCAGAGACGATAGAAGAAGCCAATGAGAAACCAGAAGGAGAGTGACCTATGGCAACGATTTTAGACGGAAAGGCCCTGGCAGAAAAGGTCAAGCAAGGGGTACGACAGGAAGCGGAGGCGTTGGGACGAAAGCCCGGCCTGGCTGTGATCATCGTGGGCAGCAACCCCGCCAGCCGGGTGTACGTCAACAGCAAACGAAAGGACTGCGAGGAGTGCGGTTTTCTCAGCGAGGAGTATGCCCTGCCGGAAGAGACCACCCAGGAGGAGCTGGTGGAACTGATCGGCCGTCTGAACGGCCGGGAGGACATCGACGGGATCCTCTGCCAGCTGCCCCTGCCCCAGGGGATCGACGAGGAGGCTGTGCTCATGGCCATTTCGCCGGAAAAGGATGTGGATGGCTTCCATCCCATGAACATGGGCTCTCTGCTGGTGGGGAAGGAGGGCTTTTTGCCCTGCACGCCCTACGGGATCATGGAGATCCTAGCCGAATATGGGATCGATCCCAAGGGGAAGCAGTGTGTGGTCGTGGGCCGGTCCAACATCGTGGGCAAACCCATGGCGCTGCTGCTGCTGCAAAAGCACGGTACGGTGACGGTGTGCCATTCCCGCACGCAGGACCTGGCGCAGGTCTGCCGCACGGCGGACATTCTGGTGGCGGCGGTAGGCAAGGTCAACCTGATCACTGCCGACATGGTCAAGCCCGGCGCGGTGGTCATTGACGTGGCTATGAACCGCAACGAGGCGGGGAAGCTCTGCGGCGACGTGGCCTTTGCAGAGGTAAAAGAGATCGCCTCTGCCATCACGCCGGTTCCCGGCGGCGTAGGTCCCATGACCCGGGCCATGCTGATGAAAAACACCCTGTTGGCATCCCAGAAGCACCAGGGATGACAGCGCCGGAAAAAGAGGGGACTTGCCCCTTTTGGCCGGGTATGGTATACTGAGTTCGATCAGGACGGGCAGCGATCGCTCTGTCAGCAGGCGATCCGGCGGTACCGATCCAATCCTTTTCCATAACGGAGGAGAACCATCATGAGCGAAAGCAGAGAATATTACTCCCGCAGCGAGGAGTACGGCGACGTTTATATTTCCGAGGAAGTCCTGGAAATGGTGGCCGGGGCCGCTGTGCTGGAGGTAGAAGGGGTCACCGGTCTGGCCGGCGGCACCATGAGCGAACAGATCCTGGGCCGGAAGAAGCTCTCCAAGGGCATCAGCATCCTGTGGGAAGCCGACCAGATCACCATCAATGTGTCGATCCAGATCCGCTATGGCGGGATCATCCCGGAGGTGGCGAAGAAGGTCCAAGAGGCTGTCCTTGCCAGCGTGGAGGCCACCAGCGGACTCAAGGTCGCGGCGGTCAATGTTCGCGTGGGCGGCGTGACCTTTGAAAAACCGGAAGACTGATCGTCCCATTTGTTCGAGACCCGCGGCGCATTGTTCGCCGTGGGTCTCTTTTTGCCGCAAGGGCGAAAGAAAAGTTTTTGTAAAAAACCAGGGGATAGGGCTTTCTTTTTTGCATATCCATGGATATAATGAGTAAAGACGACCGCAAAACAAATCAGACCGGTGGGACCGCCCACCGGGGGAGGAACGAAACATGACCAGATCAACAGCCCGGGAGATCGCCATTCACTGCGCCTACTCCCTGGGATTTTCCCACCAGTCCGCCGAAGAATTCCTGACCCAGCGGATGGACCGGGAAACCTTTCTCAACTGGGGCAAGGAAAACGCCCTGTACCAGGAATACCCCAACGAAAAGCAGATGCAGTACATTCAGGAAGTGGTCCGGGGCGTGGCCGAGCACGGGCCGGAGCTGGACCAGTACATTGCACAGTACGCCAAAAACTGGAGCTTTGCCCGGATCCCCCTGACGGCCTCGGCCATCATGCGGGTGGCGATGTATGAGATCCTGTACATGCCTGGGGTCCCTGCTGCCGCTGCCATCAACGACGCGGTGGAGATCGCCAAAAAGTATGAGGACGAAAAGGTGGTTTCCTTCATCAACGGCATCCTGGGCGCCTTTGTCCGGGCGGAGTTTCCCGAGCAGACGGCCCCGAAGCCCGAGACCGACGGGCAGGAGGCGTGACCATGACCGCAGCACTGGGGCTGGACACCAGCAACTACACCACCTCGGCGGCCTGGTTTGACGGCAGCCGGGGAGAGAACCTCGGCAAGCTGCTGGAGGTCCCGGAGGGTTCCCTGGGACTGCGGCAGAGCGAAGCCCTGTTCCAGCACGTCAAGCGCCTGCCCGACATGGTGTCTGGTCTGGCCGAGGCCGGGCTGCCCCGGCCTTTGGCAGCGCTGGGGGCCAGCACCCGGCCCCGGGAGGTAGAAGGCTCCTATATGCCCTGCTTTCTGGCGGGGGAATCTCAAGCCCGCAGCATGGCGGCGGTGATGGGACTGCCTTTCTATCCCTGTTCCCATCAGCAGGGGCACATTGCGGCGGCGGCCTGGTCTGCCGGGCGGATGGATCTGCTGGACCGGCCCCACCTGGTGTGGCACCTGTCCGGCGGCACCACGGAGCTGCTGTATGCCGTCCCGGACGGAGTGAGCGTCCGGGCCAGCTGCATCGGCGGGACCTCGGATATTTCCGCCGGCCAGCTGATCGACCGGACAGGGAAGCGGCTTGGACTGGCGTTTCCGGCGGGAAAGGCAGTGGATGCCTTGTCCCTTCAGGCAGAGCAGCAGCAGAGCTTCCGGGTGAAGGTGAAGGACAGCACCTTTTCCTTCTCCGGCATTGAGAACAAAATGAATGCCCTGGCCGAGGCGGGGACTGCGCCGGCAGAGATCTGCTGGTATGTACTCTCGTCCATCATCGGAGCGGTAGAGACGGCGACCCGGCAGGCGCTGGACCGGTATCCCGGCCTGCCGGTGCTGTGCGCCGGTGGGGTGGCGTCCAATCAGCTGCTGCGGCAGCGGATGATCCAGGGCTGCGGCGCGGTGTTTGCCGAGCCGCGCTTTTCCACAGACAACGCCATGGGGGTGGCCATCCTCACTTGGCGGGCACATGAAAAGGAACAACGATGACAGAACCCATTTCCGTCACTGCCCTCAACCAGTATGTCAAAGGGCTGCTGGACCGGGACCGCTTGCTGGCCCAGGTGTTGGTGCGCAGTGAAGTATCCAACTATAAATGCTATCCCTCCGGCCACCACTATTTCACCCTGAAGGATGCCGAGAGCAGCATCCGCTGCGTGATGTTCCGGCGGGAGGCCTCCCGGCTGCGGTTTCGCCCGGAAAACGGGATGAAAGTGGTGGTTTCCGGGCGGGTATCCGTGTTTCCCCGGGACGGGGCTTATCAGCTTTACTGCACCCAGATGGTCCCGGACGGGGTGGGGGAACTGGCCTACGCCTTTGAGCAGCTGAAAAAACGGCTGCATCAGGAGGGTCTGTTTGCCCCGGAACGCAAAGTGCCCCTTCCGGCCTTTCCCCATGCCATTGCGCTGGTGACCTCGCCGGCAGGAGCGGCCGTGCGGGATATGATCCGCATTCTGGGCGCCCGCTGGCCCATGGCCAAGGTGCTGGTGGTCCCGGTGCGGGTCCAGGGGGCCGAAGCGCCCCAGGAGATCTGCGGGGCGCTGGACCTCATCAATGCCGGCGGGCTGGCGGACCTGATCATTGCCGGCCGGGGCGGCGGCTCGATGGAGGATCTATGGGCCTTCAACGACGAGGCGGTCGCCCGGGCCATTTGCCGCTCTCAGATCCCGGTGATCTCTGCAGTGGGCCATGAACCGGACGTGACCATTGCCGACTTTGCGGCAGACCTGCGGGCCTCCACGCCCTCCAACGGGGCGGAGCTGGCGGTGCCGGACCAGCAGGACCTGCGGGACCAGCTGGCCCACCTGTCCGCCCGGCTGGACCGGAGCCTGGACCGGGATCTGCGCCGCTGCCGGGATCAGCTGACCCGGCTGAAAAGCAGCCCCTTCCTGCGCTCTCCCCTGCGGAGCATTCAGGAGAAACGGGTGGTTTTGGACGAACAGCAGCAGCGTCTGGTGCGGAGCATGGAGAACGGCCTGCGGACCCACCGGCAGACGGTGGGCCGGCTGGCGGCTTCTCTGGAAGCGCTGAGCCCCTTCCGGGTGCTGAGCCGGGGGTATTCCATCACACAGCAGCAGGACGGCACCGTCGTTGCTGCCATAGGACAGGTGGCGGTGGGGGAGCAGCTGGCCGTCCGGGTCTCGGACGGGACCATCACCTGCACCGCAACGGGAAAGGAGAAACACCGATGGCAGAAAAAAAGCGGACCTTCGAGCAGGCCATGAGCCGGCTGGAGGAGATCGTGGTCCAGCTGGAAAACGGGGAGCATACCCTGGAGGATTCTCTGTCTCTGTATGAGGAGGGAGCCAAGCTGATGAAGCAGTGCGTGACCATGCTGGACCGCGCCGAGCAGAAGGTATTGAAGCTGCGCACCGATGAAAACGGGGCGTTGACCGAAGAACCCTTTGTCCCGGAAGGAGTGTGACAGCATGACCTTTTCTGCACAGCTGCGCGCGGATCAGGAGCGGATCGACCACGCGCTGGCGGAGTACGCTGCCCAGTGGCCGGACCACGGCCCGCTGCGGCAGGCGATGACCTACAGCCTCATGGCTGGGGGAAAGCGGATTCGTCCGGTGCTGACGCTGGCGTTCTGCCGGTTGTTCGGCGGGACGGAAGAAGCGGCCCTGCCCCTTGCCTGCGGCCTGGAGATGGTCCATACATATTCTCTGATCCACGATGACTTGCCCTGTATGGATGACGACGATTTCCGCCGGGGCAAGCCGACCAATCATAAGGTATATGGTCAGGCCAACGCCGTGCTGGCAGGAGACGCCTTGCTCACGGCGGCTTTTTCGACATTGGCTGAGGCGCCGCTGCCGCCGGATCAGATCTGCCGGGCGGTGAGGATCTTGGCTTATGCGGCAGGGCCGGACGGCATGGTGGGCGGTCAGGTACTGGATCTGCTGGGAGAAGGCAGCTCCCTTTCAGAAGAGGAGATCCTGACCGTTGAGGCCCTCAAAACCGGCTGTATGATCGAAGCGGCTGCTCGTCTGGGCGCGGTGGCCGCCGGCGCTACGCCTGAGCAGGAGGAAGCGGCAGCAGCCTACGCCCGTCCCATCGGGCTGGCCTTTCAGATCCGGGACGATGTGCTGGATGTGCTGGGGGACGCCGGAGAACTGGGCAAAGCCACCGGCGCAGACAGCGCCCGGCAAAAGTCCACGTTTGTGGCGCTGAAGGGCCTGGAGGCCTGTCAGATTTGGATCGATACCCTGACAGAGCAAGCGCTACAGGCGTTGGAACCCTTTGCACAGAAGGACTTTCTCTGCGGTCTGGCCCGCTTCCTGGCAGGGCGGACAACGTGACCGTTTTATACTCTGACCCAAAGGAGGGATCTCTTTGAAGCAACGGGAGGAATACGCTTCCCTGGCCAACATCAGCGACCAGGAAGCGGAGGCACTGTGCCAGGACCTGCGCCGCCGGATCATCCAGGTGGTCTCCCAGACAGGGGGACACCTGGCCTCCAATCTGGGCGTGGTGGAGCTGACCGTTGCCCTCCACCGGGTCTATGACACCAGCCGGGACCGGCTGGTGTTCGATGTAGGACACCAGTGCTATGTCCACAAGATCCTTACCGGACGGAACGGGGCCATGGAGACCCTGCGGACCTTTGGAGGGATCGCGGGCTTTCCCAAGCCGGTGGAATCGGTCCACGACGCCTGCATTGCCGGCCATGCCTCCACGGCGGTCTCTACGGCGCTGGGCATGGCCATTGCCCGGACCCGGCTGGGGGAGGACTATCGGGTGGTGGCCCTGCTGGGAGACGGATCTCTGACCGGCGGTCTGGCCTATGAGGGCCTGTCCATGGCTGGGCAGAGCGGGGAACCTATGGTGGTCATCCTCAACGACAACGGCATGTCCATCGACGCCAGCATGGGCGGCATGGCCAAGCATCTAGCCCAGCAGCGGCTGAAACCGCAGTACCTGCGGGGGAAAGAAATTTACCGCAAGGTCATGGGGGCTACGGCCCCCGGCCGGGCGGTCCATCGAGCCATCCACCGGGTGAAAGAGGGGATCAAGGCGACCTTGCTTCCCTGCACGATGTTTGAGAGCATGGGGTTCCAGTATATGGGGCCGGTGGACGGCCATGATGTCAAAGGGCTGACCCGCCTGCTGCGGATCGCGTCCCGTGCCTCCGGGCCGGTGCTGCTCCATGTTAAGACCATCAAAGGAAAGGGGTTCCGGCCGGCCGAGAAGAATCCGGACGATTATCACGGCATCGGCCCCTTCCAGAAGGAAAACGGCGCGCTGCTGGCCCCCAAAAAAGAGGAGAGCTTTTCGGCGCGCTTTGGCCAGACGCTGACAGAACTGGCCCGGTCGGATGAACGCATCTGCGCCATTACGGCGGCGATGACGGCGGGAACCGGGCTGGGGACCTTTGCCAAAACATTCCCCCAACGGTTTTTCGATGTGGGCATCGCCGAAGGACATGCGGTGACCATGGCGGCTGGTATGGCAAAGCAAGGGCTGCTGCCGGTTTTTGCCGTCTATTCGACGTTTTTCCAGCGCAGCTATGACATGCTGCTGCACGACATTGCCATTGACCACCTGCACGCGGTGTTCTGTGTGGACCGGGCGGGGCTGGTAGGCGATGACGGGGAGACTCACCATGGCCTGTTTGACTTGGGCTATCTCCAGACCATTCCCGGGATCACGGTGTTTTCCCCGGCCAGTCTGGCAGAACTGAGCGCCATGCTCCACCAGGGGCTGTACGAGTGCAGCGGCCCGGTGGCGGTGCGCTATCCCCGGGGCGGGGAGGGCAGGTATCAGGAGGACCACAGCGGTTCCTCTGCCTGCTGTCTGCGCCAGGGGGAGGACCTCACCCTGGTGACCTTTGGCGGCATGACCGGGACAACGCTGGCCGTGGCCCAGAGACTGGAAACAGAAGGGATCTCGGCGGAAGTCATCAAGCTCAACCAACTGATCCCACTGCCCACGGAGGAGGTCCTGGCGTCGCTGAAAAAGACAGGACGTCTGCTGACTGTGCAGGAGTGTGTGACGATGGGCAGCCCCGCGCAAGGGCTGCTGGCCGCAGCGGCGGCTCACGGCCTTCTGCTGCGGGGGACGGGGATCTGTTCCTGCGGAGAGGGCTTTGTGACCCATGGCACAGTCCCGCAGCTGCGGGCGTTGTGCGGCCTGGACGAGGAAGGGATTTTGAAGAAAGCACGGGAGGTGATGGCCCATGGCGGCTAAAAAACGATTGGATGTCTATCTGGTAGAGCAAGGCTTGGTGGAGAGCCGGCAAAAGGCCCAAGCGATCATCATGGCCGGCCAGGTGTTCTGGCAGGGAAAGCGGATGGACAAGGCCGGCGCCCCCATCCCAGAAGGCGCCCAGGTGGAGATCCGGGGCCAGACCTTGCGTTATGTCAGCCGGGGCGGCCTGAAGCTGGAAAAGGCCATGGAAACCTTTTCTCTGCCGTCTCTGGACGGCGTTACCGCCATCGACGCCGGCGCGTCCACCGGCGGCTTTACCGACTGTATGCTGCAAAACGGAGCGGCCAAGGTCTATGCGGTGGATGTGGGCTATGGCCAGTTGGCCTGGAAGCTGCGGGAAGATCCCCGGGTGGTCTGCATGGAGCGCACCAACGTGCGGTATTTGACCAAGGAAGACATCCCGGAACCCTTGGACTTCGGCAGCGTGGATGTGTCGTTTATTTCGCTCCATCTGATCCTGCCCGCCCTCCGGCCGCTGATGAAAGAGAATGGGTCGTTGGTTTGCCTCATCAAACCCCAGTTTGAAGCGGGGAAGGAAAAAGTGGGCAAAAAAGGAGTCGTCCGGGACAAGAAGGTACACCTGGAAGTGCTGGAACAATTCCTCCGCCACGCGGCAGAGAGCGACTTCTTTGTGAAAGAACTGACGTTTTCTCCCATCCGGGGCCCGGAGGGGAACATTGAATATCTGGGTCATCTGACGGTGGCCCAGCAGCCTCCCTATGCCGGGGACCTGGCAGCCCTGGTGGAGGAATCACACCGGAAACTGGAGGGAAGTGTATCGTGAAAATCATTCTCTGCCCCAATCCCTTTCGGGACAAGGGGCTGAAAGCAGCCAGAAGTACCGAGCGTCTGCTCAGCGCGGCGGGGGTCAAAACCGAATACTGCTTCCCGTTTCCGGTGGACAAGTCCAGCTTGGGAGAGATCGATCCGTCGATCCAGATCAAAGAGATCAAGAATGAGCTGCCCGATGCGGATTTCCTCGTCTGCTTTGGCGGGGACGGCACCATTCTGCACGCCGCCAAGGATGCCAGCAGTTTTGGCGTTCCCATCGTGGGGGTAAATATGGGCAGCGTGGGGTTCATGGCGGAACTGGAACAGAGCGAGCTTTTGCAGCTTACCCGGCTGATCAGCGGGGAATACAGCCTGGAAAACCGGATGCTGCTGGATGTGCGGGTGATCCGGGACGGCCGGGTGATCTTCCGGAGCACCGCCCTCAACGATGCGGTGATCACCAAGGGCGCTGTGGCGCGGGTGATCGACTTGCAGGTGTATGGCGACAAGATCCTGATCTCCAACGTCTTTGGGGATGGAGTCATTCTGGCCACGCCGACGGGCTCCACGGCGTATTCGCTGTCTGCGGGCGGCCCCATCGTGGAACCCACCGCAGAAAACATCATCATGACACCCATCAGCGCCCACACGCTGCAGGCGAAAGCGATGGTGCTGGATAAGAACCGGCTGATCGACATTATGGTGCCGAAGCAGAGCCGCAAAACCGCCTACCTCTCGGTAGACGGCAGCAAGGCGTTCAAGCTCTTTTCCGGGGATACGGTGGAGGTTTGCCGTTCCCGCCGCTGCCTGTGCCTGGTGAAGCTGTCGGACAAGAGTTTTTATGAAATGATCAATCGCAAACTGGAGAGGAGGAGTCGGGCATGAAGGCCAGAAGACAGGCGGAGATCTTGAACATCATCCAGGAATTTGACATTGAGACCCAGGACCAGCTGCTGGAGAAACTGCGGGAACGGGGGATGAAATCCACCCAGGCCACCATTTCACGGGACATCAAAGAACTGCACCTGGTCAAGGAACTGACCGGCCACAGCACCTATAAATATGCCGTGAGCGAACGAAAGACTGCGCTGAATGTGGCCGGACGGCTGAACAACATTTTCCGGGAGAGCGTGATCTCCTTTGACAGCGCCCAGAACATCGTGGTGCTCAAAACCATGCCGGGCCTGGCGCCTGCCGCCTGCTCGGCCATCGACGGGATGCACCTGCCCAACATGGTCGGCAGCCTGGCCGGGGACGACACCGCCATCCTCATCATGCGCACGGTGCAGGACGCAGAGGAACTCTGCCTGGAAAACATGAAAATGCTGGGCGATCGGCCCGGCTGAACCAATGGGAGGAATTGCAGGTCATGCTGTCGCTGCTCCATATTGAGAACATCGCCCTCATTGAGCGGGCGGATATTGCGTTTGGGCCTGGATTCAACGTTTTGACCGGCGAGACCGGCGCGGGCAAGTCCATCATCATCGACGCCATCGGCGCGGTGCTGGGGGGGCGCACCAGCCGGGACCTGATCCGTACCGGAGAAAAATCGGCGTTGGTCACGGCGCTCTTCCGGGACCTGCCTGAGCTGCCCTGGTTTCAGGAGACTGGGATCGGTCCGGATGAAAACGGGGAGCTGTTGGTCTCCCGGAAGATCCAGGGGGATGGGAAAAATCTCTGCCGGGTGGGTGGTGTGCCGTGTACGGTGGTCCAGCTGCGGGCATTGGGCAGTCAGCTGATCGACATCCATGGGCAGCACGATGGTCAGCAGCTGCTGGATGAGAGCTGTCACCTGCACTATCTGGACAGCTTCGGCGGCTTGATGGAGCCGTTGGAGGCGTATCGGGCCTCTTATAAAGCGCTGGATCATCTGCGCCGTCAGATCGCTGCCTTGCAGATGGATGAGGCAGAAAAAGCCCGGCGGGTCGATACGCTGCGGTTTCAGATCGGAGAATTGGAACAGGCGGCCCTGCGGCCCGGAGAGGAAGAGGAGCTGGAAGAACGCAAGACGCTTCTGCGCAGCGCGGACCGGCTGATGGCCGCTGTGGAGGGTGCCTATGACGCCCTTCTGGGGGACGAGAGCCGGGATGGCGCCGCCAGTCTGCTGGCCCAGGCGGAGGGGGAACTATCCCGTGTGGCATCGGTTTCCGGAGAACTGAACCGGTTATCGGCAGCGGTCTCAGAGCTTCGGTATGCTGCGGAAGACGCAGCAGAAGGCTTGCGGGAGCTGCGCAGCAGCCTGGATGTTTCTCCTGGCGAACTGGACCAGGTAGAGGGACGGCTGGATCAGCTGCACCGGCTGAAAAAGAAGTATGGTGCAACGGTTTCGGACATGCTGTCCTATCTGGAACGCTGTCGGCAGGAGTTGTCCCGGATGGAACAGGCGGACGATACGCTGATCAGATTGAAGAAGCAGCGCAAAGCCCAGCTGGCAGAGACCAGGGAGAAGGGAGAGCACCTTTCACAACGTCGCCGTCAAGCGGCGGAACGGTTGAAGGCCCGCATCGAAGAGGAACTGCGCCAGCTGGACATGCCTAAAGTTCGTTTTCAGGTCAACTTTGCCCCGAAACCGGGGAAGCTGGGCTTGGACGAGACTGGCATGGATGAGATATGCTTCCTGATGTCCGCCAACGTGGGAGAGACGTTAAAACCCATTGCGAAGGTGGCCTCCGGGGGAGAACTGAGCCGGATCATGCTGGCGCTGAAAAATGTCCTGGCAGAAAACGACAGCATCATGACGCTGATCTTTGACGAGGTGGACACCGGCGTCAGCGGACGGGCTGCCGGCAAGGTGGCGGAGAAAATGAGCCGCCTGTCCCGGCGCTGTCAGGTGCTGTGCGTGACCCACCTGGCCCAGATCGCCGCCATGGCAGACAGCCATTATGCGGTCCAGAAGGGGGAAAAGGACGGCCGGACCTACACCAGCGTGACAGAGTTGGACCGGGAAGGCCGCCGCGCAGAGTTGGCGCGCCTGACGGGCGGGGATCACATTTCTGCTGCTATTTTGGAGGGCGCAGAGGAACTGCTGCAAGAGGCAGAGACCTATAAAGCCCAGGGAGAGACAAAACGATAACAGGAGGAGAACAATAATGAAGGTGAATCGTTTTCAAAAGGTTTACAGCCAAGGGACGGTAGATGTCATCGAAATTTGGGTGGATACCGAAACCGGGGTCCATTATGTGTTTCACCGCAACGGAAATGCGGCGGGGTTCACGCCCCTGCTGGACAAAGAGGGGAAACCGGTCGTAACGCCTTGAGAAAAACCATTGACAAAGAGTAGAAAATGGTGTAGAATCCAGAGCAATCGAACATTTGCCACTGTAATGAAGGGAAGAAGTAGCCGTCGTTCCGCTGCCCAGAGAGCCCCCGCCAGGTGAAAGGGGGAGAGCGCCGCCGGTGAAGCTACCTCCCGGAGCAGCTGCCTGAACCCACCGGACTGCCGGGGAAGTAGGGTATGTCGGGTGCGCCCGTTACCGCGCGCAGGGTTTGGCAGCCGGCCGGACCCGCTGAGGCCCTCTTTCGTGAGGAAGAGGGTAAATAGAGGTGGTACCACGATTTCTGTCGTCCTCTGTCATTGCCATGACAGGGGACGTTTTTGTTTCCCCTGTGACCAAGAAGAAAAGGAGAAGGAACATGCAGATTTACGAAGAACTCAGAGCCCGCGGGCTCATTGCCCAGGTCACCGACGAGGAGGAGATCCGGGAACTGATCAACAACGGCAAGGCCACGTTTTACATCGGCTTTGACCCCACCGCCGACAGCCTCCATGTGGGCCACTTCATGGCCCTGTGCCTGATGAAGCGCCTGCAGATGGCAGGGAACCGGCCTGTGGTCCTGGTGGGCGGCGGCACCGGCTACATCGGCGACCCCTCCGGGCGCACGGACATGCGCTCCATGATGACCCCCGAGACCATCCAGCACAACTGCGACTGCTTTAAGAAGCAGATGGAGCGGTTCATTGACTTTGGTGAGGGCAAGGCCATCATGGTGAACAACGCCGACTGGCTGCTCAAGCTCAACTACATTGATCTCCTGCGGGACGTGGGCGCTTGCTTCTCGGTCAACAATATGCTGCGGGCGGAGTGCTACAAGCAGCGCATGGAGAAGGGGCTGTCCTTCCTGGAATTCAACTACATGATCATGCAGTCCTATGACTTCTACCATCTCTTCCAGGAGTACGGCTGCAACATGCAGTTCGGCGGTGATGACCAGTGGTCCAACATGCTCGGCGGCACGGAGCTCATCCGCCGCAAGCTGGGCGAGGACGCCTATGCCATGACCATCACGCTGCTCATGAACTCCGAGGGCAAGAAGATGGGCAAGACCGCCTCCGGCGCGGTGTGGCTGGACCCCAACAAGACCTCTCCCTATGAGTTCTACCAGTACTGGCGCAATGTGGGCGACGACGATGTGCTCAAGTGCATTCGGATGCTCACCTTCCTGCCGCTGGAAGAGATCGACAAGATGGACGCCTGGGAGGGCGCACAGCTGAACACCGCCAAGGAGATCCTGGCCTTTGAGCTGACCAAGCTGGTCCACGGAGAAGAGGAAGCCACCAAGGCCCAGGAGACGGCGCGCGGTCTGTTCTCCACCGGCGGCGACACGGCGAACATGCCCGCCACGGCCCTCAGCGCCAGTGACCTGACCGATGGCACCATTGGGGTGCTGGAGCTGATGCTCAAGTGCGGCCTGGTCCCCTCCAAGGGGGAAGCCCGCCGGCTGGTCCAGCAGGGCGGCGTGGAAGTGGCCGGAGAAAAGGTCAAAGAGATCTCTGCCGCCGTGACCGCAGAGCAGCTGGCCGGAGAAGGTCTGGTGATCAAGAAGGGGAAGAAGGTCTTCCACCGGGCTTATCTGGAAGGCTGAGTTTTTCAGCGGTCCGAACACAAAAGAATGAAAAAATCACGCACTCTTCTGGTCATAGAGGAGTGCGTGATTTTTGTCCCGTCGATGCAACAGAAACGCCCAGCTGTGCCATACACAGCTGGGCGTTTGGTGTGTCAGCGATTGGATAGATACTGCCGGACCAATTCCTGCAGCAGCTCGTCTCGGTCCAATTTGCGGATCAAGGTACGGGCGTTGTTGTAGTTTGTGATGTAGGTGGGGTCCTCCGAGAGGATATAGCCTACGATCTGATTGATCGGATTGTATCCTTTCTGTTTCAAGGCATCATAGACCGCCATGAGCGTTGCTCTCATTTCGTCGTTACGGTCTTGCACTACTTGAAATTTGCGGGTAAACTCGGAATCCATGGTACGCCCCCCTGTCACAAAACGATAGATTATCACCTACATCATACTCCACCCAAAGGAGAAAGTAAAGGGGAAATGGGGGATAATCCAGAAAAATTTTACCGCAGCGTGGCGCCAAACTGTGCTTCCAGCGCAGCCAGGACCAGCTTCACTTCATCATCTGCTTCCTGAGCGGTCAGGCTCCGGTCCTCTGCCCGGAGGATCAGGTTGAAGGCAACGGATTTTTTGCCCTCCGGCAGGTTCTCTCCCTGGTAGATGTCGAAGAGGGCGACATCCTTGAGCAGACCCTTGGCGGCGGCCCGGATGCAGCCTTCCAGCGCGCCGACGGTAGCGGTCCGGTCCACCAGAACGGCAATGTCCCGGGTGACGGCAGGGAACTTGGGCAGCGGCGTGTAAGTCGGTTCCGCACCACGGCTGGCAAAGAGACCATCGAACTGGAGCTGCGCATAGTACAGAGGAGTGTCCACGCCGTAGTTGTCGGCGACCAGCGGATGGATCTGGCCCATCAGGCCGATCTCCTGGCCCCGGAGGAAAATGCGCGCGCAGCGGCCGGGGTGGAAGGAGGGGTGGTGGGCTTCTGCCACATAGGTGACCTCTTCTGCCCGGATGCTTTCCAGCACAGTCTCCACTGCGCCCTTGAGGGTGAAGAAGGTCTCCTCAGGGCCGTAGAGCCCCAGAGAAAGGACTTTGGGCTCATCCGCCATGCCGTCCTCCCGCTCAAAATAGGTGCGGCCCAGTTCATACAGCCGGGCAGACTTGTTCCGATAGTTGTAGTTGCGGGTGAGGATCTCCAGCATGGAGGGCAGCACCGTGGTCCGCAGGATGGAGGTGTCCTCTCCCAGAGGGTTCATGATCTTCATGGACCGGCGCAGAGGAGAGTCCTCGGGCAGGCGGATCTTATCATAGTAGGTGGGGCTGATGAAGGAATAGGTGATGATCTCATCAAAGCCCATGCCCCGGCAGACGGCGCCCAGGTTCCGCTCCAGGATCTGCTCCGGGCTGTACCCGCCCTGGGTGGTCACACCGCGCATGGAGGTGGTGGGGATCTGGTTGTAGCCAAAGAAGCGGGCCACTTCTTCTGCCAGGTCGGAATAGTGGGACACATCCCCCCGCCAGGAGGGAACGGTGATGGTCTCCCCGTCTACACCGAAGCCCAGGTCAGACAGGATGCGGCACATCTCCTGGGCGGCAATGTCGGTCCCCAGCAGCGCGTTGATCTTCTCCGGCCGCAGGGCCAGCTGCGTGGGCTGGGGCACAAAGTTCAGAATGTCGATGACACCGTCCAGGACTTCACCGGCTCCCAGCAGCTCGACCAGCTCGCAGGCCCGGTTGACAGCGGGAAGGGTGTTGAGGATGTCCAGCCCCTTCTCAAACTTGGCGGAAGCCTCGGTACGCATCCCAAGGGAAAGCGCGGTGCGGCGGATGGAGGTACCGTTGAAGTTGGCCGACTCAAAGACCACGTCCACAGTGTCCTCGACGATCTCACTGTTTTCACCGCCCATGATGCCTGCCAGGCCCACGGCCCGGGTCTCGTCGGCGATGACCAGCATGGAGGCATTCAGGTCCCGCACGTTGCCGTCCAGGGTGGTGAGGGACTCGCCGTCCTTGGCCCGGCGGACGATGATCTTGCCGCCCTTCACATAGCGGTAGTCAAAGGCGTGCATGGGCTGGCCATATTCCAGCATCACATAGTTGGTGATGTCCACGATGTTGTTGATGGGCCGGACGCCGGAGGCCCGCAGACGATCCCGCATCCACTTGGGGGAGGGACCGATCTTCACGTTGCGCACCATCCGGGCGGTATACCGGGGGCACAGATCGGGGTCGGGGGTCTCTACGTCCAGCAGCTCTGTCAGGCTGCCGGGACCGCCGCCCTTGACCACCGGGTCGTGGAGGGTGAGGGGCTTGCCGTAGGTCACGGCAGCTTCCCGGGCCAGGCCGATCACCGACAGGCAGTCGGGGCGGTTGGGGGTGATCTCAAACTCTACCACATGGTCATCCAGACCGATGGCTGCGGGGATCGCGTCGCCGGGCTTGAGTCCCTTGGCTTTCAGATCGGGGTCAGATTCCAGCAGGAAGATCCCGTCCACGACGCTGTGGGGCCAGTCGTTGTCGGTCATGCCCAGCTCCTTGTAGGAACAGAGCATTCCGTGGGATTCCTCGCCCCGGAGTTTGCCCGACTTGATCTCGATCCCGCCGGGCAGGGTGCTGTTGTGCTTGGCCACCGGGACCAGTTCTCCCTGGGAGACGTTCTGGGCGCCGGTCACGATCTGGATGGGGGCGTCTTCTCCCACGTCTACCTGGCAGATCCACATGTGATCGGAATTCTCGTGCCGCTTGATCTCCACCACACGGCCTACGACGACGTTGGAGATCTCCTCTCCCTCGATCTCTGTGATTTCCACCTTCGACCCGGAAAGGGTCATGTCCTCGGCAAAGGTCCGGTCATCGGCCTGCACGGGGACGAATTCATTCAGCCATTTTCTCGACAGTAACATACTACACGGGCTCCTTTCTCAGAACTGCTCCAGGAAGCGGACATCGTTTTCAAAGATCAGCCGCAGGTCGGCGATCTTGAACCGGCGCATGGCCATCCGCTCCAGGCCCATGCCGAAGGCCCAGCCGGAGTAGACCTCAGGGTCGATGCCGGACATTTCCAGCACTTTGGGATGGATCATCCCGGCGCCCAGCACCTCGATCCAGCCCTCGCCCTTGCAGGTGGGGCAGCCGACGCCGCCGCACTTGTGGCACTGCACGTCCATCTCGCAGGAGGGCTCGGTAAAGGGGAAGTGGTGGGGACGGAAGCGGGTTTTGGTCCCCTTGCCGTACAGCTGCTCCATGACCGCGTTCAGGGTGCCCTTCAGATCGGCCATGGTGATGTTCTTGTCGATGACCATGCCCTCGACCTGATGGAACATGGGGGAGTGGGTGGCGTCCACCTCGTCCTTCCGATAGACCCGGCCGGGGGCCAGGATGCGGATGGGCAGGTCCATGGTCTCCATGGCGTGTACCTGCATGGGAGAGGTCTGGCTGCGGAGCATCACCCGGCTGTCCTTGTCAAAGTAAAAGGTATCGGACCAATCCCGGGAGGGATGCCCCTCTTCGGCGTTGAGGCGGTCGAAGTTGTAGTAGGCCAGCTCCACCTCGGGGCCGTCCAGGATGGTAAAGCCCATGCCCACGAAGATATCCTTGATCTCGTCCAGGGCGATGTACATGGGGTGCTGGTGGCCCAGCGGGCTCTTTTTGCCGGGGATGGTCACGTCGACGGCCTCGGCTTCCAGGCGGGCTTCCAGCTTGGCCTGTTCCAGCTTGCTCTTCTGAAGCTCGATCTCGGCGGTCAGCTTCTCCCGGACCTCATTGGCCAGCTGGCCGATGACCGGGCGCTCCTCTGCGCTGAGCTTGCCCATCTGCTTGAGCACGGCGGTCAGCTCTCCCTTTTTGCCCAGGTATTTCACCCGCAGGGATTCCAGATCCACCGATTCCTTGGTGGCGGCCAGGGCGGCCAAGGCCTCTCGCTTGATTTTCTCTAATTGTTCCTTCATACTGCTTCCTCCAAACCATAAAAAAACCTTTCCTCCCGATCAAACGGGACGAAAGGCAACAATACTTCCGCGGTACCACCCGAACATTCGCGCTGCCATGGCAAGGCCGCGCGCACTTTCTTGCCCGGTAACGGCGGAATCCACCGCCGGCGTCTTTCCCCGCCGGAACTCCAGGGCGAACCAAGCAGGGCTTCCCCGGGACGGCTTTCAGCCGGTGGCCATCCCTCTCTGCCGGGAAACGGGAACTGCTATTTTCCCCTTCTTCGTCTTTGCAACGAAGCAAGTTTAGCATAAAAAACCTTGAAATGCAAGCTTGAAAATCCTATAATAGGGGGAAGAAACCCAAGAAAAGGAAGTTTTTACAGAAGGAGGGGCGAGGATGACCGAAGTAAGGGAAGCATTTGTCCGCCGCTGCCTGCCGGTGCGAGACCGGGACGGACATAAGGGGACCTTTGGCAAGGTCCACATTCTGGCTGGCAGCGTGGGGTTTACCGGTGCGCCGGCCTTGTCGTCCGCCGCAGCGGTACGCACCGGGTCCGGGCTGGTCCATCTGTGGGTGCCTCAGGAGATCTGGCCGGTGCTGGCGGTCAAGTGCCAGTCAGCTATGCCAGCCCCTGTGCCGCCCTTTCCGGCGCTGCTGGAAAAGCTGGATCAGGGAGACGGCGTGCTCATCGGCCCCGGGTTGGGCAGAAGCCGCAAAACCGACGTGCGTACCTGCCGATTGCTCCAGCGCGTCCAGACGGCGGTGGTGCTGGATGCCGACGGCATAAATGCGGTGGCCGAGCATATAGATGTTCTGGACACCAGGCGCGGCCGGGTCACGGTCCTCACGCCCCACGACGGAGAGTTTCTCCGGCTGACCGGCGGCGCGCCGCTGGGGCCGGACCGGGAGGCTGCCGCCGCAGCCTTTGCCCGGGCGCATGGCTGTGTGCTGGTCTTGAAGGGCCACCGGACGATCACTGCCTTTCCCGACGGGGAGACCTTTGTGAACACCACCGGCAACCCCGGCATGGCCAAGGGCGGCAGCGGGGATGTGCTGGCGGGGATGCTCCTCTCGCTGCTGGGACAAGGTCTGCCGCCGAAGCAGGCGGTCCCGGCGGCGGTCTGGCTGCACGGCCGGGCAGGAGATCTGGCGGCAGAGGAACTGGGGGAGTACGGCATGACGCCGGATGATCTGCTCCGGCAGATCCCTGCGGCCATCCGGCAGACCATGGCCGGCCCGGTGGACTAACCCCATAAGGGAGGAACATCCTTTGTCCAGAAAGGTTTTGCGCGTCGGTGTGTTCTCGCTGCTGGCGGCCGTGCTGCTGTGCGGCTGCACCGGAGAGCAGGAGGACAACGACCTGACGCTCCAGCTCCAGAAAGCATTTTTGTCCCGCGCCGGCTGTGCCGGAACGATGGAGATCACGGCGGACTATGGCCAGCGGGTCTATTCCTACACCGTGACCTTTTCTGAAGAGACCGGGAAAGGGCTGTCGATGGTCCTGACCGCGCCGGAAGAAGTGGCCGGGATCACAGCCACCCTGGAAGAAGGACAGACGTTTTTGCAGTTTGACGGCGTCTGTCTGCAAACCGGTCCCCTCAACGCGGACGGGCTGTCTCCCCTGGATGCGCTGCCGGCCTGTCTGGCGGCCATGGAGTCCGGCTTTGTGGCAGAGACGGGACGGGAACAGCTGGGAGAGACAGAAGCCCTGCGCCTGTGCTTCCGGGACCCGGAACGACCGGCGGGACAGGGGCTGGAAACCGTACTGTGGTTTGACAAAGCCCAGAAGACCCTTTTGCGGGGAGAGCTCCGCAGCGACGGGACCATGGTGGTCCGGTGTGAGTTTTCTGACTTTCATATCATACAATAAACCTTCAACATTTTACCGAGAGAAAGGAACGTGTCACACAATGCAAGCACAAACGAGACGCACCTGGGCCGAAGTATCCCTGGAAAATCTGGCGCACAATTACCGCGCGCTGCGGGATCTGACGCCCCAGGGGACCAAATTCATGGGACTGGTGAAAGCAGACGCCTATGGCCACGGCGCTGTGCCGGTGGCGAAGAAGCTGGAAGCCCTGGGGGCGGATTATCTGGGCGTGGCCTGTCTGGATGAGGCCCTTGAGCTGCGGCAGGCAGGGGTCCAAACGCCCATTCTGATCCTGGGCTGGACGCCTGCCCTCTATGCGGAAGAGCTGGTCAAGCATCAGATCTCTCAGGCCTGCTATGATCTGGACTATGCCAAGGCCCTCTCGGAAGGCGCCCAGAAAGCAGGGGGGACCCTTACGGTCCACATCCAGTGTGATACAGGCATGACCCGCCTGGGCTTTCTGTGTGACGAGAGCCGCATCGCCCAGTCTGCCCAGGAGATCGCCCAGGCGGTGGTCCTGCCGGGGCTGAAGGCCGAGGGCATCTTCACCCACTTCTCGGACTCCGACGGCAGCGAGGAGTATACCATGATGCAGTTTGACCGCTTCCTGGACATCATCAAGCGCGTGGAGGAGCTGGGGCATTCCTTTGCCATCCGGCACTGTGCCAACAGCGCCGCCACGCTGCTCTATCCGGCCACCTATCTGGACATGATCCGGCCCGGCATCGTCCTCTACGGCCACTTCCCGGACCAGAAGATGGACCCCGGCCTGTGCAGCCTGGTCCCCGTGCTGGAGCTCAAGAGCCGGGTGGCTACCGTGCGGGAGGTCCCGGAGGGGACCTGCGTCAGCTACGGCCGCACCGCGACCCTGACCCGGGATTCCCGTCTGGCAGTCATCCCCGTGGGCTATGGCGACGGCTATTGCCGGGGCTACTCCAACAAGCTCACCGTCTTGCTGGACGGACAGAAGGCCCCCATCGTGGGCCGGGTCTGCATGGACATGTGCATGGTGGACGTGACCGACCTGCCCAACGTGAAGGAGGGGGATGTGGCCATCCTCTATGGCAGCGATGAAAAGGACGAGCAGCCGGTGGAGGCCGGCGCCGAGATCATGAACACCATTTCTTATGAACTGTTGTGCGTGCTCACCAAGCGCATCCCCCGCATTTACCTGTGACCGACAGCGTTCCCGAAAAAGACCCTGCCGCATAGGATAAGGGCGAGGGAGGAAGGCGGCGGACCGATCCCGCCGCCTGGTCAAAGACGGTGCTTTTTCCCTGGAAGGGTATAAAGACCGCCTGTCCGTGGGAGAATCATAGGGACCGCGTTTCATAGGATACCCC
>CAKTSK010000010.1 GCA_934597725.1 uncultured Eubacteriales bacterium
GCTTTCATGCCCCACCCGGTCAGCGATTGCCAGGGCCGTAAAGCCCATGTCAATCAGCAGGGAAATGTGGCTGTGTCTCAAGTCGTGAATCCTGATCCGCTTGACCCCCGCCTCTTTCGCTCCCCTGTCCATCTCCCGGTGAAGATAGGATTTCGTCACCGCAAAAATGCGGTCTGTCGGCTCCACGGCGTATAGGCTCTTGATGTAGTCCTCCATTTCTTCACAGAGGAAAGCGGGCATTTGAATGACCCGGTTGCTCTTGGACGTCTTGGGGTCGGTGATAACGTCCTGCCCTTTGATACGCTGGTAGGATTTCGAGATAGAAACCGTCTGCTTCTCAAAGTCGAAGTCCGCCGGGGTGAGGGCCAGCAGCTCCCCCTCCCGGATACCGCACCAGTAGAGCATTTCAAAGGCATAGTAGGAGAGGGGCTTGTCCATCATAGCATCAGCGAATTTCAGATACTCCGCTTTCGTCCAGAACAGCATTTCCCGGCCCTTGGCCTTGCCCATGTTGCCCACCTGGGCGGCGGGGTTGGCTTTCAGATTGTAGTGCTTCACCGCATGATTGAAAACGGCGCTCAACTGATTGTGGAGCGTTTTCAGATACACGGGAGAGTAAGGTTTGCCGTTCTTGTCCCGGTAGTTCAGCATTTCGCTCTGCCACGCCATGACCTCCTTGGAATGGATTTCGCTCATTTTCCGCTTTCCAAAGTAGGGCACCAGCTTTTTGTAGAGGATATGCTCTTTCGTCCCCCAGGTGTTCTCCTTGATACGGCCTTTCATGTCCGCAGCGTAGAGCGCCACGAAGCTCTCAAAGGTCATATCCAGGTCGGCGGTCTGCTGTTGCAGGAACGTCCGTTCCCACTCCAGCGCCTCCCGCTTGGTCTTGAAACCCCGTTTCATCTTCTTTTCCTTTTTCCCTGTCCAGTTCTCAAAGTAAAAGGACGCATACCATGTTCCCTTGGCCTTGTCTTTGTACGCTGGCATTTTCTTCCCTCCTTACTGATTTTCCCGCAGTCCATAGAACTTTTCCTCGAAGTAACGTCTGCTCACCCGTCCGGGGATGGTGAGGAAACCTTTCTGCTTCAACTCCTCGTTCATTTCCCGCACCAGCTTGTAGGCGTAGGGCTTGGAGATACCCAGCGCCCCGGCCACTTCCTCGGCCCGTACAAACAGCTCTTTGCTCAAATACAACACCTCCTTATCCCTTGTTCGCAAAATTGTTAATGCCGACATCCTTATTATACATTCGCATGGTTGTTAATGTCAAGAGTTTATTTCGCAATTTTGTTAATTTTCTTCTTGCATATTTCGCTTATTTGCGCTATACTATTTTCAAAGGCGGTGGAACATATGACAGTAGGAGAAAAAATCAAGAAAATCCGCACATTTCGGGGTATGACGCAAAAGGAATTGGGGCTGGCTATCGGTTTTGAGGAAAAGGGAGCGGATAACCGTATTGCCCAGTACGAAACGAACTACCGTGTGCCCAAGAGGGAGCTGTTGGACAAGATTGCCCAGGCCCTGCGGGTAGACCGCCAGAACTTCTACACTATTCAACCCGGCTGTGCCGAGGACTTCATGCGGACGTTCTTCTGGCTGGACGAGGACAGCCCCGGTTCCATCCGCCTGTTTCAGCTTGTCCGCAACCCCGGCAAGATAGGGGCCTCCGATGATACCGCCGTTCGATACAACGACACGGACGACTGGCCCGCTCAACCTCCTGTGGGTATCTACTTCAACTATGGTCTCGTTGATGATTTCATGCGGGAATGGCTCTTGCGCCAGCAGGAGCTACACGCCGGGGAGATTACCAGGGAAGAATACTTTGAATGGAAAATCAACTGGCCGCTTACTTGTGATGACAGCAAACGGTTTGACAACTATGTTCCTTGGAGAAAAGAAAAATAGGGCAAGCAAAACCGCCCTGCTGAATTTGTCGTTCAGCAGGGCGGTTTGCTTGCCCTTTGCAATCATTCTCTTGTGTGGCCGGGTTGAAACGAATAGTATCAATCCAGTATCACAAGGCAAAGTGACAGGTCAAAAACCCTGTATTCATGCGGGTTTGCGCCGTTTTGACGGTCATTCCCACTCAATCGTCCCACTGGGCTTCGGCGTCAGGTCAAACAGCACGCGGTTGACCCCCTTGACCTCCGCCGTGATCCGGGCGGTGATGTGCTGCAGCAGAGAGAAGGGCACGTCCTCCACGGTGGCAGTCATGGCGTCCACGGTGTTGACGGCACGCAGGATCACCGGCCAATCATAGGACCGGGCGTTGTCCCGGATGCCGGTGGACTTGAAGTCCGGCACCACGGTGAAATACTGCCACACCTTGCCCTCCAGGCCGTTTTTGGCAAACTCCTCCCGCAGGATGGCGTCGGATTCCCGCACAGCCTCCAGACGGTCCCGGGTGATGGCACCCAGACAGCGCACCCCCAGGCCGGGGCCGGGGAAGGGCTGACGGAACACCATGCTGTCGGGCAGGCCCAACGCCTTGCCCACCACACGGACCTCGTCCTTGAACAGCAGCTTTACAGGCTCCACCAGCTCAAACTGAAGATCCTCCGGCAGACCGCCCACGTTGTGGTGGGCCTTCACCGGGCCGCTCTCCAGGATGTCGGGGTAAATGGTGCCCTGGGCCAGGAACTCGATCCCCTCCAGCTTCCGGGCCTCTTCCTCAAAGACGCGGATAAACTCTGCGCCGATGATCTTCCGCTTGGTCTCGGGATCTGCCACGCCATCCAGCTTGTCCAGGAAGCGGTCCACCGCGTCTACATAGATCAGGTTGGCATCCAACTGGTTCCGGAAGACCTCGACGACCTGCTCCGGCTCACCCTTCCGCAGCAAGCCATGGTTGACATGAACACAGGTGAGTTGCTTGCCCACCGCCTTGATGAGCAGCGCCGCCACCACCGAGGAATCCACCCCGCCGGACAGGGCCAGCAGGACCTTTTTCTCACCGACCTGCGCCCGGATGGCTTCCAGCTGCTGCGCAATGAATGCCTCGGCCAGCGCGGGGGTGGTGATCCGTTCCATAGATTCTGGACGTTTGTTATCAGCCATATTCAGTTCCTCCTCAATTGGTTTCGGTTGGTTTCGGGTTCTTCCAAAAACTTGACAAATCATTATAGCACAAATTTCGCGAAAAAGGACTGTCATTTTTTCCAAAATTTTATCGGCTATAACGGCAGGCAGACCACCAGTTCAAACCGGCCATCTGCCGTGCGGGTCTCCAGAGAACCGCCATATCGTTTGGCGATCTCCCGCATACTGGGCAGCCCGAAGCCGTGGGCCGCTTTTTCCGGCTTTGTGGTGGCCAGCCCCGGCTTCTCATCGCCGGCCAGGGCATTGTCCACCCGCAGCATGAGCAGGCCCTTGTCTGCCCGGCAGCGCACGGTGACCCTCTTGTCCCAGCTCTTTTCTGCGGCCTCCATGGCGTTGTCCAGGCTGTTGCCCAGCAGGGCACACAGGTCCATGTCCGCCACCGGCAGTTCCTTGGGCAGGGCGACTTGGAAAGACCCCGTCAGTCCCCGGCGCTCCATCTCCTCTGCCTTGGCCGTGAGGACCACGTTGGCCGTCTCGTTTTCACACAGCCGCGTCCCGCCAGAGAGGGAGGCCGAGTCCGTCAGCTGGTCCAGATACCCCAGCGCCTGGCCGGTCTCGCCCCGCTCCAGCAGCCCGCGCACCGCAGTAATATGGTTCCGCAGATCGTGGCGCAGGGTCCGCACCTGCTGGTGCTCCCGGCGCATGCCCTGATAGTAGACCTCCCGCAGCCCGGCCAGGTAGACCCGCTGCTCCAGGTCCTCGTGGTCGGCCAGAGCCAGGATCACCAGGAGCAGGATCAGCGCCGTGAGAAACACGAAGGGCAGCAAGACCAGCCCCTGATTCATCGCCATGGCATAGGCGGTGGCCGAACGATACTGGGGATACGTCAGCAGGACCTCTGCCACTAGCGCGAAAAAGGGCATCCAGGACAGCCCCAGCACCAGCTTCCACAGCCGGGGCGGCAGCGTGACCGTGCCTTTGGGCAGCCGCCGGCGAAAAAACAACACCAGCACCAGCAGCACGCCCGGCCGGATGAGCCGGGTCAGCAGCTCATAGTGAGCCGTCTCGATCCCATGGTAACCCAGATAAGTGTCCAGCAGCGCACACAGGGACATGATCACACAGAAAAACACGTTGGTCACAGCCAGCCGCCCCATCCAGTTTCCCTGGGTCGCCAGCAGCGAGAGGGCGTAGAAAAAAGGGGCCGTATACAGCATGTTCGGGTCCCCCACCCAGATGACCATGCCCGTGCTGGCCCCAAAGGTCAGGCACAGCAACAGTTTCCACCACCGCCTGGGCCGCACCGTTACAAAGTGAGCGGCCAGCCACGTCAGCAGTGCGCCGTTGAGAAGCACCAGCAGCAGCGCCAGCGCAGTGGTGGCCACGGTAAATACCGTCATCTCACTCCACCTCCAGCGCCCCTCGGGTCAGGGCGATCATGGCCGCCTGCTGGCAGGAGCGGCTGATGGGCAAGATCTCCTCCCCCACCAGGACCTGATTGCCGGAAACCTGGCGCACCGCGCCCACCCGGACCAGATAGCGCTGGTGGACCCGCACAAATTCCTCCCCCAGCTCCTGGGCCACCTGATCCAGTTTCCCGTAAAAGACATAGGACGCCTCGGTGGTCACGCAGGTGACCTGCCGGCGGTCAGAGGTAAAATACAGGATCTGCCGCCGGGGAATGCGATAGGTGACCTCTCCCCGGCGGCAGAGATAGACCTGGTCCTCGGTCCGCAGCAGGGCGGCGGCCGCCCGGGTCAGCACCTCTTCCAGCTGCGGCGGCTTGGGCGGTTTCAGCAGATAGCCCAGGGCGCCCACCGCATAGCCGTCAAAAACATGGTCCGGGTACCCGGTCACAAAGACCAGCGGCAGAGCCTCGTCCCGCCGGCGCAGCTGCCGGGCGGTCTCCATCCCGTTCAGTTCCCCCATCTCCATGTCCAGAAACACCAGGTTCAGCTCCCCTGGGTGGCGGTCCATCCAGCCCAGCAGGCCCTCTCCAGAGGAAAATTCCAGCATCCTGGCTTTTTGCCCCTTGGGCTCCAGCAGGCGCTCCAGAGCCGCCCGCAGGGCCAGACGGGCGTCGTATTGGTCGTCACAGATCCCGATGGAAAACACAGCCCATCCCCTCCTTATCCTTTGGGAAGATACCATCGTGTGGTACACTCTCCCAGATTGTACCACACGGGGCGGCGTCCGCCAATCCCAAGTTGACAGGGCGCCGCCCCGAATTTGACCGCCAGCCGGCCAAACTTGACAGTCCCCTCTCCCGCGCCGCCAAACTTGACCGCAGCCCGGCCAAAAAAAACAGGCCGGGTTGTCCGGCAGCACCGCAGAGGATAAGATGAACGCAGAAAGGAAGGGATCGACAATGCTGACTGTAACCAATCTACACAAATCCTATCAGGTGGGAAAGACCACCTACGAAGTGCTCAAGGGCATCTCCCTGCAAGTGGAAAAGGGAGAGTTCGTGGCCGTGATGGGGCCTTCCGGCTCCGGCAAGACCACGCTGCTCAACTGCATTTCCTGCTACATCCCCGCCGACAGCGGGCAGATCACCCTGGGCGAGCGCCAGCTGGCGCTGCTGGACGAGACCTCTCTGGCCACGGTGCGAAACAAACAGCTGGGCTTTGTTTTTCAGGACTTCCTGCTGCTGGACGGGCTGACCGTCCGCCAGAACATCCTCCTGCCCGCCATCATCGGCGGCAGCGTGGGACAGGCCGTGGAGGACCGGGCCGACCAGCTGTGCCAGGTCTTTGGCATCTCCGCCATCCGGGACAAATATCCGGCAGAGATCTCCGGCGGCGAGAAGCAGCGCACCGCCGTGGCCCGGGCGCTGATCAACAATCCCCTGCTCATCCTGGCCGACGAGCCCACGGGCAACCTGGACTCCAAGTCCAGCCGGGCGGTGATCTCCTCCTTTGAGCAGGCCCGGGACGCCTTGCAGGCCACCATCTTCATGGTCACCCACGACTCCTTTGCCGCCTCCTTCTGTGACCGGGTCATCATCCTCCAGGACGGCGTGGTCTGGCGGGTGCTGACCAAGGGGGCCCTGGCCCGGGAAGACTTCCAGGATCAGCTGCTGGACTCCATCCGGGAAATGGGAAGGGAGTGAGAAAGGTGACAAACTTTTCTGAGGTCTATCGGCACCTGCGCCGGAAAAACTGGCGGCAATATTCCCTGCTGGCCGGCTGTGCCTTTGTGTCCGTGCTGCTCATCACCGCCTACGCCTGCATCATGCGCTCGCCCACCATTCTGACCGTCCTGCCGGAGGGAGGCGACTCCCGCAAGCAGGTGATGATGGTCTTTGTGCTGGCCGTGCTGGGCTGCGCGGTGTTCACGATCTACGCTTCCGGCCTGTTCTTCCGGCAAAAATCCCGGGAGCTGGGGGTCTATCTGGCCCTGGGCGCCACCCGCCGCCAGCTGGGCGCGGAGCTGAACAAGGAACTGATCGTCATGGCCCTGGTCACCTGCGGCGCCGGCATGGCCCTGGGCGGCCCCCTGGCCTTGGGCGTGTGGCAGATCTTCCGGGCCATGGTGGTGGACACGGAGGAGATGGTCATGCGGTTCGATGCCCAAGGCTATCTGATTTCCCTGCTCTTCTCCCTCTTCGTCCTGCTGACCCTGTTCCTCATGGGCAGCCGCGCCATCCGCCGGACCAACATCCTGGACATCGTGCAGGCCTCCCACAAGTCGGAGTCCATCCGCCGGGTCCCCCGGTGGTATGGCCCGGTGGGCATCCTGCTGCTGGCCGTCGGCGGCTTCCTGGGCTATTTCATGCCCTCGTTCTTCATCTCTTATCTGCATTGGTACGCCCCCGGTGTCTTTACTGCCCTGTTCTATCTGCCCGCGCTGGTGGGCCTGTATCTGCTGCTGCTGCACACCGTGGTCAACGGCTGGGGCGGAAAGAAACGGATCTACAAGGACCTGATCTCCACCAGCATGATGAAGTTTCAGGGCCGCCAGACCGTGCGGAACATGCTGGTCATGACGGTCCTGCTGGCGGGCGCTTACTTCGCCAGCTTCTATCCCGCGATGATGACGGCATCCTCCGGCCAGAATATCCAGAGCCGGCCCCACGACTTCCTGTACCACTACCGCGCCGACCAGAACATGCTCTCCCGCAGCGAGGTGGAGCGCCTGGCCGACGAACACAACGTGGACATCACCAGCTGGGTCGAGGTCCCCAGCGCAGTGCTGGGCACCGACGGGATGCGCTCCGTGGAGACCAACACCTCTTTCGGCACCACCTACACCGATGAATATGTTCCCCTGCTGGCCAGCTCCCCCATGCTCTCGGAGAGCGCCTACAACGCCATCACCGGCCGCTCTCTCCAGCTGGCCCCCGGCACCGGAGCCAATATTCTGGACGACGAAGGCGTCACCCCCTGGCTCTCGGCCGGGGACGCCACCCACATCACCAACCCCATCACCGGCAAGGAGATGGACCTGGTGCCGGTGGAACCGGAACACTACTCTCAGCTTCTGGGCTGCTTCATTCTGGACGACGGGGACTACGCCGCCATGACCCAGGGGCTGCCCTCCGACTGGCGGGAACAGTTTGTCGTTTTTAACGTAGCCGACGTGGAGGCCAGCTATCCCTTTGCCAAAGCCCTGTTCTATGACATCGTGGACCACTCCGGCCCCGAGGTGGAGGTCGATGGAAATTGGGACCCGGTAGGGCGAGAGTGGATGATCGAGGAAAAGGGAGTTTATTTCCTGGACCCGGACCAGCTACCTGAATCGGAGGCCATTGATTATGACCAGCCGGACAGCTCCAACTTCCGGCTGGGCTGGAAGTATATGCCCCAGTTCAAGATCCTGGACGAGACCGAGTCGGTCAAGACCATGGGGGTCTTCCTGATGCTCTTTGTCTTCATCGCCATCGTCTGCTTTGCGGCCTTCCTGGTCATTGCGGTCACCCGCAGCCTGACCATCGGCCTGACCAACGCCCGGGTCTATGACGACCTGCGGCACCTGGGCGCACCCAGGAAATACCTCTATCACTCCGTCAAGGGACAGGTCAGCCGGGTCTTCCGCACCCCGATCCTGGTGGGGACCATCCTCATCTACGCCTTCTACACCCTGATCATGGTCGGCAACGGCAGCCCGGCCGGGATCTCGCCTTCCGAGGGCGCCGGTATGCTGGTCTGTCTGAGCGTGATCGCAGTGATCTCGCTGCTGCTGTACGGCGTTTACCGCCTGACGCTAAAAAAAGTCTGCGCGGTGACCATCGACCGCACCGCCTCCTGAGCCCCCTCCCCCTCCTGCCCCGCACAACGGCAGGAGGGGGATTTTTTCCCTTTTTCCGAAAGCTTCTTGACTTTCCAGCTTTCCCGTGTTAAAGTTTGAAAGCATTAAAGAAAAACCTGTGCTCAATGAATGGAGGGTCTTTATGAAACTTGCGCTGCTGGTGGTCTATTTCGGGATCATGGTGGGCATCGGCCTGTATTGCCGCAAACACACCACGGACATCAACGGCTTTGTGCTGGGCGGTCGCTCCGTGGGGCCGTGGCTGACGGCCTTTGCCTATGGCACGTCCTATTTTTCCGCCGTGGTCTTTGTGGGCTACGCCGGCCAGTTCGGCTGGAAATACGGCATTGCCGCCACCTGGGCCGGCATCGGCAACGCCCTCATCGGTTCCCTGCTGGCCTGGGCCGTGCTGGGGCGGCGGACCCGGATCATGACCCAGCACCTGAACTCGGCCACCATGCCCCAGTTTTTCGGCCAGCGGTTTCAGAGCAAGGGGCTGAAGATCGGGGCCTCGATCATCGTCTTTGTCTTTCTCATCCCCTACACCGCTTCCCTGTTCAACGGGCTGTCCCGGCTGTTCGGCATGGCCTTCCACATCGACTACACCGTCTGCATCATCCTCATGGGGGTCCTGACGGGGATCTATGTGATCGCCGGCGGCTACATGGCCACAGCCATCAACGACTTTGTCCAGGGCTGCGTCATGCTGGTGGGCATCTGCGTGGTCATCGCCGCCGTGCTCAACAGCCAGGGCGGGTTCAGCCAGGCCATGCAGGACCTGGCCGCCGTCTCCGACCCTGCCACCGTCAACGGCCAGGTGCCCGGGGTCTTTGCCTCCTTCTTCGGGCCGGACCCGGTGAACCTGCTGGGGGTGGTCCTGCTCACCAGCCTGGGGACCTGGGGCCTGCCTCAGATGGTCCAGAAATTCTATGCCATCAAGTCTGAGGACGCCATCCACAAGGGGACCATCCTCTCCACCCTCTTCGCGGCCGTGGTCGCCGGGGGCTGCTATTTCCTGGGCGGGTTCGGCCGGCTGTTCTCGGACAAGGTGGACATCGCCGCCGAAGGCTACGACGCGGTCATCCCCGCCATGCTCTCGGATCTGCCGGACATTCTCATCGCCATCGTGGTGGTGCTGGTGCTCTCGGCCTCCATGTCCACCCTCTCCTCCCTGGTCATCGCTTCTTCCTCCACGCTGACCATCGACCTGCTGCGGGGCAACGTGGTGAAAAAGATGAACGACTTTGAGGCCGTGTTCATCATGCGCTGCTTCATCGTGGTCTTTGTGCTCATCTCCATGGTCATCGCCATCATCCAGTATAAGCACTCCATCAGCTTCATCGCCCAGCTCATGGGCGTCTCCTGGGGCGCGCTGGCCGGAGCCTTCCTGGCGCCCTTCCTGTACGGCCTGTACTGGAAAAAGACCACCAAGGCCGCCTGCTGGGCCAGCTTTGTCTTTGGCGCGGGGATCATGGTCCTGAACCTGATCTCCAACGCCACCGGGGCCTTTGCCTTCCCTGCCCTGCTCCAGTCGTCCATCAACTGCGGGGCCTTCGCCATGCTGGCGGGGCTGGTCATCGTGCCGGTGGTGAGCCTGTTCACCCAAAAGCCGGACCCGGCGCTGGTCGACGCCGCCTTTGCCTGCTACGAGCGCAAAGCGCCGGTCTCTCAGAAACAAGCCTTGAGCGATTGAGCCGCATCATGCCGCAAACCATTGCAGGCACACCACAAAAATACCCATCCTGTTTGACGCAGGATGGGTATTTTTTTCGTTATTTCAACGTATGCGTCATGCCAAATCACGGTACAGGAAGGTCACGATCTGCCCACGGGTGCAGGTGTTGTCAGGGGCAAAGGTGGTCTTGCTGGTGCCGGTGGTGATCCCCTTTTCCACCGCCCACTGCACGGGAGCCGCGAAGTAGGGGGAAATTTTTTCGCCGGAATGGAAAGTTTACTTGACATTTTTCAATCACTCTGCTATTCTAAAAACGGAAAGGATACTTTCCATTCCAAGAAAGGAGGTCCCCCTTGAAAAATCGTTTGGAAGAACTCCGAAAAGAACGTGGCATCCGCCAGGAGGAGCTGGCTGCGGCGCTGTCCGTCTCCCGGCAGACCATCGGGTCGCTGGAGAACGGGCGATACAATCCCTCGATCCTGCTGGCCTTCAAGATCGCCCGGTATTTCGGCCGGACCATTGAAGAAATTTTTATCTATGAAGAGGAGGAAGAATCATGAAACCTCGTACCCATGATCTGTTGAAAATCGTGCTGGGCATCCTCCTGGCCGTGGGCGGCGTCGTACTGCTGCGGGAATACCGGCAGGCCCAAGGGGTCCTGGCCGTGCTGCCCTTTGTGGCCCTGGGCGTGGGCTGCGGTCTGTTCGGGCATGGCACGGGCAACTGGATTCGGGAAAAGACCCTCCAGGGCAGCCCTGAGTTACAGCAGGAAATGGCCATCCTGCAAAAGGACGAGCGCAACGTGGCCATTGCCAACCGGGCCAAGGGCAAAGCCTTTGACTGGATGCTCTATCTGTTCGGCACGCTCATGGTGATCTTTGCCCTCATGCAGGTGGACCTGGCCGTGATCCTGCTCCTGGTGCTGGCCTATCTGACCGTGGTCGGCGTCCACATTTATTATCTGTCCCGGTTTGAGAAAGAGATGTGATGTTGGACGCGCCCGCCTCCCCATCCTAAGAAAGCAAATGGCCCCCCGCCGCAGAACGATGTCTGCGGCGGGGGGCACTGTTGTATCAGGTGGATCTCACTGTTCGGCTCAGGCCAGCAGGGTCTCCAGCCGGGCGCGGATGAGCTGCATCATCCGGCGGTTCTCCGGCATTTCCTTCAGCTCCTTGGGGTCGCACAGGCCGGCCAGGTCCTCGGAGAGGTAGCCCTCCTCGAACACGTCCAGCCCTGCCTGGTTCAGGCAGTCGGCGTACCGGACCAGGGCCTCGTTGCCGTCCATCTCGCCCCGCTTTTTCAGGGCGCCCGCCCAGGCGGCAATGGTCGCCAGGGGGTTGGAGGAGAGGGCCTCCCCTTTCTGGTGGCGGCGGTAGTGGTCGGTGATGGTGCCGTGGGCGGCCTCATACTCGAAGTTCCCGTCGGGGCTGACCAGCACGCTGGTCATCATGGGCAGGGAGCCGGACGCTGCCGCGATGAGGTCGCTCATCACGTCGCCGTCGTAGTTCTTGCAGGCCCAGATCATGCCCCCTTCGGAGCGGATGACCTTGGCCGCCACGTCGTCGATGAGGGCGTAGCGGTAGGTCAGGCCGGCCTGCTGGAACTTTTCCTGGAATTCCTCTTCATAGACCTTCTGGAACAGGAGCTTGAAGGTCTGGTCGTAGTCCTTGGAGATGGTGTCCTTGGAGGAGAACCAGACATCCTGGCCCACTTCCAGGGCATAGGTAAAGCAGCACCGGGCAAAGGAGAGGATGGAGTCGTCCCGGTTGTGCATTCCCTGGAGGACACCGGGGCCTTTGAAGTCAAAAATGGTCTGGCGGGAGCGCTCCACGCCCTGGTCGTCGGTAAAGACCAGCTCTGCCTTGCCGGGGCCGGGGACCCGGTATTCCACAGCCTTATAAATATCGCCGTAGGCGTGACGGGCAATGGTGATGGGCTTCTTCCAGCAGGAGACCACAGGCTTGACCTTGGAGATCAGGATGGGCGCGCGGAACACCGTGCCGTCCAGCGCGGCCCGGATGGTGGCGTTGGGAGACTTCCACATCTTTTTCAGGTGGTACTCCTCCATCCGCTGGAGGTTGGGGGTGATGGTGGCGCACTTGACCCCCACATGGTGGACCTTGATGGCCTCGGCCGCCTGGACGGTGACCTGGTCGTCGGTGGCGTCCCGGTTGGGCAGGCAGAGGTCGTAATACTCGGTGTTCAGGTCCACAAAGGGAAGGATCAGCTCCTCCTTGATCATGGCCCAGAGAATGCGGGTCATCTCGTCCCCGTCGATCTCCACGATGGGGTTCGGCATTTTGATCTTTTCCATGCAGATCCTCCTCAGCCCTCGTTCTGGGCGGCGTAGTGGTTCATCAGGCAGCCGGTCAGCAGCAGCTCCCGCTCCTCCTCCGTGGTGTTTTTCAGGAACAGGGTCAGGTCCTTCACGCCCTGGGCGGTGACGGCCTTGGCGGGGAAGGTGTCGTCCCCGGCCATCACCTTGGCCTTGACGTCGGGCACATAGAGGAAGTCGCCGGGCTGACAGGGGAACTCGTCGCCCTCTGCCAGGGTGAAGGGCAGCATCCCCCAGTTGACGCAGTTGGAGCGATAGCGCTTGGTGGCAAACTCGTAGCAGATGTTGGCGCAGCCCCCCAGCACCCGCTGGCAGGAAGCGGCCTGCTCCCGGGCGGAGCCGTCGCCGGGCTTGTTGGCAAAGATCACCGAGCCGATCTGGAAGGCATCGGCGGCCAGGTCGGCGGCGCCGGCCTTGGTCAGGACCTCCCGGACGGCGGCGGGGACTTCCCCGGCCTGCCGGGCCGTCTCCAGCTCATGGGTGGCCTTGGCCCGGGGCACGTAATCGGGGTCCCGGCGGGAGAGGGCGAAGGAGGCCAGCTTCATGGGGTTGGAACGATAGGAGGAGGTCTCCCCGGAGGGGATGAGCTCGTCGGTGGTGGTCACCGGGTCCCGCAGGACGGAGGCGACCTCCATCAGCAGGTTGTCCGCCAGGGCGGGGATGGGCGGCCACTCGGCGATGTTGGGGCCGAACTTCAGCTCCTCCTCCGGCAGGGGCTTGTCGAAGCCGAAGTACACCCGGCGGTCATAGACCTTGGCGTCGAAGGTCCGCTTGCCCTGCTTGGGCTGGACGTAATCCACCTCGGTGGCGGGGGTCAGCAGGCCGTGGTTGCGGGCGGTGGCGGCGATGGAGCGGGCGTCCATAAGGACCACGCCGGACAGCTGGCCGTCGCCGGGCTTGGAACCCTCCCGGTTGGGGAAGTTCCGGGTGGTGTGACGGATGGACAGGCCGTTGTTGGCAGGCACGTCGCCGGCGCCGAAGCAGGGGCCGCAGAAGCAGGGCTTGAAGAGCGCACCGGCCTCCAGCAGGGACTGCTGCACGCCGTTCTGGATCAGCTCCAGGTTCACCGGCACAGAGGGCGGATAGATGGACAGGGAGAAATACCCGCTGCCCACGTCGTGGCCGTCCAGGATGGCGGCGGCCTCGGCGATGTTGTCGTACATGCCGCCGGCGCAGCCGGCGATGATGCCCTGGTCCACCACGATCTTGCCGTCCACCAGCTTGTCGGTCAGGGACAGGCTGACCTTGCCGCCGAACTGCTCGGCCGCCCGCTTCTCCACTTCCCGGAAGATGTCGCCGGGGTTTTCCAGCAGCTCCCGGATGGGATAGGCCTCGGCGGGGTGGAAGGGCAGCGCTGCCATGGGCTCGACCTTGGACAGGTCAATGGTGATCATGCTGTCGTAGTAAGCGCCCTCCTGGGGATGCAGGGACTCATAGGTCTCGGGCCGGCCGTGGATGGCCAGATACTCCTCCACCGCCCCGTCGGTCTCCCAGATGGAGGACAGGCAGGTGGTCTCGGTGGTCATCACGTCGATGCCGATGCGGTAATCCATGGGCAGGCCGGCGATGCCGGGGCCGGCAAACTCCAGGACCTTGTTCTTTACAAAGCCGTTTTTATACACCTGGCCGCACAGGGCAATGGCCACGTCGTGGGGGCCGACGCCCTGGGCCGGGGTGCCGGTGAGGTAGACCAGCACCACCTGGGGCGAGGCGATGTCGTAGGTGTTTTCCAGCAGCTGCTTGACGATCTCCGGGCCGCCCTCCCCGATGCCCATGGTGCCGATGGCGCCATAGCGGGTGTGGCTGTCCGAGCCGAGGATCATCCGCCCGCAGCCGGACATCATTTCCCGGGCATACTGGTGGATGACGGCCTGGTTGGCGGGGACGAAGTTGCCGCCATACTTGATGGCAGCGGACAGGCCGAAGACGTGGTCGTCCTCGTTGATGGTCCCGCCGACGGCGCAGAGGCTGTTGTGGCAGTTGGTCATCACATAGGGCACGGGAAACTGCTTCAGGCCGCTGGCCTTGGCGGTCTGGATGATGCCCACATAGGTGATGTCGTGGGAAATGAGGCTGTCAAATTTCAGATGGAGCTGACCTTCCTCCTCCCGCTGGTTGTGGCGGCGGAAGATCTGATAGGCCATGGTCTTCTCCCGGTCGGCGGGAGTGGCCACGGCGGCGGGGACGGGAGCCCCGTTTTGCCAGCGGACGCCGGCAGACTGTAATGTGATCATAATAGTATCGACACCCTTCCTGGGAAAATTTCAAACTCCCATCGTAACGCGCAGGCGTTACCTTATACTATGGGCAGATAAAGTATAGCACAATCTCTGCGGGAAGCAAAGGAAAAAGAATGAACTTTTGAACTTCTTGCAGGGTGACCTAAAATGCAGGAAATACTTCTTTATATCGAGCACTTTCCCCAAAAGAAATGACGGATAGGAATTTTTTCTTGCAGGACGCACAAAAAAAGAGTATACTGAGTGGACAAATCTTTTGAATCAGAAACGGGCGTCTCTTGGAAGACTGCCGCGGAAAGGGGAACCATACAATGGAGAAGAATGGGACTGGGATTCTGGAACAATATACAGGTTCCCTGAGCCAGCACATTGAGCAGGAGTACCACATCGACAAACGGTACTTCCGGGACGACGTGAAGCTGGGCCTGCGCAACAGCGACGGCACCGGCGTGCCCATCGGCGTGACGCGGGTTGGCTCGGTCCTGGGCTACATGATCGAGGACGGCGTGCGGGTGCCGGTGCCCGGCCAGCTGTACTACCGGGGCATCGAACTCAACGAGATCGTCGAGGCCCACCGGCGGGCAGGGACCTTCGGCTATGAGGAAGTGGCGTATCTGCTGCTCATGGGCTACCTCCCCTCCCGGGAGGAGCTGACCCGGTTCAACGAGATCATGAACCGGGCCCGGAAGCTGCCCAACGGCTTTACCGAGGACATGATCATGAAGAATCCCAGCCGGAGCATCATGAACAAGCTGGCCCGGAGCGTGCTGTCCCTGTACTCCTATGATGAGGACCCGGACAACACCTCCCTGGACAACATCCTCCTCCAGTCCATCAAGCTGGTGGGGGCCTTCCCCAGCATCGTCGCCAACGCCTATTCCGTCAAGCGGCACTATTTCCAGGGGGCGTCCCTGCACATCCACTTCCCGGTGGAGGGGCTGTCCACGGCGGAAAACTTCCTGCGGATGATCCGGCCCAACACCCAGTACACCGAGGAAGAGGCTCACCTGCTGGACATGATGCTCATGGTCCACGCCGAGCACGGCGGCGGCAACAACTCCACCTTCGTCTGCCGCGCCCTCTCCTCCAGCGGCACCGACACCTACAGCGCCATCGCCGGGGCCGTAGGCTCCCTGAAAGGCCCCCTCCACGGCGGTGCCAACGCCAAGGTCATGGAGATGTTCCGGTATGTGAAGGAGAACGTGAACCCCCGGGACGACGACTCCATCAAGGACTACCTGGCCAAGCTGCTGAACAAGGAAGCCGGAGACCGGTCGGGCAAGATCTACGGCCTGGGCCACGCGGTGTACACCGTCTCCGACCCCCGGGCCGTGCTGCTGAAAAAGTACGCCCGCCACATGGCAGAGATCAAGGGCTACGACGAGGACTTCCGCCTGCTGGAAAAGATCGAGGGGTTCGGCATCCCCATGATCCAGGCCAAGACCGGCTCGGACACACCCATGTGCGCCAACGTAGATATGTATTCCGGCCTGGTGTATACCATGCTGGACATCCCCGAGGACGTCTTTACGCCCCTCTTCGCCTCGGCAAGAATCGCCGGCTGGTGCGCCAACCGGATCGAAGAGGTGGTCACCTGCCACCGGATCATGCGACCGGCCTATCGGGCCGTGGTCAAGCGGGTGCATTACGATCCCATCGAGACCCGGACCCCCCACGCCATGATCAAGCTCTGAGTCCCCGGGCCAGAACGCCTTGTCACACGGAGAAGCAGTCAGAAACGGCTGCTTCTCCGTGTTTTCGGCAGAATCCGCCGGATGCGTGAGTGTGGATTGACGGAATGCCGCGGGAATGCTATAATTTTCTATCGGCCATGGGGCGGTGCGCCGCCCGCCGGCCCCGGGAAGGTCCCCTTCCCGACCGAAATCACCACCGCCCAACGGGCGCGAAAAAAGGGAGAATGGACATGTGGGCATCAACAGACTGGAAGGATTACGCCCTGCTCGACTGCGGCAGAGGCGAAAAACTGGAGCGCTGGGGCGCGTATACCCTGGTGCGGCCTGATCCCCAGGCCATCTGGAACACCCCCCGCCGGCACCCCGGCTGGAAAAACTACCACGCCCGCTATGCCCGCTCCCGCACCGGCGGGGGCCAGTGGGTGAAGAAAGACCTGCCCCAGCGCTGGCAGGTGCAATATCGCGACCTTACCTTTAATATCAAACCCATGAATTTCAAGCACACCGGGCTTTTCCCCGAGCAGGCGGCCAACTGGGACTTTGCCATGGACCAGATCCGCCGGGCCGGGCGGCCCATCTCGGTGCTGAATCTGTTTGCTTACACCGGCGCGGCCACCATTGCCTGCGCCGCCGCCGGGGCCTCCGTGTGCCATGTGGACGCGGCCCGGGGCATGGTCAGCTGGGCCAGAGAGAACGCCAAAAGCTCCGGCCTGGAGGACGCCCCCATCCGCTGGATCGTGGACGACTGCGCCAAGTTTGTGGAGCGGGAGATCCGCCGGGGCCGGCGGTACGACGCGGTGATCATGGACCCCCCCTCCTATGGCCGGGGCCCTTCGGGAGAGATCTGGAAACTGGAAGAAAACCTCTATCCCTTTGTGGAGCTGGTGTCGGGCGTTCTGTCAGATCGTCCCCTCTTCTTCCTCATCAACTCCTATACCACCGGTCTGGCCCCTTCGGTGCTGACCTACCTGTTAGAAACCCTCCTGTCCAGCCGGTACGGCGGCAGCACCGTCAGCCAGGAGCTGGGGCTGCCCGTGGCCCAGTCGGGGCTGTTCCTGCCCTGCGGGGCCTCCGGACGCTGGACGGCAGAGGGGAAATGAGGCGATCACTATGAGCACGATCATCAAGGCAGAACATCTGACCTTTTGCTATCCCGACGAGCCCGCCGGCCACCCGCCGGTGCTGGACGACATCAACCTGGAGATCGAGGCCGGGTCCTTCGTGGCCATCCTGGGCCACAACGGCTCGGGAAAATCCACCCTGGCCAAGCACATCAACGCCCTGCTCACCCCCACCGAGGGCAAGCTCCTGGTGGAGGGGCTGGACACCGCCGACCCGGACAACCTGCTGGCCATCCGGGGCAAGGTGGGCATGGTCTTTCAGAACCCGGACAACCAGATCGTCGCCAGCGTGGTGGAGGAGGACGTGGCCTTCGGCCCGGAAAACCTGGGCATCCCCCCGGCGGAGATCCGCACCCGGGTGGACAAGGCCCTGAAGATGGTGGGCATGTACCACATGCGGGAGCACGCCCCCCATCTGCTCTCCGGCGGCCAGAAGCAGCGGGTGGCCATCGCCGGCGTCATCGCCATGATGCCCCGGTGCATCGTCCTGGACGAGGCCACCGCCATGCTGGACCCGGTGGGCCGGCGGGAGACCGTGGACACCATCCGCGCCCTGAACGAGACCTACGGCATCACCGTGGTCCTCATCACCCATCACATGGACGAGGCCGCCCAGGCCCAGCGGCTGATCGTCATGTCCGGCGGCCACATCATCGACGACGGCCCGCCGGCAGAGGTCTTTCAGCATGTGGACACCCTCCGGGGCGCCGGGCTGGCGGTGCCGGAAACCGTGGCCCTGCTCTATGAACTGCGGAAAGAGGGCCTGCCCGTCCCGCTGGACGCCATCAGCGACGAAGCCTGCGCAGCGGTGCTGGCCGGCCTGCTGCAATGACCGCCCCAGGGAGGAGTAACAAGCGTTGGAACCGATCATCGAAATCAAAAACCTGACCCATATCTACAGCCCCAACACCCCCTTTGCCCACCGGGCACTGGACGATGTGTCTCTGACCATCTACCGGGGGGAGTACCTGGGGATCATCGGCCGCACCGGCTCGGGCAAGTCCACCCTCATCCAGCATCTGAACGGCCTCATCCGCCCCACCCAGGGGCAGATCCTGTTCCAGGGCCAGGACATCTGGAGCAGCAAAGCCCTCACCCACAGCATCCGCTTTCAGGTGGGGCTGGTCTTTCAGTACCCGGAGTATCAGCTCTTTGAGGAGAGCGTCTACCAGGACATCGCCTTCGGCCCCCGCAACATGAAGCTGGACGAGGCCGAGGTGGACCGCCGGGTCCGCCGGGCCGCCGCCTTTGCCGGCCTGAAGGAAGAGGTCCTCTCCCGCTCCCCCTTCGAGCTTTCCGGCGGCCAGAAGCGCCGGGTGGCCATCGCCGGCGTCATCGCCATGGAGCCCACGGTGCTGGTCCTGGACGAGCCCACTGCAGGGCTGGACCCCGCCGGCGCGGCCAGCATCCTGGCCAACATTGAATCCTATCGCCAGGCCAACCAGGCCACCGTGGTCATCGTCAGCCACTCCATGGAGGACGTGGCCCGGCTCACCGACCGTCTGGTGGTGGTGAGCCAGGGAAAGCTGCCCTATGTGGGCACGCCCCGGCAGGTGTTCTCCCACGGAGAGGACCTGGAATCCATGGGACTGGGCGTCCCGGCCATGAACCGGGTCTTTGCCCGGGTGCGGTCCATGGGGATCGACATTGACCCCGCCGTGTACACCGTAGAGCAAGCCAAGGCCGCGTTTCTCGCTGCCTACCGCAGCAAGGAGGGGAGATAAATGGCGCTGAAAGACATTACCCTGGGCCAGTATTTCCCCGGAAACTCCCTCATTCACCGCTTCGATCCCCGGGCAAAGATCCTGTTCACCGTCCTGTTCATCGCCACCATCTTCCTGTGCAAGGGGCTGGTCTCCTATGGGCTGACGCTGGCGGTCCTGCTGGTCCTGGTGGCCCTGTCCCGGGTCCAGCCCAGGGTCTTTCTCAAGGGCATGAAGCCGGTGATTTTTATTGTGGTCTGCACCGCCGTCCTCAACCTGTTCTATACCTCGGGGACGGTGCTGTGGCAGGCCGGGTTTCTGAAGATCACCGAGGAGGGCATCTGGAAGGCGTGCTACATGGTCCTGCGTATCCTGATGCTCATTGCCTGCACCCTGCTGCTGACCTATACCACCTCGCCCATCCTGCTCACCGACGGCCTGGAGCGGCTGCTGCGCCCGCTGAAAAAAGTGGGCTTCCCCGTCCATGAGCTGTCCATGATGATGAGCATTGCCCTGCGGTTCATCCCCACCCTCATCCAGGAGACCGATAAGATCATCTCCGCCCAGAAGGCCCGGGGCGCCGACTTCGACACCGGCAACCTGCTCCAGAAGGCCAAGGCGCTCATCCCCATCCTCATCCCCCTCTTCATCTCCTCCTTCCGCCGGGCGGAGGAGCTGGCCGTGGCCATGGAGTGCCGCTGCTACCACGGGGACGAGGGCCGCACCAGCCTGCGCCAGCTGACCATGGCGGGCCGGGACTGGGGCCTGCTCCTCTTTAGCCTTGCCCTGTGCGGCGGCGTGATCACGCTGCGCTGCTTCGGGCTGTGACCTTGCTGACCCGGGAGGTTTCCATGCGAAACATAGCTCTGACCCTGATGTACGACGGCACGGCCTACCACGGCTGGCAAGTCCAGAAGCGGGACGTGACCGTGGCCGAAACCCTGGAAAAAGCCCTTTCCCTGGTGGTGGGCCACCCGGTCAAGTGTACCGGGGCCGGCCGCACCGACGCCGGCGTCCACGCCGAGCGCTACATCGCCAACTTCCGCACCGCCTCCACCATCCCCTGCGACCGGCTGCCCCTGGCGGTGAACTCCCGCCTGCCGGGAGACATCGTGGTCACCCGGGCCACCGAAGTGCCCGAGGACTTCAACGCCATCGGCAGCTGCCTGCGCAAGGAGTATACCTACCGCATCTACAACTCCCGCATCCGCAACGCCTTTCTGGTCAACCGGGTGTGGTTCTACCCCAAAAAACTGGACGAGACCGTGATGCAGCAGGCCGCCGACCATTTCGTGGGGACCCACGACTTTGCCTGCGTGCGCTCGGTGGGGACGGAAACCAAGACCACCGTGCGCACCATACACTACTTTACCATCACCCGCCAGGGCGATATGATCACCTGCCGGGTCTGTGCCGACGGCTTTCTGTACAACATGGCCCGGGCCTTGGTGGGGACGTGCGTGTATGCCTCGGAGGGAAAGCTCTCTCCCCAGGACATCCCCGCCCTGCTGGCCGGGCGGAACCGCACCGATGCCGGTCCCACCGCGCCGCCCCAGGGGCTGTACATGACAAACCTCTGGTATCCCGTCCCCGGGCTGCTCTGAGCCCCACCACAGAGGAGATGCTTATGAAGATATCCAACAAGCTGCAGAAGCTCCAGACTTCTCTGACAAAGAAACACCGGGTCGTTCTGCTGGTCCTGGTGGCGGCAGCAGTCCTGGGGCTGCTCACCGCCACCGTTTTCCGCAGCAACATCGCCAGTATGCTGCGCTGGATGACCTATTCCCAGGCCAACGACAACTTTGCCCACAACGCCCAGTCCAGCAGCCTCTTTCTGGGGATGGAGGACAACCTGCTCATCTGCACCCAGACCCAGATCCAGCTGGTCTCCCCCACCGGGGTGTCCCGGCTGAAGGAGTCGGTCTCCATGAAATCCCCCGCCCTCAATTCCTCGGGAAACTACGCCGTGGTCTATGACGTGGGCGGCCAGGAGCTGCGGCTGATCGGGCAGGACGCCGTCCTCCATTCCCTGACGCTGCCGGCCGAGGAGACCTTCCTCTGCGCCACCGTCAACGAAAAGGGCTGGGTGGCCGTGACCACCAAGATCAGCGGCTACAAGGGCGTGGTGACCGTGTACAACCGGGATTTCTCCCCGGTGCTCACCATCCGCCTGTCCAGCCGGTATATTTCCGACGCCGTGGTCACCCCCGACTGCCGGGGCGTCTACCTCATCTCCCCCGGCCAGGCCGACGGGGCCTTTGAAAACACCCTGCTCTATTACACCTTCTCCTCCCGGGAGAAGCCCACCCGCACCATCTCTCTGGGGTCCAACGTGGTGCTGTCCATCCGCAGCGCCGGCCGGTGCTGGATCATGGGGGACCGGAGCTTGCTGATCCTGGACTCCAGCGGCGTGATCACCGGCAGCTATGACTATGAGGACCGGTACCTGAAACTGGGCACCTTGCAGGGCGATGGCTTTGCCACGCTCTTCCTCTCCCGGTCTTCCTCCGGCAGCACGGGGACCCTGGTGACCGTCGGCGCAGATGGAAAGCCCTATGGGCAGGTGGAGCTGGAAGGCCAGACCATGGCCTTGGCCGCCCAGGGACACGACGTGGCCCTGCTGACCACCGGCAAGATCCTCACCGCCGACCGCAAGCTAGAGCACTATGCCACCTCCCCCAACCAGCAGGGCATCCGCAACCTGGCCGTGTATGAGGACGGCACCGTGGCCCTCATCAACAGCGCCGCCGTGAGCCTCTACTTCCCCTTCAACGGCGAGAAGGTCGAAGCCGAGAAAGAAGCACAAAAAGAGGCACAAAAAGAAGCGCAGAAGGACGCACAGAAAAAAGAAGCGCAAGAAGCGCAAAAAGAAGTTCAGAAAGAGGAGGACCCCGCCCCATGACCCCTTCCCTCTCCCTGCTTCTGGATCTGGCCATTGTCGCCCTGCTGCTGTACTGGTTCCTCATGGGATACCGGCGGGGGCTGGTGGTCAGCCTGTGTTCCCTGCTGGCCGTGGTGGTCTCCTGGGCGGGCGGCTGGTATCTGTCCAACTACGCCTATCAGCCTCTGGCAGAGCGGCTGGAGCCCACCGTGGTGCAGCTGGTCTCCGAGCACATCGACGATATTTTCCCCGCCGGAGAAGCGGAACTTCCCCAGAGCGGCCAGACCAAGCTCCCCTCCCTCTTCTCCCAGGCCATGCAGGGCCAGCTGAATCAGCATTTGTCCTCGGCCAAAGAGGCGACCATCGCCCACCTGTCCGCCATGGCGGCACAGTTTCTGGCCAAGGCCATTCTGTTCCTGGTGGGCTTTCTGGGGGTGCAGGTGGTCTGGACGGTCCTCTACCGGGCCTTGAAGCTGGTCACCCGTCTGCCAGGGGTCCGCTTCCTGAACAAAGCCCTGGGGGCGGTGTTCGGCCTGATCAAGGGCATCCTGCTGCTGATGCTCCTCCGCTGGCTGCTGTGCGACCTGCTGGGCTGGATCCCCCCGGAGGTGGCCCAGGGGAGCTATCTGCTGGGTCTGCTGGCGGCGCTGCCCTGGCCGGCCATCCTCTGAGGAGAATTTTTCGTCATTCATATCCAATTCATAAACCCATGTTAGGATAGCATACTACTGAATTACAACACCCCACAAAGGAGTGAACTGCCTATGAAACCTACGCTGTGCAGCAGATGCAAAAAGAACGTCGCCGTTGTCTTCATCACGCGGCTGGACAACAGCGGCCAGAACGGCCGGAACGAAGGCCTGTGCTTGAAATGTGCCCGGGAACTGAACATCCGCCCGGTTACCGATATGATCGAAAAAATGGGCCTGAGCGACGAGGACCTGGAAGGGCTGACCACCGAAATGATGTCCGCCTTTGAAGGGGCCGAGAGCATGGAGGGCCTGCTGGGCAACCTCACCGGCGCCATCACCGGCGGCGAGGAGGACGACGACGATGAGGAGGACGGCCGCACCGCCACCTTCCCCTTCCTGAACAAGCTCATGGGAAACATGACCAACCAGGACGGGGAGAAAAAGGAGGACCTGCCGGACCTCTCCCCCAAGCCCACCGAGGGCGGCCGCTCTGCCCGGGAGGAAAAGGGTGAGCGCAAAAACCGCACCAAGCGGAAGTTCCTGGAAAACCACTGCATCTCCCTCACCCGGAAGGCCGCGGAGGGAAAGCTGGACCGGATGATCGGCCGGGAGCAGGAGCTGGAGCGCGTCATCCAGATCCTCAACCGCCGGCAGAAGAACAACCCCTGCCTCATCGGTGAGCCCGGCGTGGGCAAGACCGCCATCGCCGAGGGCCTGGCCATGAAGATCTTCCAGGGCGATGTCCCCTATAAGCTGAAGGACAAAGAGGTCTATCTGCTGGACCTCACCTCCCTGGTGGCCGGGACCCAGTTCCGGGGCCAGTTTGAGAGCCGGATGAAGGGCCTCATTGAGGAGATCAAAAAGCTGGGCAACATCATCCTGGTCATCGACGAAGTCCATAACCTGGTGGGCGCCGGGGATGCGGAGGGGTCCATGAACGCCGCCAACATCCTCAAGCCCGCTCTGTCCCGGGGGGAGATCCAGGTCATCGGCGCCACCACCCTGGTGGAGTACCGGAAGTATATCGAGAAAGACTCCGCGCTGGAGCGGCGCTTCCAGCCGGTGATCGTCAACGAGCCCACCATCGAGGACGCCGTGGAGATCATCAAGGGCATCGCCCCCTATTATGAATCCTTCCATCAGGTGAAGATCACCCCCGATATGGCCCGTCTGGCGGTGCTCATGTCGGAGCGGTATATCACCGACCGCTTCCTGCCCGACAAGGCCATCGACCTGATCGACGAGGCCTGCTCGGACGTGAACCTGCGCAACAAGGATCTGGCCCGGAGCATGGAGGTCCAGAAAGAACTGGACGACATCGACCGGGAGCGGGAGGTCATGGTGGCCGACGGCAGCGACCAGGCCTATGAACGGCTGGCCGAGCTGCGGAGCAAAGAGCTGAAGCTCCTCCAGGAGCAGCAGACCCTGGGCCAGCAGGAGCCTCCTGCCCTGACCCTGGAAAGCCTGGCCCGGGTAGTGGAGCTGTGGACCAAGATCCCCGCCAGCACCATCCAGGAGCAGGAATACGAGCGCCTGGCCAAGCTGGAAGAGCGTCTGAAAGCCCATGTGGTGGGCCAGGACGAGGCCATCGCCGCAGTCGCCGCCGCCATCCGGCGGAACCGGGTGGGCGTGACCTCCAAGCGCAAGCCCGTCTCCTTCATCTTCGTCGGCTCCACCGGCGTGGGCAAGACGGAGCTGGTCAAGCGCATGGCCGAGGACCTCTTCCACGCCCCGGAATCCCTCATCCGGCTGGATATGTCCGAGTTCATGGAAAAGCACTCGGTCTCCCGGATCATCGGCTCTCCCCCGGGCTATGTGGGCTACGACGAGGCCGGCCAGCTGACGGAGAAGATCCGCCGGAAGCCGTACTCCGTGGTTCTCTTCGACGAGATCGAAAAGGCCCATCCCGACGTGCTGAACATCCTGCTGCAGATCCTGGACGACGGCCACATCACCGACGCCCAGGGACGGGTGGTGAACTTTGAAAACACCATCATCGTCATGACCTCCAACGCCGGCAGCGAGAGCAGCTCCGGTCCCCTGGGCTTTGGCAAGACCGCCAACGAGCTGAACAAAGACAAGGCCATGAAGGCCCTGCAGCAGTTCCTGCGGCCGGAGTTCCTCAACCGGGTGGATGAGGTCATCTGCTTCAACCAGCTCTCCAAGGAGAACTTCCGCGCCATTGCCCGGATCATGCTGGATGAGCTGCAGCAGGTGCTGGAAGAAAAGAGCCTCACCTTCTCCTGGGACGACAGCGTCCTGGATCAGCTAGTGGAGGACTCCTACTCCGCCGCCTACGGCGCGCGGAACCTGCGCCGGCACATCCAGAAGACGCTGGAAGATCCCATCGCCACCAAGATCATCGACAGCTATCTGCACCCCATCACCATCTTGAAGGCGGTGGTGGAGGAGGGCAAGATCGTCATTCACGCCCTGTAACGTCCCGCCGCCCCTGCCGGAACCCATCCGGCAGGGGCGGCGTTTTCCCGGCGCAAAACAAGCGCTCCCCCGGTCTGCCCCGGAAAGAGGGCGGACAGAGGGAGCGCAGCGGCTTGCCGCAAATGAACTTATCGTTTGCTGCCCAGGAAGAACAGGGCCAGGGTCCCCAGCCCAGAGTGGGCGCCGATCACCGGGCCGACGTCGCCAATGGTCACCGAAGAGACGTTCAGCCGGGTGCGGACCAGCTCGGCCAGCGCCTGGGCGTCGGCCAGACAGTCCCCGTGGCTGATATACACCCGCTGGTGTTCCGGGTCGATGGCCGTCTCCTCCATGTGCCGGAGCAGGGCCTGGACGGATTTCTTCCGGCCTTTGGCCGATTCCATAGGGACCAGGTGGCCCTCGTCGTCCACATGCAGAACGGGCTTGATGTTGAGCAGGTTGCCCACAATGGCCTTGCCCGCCGACAGGCGGCCGCCCCGGCGCAGCTGGCTCAGGTCACCCACAGTGAACCAATGGCACAGGTGGGGAATGGTCTCATGGACAAAGGCCAGGACCTGCTGCAAGGTCTTGCCCTTGCGCTGTTCCTGCACGGCCAGGTCCACCAGCAGCCCCTGGCCCAGGGAAGCACAGAGGGTGTCCACGGTCTGGATCTCCGCCGCAGGAAATTCCTCCCACAGCTCCTCGGCGGCGATGGCGGCGTTGTGATAGGTGCCGCTCAGGCCGGAGGAAAAGCCCAGGTAGAGCACGTCCTGCCCTGCCTGCAGGAAGGGACGGAAGCAGTCCTTGAACTCCTCCACGTTGGGGGCAGAGGTCTGGGCCGGTTCGCCCTGGCTCAGCCGGGTGTAAAAGACATGGCTGTCCGGGGCCTCCTCGGGGGTATTGTGAAAACGATCGTTCCCCAGCTGGACCGACAGCGGGATCACCGTCACGCCCAGGTCCTGGACCAGTTTGGGGGGGAAGTCACAGCAGGAATCGGTGACAATGACATATTCTCTCATGTTGGATGCTCCTTTTCTCTCTGGTGTTGTCAGCCACAGCAGCTGCTGTACACCGGCAAAAATTGCAGCACTGTGCCGGCCAGCACAAAGAAATGCCAGATGCCGTGGCGGTAGGGTTTTTCCTTCTGCCGGTAAAAGAACACGCCCACGGTATAGGCCACGCCGCCCAGCAGCAGCAGGAGAATGCCGGACAGCTTCATATTCCGTAAAATCACGGGAAAGGCCAAGACCCCCAGCCAGCCCATGACGATATACAGCACCATGGAGACCTTCTTCCACCGCTTGAGGCTGATGGCGTTGAGGACGATGCCCAGCACGCCGCAGGTGAGGTTGATGCCAAAGATGACCATGCCGAAGGTCCCGCCCACGGTGATCAGGCAGATGGGCGTGTAAGTCCCCAGGATCAGCAGGAAAATGGAGCAGTGGTCCAGCACCTGAAACACCTGCTTGCCCCGGGAGGGCGGCAGGGCGTGGTACAGACAGGAGATGAGATACAGCAGGATCATCGAGCCGCCGAAGATGGCCACGCTGATCACGTTTTTCAGCTCTCCATAGGCCGTGGCCCGCAGCACCAGCAGCACCGTGCCCACCACCGCCAGCAAGGCCCCCATGCCGTGGGTGATCGCGTTGAGGATCTCCTCCCCCACGCTCTGCCGGCGGACACCTCCGCCGGGATAGGCCAAAGATTCTGTCATGGTCCGCCCCTCCTTTGCTAATATGGGAATGGAGTTATCTTGTTTTCTATATTAGAATAGCACCATAAAATGCAAAAGTCAACACCATATTATACTTGATACTGAATTATCTTGTTCCCTCCACAAGATGATTAACGGAGGCCGATCGGTTTTCTGGACAAGTGCCAGATTCCCTCTTGACTTTTCTCCCGATGGTGCTATACTTAGCATAAGTAAAACATTATGTTTCTATAATTATAAACCATTTCATTGGCGATTCCAAAGAGTAAGGACTGATTTTCATGCCCATGTATCAACCCGAGATCGAAACCATGCCCCAGGACCAGTTGCGCGCGCTGCAAAGCGAACGTCTGGTCCGCCAGGTGCGCCACGTCTATGACAACGTCCCCTATTATCGGGCCAAAATGGAGGCCAAGGGCCTCACCCCCGACGACATCCACGGGGTGGAGGATCTGCACAAGCTCCCCTTCGTCTCCAAAAGCGACCTGCGGGAAGCCTATCCCTATGGCCTGTTGGCCAAGCCTCTGGGCGACTGCGTCCGCATCCACTCCACCTCCGGCACCACCGGGCGGCGGGTGGTGGCCTTTTACACCCAGCACGACGTGGATCTGTGGGAGGACTGCTGCGCCCGGGCCATCATGGCCGCCGGCGGGACCAACGAAGACGTGGTCCATGTCTCCTATGGCTATGGTCTGTTCACAGGGGGCGCCGGTCTCCACGGCGGCGCGCACAAAATGGGCGCTCTGACCCTGCCCATGTCCTCGGGCAACACCGACCGGCAGATCCAGTTCATGTGTGACCTTGGGTCCACCATCCTCTGCTGCACCCCTTCCTATGCCGCCTTCCTGACCGAGAGCATTCTGGAACGGGGACTGAAGGAGCAGATCAAGCTCAAGGCCGGCATCTTTGGCGCCGAGGCCTGGTCCGAGGAAATGCGTCAGGACATCCAGAACAAGCTGGGCATCAAGGCCTATGACATCTACGGCCTGACCGAGCTGTCCGGGCCCGGCGTCTCCTATGAGTGCAGCGAGCAAAACGGGATGCACATCTGCGAGGACCACTTCATCGCCGAGATCATCGACCCGGAGACCGAAGAGGTCCTCCCCGACGGCGAGAAGGGAGAGCTGGTCTTTACCTCCATCACCAAGGAAGCCTTCCCCCTGCTGCGCTACCGCACCCGGGACATCTGCGTGCTGGACCGCACCCCCTGCGCCTGCGGCCGCACCCATGTGCGGATGGCCAAGCCCATGGGCCGGTCGGACGACATGCTCATCGTCCGCGGCGTGAACGTCTTCCCCTCTCAGATCGAGGAGGTCTTGCTGAAGGTCAGCGGCGAGAACATCACCCCCAACTATCAGATCATCGTGGGCCGGGAGAACAACACCGACACCCTGGACATCAACGTGGAAATGAGCGAGCAGCTCTTCTCCGACGACATCCGTTCCGTGGAGACCCTGGAGCGGAAGATCGTGGCCCAGCTGCGCTCCATGCTGGGCATCGGGGCCAAGGTCCATCTGGTCAACCCCAAGACCATCGCCCGCAGCGAGGGCAAAGCCCAGCGGATCATCGACAACCGCAAACTGTAAGCAAGGAGGCTCCGACATGTTACTCAAACAGATCTCTGTCTTTATCGAAAACGCACCCGGCAAGCTCAGCGAGGTCACCCAGATTTTGGGGGAAAGCGGCATCGACATGAGCGCCCTCACCCTAGCCGACACCACCGACTTCGGCATCCTGCGCTTGATCGTCAACGACCCGGACCGGGCCTGCCAGGTCCTGCGGGACCACGACTTCATCGTCAAACAGAACGACGTTCTGGCGGTGGTCATCGACGACCGCCCCGGCGGCCTGACGGGCGTGCTGAAATTGCTCTCCGCCGCAAACCTCTCCCTGGAATATATGTATGCTTTCGTGGGCAGCCAGGATGGCCACGCCGTGGTGGTCCTGCGGCCGGACAACGCCGAGGCCGCCATGAAGGTCCTGGACGAGAACCACGTCTCTACCCTGGACCCCAAGGATATTTACCGCCTTTGACCCCACTTCCTTTTCCTCCATCGCCGCCCCCTCCCCAACCGGGGAGGGGGCGGTCGTGCCTTTGATGGGCGGACATCCGGGGTTCACAACTCCTTTTTGATCTTCTGAATGGCGTTCTTCTCCAGCCGGGAGATCTGGGCCTGAGACAAGCCGATGTGCGCGGAAACCTCCATCTGGGTCTTGCCTTCAAAAAAGCGCAGGCGGAGGATGCGCTTTTCCCGGTCGCTGAGCCGGTCCATGGCCTCTTTGAGGGCGATCTGTTCCAGCCAGTTTTCGTCGGTGTTGTCGGTGTCCTTCACCTGGTCCATGACGCAGATGGTATCCCCGCCGTCGGAATAGACCGGCTCATACAGGGAGACCGGGTCTACAATGGCGTCCAGGGCAAAGACCACCTCCTCCCGCTTGAGGTCCAGGAGCTTGGCGATCTCTTCCACGCTGGGCTCCCGCTGGTGCTCGGCCACATAGGCCTCCTTGGCTTGCAGGACCTTGTAGGCCGTGTCCCGCATGGAGCGGGAGACCCGGACCGCGCTGTTGTCCCGGAGGTAGCGGCGGATCTCCCCCACGATCATGGGCACCAGGTAGGTGCTGGGAAAGACGTCCAGGTCTACATTGAAATTGTCGATGCCTTTGATCAGCCCCACACAACCCACCTGGAACAGGTCGTCGGGGTTTTCGCTGCGGCCTTCAAACCGCTTGATGACGCTCAGGACCAGACGCAGGTTGCCCTGGATCAGATCCTGGCGGGCCTGCTGGCTGCCGGCGCGGGCCTGACGAAACAGGTCTTTGGCTTGCTCCCGGGAAAGGACCGGAAGCTCGGCGGTGTTGACGCCGCTGATCTCTACTTTGTTGAGCCGTCCCATTGGGGCTCCCCCTTTTTCCGTTGCTGGTGTCAGTATCTCCCGGAAAAAGAGCGGCCATACCAGGGGGGACGGGGTTTCGCTCCCTTTGTTTCGGAGGCATCCGGCAAAAAGTTCCTCCTTTCCCAGGGCTTCCCCATCGCACCCCTTTTTGCGCCGTCGGCAGAATGGCGCACGCCCCCGGTCCGGTCCGGCGGGGCGCTGCGCCGGACCAGCCGTTCTCCGGGACAGAAAACCTGCCCGAACGCGCGAAAAAATTCTTGCAATCTTCGGCCTGTTGTGGTAAAATATCAACCGATTCCGTACGGGGTCCTGACAAACGGCCGTGTGCCCGGAGGAAATTTCCCGGGTTGGCCGCGCGGATGAGGGCCCCGGAGGTACCAACTAAAACAATCAGGAGGAAACAATCCATGGCAGTCGTATCTATGAAACAGCTTCTTGAGGCAGGCGTGCACTTCGGTCACCAGACCCGCCGCTGGAACCCCAAGATGGCCACCTACATTTACACCGAGCGCAACGGCATCTACATCATTGACCTGCAGAAGACCGTGAAGAAGCTGGAGGAGGCTTACAACTTCGTCCGTCAGCTCTCCGAGAACGGCCAGAGCCTGCTGTTCGTGGGCACCAAGAAGCAGGCCCAGGACGCCATCCGTGAGGAGGCACAGCGCTGCGGCATGTTCTATGTCAACGCCCGGTGGCTGGGCGGTATGCTCACCAACTTCAAGACCATGCGCGGCCGTGTGGACCGTCTGAACCAGCTGAAAAAGATGCAGGAGGACGGCACCTTCGACATGCTGCCCAAGAAGGAAGTCATCAAGCACCTGGGCGAGATCGCCAAGCTGGAGAAGTACCTGGGCGGCGTGGTCGACATGAAGCGCCTGCCCGGCGCCCTGTTCGTGGTGGACCCCCGCAAGGAGCGCAACGCCATCAACGAGGCCCGCAAGCTGAACATCCCCATCGTCGCCATCGTGGACACCAACTGCGACCCCGACGAGATCGACTATGTGATCCCCGGCAACGACGACGCCATCCGCGCCATCCGGCTGATCTCCTCTGTCATGGCCAACGCCATCCAGGAGGGCAAGCAGGGCGCTGACGCCGCCGAGGCCGCCAAGGAGAAGGACGAGGCCGCTGAGGCCTGAGCCTTTCGCGTGTTTCGGATGCCCGTTTTCAACGGGCATCCGCCCTATGCAAATACAATTTAATGTTTTGAGATTGATTTTACTTTAACTGGATTATTGGAGGTTTGTTCCCATGGCATTTACTGCTGCTGACGTAAAGACCCTGCGCGAGATGACCGGCGTGGGTATGCTCGACTGCAAGAAGGCACTGGCCGACACCGACGGCGACATGGACAAGGCCGTTGAGCTGCTGAGAGAAAAGGGCCTGGCCGCTGCCCAGAAGAAGGCCGGCCGCATCGCCGCCGAGGGCATGGCTTACGCCGAGGTCTTCGCAGACGGCGCCGCCCTGGTGGAGGTCAACGCCGAGACCGACTTCGTGGCCAAGAACGACAAGTTCATCGAGTTTGTAAAGGATGTCTGCTATGTGGTGGGCAAGTGGGGTCCCGTGGACATGGAGACCCTCATGACCCTGCCCTACCGCAAGACCGGCCTGACCGTGCAGCAGGCGCTGCAGGAGATGGTGCTGACCATCGGCGAGAACATCAAGATCCGCCGCTTCGAGCGCTATGACAGCGGCAAGAGCGTGGCCTACAACCACATGAACGGCCGCATCGGCGTGCTGCTGAACCTGGAGGTCTCCGCCGGCCTGGAGGACAACGCCGCCGTGGAGGAGCTGGGCAAGGACCTGGCCATGCAGATCGCCGCCATGAACCCCGCTTTCCTGGACAAGTCCGACGTGAGCCAGGAGACCCTGGACAAGGAGAAGGAGATCCAGCTGGCCATGATGGCCAACGACCCCAAGATGGCCGCCAAGCCCGAGAAGGTCAAGGAAGGCATCGTCATGGGCAAGCTGGGCAAGTACTATGAGGAGAACTGCCTGATGCAGCAGGCTTTCGTCAAGGAGAACAAGGTCTCCGTGGAGAAGCACGTGGCTGCTGTGGCCAAGGAAGTGGGCGGCTCCATCCAGGTCAAGGGCTTCTATCGCTATGAGAGAGGCGAGGGCCTGGAGAAGAAGGAAGAGAACTTCGCCGAAGAGATCGCCAAGCAGCTGGGCCAGGCCTGAGCACCAGCCCGATCGGATCTCGTCCCCGCGCCTTGGGGACGGCAGGAGGAGGCCGCCATGTCGTATGTCATCACCCGGACCGAGGACTTCTATCCCCTCTCGCTGCTCTACCGCAGCAGCGGGTTGGAGGTCACGCCCGCTACCGTCTCCCCGCCGGGGACGGTGGCCCTGTGGCGCTGTGATGACCCGGCGCAGCGCCGCCTTTTGGCAGCAGCTACCCTGCAGCGGCGGGCCGGACACGTTGTCCTGGCCCACCTGGCCGTGACAGCGTCCTGCCGGGGCACTGGATTGGGTAGCCGGCTTTTGGCAGAAGCCGAAGCCGAGGCCGCCCGGCTGGGCGCACAGACGTGCTGGCTGGTGGGCAAGGTCCCTGGTTTTTACCAGCGGGTCGGCTGGGAGGTCGTTCCGCCGGAACAGGCCCCGCCCATTTCCCGCTGTCTCTCCTGCCTGCAATTTCAGGTGGACTGCTTTCCCAGCGTGATGCGAAAAACGCTGGTCCCATAAGCCAAAAAACAGTCGTTCCGATCCCATTGTCGGAACGACTGTTTTTCCATGCCGGCGTCTTTGGCCGCCGGCAGCGGAAGGTCTGCCTCTTTCGGTTGCATTTTGGAAGGATTTCAGATATAATAAATCCGCTTAATTTCTTTAGAATGTGAGGGAGCGCCGCGATGCTTCAATTTGATGAATATAAGGTAAAGCTCAACAACCTTCTCCCCCAGCTGGACGAGCTGGAACAGGCGCTGAACCTGGAAAACGCCGCCCGGGAGGTGGACTTCCTGGAGGCCCAGTGCGCCGCCGACGGTTTTTGGGACAACCCGGAAAAATCCCAGCGGGTGCTGCAGAAGCTCAAGCAGGAAAAGAGCAAGCTGGAGTCCCAGGCCAAGCGCCGCACCTCCTGGGAGGACATGATGGTCCTGTGTGAAATGGGCAACGAAGAGGAGGACGAGTCCCTTCTGCCCGAGCTGGAGCAGGAGTACGAGGCCCTGGTGCAGAGCATGGAGACCGCCAAGCTCCAGACCCTGCTCACCGGAGAGTATGATGCCTCCAACGCCATCCTGGCCTTCCACGCCGGGGCCGGCGGCACCGAGGCCCAGGACTGGGCCCAGATGCTCTACCGGATGTACACCCGCTGGGCCGAGCGCCACGGCTTCACCTACAAGGTCATGGACTACCAGGAGGGCGATGAGGCCGGGCTGAAGTCCGCCACCATCATGATCGAGGGCGAAAATGCCTACGGCTACCTGCGGGGCGAGCACGGCGTCCACCGGCTGGTCCGGGTTTCTCCCTTTGACGCCAACGCCCGGCGGCAGACCTCTTTCGCCTCGGTGGAGGTCATGCCCGACCTGCCCGACGACGTGGAGGTGGAGATCCGCCCCGAGGACATCGAGATGCAGGTCTACCGGGCCAGCGGCGCCGGCGGCCAGCACGTGAACAAGACCTCCTCCGCCGTGCGTCTGATCCACCTGCCCACCGGCGTGGTGGTCTCCTGCCAGACCGAGCGCAGCCAGTTCGAGAAGATCTCCGACCTGAAGGGCGTGCAGCTGAAGATCGAGTGGGGCAGCCAGATCCGCTCCTATGTCTTTATGCCCTACACCCTGGTCAAGGACACCCGCACCGCCTATGAGACCAGCAACGTCAACGGCGTCATGGACGGGGACCTGGATGGGTTCATCAACGCCTATCTGACCGCCATGGCCACCGGGAACTGGGCCACAAAATAACCGCTTTTCACAGCAAAGCCCTTTGGGACAGCATGGGTCCCAAAGGGCTTTTTCTTCATCCCTGCTTCTGGAAATGGTCGCACCAGGGGCGCAGAGCGCATTGGGCGCAGTCCGGCTTTCTCGCCCGACAGACCGCCCGTCCGTGGAGGACCATCCGGTGGCAGAAGTCGTTGGACTCCTCCGGCGGCAGGCAGGCCCGCAGCTGCTTCTCCACCTTCCCCGGGTCCTTGGAGCCGTCGGTCAGGCCCAGCAGGCCGGTGATGCGGATGCAGTGGGTGTCTGCCACCACCACGCCGGGGACGTGGTGGACGTCCCCCAGGATGAGGTTGGCCGTCTTGCGCCCCACCCCGGGCAGGGCCAGCAGCTCCTCCATGGTGCCGGGGACCTTGCCCTGGTACCGCTCCAACAGCATCCGGGAGGCCAGAACGATGTCCCGGGCCTTGGCCCGGAAGAAGCCGCAGGAGTGGATATAAGGCTCCACGTCGGCCGGCTCGGCCCCGGCCAGCTCCTCCAACGTGGGAAAGCGGGCAAACAGGGCGGGGGTGACCTGGTTGACCCGCTCATCGGTACACTGGGCCGACAGACGGGTGGCAAACAGCAGCTCATAATCTTTCTCGTATTGCAGGGAACAAATGCCCTCGGGATAGCACGTTTTGAGGGTCTCAACGATGGCAGAAACTTCTTTGGGATTTTTCATAAAACTACCGATTCCTTTTTCTCTGTTTGGATGGAACTTTGTGGAAATAGTATAGCACAAACTTCCGGCAGAGTCATTGGCATTTTGAAAAAAGTAGAGTATAATGAGCCAATAACCCGTCATCATAGACGCGCAACATTAAGAGAAAAAAGGAGCGAATATCGTGGTCAAAGATGTCATTGATTTTCTGATCCAGCAGGACCCCCAGGTGGGTAACGCCGTTAAGGCAGAGTACGATCGTCAGCGCAGAAACATTGAGCTGATCGCTTCGGAAAACTTCGTCAGCGAGGCCGTGCTGGCCGCCGCCTCTTCCGTGCTCACCAACAAGTATGCTGAGGGCTACCCCGGCAAGCGCTACTATGGTGGCTGCGAATGCGTTGACGTGGTGGAAGACCTGGCACGGGACCGGGCCAAAGCCCTCTTCGGCGCTGAGCATGCTAATGTCCAGCCCCACAGCGGCGCTTCCGCCAACTACGCTGTCTATCAGGCCCTGTGCAATGTGGGCGACACCGTCATGGGCATGAACCTGGACAACGGCGGCCACCTGACCCATGGCAGCCCCGTCAACTACTCCGGCATCAACTATAACATCGTTCCCTATGGCGTCGACCCCAAGACCCATCTCATCGACTACGATCAGGTCCGGGATCTGGCCAAGCAGTGCAAGCCCAAGATGATCATTGCCGGCGCGTCTGCCTATCCCCGCATCATCGACTTCAAGGCGTTCCGGGAGATCGCCGACGAAGTGGGCGCTTACCTCTTCGTGGACATGGCCCACATCGCCGGCCTGGTGGCCACCGGCCTGCATCCCTCCCCCGTTCCCTATGCCGACGTGGTCACCACCACCACCCACAAGACCCTGCGCGGCCCCCGGGGCGGCGTGATCCTGTGCAAGGAAGAGCACGCCAAGAAGATCGACAAGGCCATCTTCCCCGGCTCTCAGGGCGGCCCCCTCATGCACATCATCACCGCCAAGGCCGTGGCCTTCGGCGAGGCCCTCAAGCCCGAGTTCAAGACCTATCAGGAGCAGGTGCTGAAAAACGCCAACGTCCTGGCCCAGAGCCTTATGGACGCCGGCTTCCAGCTGGTCTCCGGCGGCACCGACAACCACCTGATGCTGGTGGACCTGCGCCCGGCCAACATCACCGGCAAGGAGATGGAGAAGCGCCTGGACCAGGTGAACATCACCGTCAACAAGAACACCATCCCCGACGATCCCCAGTCCCCCTTCGTCACCAGCGGCATCCGCGTGGGCGTGCCCGCCGCCACCAGCCGCGGCCTGCGGGAGGAGGACATGAAGGTCATCGGCCAGCTCATCTGGCAGACCGCCACCGAGTTCGACACCAAGCAGGACGACATCCGCGCCGCCGTGGCTGCCATCACCGCCAAGTATCCCATGTACGAGTAATCGGCCCGAACCCGACGGCACAAGCCAGGGAGAAAATATCCCTTTACGGAACGGACGACAACTGTTAAAATAGGGAGGACGACCACCGTCGTCCTCCCTATTTTTTTACTGACTTCGGAAAGGGGGCCTGCGCCATGTATCAGCCGCTGGCAGACCGACTGCGGCCCAAGACCATCGACCAGGTGGCCGGGCAGCGGCATATTCTGGGAGAGGACGGGGTGCTGCGGCGGATCATCCAGGGTGGGGCCATCCCCAACATGATCTTTTACGGGCCTTCCGGCACCGGCAAGACCACCGTGGCAGAGATCGCCGCCGCCCGGATCGGCCGGCCCTTTTACCGCCTCAACGCCACCACCGCTTCCCTGGCAGACATCAAAGCGGTCACGGCAGACGTGGGGACCCTCCTGGCCCCGGAGGGCGTGGTGCTGTATCTGGATGAGATCCAGTATTTCAACAAGAAGCAGCAGCAATCCCTGCTGGAGTTCATGGAGAACGGCTCCCTCACCCTCATCGCCTCCACCACGGAGAACCCCTACTTTTTCGTCTACAACGCCGTGCTCAGCCGCGCCACGGTCTTTCCCTTCCAGCCCCTGACCCCGGAGGAGGTCCTGCCGGTGGTCCTGGCGGGGATCGAGACCCTGGGCCGGGACCAGAACGCCCCCGTCCGCTGGGAGGACGGGGTGCCGGAGGCCATCGCCCGCCGCTGCGGCGGGGACGTCCGCAAATCCCTCAACGCCGTGGAGGCCCTCTTTGCCGCCCACGCCCAGGACAAGGGAACGCGCTTCCTCACCCTGGCAGAGACCGACGCCGTGGCCCAAAGCTCCGCCAACCGGTATGACCGGGACGGCGACGCCCACTACGACATCCTCTCCGCCTTTCAGAAATCCATTCGGGGGTCCGATCCCGACGCCGCCGTCCACTACCTGGCCCGGCTGCTGGAGGCCGGAGACCTGATCTCCCCCTGCCGCCGGCTGCTGGTCATGGCCAGCGAGGACGTGGGGCTGGCCCACCCCCAGGCGGTGGCCATCGTGAAAGCCTGCGTGGACAGCGCCAACATGCTGGGCCTGCCCGAGGCCCGGCTGCCTCTGACCCAGGCCGCCCTCTTCCTGGCCACCTGCCCGAAATCCAACAGCGGCATCCTGGCCATCGACCAGGCCATGGCCGACCTGCGAAACGGGAACACCGGCGAGGTGCCCGCCCACCTGCGGGACGCCCACTACGGCGGCGCCGCCAAGCTGGGGCACGGGCAGACCTATCGCTACGCCCACGACTACCCCCACCACTACGTCGCCCAGCAATACCTGCCGGACGCCCTGAAAGACCGGGTATACTACCACTACGGCGAAAACAAAACCGAACAGGCCGCCAAGGCCTATTGGGCGCGGATCAAAGGGGACGGCTGACCGCCGCGCCATAGTCCCAGCCGGTGAGCTGCCCGTCGGCGACCACATAGGAAAACGGCTCCGGCTGGGGGTGGGGCGGCAGGCGTTCCAGGATGGTCAGTTTGATCTTCCGCCGGGTCGGCTGGATGGCCTTGAGGTATACGCTCACCCGGTCGTCCTCTTCCAAGCCCTCCGTCTGGTCGGCCAGGCCGGTGAGGTTGGGGGCCAGCTCCACAAAGGTCCCGTAGGGCTTCACGCCCCGGACCCAGCCCGCCACGGTCATCCCCGGTGCGAACCGGGCGGCGTTCTCCGCCCAGGTCCCCAGCAGCTCCTTGTGGGACAGATAGAGCCGCCCCAGCGCCGGGTCCTGGCCGGTGAGCAGGGCATGGATGGCCTGACCGGGAACGAACCGCCGGTCCGGGTGGGCGATGCGGGAGACCGAGCAGTTTTCAATGCCGATCATCGATGGCACCCCGCACCCCACATCCACAAAGGCGCCAAACCCTTCCAGGTGGGTGACCACCGCCGGCAGGATCGTTCCCACCGGCAAGGCCAGCAGCCGGGCCAGCGCCAGCTCCTGGGCCCGGCGGCGGGAGAGCAGCAGCTTCCCCTCCCCCGCTGCGGTCACCGTGCAGGCGATGGGCTTTCCCACCCGGGAGAGAATGGCGATCTCCCGCACGGTCCCCTCCCGGATGCCCAGCGCAGCCTCCTGGCGGGGGATGAGCCCGGTAAACGGCCCCAGCTGGACCACCAGGTCGTGGTCCGGGGTACACAGCACCGCCCGGCCTTCCAGAACGGTCTCGTCCTGTTGGCAGCGGCGCAGACCGGCCAGGGTCGCGGCGGCGGCCCGGTTCTCCGGCGTGGAAAGAAGACCCCCTTCCGGGGGATATTGCTTGGACATAGGCGTGCTTCCTTTCTCTTCCCCCAGGAGGGGAAGGGGGCTGTCTTTTGTTAGATCCTATTCATCCAGGGGCAGAAACTTGCCCCGCTGCCCTGCACGAGGGAGGTGGCATACCGTGGAGATTCAGCCCGGCGACGTGCTGGAAATGAAAAAGGAACACCCCTGCGGCGCCCGGCGCTGGGAGGTGCTGCGGGTGGGCATGGACTTCCGCCTGCGCTGCACCGGCTGCGGGCGCGAGGTGATGCTTCCCCGCAAAAAGGCCGAAAAGGCCCTGAAAAAAATCATACCCTCGGCCGCTCAGGCTGAGTGAGACAGGAGGAATCGTTCATGCGTTATGAAGGTCAGATCTATCGTCCCCCCGGAGAGTGGCGCAGCTACCTGCTGCAATGTACGGTGGGCTGCTCCCACAACAAGTGTACCTTCTGCGGGATGTATAAGACCAAAAAGTTCCATGTGCGCCCCATGAAGGAGATCATCGAGGACATCGCCATGGCCCGGGAATACTATGGGCCGGAGAACGTCGACAAGGTCTTTCTCTGCGACGGCGACGCCATCGTCATGCGCCAGGCCCACCTGTTACAGATCCTGGAGGCCCTGTATGCGGCCTTCCCCCGCCTGCGCCAGGTGACCGTGTACGCCGGCACCCGCAGCACCATGACCAAGAGCCAGGAGCAGCTCATCGAGCTGCGGCAGGCCGGCCTCACCCGGGCCTATCTGGGCGTGGAAAGCGGCTGGGATGACCTGCTGAAACAGGTCAACAAAGGCGTGACCTCCCAGCAGATGCTCCAGGCTGCAGGGCTGCTGAAAAACGCCGGCATCGACCTGTGGGTGACGGTCATCCTGGGGCTGGCCGGCCCCGGAGAGCCCTCCCAGCACCATGTGCAGGAGACCATCCGGGTCCTCAACCAGATGCAGGCCAACCACGTCTCCTGCCTGTCCTATATGCCCGAGCCAAACTCCCCCATGTACAAGGACGTGCAGGAGGGGCGCTTCCAGCTCATCACCCCCCGGGAGTATCTGGAAGAGACCCGCGCCCTGGTGGCGGGGCTGGACTACGGCCCCTTCCACTTCACCAGCAACCACGCCTCCAACTACCTGCCCCTGAAGGGGACCCTGCCGGACGACCGGGAGAAATTCCTGTCCATGATCGACAGCGCCCTGGGCGGCAAGAGCAAGATCCGCAGCGAGATCTACCGCGCCCTCTGACCACCAGCCCGCAGGAAGCATTTCCTGCGGGCTGTTTCGTGCCAGGTCTATCCCGCGCCGGGCCGGCATAGCGTAGAGACAACCGAGAACACCGGGAGGTCCTGCTATGAAAAAATTCTGTGCCTTCGCCCTCGCGCTCCTGCTCTGCGGCGGCCTGTTCCCTGCCCAGGCGGCAGGGCCGGCGGTGGATGCCAAGGCCGTGGTGCTGATGGAGAAAACCACCGGCGACGTGCTCTATGAGGAACACGCCCACCAACCCCTGGAACCGGCCAGCGTGACCAAGGTCATGACCCTGCTGCTGATCATGGAAGCCCTGGAGGAAGGGAGCCTGACCAAAGAGACCATGGTCCCCGTCTCCGCCGCGGCGGCGGGCATGGGCGGGTCCCAGGTATACATGAAGGAGGGAGAGGAGTTCTCCGTCCACGACATGCTCAAGGCCATCGCCGTGGCCTCCGGCAACGACGCCTGCGTGGCCATGGCGGAGCATCTGGCCGGCAGCGAGGCCGCCTTTGTGGAGAAGATGAACCAGCGTGCCCAGGAGCTGGGCATGGCGGACACGGTCTTTCACAACTGCACCGGCCTGCCCGCCGAGGGCCACGTCTCTTCGGCGGCGGACATTGCCCTCATGTCCCGGGAGCTGATCCTGAAACACCCGGATATCCGCACCTACACCACCATCTGGATGGACACCCTCCGGGACGGGGCCTTCGGCCTGACCAACACCAACAAGCTCGTCCGCTTTTACGACGGGGCCACGGGGCTGAAAACCGGCTCCACCGACGGGGCGCTGTTCTGCGTCTCGGCCACCGCCGAGAAGGAGGGCATGGAGCTGATCGCCGTGGTCCTGGGGTCCCCCACCTCCGCCGACCGGTTCGAGACGGCCAAGGCCCTGCTCAACTACGGCTTTGCCGGCTGGACCCTGGTCACCGCCGCCCCTTCGGAACCCCTGATCCCGGTCCCGGTCTCCCTGGGGACGGCCCCCAGCGTCCAGCCGGTCCTGGCCGAGGAATGCCGGCTGCTGCTGCCCAAGGCCCAGGCGGGGACGGTCACCACCGCCCTCACCGTGGCCGACACCCTGGCAGCGCCGGTGGAGCAGGGACAGCAGATCGGGACCCTCACCGTGCTGGTCGATGGGGCGTCCCGCCAGACCATTCCCCTGCTGGCCCAGGAGGCGGTCCCCCGCCTGACCCTGTGGCAGGTCTATCAGGCCACACTGAGCAAACTGTTCTGCGGCGCGTAATGCCAAAACGGAAGCCCCGGAAATGGGGCTTCCGTTTTTGACGCCGCGCTGTGCCGGAAGGGGCAGACATTCCCGTGGGCTTTCTTTCCGATGTTCCTTGAAAGGCAGAACAGAGGATGATATAATATTTCCATTCTCTATCTTCTGGAAAGTTGGTGGCACGCATGCCCCCCTTGGAACTGTTTGTCGGCACCCTGCATTTAACCGATCCTGCGTTGATAGAGGCGCTCCTAGAGTCCGGCATTCCGCTGCATCTGGACCAGGGAGAGCTCCTGATCCGCGTGGGGGAACGGCCAGCGGTCGTCCCCTTTTTGCTGGAGGGGATCGTGCGCGGCTATCTCTTCGACGAAGACGGGCGGGAGATCACCGACTGCTTTGCCGTCCAGCCCGGCAGCCCGGTCATGCCCGCCGCAGACTTGCAGCAGCCCTCGCCCCTCTATCTGGAAGCCGTCGTTGCCTGTGAGTTTCTGGCCGTTCCCATTGCCGACATCCAGCGGCTGCTGGGGCAGTATGAGCAGCTGCAGCAGCTCTATCACCAGCTGCTCCTGGACTCCTTTGCTAGGCACTGGGAGATCAAAACCACCCTGTGCCGCAGCTCGGCCATGCAGCGATACCAGTGGTTCCTGGAAAAATACCCCGGCCTGATCGACCAGATCCACCACCGCTCCATCGCCTCTTTCCTGGGCATGACGCCGGTCACCCTGAGCCGCCAGAGGAGCGTCCTCCTCCAGGAAAACCAAGAGAAGTGAGGCAGGCGTTCGGGGGCTTGGCGCCGGCGGCGCCACTTTTTCTTCTCTGTTATCCTATGATAATGCATCTTTTTTCCTCTCCTGATATAATGAGGGAGTAAATTGGGGTGTTTCATCTTTTGATAGGGACCCTTGCAGAGAGAAAGGAAGGGGAGGCAAATGTCCAAACGGTGTCATCATTGTGGGTTTCATAATAGCGATGACGTGTATTTCTGTCGTTCCTGCGGCGAACCCCTGGACGCAGAGCTTGAGTTGGCCATGAAACTCAAAGAGAACCGCAACCATCCTCAGCAGCCATCGGAGCAGCCCTCACACCAGGAGGAGGACGACTATGTAAAGAAAGAGGCCCCCAAAAAGAAGAAGACCTCTTATTACTGGGTTGTGGCTGTGGTCCTTCTGGCCGCAGTCGGAGCCGCCGCGTGGTTCTTTTTGCACTGAAGCATCGGAAGATCCATAACATCAGATTGCTTCACCATCCCCCGGAGCCGGCCATTGTCAGCATGTTCTTCGGCCGTGAGCGACCCAAAAAACGGAAGCCTTGAGCAAAGGGCTTCCGTTTTTTGACCGTTTTTGCGCTGGACCGCGCCGGAACATAGACGATATAGATGAAAAAAACAAGATAAATTGCCAATTTATTGTTGACTATTGCCACTGATTATGGTACGATTTCCCTAACAGCAGAGGGGATCTCCACTCTAAGCACCGTAATAAGAACCACATATTGCAGCCCATGAAAAGGTGGTGTTTTGTATGTTCTTTGCCTATCTGAGCGGTTTCCTGCAACTCCTGATGACCGTGCTGGTCATCCTGGCCTGTATCAAATATCTGCGTACCAAGAAATAGAGTGGAGCGGTCCCCGCTTTCCCAAAACAATCCCGTTTATGGGATTGTTTTTTTGTTTTCTCAGCTGGATAATTCCACGCGCGAACGGGAAATTCCCGGCATCGGCAGGGTCTCCTGCCGGAATACCGACAGCACAAAGCCCAGCAGGGCCAGATCCGCTACTGCGCCGCCGTCCGTGAAAAACAGGGGCACGCCGCTGGCCCACCCTTGCGGCAGGCCCAGAACCAGGGTCCATGTCCCCACGAGCAGACGCAACAGCATGGTTCCCAGCACAGCCAGGGCCACCAAGCGGCCCACCTGGTTTTTCTGCGCCAGAGAGCGGACCAACAGCCAGACCAGCAAGCCTCCCAGCGCCGCCAGGATGCCCACCGCCGGCAGCCACCCCAGTTTGGTCACCACCGTTACCAGGAAATAGGCTCCCCCGGCATCGGGGACCGCCACTTCATAGGGGATCTCCGCTCCCCACATCCCCGGACCGCTCCACTGTGCGCCTTGCAGCGCCTGTTGGAGCATGATCCACGGATACCCAGCGCCAACAGGGTCTTGCGCGGGGTCCAGAAGCAGCGCAAGGCGCTCCCTGGCATAGGCATACCGGACGAACACGAACCCCAATGCAGCCAGAAACAGCGCCGCCACGGCAAGGATGCACACCAGGGTCCGTTTCCTCCCCCAGCCGAACCAGTCCTTTCCTGCCCGCAGCAGTAAAAGGCCCGAGCAGATTACAGCCGTAAAGACCATCCCCACGGTCTGGAAACTCCAAAGCAATCCCACCAGTAAGGCACCCAGATAGAGAAACGCAGCCAGCAGCCCCTTTCCCCCCTTCCCCCGCCAGGGCAGCACCCACAGCACAAAGAGCAGGGGCAGACAGAACACCAGCACATTCCCCGCCGTCAACAGCAGATCCCATTGGCCCTCAAAGGGGTGGCGCTGCATCCATATACCAACGGCCCAAACTACGCCCAGTCCTGCTGATCCCACCACGATCCCCCGGCGGCACAGCCAAGTATAGTCCAACAGATACGCACCAACCAGAGCCGCCGCACCAAGGCACAGCATCGTTATCGTCTCAGCCCCGGAAGATCCACCCCGGACCCACCCGGCCGTGAGGGACAGACGCAGCGCCGCACCTGCACCCGCCAGAACCAGAACCGCCGCCAGCAGGCTCCATTGGGGCCTGGGACGGTGGACCTCATCCAAAGACTGGCCGATCTGCACCGGGTCTCCCATCTGGTGCACAGCCTCTTGCTGCGCCTCCTCCTCCGTCATGCCCTGGGAAAGGCAGTCGTCCCGCTGGTCCAGCAGATGGCTCTCCAACTCGGCCAAAAGACGGGGGCGGGCACGTTTCCAGCGGATCTGCTCTCCAACCTGGGTCAAATACTCTTGCAGACGGTCAGGCATATCCTGCGCCTCCTTTCAAGATCTTTTCCACGGCAGCAGCATAGATGTGCCACTGGTCCTCCTTCTCCGCCAGCTGACTGCGGCCTTCGTCGGTAAGGTGATAGTAGCGTCTGGGGCGGGTCCCCCCAACGGTCTCCTCCCAGGAAACGATCCAGCCCTTTTGCTCCAACGTGTGCAGCAGAGGATATAAGGTGCCCGAGCGCAGCTCAAAGACCTTCTCCGACCGCTGACGGAGTTCTTCTACCATTTGATATCCATATTTGTCGCCCTCCTCCAGCAGCTTCATGACCAGCAGCGCCGTGCTGCCGGTGATCAGGCTTTTCTCGATGGCCATGGTCATCCCTCCTTATGTAGGTTATCTATATAATATATCGACTATCTACCTATGTCAAGAAAAACTTCCTTCCGGGGCCTCCCTTGACTTTTTGTCTCCAAGTCTTTACAATGGAACACGATTTTGAGAGAAACGAGGGATGACCACGTCCATGGAACCATGCTACTATTTTGACCACGCCGCCACCACCCGGGTCCTGCCCGAGGCGGCCCAGGCGGCCACGGAGGCCATGACCGAGGCCTTCGGCAATCCCTCCTCCCTGTACCGCCTGGGGACCCAGGCGGCCAGAGCCGTGGAGGAACACCGAACCCAAGTGGCCCAGGCCCTGGGGTGCAAGGCGGAAGAGGTCTATTTCACTTCCGGCGGCACCGAAGGGGACAACTGGGCCATTGCCATGGCCGTCCACCTGGGCCGCCACAAGGGCAAGCACATCATCACCACCGCCATCGAGCACGCGGCGGTGGTCGAACCCTGCAAGGCCCTGGAACACCAGGGCTATGAGGTCACCTACCTCACCCCCGACGCCCAGGGCCACATCCGTCTGGAGGATCTGGAGGCCGCCCTGCGGCCGGACACGGTGCTGGTGTCCATGATGCTGGTGAACAACGAGACGGGCGCCGTCCAGCCTGTGGCTGAGGCCGCCCAGCTGCTGCGCCGCAAAAAATCCGCCGCCCTGCTCCACACCGACGCCGTGCAGGGATTCCTGAAGATCCCCTTCACGCCCAAGGGCTTGGGGGTCGATCTGCTCACCATCAGCGGCCACAAGATCGGAGCCATGAAAGGCTCCGGCGCGCTGTACCTCCGCGCCGGTCTCCGGGGCGTGCCCCTTCTCCGGGGCGGCGGACAGGAGAAGGGGCTGCGCTCGGGCACCGAAGCCACCCCCCAGATCGCCGCCCTGGCGGCTGCCGCCACCCTGGGCCGCCAGCAGCTGGAGGACCACCAGGCCCATCTGACGGACCTGAAAACCTATGCCCTGGACACCTTCCGGCGGGTGCTGCCCTCGCTGGTGGTGGTCTCCCCGGGCGACGCCCCCCACATCTGCGCCATCTCCCTGCCCGGGTATCCCAGCCAGGTGGTGGTGCGCTACCTCAGCGACCAGGGCTTCTGCCTGTCTGCCGGCTCGGCCTGCCACCGGGGCAAGGCCAGCCACGTCTATGCCGCCCTGGGCCTGTCCAAGGCCGTCCGGGACGGGATGCTGCGGGTCTCCTTCGGCCCGGAGAACACCCGCCAGCAGGTAGACCTGCTGGCACAGGCCCTGGTCCGGGCCACCCAAGAGCTGGTCCCCGCCAGCCGCTGACCCCAAAAAAGAGAGAGGAGAACCATCATGTCACAACCCACCCCTTCCCAGGCCATCCGGGACGCCCGTTCCCTGGGTGTGCCCAAAATGCTCATCCTGGGCCTGCAGCACATGTTTGCCATGTTCGGCGCTACGGTGCTGGTGCCCATCCTGGTGCAGAGCTACGGCCTGCCCCTGAACACCCAGACCACCCTGTTCTTTGCCGGCTTCGGCACCCTGTTCTTCCACTTCTGCACCAAGCTGCAGATCCCTGCCTTCCTGGGCTCGTCCTTTGCCTATCTGGGCGGCTTCTCGGCCATGGCTTCCATGGACAGCGGCATGTATGCCGCCATGGCTCCCAGTGAAAAGCTCCAGTATGCCTGCGGCGGCATCGTGGTGGCGGGCCTGCTGTACGTTATCCTGGCCATCATCGTGAAAACCGTCGGCGTGCAGCGGGTGATGTACTTCCTGCCGCCGGTGGTCACCGGCCCCATCATCGTCCTCATCGGCCTGAACCTGGCGCCCTCTGCCGTGTCCAACGCCTCCTCCTGCTGGTGGCTGGCGCTGGTGTCCATGGGCATCATCGTGGTGGCCAACATCTGGGGCAAGGGCATGGTCAAGATCCTGCCCATCCTGCTGGGCGTGGCCGGCGGCTATGTGGTGGCCCTGGTCACCGGACAGGTGGACTTCAGCGGGCTGGCCGGCACCACCCTGCTGGGCGGCGACCACCCGGTCCTGGGCTTGCAGCCCTTCCTGGCAGACCCCGGCAGCAGCCTCGCCAAGTTTGACCTGTCCGCCATCCTGGTCATGGCCCCCATCGCCGTGGCCTCCATGATGGAGCACATCGGAGACATCTCCGCCATCTCCGCCACCGTGGGCGAGAACTTCATCGAGCGGCCCGGTCTCCACCGCACCCTGGTGGGCGACGGTGTGGCCACCGCCCTGGCCGGCCTCTTCGGCGGCCCCGCCAACACCACCTATGGCGAGAACACCGGCGTGCTGGCCCTGTCCCGGGTCCACGATCCCCGGGTGGTCCGTCTGGCGGCCATCTATGCCATCATCCTCTCCTTCTCCCCTGCCTTTGCCCATCTGGTGAACACCATCCCCGCCGCCATCATCGGGGGCGTGAGCTTCATCCTCTACGGCATGATCTCCGCCATCGGTCTGCGGAACATCGTGGAGAACCATGTGGACTTCACCAACAGCCGGAACCTGATCATCGCCGCGGTGGTCCTGGTCTGCGGCCTGGGCTTTACGGAGGGCCTCACCTTCCACCTGGGCAGCGTGACCATCACCCTGACCTCCCTGGCCGTGGCCGCTCTGGCCGGCATCCTGCTCAACGCCATCCTGCCCGGCAACGACTTCCAGGTCGGCCGCTCCGGCAGCGGCGACGACAGCGCCACCCTGGGCCGGTATTGATCCCCTTTCCTTCGACGCAAAAACGCTCCTGTCTGACTTGTCAGACAGGAGCGTTTTGTTTGTGGTTCAGCGGATGTTGGTGGTCTTGTTCTTGATGAGATACAGGTTTCTGCCGTCTGACGTGAGACGGGCGTTGTCCAGGGCCTCCGGGGCCTCCCACAGCACTTCCCGGAGCTTGTTCATGGCGATGACCACCACGCCCTTGTGGGTAGCCTCGATCCCCTTTTCCTCCAGGTGCTTGAAGAAGGCATAGAAATCCTTGGTCACAAACAGGTTGCGCCCTTCCAGTGTAATGGGCCGGTAGCGGCCGGAGAGGAGCAGGGCGGGCTCCATCTGGGGCGCAGGGACCAGGTCGCCCTGGGACGGCCGGAGAAAGAGGGCGTATTTTCCCAACCCCTCCGGGTCGGCAAAGTGGTCCGCCGCCAGTTCTTTATAGATCTTTCCCTCCGGCGTGGTTTCCAAAAACATGGGGGTCGCTCCTTTCAGTCGCTGTAGGCCCGGTCCACCTTCACGGTAAATTGCCGGCCGGGATACCGGGCGGACAGGTCCGCCTCGATCTGCGCGGCCAGGGCCAGACTGTCCTCACAGGCAAAGTCAATGACGGCATCAAAGGAGATCCGCCCCGTCTGCTTGTCCTCGAAAAAGGCGTGGAGAGAGAGCAGATAGGGATACGCCTTGCAGGCGCTTCGGATCTCCTCCTCCAACGCCCGCAGGCTGTCGTCCCGGCTGTTCTCCGCATAGAAGCCGATGTAGAGATAGATCCGGTACTCCTCCCAGATCATCGCCTGGATCTGCTTGCTCAGCGCGTGGAGTTCCGCCGCCGTGCGCCAGTCCCACACCGCCACGTTCACCGAGCCCATGGACCGGGTGGGGCCGTAGTTGTGCAGCACCAGGTCGTAGGCCCCCAGGACCCCGTCCACGGTACAAAGCCGCTGCTTGATCTGCCCCGTCAGCTGGCTGTCCGCCCGGCGGCCCACGATGCTGCTCAGGGTGTCCAGCAGCATTTCCAGGCCGGCCTTGAGGATCACCAGCGAGATCACCGCCCCGATCCAGCCGTCCAGCACATAGCCGGTGGTCATGGTGATCAGGGCCCCGGCCAGGGTCCCGGCGGAGATCACCGCGTCAAAGGTGGCGTCTGCCCCCGACGCCGCCAAGGCGTCGGAGCTGGTCTCCCGCCCCACCTTCTTGGTGTACGCCCCCAGCAGGAGCTTGGTGACGATGGCCACGGCCACCACCACCACCGTCACCACGGAGTAGCGGGTCGCGTCAGGCGTGAGGATCTTCTTCACCGACGTGACGGCAAAGCTGGCCCCGGCAAAGAGGATGATCCCCGCAATGGCTAGGCCGGTGAGATACTCCACCCGCCCGTAGCCAAAGGGGTGCTTCCGGTCCGGCGGCCGGCCGGCCAGCTTGGTCCCCAGGATGGTGAGGACCGAGGAGAGCGCGTCGCTGAGGTTGTTCATGGCATCCAGAACGATGGCGATGGAGTGGGCCAGCAGCCCCACCAGCATCTTGAAGACCACCAGACACAGGTTGGTCCCGATGGCAATGGCGCTGGCCCGCACGATCAGCCGGTCCCGGATGGATTCGTTGGCCTGCTTCATGGCCGCTTACAGGTCGCTGTCTTTCAGTTTCTCCTCCACGACCTTCTGGAGCATGGCCTGGAAGGCGTCAAAGGACATGGCCCCCAGGTCGCCGGCGGTGCGGTGCCGGGGAGAAACGGTGCCGTCCTCCATGTCCCGGTCGCCCACGACCACCATGTAGGGGACCTTTTCCAGCTGGGCCTCCCGGATCTTCTTGCCGATCTTCTCGTTGCGGTAGTCCACCTCGGCCCGGTAGCCCTGCTGGTTCAGGGTCTTGGCCAGGTCGGCGCAGTAGTCGCTGGCCCGGTCGGTGACGGGCAGGAAGCGGACCTGCTCCGGCGCCATCCAGCAGGGCAGCGCGCCGGCGTACTTCTCGATGAGCAGGGCCAGGGTGCGCTCGTAGCAGCCCATGGAGGTGCGGTGGATGATATAGGGCCGGGCCTTCTGGCCGTCCACGTCCACATATTCCATGCCGAACTTCTCGGCCAGGAGCATGTCGATCTGGATGGTGATGAGGGTGTCCTCCTTGCCGAAGACGTTCTTGATCTGAATGTCCAGCTTGGGGCCGTAGAAGGCGGCCTCGTCGATGCCCACGGTGTAGTTCACGCCCAGGTCGTCCAGGATCTCTCCCATCACCTGCTGGGCATGGGCCCACTGCTCGGGCGTGCCCTCATACTTGTCGGTGTTGTTGGGGTCCCACTGGGAGAAGCGGAAGGAGCAGTCCTCCTTCAGGCCCAGGGTCTCCAGGCAGTAGTTGGCCAGCTCGAAGCAGCCGCGGAACTCCTCTTCCAGCTGCTCGGGGCGGAGGATCAGGTGGCCCTCGGAGATGGTGAACTGGCGCACCCGGATCAGGCCGTGCATCTCGCCGGAGTCCTCATTGCGGAACAGGGTGGACGTCTCGCCCAGCCGCATGGGCAGGTCCCGGTAGGAGCGGCCCCGGTTGAGGAAGACCTGATACTGGAAGGGGCAGGTCATGGGCCGCAGGGCGAAGCACTCCTTGGTCTCGTCCTCCGGGTCACCCAGCACGAACATGCCGTCCAGGTAGTGGTCCCAGTGGCCGGAGATGCGGTACAGGTCCCGCTTGGCCATGAGGGGGGTCTTGGTCAGCTGATAGCCCCGTCTGGCCTCCTCGTCCTCGATCCAGCGCTGGAGGATCTGGATGACCTTGGCGCCCTTGGGCAGCAGGATGGGCAGGCCCTGGCCGATGACGTCCACAGTGGTGAAGTATTCCAGCTCCCGGCCCAGCTTGTTGTGGTCCCGCTTCCGGGCCTCTTCCTGCTGCTTCAGATAAGCGTCCAGCTCATCCTTCTTGGGGAAGGCGATGCCGTAGATCCGCTGGAGGGTCTGGCGGTTGGAGTCCCCCCGCCAATAGGCGGCGTTGCAGGCGGTGAGCTTGATGCCGTTGCCCTTGATGCGCCCGGTGGAGTCCAGGTGGGGGCCGGCGCACAGGTCGGTGAACTCGCCCTGGCGGTAGAAGGAGATGACGGCGTCCTCGGGCAGGTCGTTGATAAGCTCCACCTTATAGGGCTCGCCCTTCTCCTCCATGAACTGGATGGCCTCGGCCCGGGGCAGCTCAAAGCGCTCCAGCTTCAGCTTCTCCTTGCAGATCTTCCGCATCTCGGCTTCCAGCTCGGCCAGCTGGGCCTCGGAGAAGGGGGTGGGGGTGTCGAAGTCGTAGTAGAACCCGTTCTCGATGGACGGGCCGATGGCCAGCTTCACCTCGGGGTGCAGGCGCTTCATGGCCTGGGCCAGCACATGGGAACAGGTGTGCCAATAGGTCTGGCGGTACTCGGGATTTTCAAAGGTATACAGGTTTGCGTCCGACATGGTTACGTTCCTCCTTGTGAAATTGGGGCAAAGAAAAATCCCGCCCCTGATGTTGGTTCAGGGGCGGGACAGTACAAACTATCTCGCGGTTCCACCCTGCTTGCACAGGCCCTGGGGGTCTGTGCCGCTTCGTTGCCGCTGTAACGGGCGGTGCCCGGCCCAGCCTACTGCCCGGAGGGTTCGGTGGGCGGCTCGGGGAAGGTGCTTGGCCCGGACCTGTCACGCGGGGGGACTTTCAGCCCATGGTCCTCCCTCTCTGTGCGCCGGTCCGGGAAAGGGTCCCGTCGCAGCCGGTTTCTGATGACTGCATTATATGCTCGCTTCCGCCAAATGTCAAGAGGCCAGCCCGGCACTTTTCCCGGGACTCAGCCAAAGAGGCTGATCTGGCTGGTCTCCGGCATGGCGCCCAAGGCCCCGGCGTCCCGCAGCTGCTCCACATGGGTCTTGGAGACCTTGGGGCAGGCGGCCAGCAGCTCCTCCTGGGAGATGAAGGTCCGCCCCTGCCGGTTCTCCACGATGGAGATGGCCGCCGTCTCCCCCAGGCCGGGGATGGCGGTGAAGGGGGGCAGCAGGGTCCCCGCCTCCTGGTCCATGAGGAACTTGGTGGCGTCGGAGCGGTACAGATCCATGGGGGCAAAGGAGAAGCCCCGCAGGTAGAACTCGTAGCACACCTCCAGGGTGACCAGCATGTCCTCTTCCACGGCAGCGGCCCCCTTCTCCTTGGCCTCGATCTCCTTCATCTTCTGCTTGCAGACCTCCATCCCCTGGCACATGCAGGTGGCGTCGATGGCCTTGGCCCGGATGGAGAAATAGGCCGCATAAAAGGCCAGGGGCCGGTGGACCTTGAACCATGCGATGCGGAAGGCCATCATCACATAGGCCACTGCGTGGGCTTTGGGGAAGAGGTAGCCGATCTTGGCCAGGGAGTCGATGTACCAGTCGGGGACGTTGGCCGCCCGCATGGCCTCTTCCCAGCCGTCCTGGAAGCCGTTCTTCTTCACCTTCCCCTTCCGCACTGCCTCCATGATGTCAAAGGCCATCTTGGGCTCCACCCCCTGCTCCATCAGATAGAGCATGATGTCGTCCCGGCAGCCCACGGTGGAGTCAACGGTGGCCGTGCCGGAGACGATGAGGTCCCGGGCGTTGCCCAGCCACACGTCGGTGCCGTGGGAGAAGCCGGAGAGGCGGATGAGGGTGTTGAACCGCTCCGGCTGGGTGTCGCAGAGCATCTGGCGGGTGAACTTCGTGTTGAACTCCGGCACCGCCACCGCCCCGGTGGGGCCTAGAATGGGGTCGTTCTCGTAGCCCAGGGGGGCGGAGTTGGTGAAGATGGTCATGGTGTCTTTGTCGTCCAGGGGGATCTGCTGGGCGTTGACCCCGGTGAGGTCCTCCATCATGCGGATCATGGTGGGGTCGTCGTGGCCCAGCATGTCCAGCTTGAGCAGGTTGTCCTCCATCTTGTGGTAGTCAAAGTGGGTGGTGATGATGTCGGTGCCTGTGTCGTCGGCCGGGTGCTGGACGGGGCAGAAATCATAGATCTCCCGGTCCTGGGGGATGACCACCATGCCGCCGGGGTGCTGGCCGGTGGTCCGGCGGACCCCGGTGCAGCCCAGCGCCAGGCGGTTTTCCTCGGCCTTGGTCACCTGTAAGCCCCGGGCCGCCAGGTAGTTTTTCACATAGCCGTAGGCGGTCTTTTCCGCCACCGTTCCGATGGTCCCGGCCCGGAACACATGGCCCTCGCCAAAGAGCTCAAAGGTGTATTTGTGGGCGTTGGCCTGATACTCGCCGGAGAAGTTCAGGTCGATGTCCGGCACCTTTTTGCCGCCGTAGCCCAGGAAGGTCTCGAAGGGGATGTTGAAGCCGTCCTTCACATACGGGGTCCCGCAGACCGGGCACACCCCGTCGGGCATGTCCGCCCCGCAGCCGTAGCCCTCCCCGGCGGCAAAATCCGCGTGCTTGCACTGGGGGCAGCGGTAATGGGGCGGCAGGGAGTTGACCTCGGTGATGCCCGACAGGAAGGCCACGATGGACGACCCCACCGAGCCTCGGGACCCCACCAGATAGCCATGCTCCAGCGAGTTCTGCACCAGCTTCTGGGCCGACATATAGATCACGTCATACTTTCGCTCGATGATGCCCGGCAGCTCCAGCTCGATCCGGTCCTTGACGATCTGGGGCGGGTCCTCGCCGTACAGCTCGTGGGCCTTGTCCCAGACCAGGTTGAACAGCTCCTCGGCGGAGTTTTCCAGCTTGGGGGCAAACAGGCCGTCGGGCAGCGGCTTGACCTCCTCGCACCAGGAGGCCACCAGATTGGTGTTGGTCACCACCACCTCATAGGCTTTCTTGGCCCCCAGATAGGCAAACTCCTCCAGCATCTCCTGGGTGGTGCGGAAGTACAGGGGGTTGGGAGCGTCGGCGTCGTCAAAGCCCTTGGTGTCCAGCAGAACGCGGCGGTAGGCCTCGTCCTCCGGGTCCAGGAAGTGGACGTCTCCGGTGGCGCAGACGGGCTTGCCCAGCTCCTCGCCCAGGCGGACCACCATGCGGTTCCAGTTGCGGATCTGTTCGGGGTCCTTGGCAATGGACTTGCCGTTTTTATCCGGGCGGAGCATGAAGGCGTTGTTGGACAGGGGCTGGATCTCCAGGTAGTCATACCAGGAGGCGATGCGGCGCAGCTCCTCCCAGTCCTTGCCCCGCAGGATGGCCTGGTAAAGCTCCCCGGCCTCGCAGGCCGAGCCCAGGATTAGGCCCTCCCGGTTGCGGTTGATCTCGCTCTTGGGCATGATGGGAAAGCGCTTGAAATATTCCAGGTGGGACAGGGAGATGAGTTTATACAAATTCCGCAGCCCCGTCTGGTTCTTGGCCAGCACGATCAGGTGCTTGGGCATCCGCCGGGCCTTGCCCAGGGAGCTGGTCCGCGCCAGGGCGGGGTTGATCTGCTGCAAGGTCTGAACGCCCCGGTCCCGGAGCATCTGGATCATGGGCACCAGCATATAGCCCACCATGGCCGCGTCGTCCGAGGCCCGGTGGTGGTTGAAGTCCGGCAGGTTCAGGTGGCGGCAGACTACGTCCAGCTTGTACTTGCCCAGCTCCGGCAGCAGGTTCTGGGCCAGTGGCAGGGTGTCCAGAAAGGTGGGCGTGAAGTCGATGCCGTAGTTCCGGCACCCGGCCCGGAGAAAGCCGATGTCAAATTCCGCATTGTGCGCGGCCAGGGGGCGGCCGTCCGCAAAGGCCAGAAAGGCCCGGATGGCCTCCTCCTGGCTGGGGGCTCCCACCAGCATATCGTCGGTGATGCCGGTGAGCTGGACGATGTTGGGGGCCAGCCGCCGCTGGGGGTCGGCAAAGGTCTGGAACCGTTCCTTGATCTCTCCCCCCTCCAGGACCACCGCGCCGATCTCCGTGATCACGTCGTCTGTCTTGCTCAGGCCGGTGGTCTCCAGGTCAAAGCAGACGATGGCCTCGTCCAGGTCCTGCTCCTGGCTGCCCCGGATGGTCAGGCGGTCGTCCACGTCGTTGACGTAATAGGCCTCGGTCCCCAGCAGGACCTTGATCTTCCCCTTCCCCGCGCTCCAGGCATCGGGGAAGGACTGGGCCACGCCGTGGTCCGTCACGGCCACAGCAGGGTGGCCCCAGGAGATGGCCCGCTTCACCACGTCCTTGGTGTCGGTGAGGGCGTCCATGAGGGACATCTTGGTGTGCAGGTGGAGCTCCACCCGCTTTTCCGGGGCCTCGTCCTTCTTCACGAGCTTCTCCGCCGTCTCAATGATCAGCGGTTCCAGGACCATGTCGTTGTCAAAGCGGTTCAGGTTCAGCCGGCCGGAGATCTTCAGGTGCATCCCGGTCTTGACCCCGTCTACAATGGGCCGTCCCTCGTCCCCGGGCAGGAATTTGCTCACCCGGATGGAGCTGGTGTAGTCGGTCACGTCGAAGCTGATCACCCACGCATTGCGCTTTTTCAGCTCCCGGTGCTCCACGGCAAAGACGTCCCCCTCCACCGTGACCACGCCCATGTCCAGCTCCAGGGTGTTCATGGGGCGGGGCGCTTTCTTGATCTTCCGGGGGCCGTAGATCCGCCGGACGGGGCTGCCCCGGTCCTCTTTCCCGGCGGTCATGGCCTGCCGCATGGCCTGCTGGCGCAGGGCCTCGGTCTGGCGGAACAGCCGTTCCTGCTCCGACAGCGGCGGTTCCGCCTCCTGCTGGGGGGTGGGGTCTGCCGGTTCTTCTGCCGGAGGCTGCGGCGGCGCCTCTGCCGGGGCCTCTGCGGGCGCCGGAGCCTCCTCCGGCGCAGCCGGCGGACAGCAGGCGGGGTAAAGGCGCACGGCCGTCAGCCCATAGACCTGGGCCAGGGCCGCGCTCACCTGGGCCAGCAGGTCCTCCGGCGGCAGGGCAGGACAAAGCAGCTGGGCCTCGATGGTCCGGCTGTGACGGTCCAGCACCGCCCCGGTGACCAGCCAGCCCTCCAGGGCAGCGGCCAGTTCCGGGGCGGGATGGTATTGCACAAACATCTCCAAAAATGGCAGGTGTTTTTCTGGCATAATGAGGCTTCCTTTCTCTGGGTTTCCGCGGTCAGGGCAGCTGGTCGATCAGGGCCATCAGCTCGTCCAGCAGCTCCTCCTGGGGGACCTGCTTGAGGACCTCCCCGTGCCGGAAGAGCAGCCCCTTGCCGTTGCCGCCGGCAATGCCTACGTCGGCGGCAGCCGCCTCGCCGGGGCCGTTGACCGGGCAGCCCATCACCGCCACGGTGATGGGTTTGGTCACGGTCTTGAGCCGTTCCTCCACCGCCTGGGCCAGGGGGATCAGGTCGATCCTGGTCCGGCCGCAGGTGGGGCAGGCGATGAGGTCCGGCCCTTCCCGGCGCAGGCCGATGGCCTTGAGGATGTCCCGGGCGGCATAGATCTCCTCCACCGGGTCGGCGGTGAGGGTCACCCGCAGGGTGTCGCCGATGCCCAGGGCCAGCAGACCGCCGATGCCGGCGGCCGATTTCAGGGTGCCCATGCGGACGGTCCCCGCCTCGGTGACGCCCAGGTGAAGGGGGTAGTCTGCCTGCTGGTGCATGAGCTGATAGGCCCCCATGGTGACGGGCACCGAGGAGGATTTCAGCGAGATGCAGATCTCGTCAAAGTCATAGCGGTTGAGCAGGGCAATGTGGCCAAAGGCCGACTCCACCAGGGCCTGGGGCGTCACGCCCCCGTACTTGGCCAAAATGGGCTTTTCCAGGGAGCCGCCGTTGACCCCGATGCGGATGGGGATGTTTTTCCGGGCGCAGGCCAGGGCCACCGCCTTCACCCGGTCCGCCCCGCCGATGTTGCCGGGGTTGATACGGACCTTGTCCGCCCCGGCCTCGATGCACTCCAGGGCCAGACGGTAATCAAAGTGGATGTCCACCACCAGCGGCAGGTCGATCTGTTCCTTGATCTTCCCCACGGCCTTGGCCGCAGCCAGATCCGGCACGGCCACCCGGACGATCTGGCAGCCCGCCGCCGCCAGCCGGCGGATCTGGGCCACCGTGGCCGTGACATCGTGGGTGGGGGTATTGGTCATGGACTGGATGCTTACCGGCGCGCCGCCCCCCACAGGCAGGCCGCCCACCAGGATCTGTTTGCTCATCAGTTCACCAACTTCCAAACGTCGCTGAAGGTGACGGCCACCATCAGCAGGATGAGAAGGACAAAGCCCACCCCGTTGATCCACGCCGTGTACTTGGCGGGGATCTTCTGCCCGGAGAAGTGGAACCAGATCTCCTCTGCCAGCAGCAGGAAGATCCGCCCGCCGTCCAGGGCGGGGATGGGCAGCAAATTCATGATCGCCAGATTCACGGCGATCAGCGCAATGATATAACACACGTTCAGCAGACCGGTGGTCATGCTTCCCCCCTGGCTGCCGGCCTGGCCCAGATAGGAGACGATACCCACCGGCCCGGACATCTCCTGCAGGCCCACCTGACCGCTCACCAGCATCCCCAGCCCGGACCAGACCGCTTTGGCAAAATAGCCGCAGGTGTACCAGCTCTGGCGCAGCAGGCCGGGCAGGGTGATCTCCTCCACGGTGAAGTAGATGCCGTACATGGTCACCTGCTGTCCCTCCACCGTGTAGCTCCGGGGCGTCAGCGGCAGGTCCTCCAGGACCACCCGCTGGCCGGCCCGCTCCACCACCAGGTCCATCGTGTCGTGGCCGGCGGCGGTGCTGAGCTGGGCGCGCAGATCCTCATAGACCGTGATCCGGTGGCCGTTCACCGACAGGATGCGGTCTCCGGGCAGCAGCCCCTGTTCTCCGGCGCAGGGGAAGCCCTCGGCAAAGTCCTGGATCACCGGCGCGGTGTAGCTGCCGGCGGCCAGGAAAAACACCACCACCAGCAGAAACCCCGCCAGGAAGTTCATGCCCGACCCGGCGGCCAGAATGATGATCTTCCGCCAGAGCGCTTTCCGGGCAAAGGCGCGGGGGTCATCCGTGGCCTCGTCCTCCCCTTCCATGGCGCAGTAGCCGCCCATGGGGAAGATCCGCAGGGAATACAGGGTCTCCCCCTTCTGCCGGGAGAGCAGGGCCGGGCCCATGCCGATGGAAAATTCATTGACCCGAACGTCCAGGGCTTTGGCCGCCAGAAAATGCCCGCCCTCATGGACGGCAATGAGCAGGCCGAAGAACAGCAGACCAACGATGATATAAAGCAGCAACTCAGTCACCTCAAGCACAAGACGGGGGCGGAAGGAGATCGGTCAGGGGCAGGCCGCCGCAGCGGCCCGGGCCGCCTGGTCTGCCTCGTAGATGCTCTCCAGGGTCAGCGCCGCCGCCCGGGGCACCGTGTCCAGCGCAGCCTCTACCACCCGGGGAATCCCCAAAAACGGCAGCTCTCCCGCCAGGAAGCGGGCCACCGCCACCTCGTTGGCGCCGTTGAGGATGGCCGGCGCCGTGCCGCCCTCCCGGGCGGCCCGGATGGCCAGGGCCAGACAGGGGAAGGCGTCCAGATCGGGCGAGGCAAAGGTCAGCTTTCCGGCCGTGAGCAGATCCAGCGGCGCAGCCGGTCCGGGGGTCCGGTCCGGCCAGGACAGGGCGTACTGAATGGGCAGGCGCATGTCGGGAGAGCCCAGCTGGGCAATGACGCTGTTGTCACAGTATTCCACCGCCGAGTGAAGTATGCTCTCCCGGTGGACCAGGATCTGGATCTTTTCCGGCCCCACGGCAAACAGGGACATGGCCTCCAGCAGCTCCAATCCCTTGTTCATGAGGGTGGCCGAGTCGATGGTCACCTTGGCTCCCATGGACCAGTTGGGGTGCTTGAGGGCCTGGGCAGGGGTCACCCCTTCCAGTGCCTGCCGGTCCCAGCCAAAGAAGGGACCGCCGGAGGCGGTGAGCAGGATGCGCTTGAGCTCCCTGCCGTGGCTGCCCTGCAGGCTCTGGAAGATCGCCGAGTGTTCCGAGTCCACCGGCACGATCTCCGCCCCGGTCTCTCTGGCCCGGGCCATGACCAGCGGGCCGGCACAGACCAGGGTCTCCTTGTTGGCCAGGGCGATCCGCTTGCCGGTGTCGATGGCGGCCAGGGTGGGGGCCAGGCCGGCGATGCCCACCAGGGCCGTGACCGCCGTGTCCGCCTGGGGCAGCCGGGCGGCGGCCAGCACCCCCTCCTCCCCGGCCAGCACCTGGATGTCCGTGTCTGCCAGCCGGGACGCCAAAGCAGCGGCAGCGGTGGGGTCCGCGGCCGCTGCCAGGAGGGGGTGGAAGGTACGGGCCTGCTGTTCCAGCAGGTCGATGTTGTGATGGGCCGTGAGGGCCAGCACCCGGTGGCCGCAGGCTGCGGCCACCTCCAGGGTCTGGGTGCCGATGGACCCGGTAGAGCCCAGAATGGTCAGGTTTCTCATGCCCCGCCCCCCTTGCTGAAGGCAGGCAGCCAGTGGATGAGCAGCTCCACCACCGGCGCGCAGAAGATCACGCTGTCAAACCGGTCCAGCACCCCGCCGTGTCCGGGCAGGATCCAGCCAAAATCCTTCAGCTTTCTGGTCCGCTTGAAGTAGGAGAAGGCCATGTCGCCGAACTCCGTGATGACGCCGCCCAGGATGCCGTAGACGGCCAGGAAGTAGAAGTTGACCTCCACCTGGGTGATCCGGCGGATGACCACGCCGTACAGGATGGTCAGGGCAATGCCCACCACCAGGCCGCCGATGGACCCTTCCACGGTCTTTTTCGGGGACAGGTTGGGGGCCAGCTGATGCCGTCCCAGGAACATCCCGGTGAGCATGGCCCCGGCATCCACCACAAAGGGGATGAGGATGGGCAGCAGGATATAGCTGGTCCGCAGCTCCAGGTTCCCCACCCGCACGATGGAGGACAGACAGTAGGAGATGAGACAGGCCAGGAAGAACCCGGCCCCCACCCGGTCGATCTTCACCCGGAAGTGGCTGATAAAGCCCTCCGTGAAGATCAGCACCAGATAGACCAGCAGCACCAGCAGGCCCCAGTCGTGGGGCTGGCCGAAATAGACCCAGAAGGGAATGGCCAGCGCCATGGCCGCCGTATACAGGGCGATGCGGGGATGGTTCATGCCAATGGCCTTCAGGGCCTCATAGGTCCCCACGGCCGAGAGCACGGCCACCATCGTGGGCGTCAGGGGAGCCGGCAGGACATACAGGACCAGCAGGATCACAGGAACGCCGATCCCGGCCACCAATAACCGTTTTTTCACGTTACACGCCTCCAAATCTGCGCTGGCGGCGCTGAAAATCCGCCAGGGCCTCGTCCAGCACCTGGGGGCTGAAATCCGGCCAGAGCACATCGGTAAAATAAAACTCGGCATACGCCGACTGCCAGGGCAGGAAGTTGGACAGCCGCAGCTCGCCGCTGGGGCGGATGATGAGGTCGGGGTCCGGGACCCCCCGGCTGTCCAGATAGCGGGAAAAGACCTCGTCGGTGAGGTCCTCCACCTTTTGCCGCCCGGCCAGGACCTCCTGGCCCCAGGCCCGGGCCGCCCGCAGGATCTCGTCCCGCCCGCCATAGTTCAGGCAGACGTTGATCTGATACTTGGCCCCGGCCACCGCCGCCCCGGTCTGCTCGGTTTGCAGGCACAGCTCCCCCAGGGCCGGAGGCAGGGCGGTCAGGTCGCCGAAGAACTTGATGCGGAACCCATCCCGCTCCATCTTTTCCAGCGCCTCCAGCAGGTACTTTTTCAGCAAGTCCATGATAGCGGAAACCTCCTCCACCGGACGTTTCCAGTTCTCAGTGGAGAAGGCATAGACGGTGAGATACGGGATGCCCAGATCCCGGCAGCGATAGGCAATGGTGCGGAAGGTCTCCGCCCCGGCGGCATGGCCGACCGTGCGGGGCAGCCCCCGCTTTTTGGCCCAGCGGCCGTTGCCGTCCATGATGATGGCGATATGCCGGGGCAGGTGGGGCTGGGACAGCCCCTCCCCTGCCGCCGGCTTGGGTTTCTTTTGCCAGAATGCCATGGGTCACCCTTACACTGCCATGAGCTCGGCTTCCTTCTTGGCGGTCAGGTCGTCGATCTCCTTGCAGCGCTTGTCGGTGAGCTTCTGCAGCTCGTCTTCCAGCTCCTTCAGGTCGTCCTCGGTGATCTCGGCCTTCTTCTTCATGGCCTTGAACTTTTCCATGGCGTCCCGCCGGATGTTGCGGATGGCGACCTTGCCGCCCTCGCCGTACTTCTTCACCTGCTTGGTCAGCTCCTTCCGGCGCTCCTCTGTGAGCTGGGGGAAGACCAGGCGGATGACCTTGCCGTCGTTCTGGGGGTTGATGCCCAGCTCCGAGGTCAGCAGGGCCTTTTCCACGGCCTTGAGCAGGGTGCCGTCCCAGGGCTGGATGACCAGCGTCCGGGCGTCGGGGGTGGAGATGGAGGCCACCTGATGGATGGGGGTCTCGGTGCCGTAATACTCCACGGTGATCTTGTCCAGCACAGCGGCGTTGGCGCGGCCGGCGCGCACGCCGGCAAAGTCGCTGGTGACCACGTCGATGGTCTTCTGCATTTTCACGTCGTATTCCTGATACATTTCCTTCATGACTTTGTCTCCTCCTCTACAATGGTGCCAACGGTCTCTCCCATCACCGCCCGCAGAATGTTCTCCGGGTCGGCCAGCGCAAAGATCATCACGGGGATGTGATTGTCCAGGGCCAGGGACGTGGCGGTCAGGTCCATCACCTGCAAGTTCTCTGCCAGCACCTGCTGATAGCTGATGGCGTCGTACTTGACGGCGCTGGGGTCTTTCTTGGGGTCGGCACTGTAGACGCCGTCGATGTTTTTGGCCAGGAGGATCATTTCCGCCTGGATCTCTGCGGCCCGCAGCACAGCGGCGGTGTCCGTGGAGAAATATGGGTTGCCGGTGCCGCCGGCAAAGATGACCACCGTTCCCTGCTGCAGGTAACGCTCCGCAGCGGGGCGAGAGCAGATCTCTCCCACCGGCCCCATGGGGATCGAGGTCAGCACCCGGGCGGGCTGGCCCAGCTGCTCCAGGACATCCTGCAGGGCCAGGCTGTTGATGACGGTGGCCAGCATTCCCATCTGGTCGGCCCGGGTGCGCTCCATGTTGCCGCCCCCGTCCTTCACGCCGCGCCAGAAGTTGCCGCCGCCCACCACCAGGCCCACCTGGACCCCATGGCTGACACAGTCCTTGACCACCCGGCACACCTGCCGGGCGAAGGCGAAGTCGATCCCCCGGCCGGCCGGACCGGCCAGGGCCTCGCCGCTGATCTTCAGCAGAACACGCTGATATTTCGGTTGCTCCATTCGGTACCTCCCCTGCCCCTGTTCCGACGGAAGCAGGGGCTGTTTCCTGGCCGTTTCGCTGGCGGAATGGGGCCAGCAAGCGGCAGTCTCTTGTTGCCATTTTACTATAACTCGCCGCGTTTGCATAGGGGGTTTCCTCTTTTTTTTGAAAAAAGCCCCGGTCTCCGCCGGGAATCCCCCTTCCCGGGGCGGGGAAGGGGAAGAAAATTGCAGCTGAAATTACTTGCGTGAAATCTCACATTTTTTGTGAATATTCCCCGTCTTGATTTGGTTGCCTTTTTCTGCCAGCAGGGATTGACTTTCCGGCCCCGGTCTCCTAAAATATTTTTGTTCTTCGGAACATGCTGACTCAGGCGTGGCCCCGGACGGTACTGCTGGGCATCTCTCTTTGCTCTCTCCATTTACCTCTTCCTGTTTCAGGGATGCCCAGAGAACACCTGCCGTCATGGTTCCCATCCCAAACCAGCGGGCCCGCTCTCACGGCCCTTTCCAGGCACCGGCTTGGAGAGGGCCGTGTTTATGTTTTCTGCGGCACAGGTCTCCTCTCCGTGGAGAGAGACCGAACACCATGCCCTATCCTTGGGCCGGGATCTCTGGCAGAAATCACAGCGGGACAGGAGCGTTTTCCACACAGATCCTCTTTTCCGCCCTCGCCGCGCACAGTGATTGTGTGACTTACTTGTTTTATTCTCTTGTTTTATTTGGGGGTCATTGCTGACCATGCCCCCTGGTCATCTATGGACGGGGGTACGGGCCGAGGCTGACCCTCGCTCATCCCTGACCCCTGTCCTTGTGGATCGTTTTGTGAATCATTTTGTGGATAACCCCAGGAGGGCGCAGATGCCTTCTGCCGCCGCACCTCGGCGGCATCCGAATGCCAGGGCAGGGAGAGATAGATCCGGCAGGCCTCCCCGGGCGAAATCACCTCCCGGCTGACCAGGCCGTGCTTCTCCAGCTCCCGCATCCAGCGCTTGATGGTGGACAGGCTCTTGTGCAGCGCCTGGGCCAGGTCCTGGAGGGGATAGATCACATACACCTCCCCCAGGATGTTCCACCACCCGGACCGCTGAGACAGGTTGCACCGGTCCAGCAGCAGGCTGTACAGCACCAGCGCCCCCGGGTGGATGGCCCTGTTGAACAAGCTCTTGGGCAGGGGGACATAGCCGGTCAGCGCCGTCTGGTTGGTGAAGGGGATCAGCTCCTCCTTCTGCTGCTCCATCCGGCAGCGAAGCGTCGTTTCAAATTCAGAACGCATGAAAACATCTCCTTTCACCCTTGGGGGGACACCCCTTCTATGGGGACGTTTTCGTACACGTTTTCCAGAAAAAAAGTGCTACAAACATGGCGCGCCCGGACCCCTTTTCAGGACAGTCCGGGCGCGCCGTTTTTTTATCGCTGCGCTGCCGGCTGGCAGTGCGTTCTTGTTTGGCCGGTTGGTCCGCCCCTCATTGGTCCAGCAGACCCAGGTCCAGCAGCTTGGCGGCCATTTCCCGGGAGCCCATCACCCACAGCAGGTCCCCGGCCCGCAGGGTCAGGCTGGGGTCCGGCGCAGGCATGGGCAGCAGGTCCCGCTCCAGGCCGATGAGGATGGCGCTCCAGTCGGCCTTGATGCCGCTGTCCCGGACTGCCTTGCCCACCTGGGGCATGGAGCGGTCCAGGTGGATGCCGTAGCACAGCAGCTGGCCGGTGCAGTCCGCGCAGTCCTCCGCGCCCTGCATGGCCACATAGTCCCGCAGGGTCCGCAGGGGGCCGAGCTGTTCCGCCCCGTACCGGGCCTGCTGGCGGCAGAAGTTCTCCACCTGCCGGGGGCTGCCCATGACAGCCAGCCGGTCGCCGCCCCGCAGGGTCCAGTTCCCCTCCGGGACGTTCCAGTGCCGGCCCGCCCGCCAGATCTGGATGATATGGACGTGGTCCCGGCGGCCCCAGTCCAGCTCCCGCAGGCTCTTGCCCGCCTGGGGATCGTCCGGGGGACAGACCAACGTGGCCACATAGAGCTGTTCGGTCAGCCACTGGTGGACCTCCTCGTCCTCTCTCTGGCCGAACCGGGCGGCCAGCTTGCGCTCGTTGAAGTTGGCAAAGAAGCGGGCTTCCACTTCCAGGTAATGCCCCGCCAGCTTGTTGGAGTGGGTGGCCAGCCACACCACCGGCAGGGCCGCCAGCGCCACCATCCACAGAGGGCTGTGGTGGAAGATGAGCACCGCCGGGGCCACCGCCAGCAGCGCCGCCGTCCCCAGCCGCAGCACCATCAGGGCCGAGAGGATCAGCCGGTTGGAGACCTTTTCCAGCCACAGGGTCGTAAAGAACCGCCGCCGCACCCGGAGCATGGCCGGCAGCAGCAGGCACAGAGCCAGATAGAGCACCAGACAGGTCAGCCCCCGGGCCAGCAAGGGGCGGTCGGCAAAGGTCTCCGTCATCCACGGCAGCAGGCTGCGTACTCCCAGCAAAATGCTGCCCAGCGCCAGCACGCCATAGAGCAGGAAGCTGCGGAAATACCCCTGCAGAAAGAGGTCCCAGTCCCCCGCTTCCTTCTGCTGGCTCCGGGCCTGGCTCCACCGGTCCAGAGCCGCCAGCCAGGCCCGGGGCAGGTGCCCTTCCACCCAGCGCACCATGGGGCCGGCCAGCTTCAGCAGGAAGGGGGTAGTGAAGGTGGTCAGCACCGACACCGCCACGATGATGGGATACAGAAAGGCCCCGGTGACCTTCAGCGACTGCCCCAGGCCGGCAATGATGAAGGAGAACTCCCCCACCTGGGTCTGGGCCGCCGCCGCCGGGATGGCATCTGCCAGCGGCTTGCCTGCCGCCACCGCGCCGATGGTCAGGAACACCAGCTTGCCCAGAATGGCCACCGCCGACAGCAGCAGGATCGGCCCGAGATAGGTCCAGATCATGGTGGGCTGGACCATAAAGCCCACCGAGACGAAAAACACCGCGCCAAAGAGGTTTTTGCAGGGGGTCACCAGATGCTCCACTTCCTCCGCGTGGATGGTCCCGGCCAGCAGGGAACCGGCCAGGAAGGCCCCCAGCTCCGTGGACAGGCCGATCTCCTCGGCCACGATGGCCATGAGGAAGCACAGGCCCAGGGAAAAGACCAGCAGCCCTTCGTCGTTCATGAGGCCCCGGATCTTCTTCATCACCGTCGGCACCAGATAGATGCCCAAAATCAGCCACAGGGCCAGGTAAAGCACCAGCAGGCCCAGCCGCTGGAACAGCGCCCAGCCGCTGATGGACTGGGACACGGCGATGGTGGACAGGACCACCATGGCAAAGATGGCCAGAATATCCTCAATGACCAGGGTCCCCATGGCCAGATCGGCAAAGGATTCCTGCTTGAGTCCCATATCCTCCACGCTCTTCATGGTGATCATGGTGGAGGACATGGCCAGCATCACGCCCAGAAAGAGGCTGTTCATGCCGCCCCAGCCCAGGCAGGTC
>CAKTSK010000011.1 GCA_934597725.1 uncultured Eubacteriales bacterium
GGCCGGAGCCGCCAAGCTGCAGTGCCAGTTCATGCCCCTCATCCGCTCCCTCTTCTGTGAGAGCAACCCCATTCCCGTCAAGGCTGCCATGGCCGCCATGGGATACTGCGACAACTACCTCCGCCTGCCCCTGGTCCCCATGGAGGAGGACCACTATCAGGTGATGCTCCAGCGGATGCGGGACCTGGGCATCCAGGTGTAAGAAAGGAACGAGACCATGAACATCATCGTCAATGGCGCCGGCGGGCGCATGGGCCAGCAGGTCTGCCGCCTGCTGGCGGAACAGGGCCACACCCTGGCTGCCGGGGTGGACCACTCCGGCGGAGAAGGGCTGTACCAGTCCCTGTCCGACTACACCGGTCCGGCCGATGCCGTCATCGACTTCTCCTTCCATGAAGGGGTGGCAGAGCTGGTGGACTACTGCGTGAGCCGGAAGCTGCCCCTGGTGGCGGCCACCACCGGCTACACGCCGGAGGAGTTCCGGCGCCTGGAAGAGGGGGCCAAGGAGATCCCCATTTTCCAGTCCTATAACATGTCCATCGGCGTGGCCCTGCTGGCCAAGCTGGTGGGGCAGGCCGCAGCCATCTTCCAGGGCTGCGACGTGGAGATCGTGGAGGCCCACCACAACCGCAAGGCCGACGCGCCCAGCGGCACCGCGCTGCTGCTGGCCGACGCCGTGAAGGCCCAGCGGCCCGACGCGGCCTACGTCTTTGGCCGCTCCGGCCAGCACAAGCGCGAGCCCAACGAGATCGGCATTCACGCCCTGCGGATGGGCAATGTGGTGGGGGAGCACGAGGTGATCTTCGCCACCGACAACCAGACCATCACCCTCAAGCACCAGGCCCACGACCGGGCGCTCTTTGCCGAGGGCGCGCTGGCGGCGGCGCACTTTGTGGCCGAGCAGCCTGCCGGCCTGTATCACATGGACCATCTGCTGGGCCTGTGAGGGACGAAACCATAGAAAGACAGGAATGACCTATGCTATACGATAATCTGGGGACAAACGACCGGGGCCATCTCACCGTCGGCGGGGTGGACACCGTCCAGCTGGCCGAGGAGTTCGGCGCGCCCCTGTATGTGCTGGATGAGGACCAGGTCCGGGCCAACTGCCGGACCTATCGCCAGGCCATGGCGCGGTGGATGCCCGCCGGCTCGATGCCGCTCTTTGCCGGCAAGGCCCTGTGCTTCAAGGGCTTGTATCCGGTGCTGGAGGAAGAGGGGATGGGGGCCGACGTGGTCTCTCCCGGGGAGATCTACACGGCCCTGGCCGGTGGCTTTCCGGCGGAAAAGCTCTACTTCCACGGCAACAACAAGACCGATGAGGACCTGGCCTATGCCCTGGACAACGGCGTGGGATGCTTCATCGTGGACAACCACCAGGAGCTGGCCCGGCTGAACCAGGCCGCCGGAGCACGGGGCCGCCGCCAGCGGGTGCTGCTGCGGGTGACGCCGGGCATCGACCCCCATACCCTCCAGGCCATCAACACCGGGCGCATCGACTGCCAGTTCGGCGTGCCCATCGAGACCGGTCAGGCCGCCCGCTTTGTGGCCGAGGCCCTCACCATGGAGCACCTGGAGGTGGAGGGCTTCCACAGCCACATCGGGTCCCAGATCTTTGAGGCAGAGCCCTTCTGCGACGCGGTGGACATCCTGCTGGACTTTGCCCAGGGCCTGCGTCAGGACCTGGGGTTCGTGGCCCGGACCTTGAACCTGGGCGGCGGGTTCGGTGTGCGCTACCGGGAGAGCGACCCGGTGGTGGACATCCCCGCCAACATCCAGGCCCTGTCGGAGCATCTGCGCCAGGGCTGCCGGGAGAAGGCGTATCCTCTGCCCCGCATCCTGCTGGAACCCGGCCGGAGCATCGTGGCCAACGCGGGCCTGACCCTGTATCAGGCGGGGGGGATCAAGACCATTGAGGGCTACCGCAGCTATGTCACCGTCAACGGCGGCATGACGGACAACCCCCGCTATGCCCTCTATCGCGCCCCCTACACCGTCCTGCCCGCCAGCCGGATGGAGGAGCCGCGGGACTTTGTCTGCACCCTGGCCGGCCGATGCTGTGAGAGCGGAGACCTGATCCAGGAGGACATTCTGCTGCCCCGCCCGGAGCGGGGGGATCTGCTGGCAGTGCTCTCCACGGGGGCCTATAACTTCAGCATGGCCTCCAACTATAACCGGCTGTGCCGGCCGGCGCTGGTCATGGTCCGAAACGGCCAGGCCCGTTTGGCGGTCCGGCGGCAGACCTTTGCGGATCTGGCAGCCTGCGACCTGTAATAGCAATGGGATAGAAACCGCGCCCTTGGAACTTCTTCCAAGGGCGCGGTTTTTGCTGTGCTATGGCGGCGGTGCCGTCAGGAGGCGGAGAGACTGGCCTGCGCCGCTGTGCTCTTGCGGCGGATCAGCACCAGACCCAGCGCCAGACTGAGCAGCTCGCCGATGAGGGCGGCCATCCAGATCCAGGAGCTGGCGCCCAGGATATACAGCACCAGCACGGCGGCGGGCAGCAGCAGGAAGCCGCGGCACAGAGAGAGCAGGGCGGAGGCGCCTGCCTTGCCCAGGGCGGCGAAGTAGCCGGCCAGCACGATGGTGATGCCGGCGGGCAGGTAGGACAGGGCATACTGCCGCAGGGCGGAGACGGCGTCGGAGAACAGGGCGCTGTCTCTGCTGATGAGCAGGGAGACGATGCCGCCCGGCGTGAGCTGACAGAACACCTGGACCAGGGCCCCGATGACCAGCACCGTCAGGATCGCCCGGCGCAGATAGAGCCGGATGGCGCTGGGATCGTTCTCGCCCACGGCCAGACTCACCAGCGGCATCATGCCCTGGGCGATGCCCTGCATGACCATGGACACCAGGAGGCTGATGTAGGCGATGACGGCGAAGATCGGCAGGCTGCTCTCTCCCAGCAGGCCGGTGATGACGTGGTTGTAGAGCATGGTGAGGAAGCCCAGCATCAGCTCAATGGAACAGTCGGCGATGCCCAGGGGCAGGATCTGCCGGAAGTCTCTGGGGTGGAAGGAGAAGCGCCGGAAGTGCAGGTTGGACCGGCCGGTCAGAAAGTAGGACAGGAAGAAGATCATGCTGCCCAGCTGGGCCAGACCGGTGGCCAGGGCGGCGCCCATGACCCCCCAGTCCCAGACCATGATGAACAGATAGTCCAGGCCGATGTTGATCAGGAAGCTGACGCCCACGCCCAGCATGGCCAGATGGGGCGCGCCGTCCACCTTGACCATCACTTCCAGACAGTAGGAGAGGATGAAGCAAAGGGAGAACAGGCAGACGATGTGCAGGTATTGGCTGGTGTAGCCGATGGTCTGCGGGCCGGCCCCCAGGAAGTAGGCCAGCGGCTCGGCAAACAGAGAGACGCCCAGGGTGATGACGGCGGAGATGACCAGGATCGCGGCCACCGTCTGGGTGAAGATCTTCTCGGCTTTTTCGTGGTCCCCCTGGCCAAGGGCAAAGGCACACAGGGTGGAGGTGCCCATGGACAGCAGGATGGCGATGCCGGACAGAACATTGATAAACGGCAGGGCGATGTTGACGCTGGCCAGGGCCAGTTCTCCGACACCCTTGGAGACGAAGATGCCGTCAACGATGGTGTACGACGAGAAGAGGACCATGGCGCCCACCGAGGGCAGCACATAGTGCAGGAAGGTTTTCCAGGAACGACTGGGGACGGATAGGGTTGACACGGGTTTCACCTCAGATCAAAGATTGGTCCTTGCGGACGATGGGTTCGCTTGTTATACTAAGCATAAACGATGGAGTGACCCCAGAGTCAAGGGGGTTCGGAAAAAATTTTGGAAGAAGGCGTTTTGTGGAAAAGCATGTGTTCAAAACGGCGGCGTTTGCCGCTCTGTGCGGGGTGAAGAAGGACACCCTGCTCCACTATGACCACATCGGGCTGCTCAAGCCCCAGTGGGTGGGGGAGAACGGCTACCGCTACTATTCTGCTCGCCAGCTGCCGGTGTTCGACCTGATCGCCACCCTCCGGCGGCTGGACACGCCGCTGGGAGAGATCCGGGAATATCTGGACCGCCGCAGCCCCCAGGCGCTGCTGGAATTGCTGGAGGAGAAGGAGGAGGCCCTGAACCGGGAACGGCGGCGGCTGGACCGGATGGGTGCGCTGCTGCAGGACGCCCGGAGCAAAGCCCAGCTGGCCAGCCAGGTGCAGCCGGGACAGATCCACCTGGAGACCTGTCCCGAGCTGTGGTGCGCGGTGATCGAGGCCCCGGATTTTTCCGGCCAGGGCTTCCAGGAGGCTGTGTACCTGCTCCACGTCCGGCAGCTGCTTGCCTGGGCCAGGGAACAGGGCAGCGCCTCCCAGGCCCCCGGGGATATTTTCTGCCGGGAAAGTCTGGAGCAGGATAAGTTTTTGGAGGATTATTATTATTGTATCGTCCCCCCGGGGACCACGGGGTGGGAGATCCGCATCCGCCCGGCGGGGACCTATGCGGTGCTCTATCATCGGGGCCCCTATTCCTCGGAGTATTCGGCCTGCCGCCGTCTGCGGGATTGGGTCCTGGAGCAAGGCTATGAAATCGACGGCGATTTATACGAGGAAGATCTGGCAAACGACTTTATGACGGAGGACCCCCAGTCCTATCTGTTCAAGCTGAGCTTGAAGATCCGCACCCCGTGACCAAACCAACAACAGAGGTCCTCTGCTGGCAGGAAGAGGACCTCTGTTGGTTTGGGGGTTCAAGGGTCGCGGTCGGCGGCGGAGCTTGTCAGCGCGGGAGAGCTTTCGTCCTCAGACAGCAGGGTCTCTGCAGCCACGCACAACAGGATGAGTACGGCGCCCAGCGTGCCGGGGATGGACAGGACCTCTCCCAGCAGCAGGCGGGAAAACACGGCGGTCATCACCGGACAGAAGCACTGGAGCAGGGCCACCGTGCGGGAGGACAGGAAGCCCAGGGCGGCGTTTTGCAGCAGGTATCCTGCCACGGTACACAGCAGGGCCAGGTAGACGATGCTCATCCAAACGGAGGGAGTGGCCTGGTGCAGAAGAAGCCCGCCGTCAAAGACCAGCGCGCACAGCAAGGCCATGAGCAGGGAGGCGGCAGTCTGAAGGGCGGTCAGAGTGATGGGGTCCACCCGGTCCAGGGCGCGCTCCCCGAAGATCAGAGACCCGGCCAGCAGCAGGGCGGACAGAAGGGAGAACACCTCGCCCCAGCCGAAGCCGGACAAGCCGCCCAGACCGCACAAGAGATACAGGCCCACGACCACCAGCAGCTGGATGGGCAGATGCTTCCGGCCAAAGGGCTTGCGATACAGGGCCAGGGCCAGCAGGGGAGTCATCACGGTGGACAGGGAGCGGAGAAAGGCTACAGAGGTGGCGGCAGTCAGTTCCAGGGCGATGTTGTTGGCCACATAGGCGCCGCCCATGCACAGGCTGGGGGCCAGCCAGTCTTTGAGGGAAGAAGTCCGGACACCCCGCCAGATCCGCCGGCCGAAGAGCAGCAGGAGAAAGACCAGCGCAATAGCATAGCGGGCAGAAAGGAGGGAGTAGACGGGCAAGACCTCATAGGCGGCCTTGGAAATGGGGTCCCCAAAGCCGTAGAGGGCGCTTTGCAGAAAGATAAAAAAGAAGGGGAGCCAGCGCAGAGAAGGACCCTTGCGCAGGGGAAGTTTGGCGGCGGGCGTTGGTTGATCTGGCATCGTGAGGGCCTCCTTGAGCGGCGGTTTCTTTCCCAGGCCGGCGACCGGCGGGGGATGCTGCCAGTATACAACATCTGTCAAAGACTGGCAAGGGAGGGAAATGGATACAAAATATTCACAGGCTTTTTAAGTTCCCCTCAAGAAACCCTACTATGCTGAACAAGCAGGAGATCCCCCAGGAAAAGCGCATCCGAGCGGAACTGCGTCGATGTGCCGACGAAATTGCCTCCGTGGACCTGTCCATGGAGACCATCCGGGATCTGCTGGCGGACCAGATTTAAGGTTCCGGCGGCTCGGCGGGGCGGGTGTTCTGCCGCTGCCGGCGAAAGCCCACAGCCACGCAGAGAACGGCCAACAGGAGCAGCCCCAGCAGGATGAGCAGGATCACATTGGCGGCCAGGGTGTTGGGGCTGGTCCAGTCTGTAAAATCCACCGGCAGGAGCAGCCGGTAGGGATGAGACAGAACGCCGCCTCTGACCAGATAGAGCTGATCCATTCCAAAGGGGAACAGCCACAGCCACAGGGCGGTCCACCCCAAAGCTGCCCCGGCGCGGAACCAGCGGTTCCAGGGCAGGTAGCGCAGCAGCCCCAGCAGGCCCCAGGGCAGGGTCAGGCACAGGGCCGCTGTGGGGAGCATGGGCAGCAGAAAGCCGCCGGCCCGCCCCTCCCAGGCCAGCCCGGCCAGCAGCAGAAGGGTCTCAAAGGACAGATAGACCAGCGCCTTGTGACGGTCCCAGCTCCAGGGCAGGGGGAGCTGGGGCAGCAAGGGCGGCAGGAGGAGGATGCCTAAGCCAAAGACGGTCCACAGCGCGGCGCTGAGGAACCAGGTCCCGCCGGTATACAGACAGGCCGCCCCGTATAAGGCCAGCAGCAGCGCCAGTTCGATCCCCACATACAGGGCGGATTTCCGGCGGGACAGGACCGCCGGAAGGGGCAGGGTACGCAGGACAAAGGGCAGAAAAACCAGACCCAGCCCAAAGACCACGCTCACCGCCGCCACCGGGAACCAGGTCCCGCCGCAATACAGGCAGCAGACCCCCAGCAGCAGGACCAGCGCGGCGGTGAAGCCGCCCAGTGCGGCTGCGCCCCGCCGTTCCCGGGGGACAAAGGTGGGCAGCAGGGTGAGGGCGGCCACCATCAGCTGGGCGGCGAGAACGATCCAGAACCAGGTCAAAGCGTGCTGGCTGATCAGGTTGCCCAGCAGACAGCCCAAGGTGATGGCGGCAAAGAGCAGATACTGGATCAGCCGGTAATTTCTGCTCAGGCGGAGGTAGGCTTTGGCCAGGGATTCTGCCCGGCGGCCTTCGATGTCCTCGCTGGAGGAGAGCAGTTCCTTTTCACTGCATTGGAGGACTTGGCAGATGCTTTGCAGCAGGGTGATGTCGGGGTAGGCCAGGCCGCGCTCCCATTTGCTGACGGCGGAGTCCGTGACGAACAGGCGCTGGGCAAATTCCTTTTGGGTCAGGCCCAGCTCCTTGCGCCGCTGGCAGATGAAGCTGCCGAATGTTTTTTTGTTTTCCATGATCACACACTCCTTTGCTTGGATGTGCCTTGCAAGACTATGGTCGGTATGGGAACAGAAGGGGAAAAAGTCAAGACAAGGGGCGCATTTTTCGTCTCGACCGTTGGGAAAGTCCTTGGGGCACAAAGGGTTTCCTGAGGGACTCGATGCTGCCAGCCCATAGAGTCAGCGAGAGCAGGACCGCATGAAAAGGTCCTGCTCTCGCGTTGTTTTTGGGCCTGCCGGGTCCCGGCTGGGAGTCCTTGGATTCTTAAGAAAAACTTTCTTTTTTCTTCACAGGAAGCCAAGAAATGACTGCTATGATGAGGGGCGTCAAAAGCGGCGCTATTTCAGTAGTCCATGAGGAACAGGGTCTGGCTCATGGCCAGCTTATCCGGGCGGCTGTTCTGAAAGATCACCGTTCCCCGTTCGGTGCGGCTGGTGCGCAGCCCGGCCCGGTCCAGCTGCCGCCGCAGCTGGCGCGCCGTCCCTTCGCTGCCGTCGATGATGGACACCGGCCGGCCGAAGTTGCGGGCAATGGCCCGGCGCACGAAGGGATAGTGGGTGCAGCCGAGAACGATGGCCCCCACGCTGCAATAGCGAAAGGGGAGGAAGAGATCCTGCAGATACCGGTCCAGCTCCGGGCCGGAAAAGACCCCTCGCTCGACCATTTCCGCCAGCCCTTTGCAGGGCAGGGAGATCACGTCGGTCTCGTGGGAAAAGGCGGCGGCCAGCGTCTGATACTTGTCCTCCCGGATGGTCAGGGGGGTGGCCATGACGATCACCGAGGCGTTGTCCACCGCCTGCGTCGCCGGCTTGACAGCCGGCTCGATGCCGATGATGGGCAGGTCGGGATGGGCCTGCCGCAGCAGGCCGATGGCGGCGCTGGTGGCGGTGTTGCAGGCCACCACCACGGCTTTGACGTGCTGGGCCAGCAGCCGGTCCACGGCGGCCACCGTCAGCTGGCGGACCTGTTCCAAAGATTTTTCCCCGTAGGGGGCGTGGGCGGAGTCCCCGAAAAAGAGAAACTTTTCCTGGGGCAGCAGGGCCACGCAGGCCCGCAGGACGCTGATGCCCCCCAGGCCGGAGTCGAAGACGCCGATCGGCTGCTCTCGTTGTTCCATGTTTCCTCTCCTCTGTGGGCCGTCCGGCCCGCGCCGGGCCGTCCCCCTGAAAAGAGGCGGCGGCCGGATGATTTGCCTCCATTATACCATTCTTTTCTCCCCGGCGCTACAGGATTTTTCCCCCGAGGGGGGACACCGGACGCCGGGAGGGCATAGAGTGGGTCGAGGGCGCTGTGCCCTCCCAAGATCGTTCCGCCTGGTCTGGCGGAGAAAGGATGCAAGATGAAGCGATACCAATGCAGTGATTTTGACCGGCCGGAGGCAGGCTGCTGTCCCCCTGTGGGCTGCTGTCCGCCGCCCTGTCCGCCTCCCGGCCCGGGCGGCTGCCGTCCCCCGGTGTGTCCGCCTCCCGGTCCGGGCCCCTGTCCTCCCGTCTGCCCGCCGCAGGTCCCTTGTCCGTCCCCCTGCCTGAGCGGCTGCGTGCCCACCCCCTGGGTGCTGGGCGGCTCCTATCGGGCCGGGCAGCTGGTGACCTATCAGGGGTACCTGTATGTGGCCAACGTGGACGGCGCAGCTGGCACGCCGGGAGCCTCGCTGGATTTCACCCTGTTGTCCACCCTGCAGCCGGTGGGTCCCACCGGCCCGGCCGGCCCTGCCGGCCCCATGGGACCGACGGGTCCGACGGGGATGACGGGGATGACAGGCCAGACCGGTGCGGTGGGTCCCACGGGCCCCACGGAAACCAGACAAGATGGACAACAAGCGGGGCGAATCCCCTGGGAAGTTTGGGAAAAATGGGATGGATTTGGTGCGCTTTTGATGCAGAACATCCCGTACAATAGACTCACCGCACCATGCCCTGGGTTTCCGGGCAGGGTGTGGACTTGTCTGGAAGGTGATGTGGTTGAAACAGGCCATCAGCTGGTTTCTTGTATTTATGATCGTCTTTTCCGCAGCGTCGCTGATCCGCGACCCTTCGGGGAACGACAAGGATTGGGAAAATCCTTATATCGACGTGACCCAGGATATGTGGAGCTATCAGTATATCACAGAGCTCAACAAGGCCGGGGTCCTCCCTTCCAGCGATAAATTCCGGCGGGAAGAGGAGGAGACCCGGAGCAACCTGGTGCTATACCTTTATAATATGGACCAAGGGGTGTTCAAGGACCGGGACAAAGCCAAGAAGACCCGGGAAAAACCGAACTTCAGCGACGTGGGAAAGGATTCCCCGTACTACGATGCAGTCTGCTGGGCCTATGAAAACAACCTGGTGGGCGGCACCAGCGACACCACCTTTTCCCCCGACAACGCCGTGACCCGGGCGCAGGTCTGCACCATCCTGGTCCGCTTTGCTGCCATGGAGGGGATCGCCCTGCAGAAGGTGGTGGAGCCGGACCAGTTCAAAGACTCCCTCTCCATTCAGGAGTATGCCCGCAGCGGCGTTACGGCCTGCCAGATGGCGGGGATCGTCAAAGGCTACGAAAAGGGCTTCTTCCGCCCGGAGAACACCATGACCCGGGAGGAGTGCGCCACCGTGGTCTATCGGGTGATGATCGCCGCAGAAATGGAAAACCCGGAGGGGAGCGAGCTGGTGGACCTGAAGGAAGGGGCGTATGATAAGCTGTATGAGAGCTATCAGGACATCACCTTCACGGCCTTAGTCCCGGAGAGCGCCGAGGGTCCTGCCTCCTTCTTCGATCAGGCAGTGTTCATCGGGGACTCCATCTCCATGACCCTGGAAGCCTATTGCGGGGCCAGCAAGGCCCTGGGCGAGGCAAAGTTCCTGTGCGCCGGCAGCATGAGCCCCTCCAATATGCTCACCGGAAAGATCCTGCCGGAGTATCCCAAGGGGTCCGGGCAGAAACCGGCCATTGAGAACAGCGTGGCCGCCACCGGCGCAAAGGTGGTTTATGTCATGCTGGGCATGGACAACATTGCCTATGGGCTGGAAAAGTCCACGGGGGACTATATGAAAATTCTGAACAACATTCAGAGTGCCAACCCCGAGGTGCAGATCATCATTCAGTCGGTCACGCCGATGGCCGATTCCAGTAAAAGTTATTCGGAAAAGCTCAACAATGCGCAGATCAATGCCTTCAACGAAAAGATGAAGGAATATTGCCAGGCCAACCGCTGGTATTATTTGAACGTAGCGGAGGCATTCCGGGATGCACAAGGGTTCCTGAAACGGGAGTATTGCAGCGATTACGGCAGCATGGGGATGCATTTCACCTATGATGGCGCAAAAGTCTGGGTACAATACCTGAAGACGCACATCCCGGAGGACCTGCTGTGAGCAGCAGAAAGGAGTTCTATCGTTCTATGAGATCAAAAAGCCGTGTTCTTTTGGTCCTTCTTACCATCGCGCTTCTCTGCACCGCCTGCGGCGGCGGCGGAGAACCGGCCCCTCAGGAGGATGGGGCAGCCCAACAGGTGAGCGGGGAGAGCAGCCCGCCCGAGACCCCGCCCTTTGACCCTGTGGTGCCTGCCGCAGAGGCGGTCGATCCTCAGTGGTTTTCCGACGTTGCCTTTGTGGGTGACTCGGTGTCGGTGATGCTGGAAAACTACAGCACGAACACCGGCGTGCTGGGCACCCCCGCCTTCTTCTGCTCGGTGAGCCTGAGCCAGACCAACGCCCTGTCCTATGAGGCGGGCAACAGCCACCTGCCCGAGTACCCCAAGGGGTCCGGCCAGCACCCCAAGGTGGAGGACGGCATCGCGGCCGCCGGGGCCAAGAAGGTCTATGTGATGCTGGGGATGAATTGTATCTCCGGGGGGATTGACAGAGCCAGTCAGGATTTGGTAAAATTGGTGGATCGTATTTTGGAAAAGTCTCCCGATGCCGCCATCCTGGTCCAGTCCGTCACCCCCATGACGGCAGACAGCCCCCGGGCGGACGAGGCCCTGAACAACACCACCATCCAGGCGTTCAACGAAACAATGAAAGAGATCTGCCAGGAGCGGGAATGGTACTATGTGAACGTGGCCGAGGCCGTGGCCGACGAGCAGGGCTACCTGCGGGCCGACTACAGCGGCGACCGCCCCATGGGCATTCACTTCAATTACAACGGCGCTGAGGTGTGGGCGAACTATTTGCTCACCCATGTGCCCCAGGCGCTGAAGTAAGATATTATTTTACATCAGAGGAGAATGAGGAAGCATGAAACGATTTACTACTCTTGTTGCGGTCCTGTTGACCCTGGTCATGGCCCTGTCCCTGGCTGCTTGCGGCGGCGGCAGCGAAGATCCCGCCCCGGCAGGCAGCACCGATGACACCCAGACGCAGCAGAGCGGCACCCAGGAACCCGCTGCTGCCGTGGATCTGACCGCCCTGCGGGAGAAGATGGTCACCGACTTTGCGCTCACCGACGTGCTGCCTGTGGAGACCGACGCCCTGGAGAACATTTACGGCATCACTGCCGATCAGGTGAAGAGCTCCGCCAGCTGCAACGCCGCTTCCGGCGCTGCCTTCCCCCAGGAGATCGTGATGATCGAAGCGGTGGACGAGACCGCTGCCGCTGCTGTGGCTGGAAAGCTGGAAAACCGTCTGTCTGCCATCGCAGAGCAGGCCGCCTCCTACGACCCCGACAGTCTGGCTCTGGCCGAGAAGTGCAAGGTCGTCACCGACGGCGTCTATGTGGGCATGTTCTTCTCCAGCCACTATGATGACATGGTCGCCGCCTTCCAGGCCGCCCTGTAAACCACCCAAAAAGAATACACAACCTGCCGGGCAATCAGGAATGACTGCCCGGCAGTATTTTGGAGAATAATCAAACTATGGTTTTTTCGAGTCTTCCCTTTCTGTTTTTGTTTTTGACGGTGGTGCTGCTGGTCAGCCATCTGCTGCCCTTCCGCTTCCGTAACGGCTTCCTGCTGCTGGCCAATCTGGTCTTCTATGCGTACGGGGAGCCGGTGTATGTGCTCATCATGATCGGCTCCATCCTGGTCAACTTTTTTGCCGGGCTGCTCATGGACAAGCAGCCCAGCCAGGGCCGCCGCCGGGCGGTGCTCGTGGTGGGGATCGTGCTGAACCTGCTGGCCCTGGGCGTGTTCAAGTACGCCGGGCTGTTTGTGGATACCCTGCGGGGCATCCCGGCCTTCTCCTCCCTGCCGGCGGTGGAGATCGCCCTGCCCATCGGCATCTCCTTCTACACCTTCCAGGCAGTCTCCTATCTCATCGACGTGTATTGGGACGACTGTGAGGCCTCCCACAGCTTTGTCAACTTTGCCTGCTATATCTCCCTGTTCCCCCAGCTCATTGCGGGCCCCATCGTCCGCTACCGGGACGTGAACGACCAGCTGGTCCACCGGCGGGAGACGCCGACCCTGTTCAACTCCGGCGTGCGGCTGTTCGTGGTGGGCATGGCCAAAAAGGTCCTGCTGGCCAACCAGTTCGGGATGCTCTGGGACGCCATGTCTGCCGACCCTGTGGCCGCCGGCGCCATCGGCGCCTGGGCCGGGGCCTGTGCCTACACGCTGCAGATCTACTTTGACTTTGCCGGCTATTCGGACATGGCCCGGGGCCTGGGCCGGATGCTGGGCTTTGAGTTCTGCATCAACTTCAACTATCCCTATATCTCCAAGAGCGTGACCGAGTTCTGGCGGCGCTGGCACATTTCCCTGTCCACCTGGTTCCGGGACTATGTGTATATCCCCCTGGGCGGCAACCGCTGCGGCAAGGTGCGGCAGTGCGTGAACATCCTGGTGGTGTGGGCCCTGACGGGCTTCTGGCACGGGGCCGGGTGGAACTTCCTGTTCTGGGGGTTCTATTACGGCGTGCTGCTGCTGATCGAGAAGCTGGTGCTGGGAAAGCTGATCCGTCGGCTGCCCAGTGTGTTCCAGCATCTCTACGCTATGGTCATCGTCATCATTGGGTGGGTTTTCTTCGCCTCTCCTGACCTGACCACCGCCCTGAACTACCTGCAAGTGATGTTCTCCCTGTCGCCGGGGACCATGGGCGGCCTGTCGGTGGTCATGCCCTGGCTGGGCATGGCGCTCCTGGGCGTGGTGGGCTCCACGCCGCTGGCCAAAAACCTGTGGGAGCGGCTGAAGGACCGGAAGGCCATGCCGCTGGTGGAAGGCGTTCTGTGCCTGGCCGCGCTGCTGCTGTGCACTGCCAGCCTGGTCAGCGACAGCTACAACCCCTTCCTGTATTTCCGTTTCTGAGAGGAGGAGCCTACCGTGAAAAAACTCTATTCCTTTCTGCCGGCCCTGGTGTTTCTGCTCTTTCTGGGGATCATGGCGCTGGTCCTGTTCTTCTCTCCGGTGCGGGACTATTCCGAAAATGAAAAACGCTATCTGGCCGGCCGGCCGGAGGTCTCTGCCTCTGCGATCCTGGAGGGGAAGACCCAGGAGGAGCTGGAAAAGTTCACCGCCGACCAGATCCCCGGCCGGGATTTCTTCGTGGGGGTCAACGCCTACTGGAATCTGTCCACCGGCCGCAACGCGGCTCAGGATATTTACCACTGCGACCAGGGCTACCTGATCAACGCTCCCAAGGCGGGCAGCGAAACGATCTTTACGGACAACATCGCCCGCTTTGAGGCTTTTACCAACAAGCTGGGCCTGCCCGCCGACCTGCTCATGGTCCCCACCACGGGCTATCTGATGGACAATGTACTGCCTGCCTTCCACGAGCCTTATGAGGATGACAAGCTCTACGAGCTGGCGGGGGGGCTGGTGCAGAACACCCGGCTGCTGGACGTGCGGGAAACGCTGAAAGCCGGGAAGAATGGGGGACAGGTCTGCTACCGCACTGACCACCACCTGACCTCCTATGGCAACTATCTGCTCTACCAGGCCTATCAGACCGCCACCGGCGGGAGCTTCCTGCCCCGAGAGTCCTATCAGGTGAGCAGCTACGACGGCTTCTACGGCACCGCCTGGTCGGGCAGCGGCTACTGGCTGACCAAGCCAGACAGCGTGGAGGTGTGGGACAGCGGCCTGCGGCCCACTGTGAGCCTGATCGACGGGGGCGCTGCGCCCCAGGTCTCCAACGAGCTGTTCTATCTGTCTCACCTGGAAGAGATGGACAAGTATCCGATCTTCCTGGATGGCAACCACGGGCTGGTGACCATTCACAACCCGGAGGCCCAGGGGGGAAGCCTGCTGATCCTGCGGGACTCCTATGCCCACTGCCTGGGGCCTTTCCTGGCCAACGAGTACCAGAACATCTATCTGGTGGACCTGCGGTATTATCGGGAGAGCGTCTCCCAGTTTGTGGCGGAGCACCCGGTGGACCGGGTCCTCTACCTCTACGGGATGGACAGCCTGATCACCGACACCAACTCTGTCTGGCTGCAATGAGCGGTCAGAGAGGGGGTTCTGGCAAAAGACCTGGACGGAAGTCCAGGTCTTTTTTATCAAAACTTAAGGAATTGGCCACACTTCTGCCATGATCGCTTGCTATCCTAAAGACACTACAGATGTCTGCCGGGCGGGGCAGCGGGAAAGGAGTGGTCGGCATGAAGCGGCTGGCGGGCTTGCTGGGGGTGCTGCTGGGATGGGCGGTTCTGTCGGCCTGTGCTTCTGGAGATACCTTGGACGACCTGTCCCGGACCCTGTCTGTGGACCTGTCCCAAGGGACCGTGACAGAGGAGACCGATGACCACGGCGGCGGACACGGAGACGGGGAGCACTGGGTGACGGTCGCCCTGGAAGAGGAGCTGTCGCCTGCGCTGGACCCTGCCGGCTGGCAGGCGCTGCCGCTGCCGGAACCGCTGGAAGCGGCGGTATACGGCCTGACCCGTGCGGAGGGAAATCGAACGATCTCGGAAGGGCCGTATCTCCAACGGGCAATGCCGGAAGTGTCTCGGGGATACTATTTTTTCCGGGACCGCCACAGCGAAGCGGCAGACCCCGCAGATCCCGGCGCTCTGCTGGAACGGGCCTCCTTCAATTTTACCATCGCCCTGTATGACACGGACAGCAAGCGCCTGTATTATTGCGCGTGTGACACCTGATCCCCCCCAGCCTGCCCGGTTCCGGGCAGGCTGGGGGATTCGCACCTTGTCAGAACCGAACGGCAATGCTATGATAAAGCCAACGAACGGGAAAGGGGGGAGGACGATGCCCCAAGTCAACATTGCGCTGGAGATCTTTTGCATGATCCTCAGCCTGGTGCTGCTGGGGGGACTGGCCCTCAACGGAGACCGGACCAGCCGGGACACCCGGATGTTTCTGGGGATGCTCCTGGGCAACCTCCTCTTTTTGGGGGCGGATGCGCTGGCCTGGTTCTGGAACGGCTCCTCCCGGGTCCTGTGGAACTGGCTGGGCAACCTGGTGCAGTATCTGGCGGGCTATGGCCTGCTGCTGCTGTATTGCCAGTATCTGCTGGACCGTCTGTCGCCCTGGGGGCGCTGGCGCTGGGTCCGTCGGGGGGTGGCAGGGCTGTGTCTGGCCGGTGTGGTCCTGACGGTGCTCTCTCAGGGGACCGGGCTGTTCTACACCATCACCCCGGACAATCTTTTTCAGCGGGGACCGGGCTTCTGGCTGTCTCAGGGGATCGCCCTGGGGGCGCTGGCGCTGGTGGGCGGCGGGATCGCCGCCTGTTGGAAGGAGATGACCCGGGGCGAGGACCAGGCGGGCCTGCTCTATGTGCTGCTGCCCATGGGCGTGATCGGCGCCAGTCTGTTCTGGGAGGCGGTGACGCTGCTGGGGCTGGGCAGCACCCTGACGCTGGTGCTGGTGTTTGTCAATGTGCAGCTCCAGCGGGGCCGCCGCCTGCGGGAGCAGGACAAGGAGCTGGCAGAAAAAAAGATCGCCATTATGCTCAGCCAGATCCAGCCCCACTTTCTGTTCAATGTTCTGGGCAGCATCGAGTGGCTGTGCGAGACCGCCCCGGCCAAGGCCCAGGAGGCCACCGACGAACTGGCCCGGTTTTTGCGGGGCAACATGGACAGCCTGAAAAGCACCAAGCCCATCCCCGCCACCCGGGAGCTGGAGCATGTGCGGTGCTACCTGAACCTGGAGCGCATCCGCTTCGGCAGCCATTTGCAGGTGGAGTATGACATTGGCCCCACCGATTTTTTCCTGCCTGCCCTGAGCTTGCAGCCCCTGGTGGAGAACGCCGTGCGCCATGGGGTGACCAAGCGGGAGGAGGGGGGAACGATCCGCCTGCTCACCAGCCAGACCGCGAGCCACTATCTGGTGACCATCCAGGACGATGGGGTGGGCTTTGACCCCGCCGCCCCCAAAAAGGACGGGCGGGACCATGTGGGCATCGAGAATGTCCGCAGCCGTCTGGCGGCCCAGTGCGGCGGCAGCCTGAGCATTTGCAGCCGCCCGGGGGTGGGGACGGTGGCCCAGATGCGGATTCCCAAGACAGGAACTATGCAGGGAAAGGAGGGGTCCTGATGCGGATCCTTGCAGCAGATGACGAACCTTTGATGTTGGAGATGCTGACCGACCGGATCCGGCAGGCCTGCCCCCAGGGCGAGGTCCATGCCTTTTCCAGCGCCCGGCTGCTGCTGGAATGGGTGGAGCGGGAGGAGGGCGCTTTCGACGTGGCCTTTCTGGACATTGAGATGCCGGGCATGAGCGGCATTGCCCTGGCCCAGCGGCTGAAAGAGGCCTGTCCCCGGGGAAATATCGTTTTCGTGACCGGGTTTTCTCAGTACATGGCGGAAGCCTTTCAGCTCCATGCCAGCGGTTATATCATGAAGCCCGTGACGGTCCGGGCGGTGGAGGAGGAGCTGCGTAACCTGCGTTATCCTCCCCAGGCCACAGAGGAGCCCCGGCTGCGGGTGCAGGCCTTCGGCAACTTTGAGGTGTTTTTCCGGGGCCAGCCCGTGCATTTCAGCCGCAGCCGGACCAAGGAACTCTTTGCCTACCTCATCGACCGGCGGGGCGCGGGCAGCACCATGGGGGAGCTGCTGTCGATCCTTTGGGAGGGGCGGCTGGACACCCCCAGTGTCCGCAGCCAGCTGCGCAGCCTGATCACGGACCTGCGGACCACCCTGCATCACCTGGGGCAGGATGCGCTCATCATCAAGAAGCGGGACCTGATCGCCGTGGACCCGGAGCTGGTGGACTGCGACTATTACCGCTTCCTGGCCGGAGACCGCAGCGAGGGCAATGCCTTTCGCGGCGAGTATATGAGCAACTATTCCTGGGCAGAGACGACCTTGGGGGCGCTGGAACGCCGGAAAGCGCCCTGACAGACATAGATGCCCTTCCGCAGGGCATACATTCCTTCCAGACAAGCTGTCTCTGCACAGCGGCGGAAGGGGTGGAGGACCATGAGACAACGAGGCGGCAGCAGGGTCTGGCAGGTGGGCCTGTATATCCGCCTTTCCCGGGAGGACGGGCGGCAGGAGAGCCTGAGCGTGGCCAACCAGCGCAAAATTTTGCTGGACTACCTGGAGCAGGACTTTCCGGGGCGCTGGACGCTGGTGGACATATTTGTGGACGACGGCCTCACCGGCACCGACGACAGCCGGGCCGGGTTTCAGGACATGATCCGTCAGGTGAAGGACGGGCGGGTGGACTGCGTGATCTGCAAGACCCTCTCCCGGGCCTTTCGGAACTATGCCGACCAGGGGTATTTTCTGGAAGAGTTCTTCCCCCGCTATCGCACCCGCTTTATTTCCCTGGGCAGCCCCCGGGTGGACAGCTTTCTGGACCCGGAGGCGGTGCAGATGGGGCTGGAAATCCCCATCAACGGCATCCTCAACGACCGGTATGCCGCCCGGACCTCGGCCGATGTGCGCCGGACCCTGGACATGAAGCGGCGGCGGGGGGAGTTCATCGGTTCCTTTGCCCCCTATGGTTATCGGAAAGACCCGGAGAACCGGAACGCCCTGCTGCCCGACCCTGCTGCGGCCCGGGTGGTGGCGGATATCTTTTCCTGGTATCTGGATGGCATGGGAAAGGGGGCCATTGCGGCGCGGCTGAACGAGGAAGGGGTCCCCAATCCCACCGCCTATAAGGCGGAACAGGGCAGCACCTACCGCCGCCCCGGTCCGGCCAACGACGGGCTGTGGACGGCGGTGAGTGTGGGGCGGGTCCTCACCAATCCGGTCTACGGGGGGACCCTGGTCCAGGGGCGGCAGCGGGTGATCAGCTATAAGGTCCATCAGACCCAGTCCGTCCCGCCGGAGGAGTGGTATGTGGTGGAGGGGACCCACCCGCCTTTGGTCTCCCTGGCGGTGTGGGCGCGGGCGGCCGAGCTGGCCCGGCAGCGGACCCGCCGGGCGCCGGGGAGGGGAGAGGTCCACCTCTTTGCGGGGCTGCTCCGGTGTGCCGACTGCGGCCGGGCCATGAGCCGGAAGACCGCCCGGGGCATCGTCTACTATACCTGCTCCACCTACCGCAGAAAATCCAAGACCGCCTGCAGCAAGCACACCCTGCGGGAGGATGCCCTGCGCCGGATGGTGGCGGGCTGGCTGGGCTGTGACGAGGCGGCGCTGACCCGCCCCCTCCTGTTTGCCGAAATTCAGGAGATCCTGGTGCAGGAAGGGGGAAGGGTGGAAATTTGTCCGCTGGAAAAAGACGTTCTCGCGGAAACTTAACAAGAACTTAATCTTGGGCTGGTTGTTGATTTTACATATCCCCGTTAGACTGTGGTAAAGAAACGGTTAAATACTGGGAGAAAGGGAGGATGCTTGGATGGATCGCATCTATTTGTTGGAGGACGACGACAGCATTCGGAAGCTGGTGATCTATGCCCTGACCAGCCAGGGCTATGAGGCGCGGGGGTTTGAGCGCCCGGCAGAGTTCTGGAAAGCCATGGAGGGGCCGCAGCCCGCGCTGGTCCTGCTGGACATCATGCTGCCGGAGGAGGATGGCCTGTCCATCCTGCAAAAGCTCCGGGCCTCGGCGGCCACGAAAAAGCTGCCGGTGATTATGCTCACCGCCAAAAACACCGAGTACGACCGGGTGGTGGGGCTGGACAGCGGGGCGGATGACTTCATCTCCAAGCCTTTTGGCATGATGGAGCTGGTGGCCCGGGTGCGGGCCGTGCTGCGCCGCACCGCCCAGAAGCAGGCCGGCGACGACTACCAGGTGGGAGACCTCTTCGTCAGCCCCCAGCGCCATGTGGTGCGGGTGAAGGAGGAAGAGGTGGCGCTGACCAACAAGGAGTTTGAGCTGCTGTGCCTGCTGCTGGAGCACCAGGGCATGGCCATGACCCGGGACGCCATCATGGACGGCGTGTGGGGGCAGGAGTTCAGCCGGGAGAACCGGACGCTGGACGTCCATGTGCGGACCCTGCGGACCAAGCTGGGGGAGGCCGGGCGCTGCATTGAGACGGTGCGCGGCGTGGGCTATAAGATCGGAGGAGCGCCGTGACCGGAAAGATCTTCCGCAGCTGCTTTCTGGTGGGCCTGGCTGTGATGGCCCTGTGCATGGGCATGTTTCTGCTGGTGATGACCGGCCAGTATGAGGAGGAGGTCTATCACCGGCTGGAAGAGGAACTGGCCTATGTGAAGCAGGGCATGGAGCAGAGCGGGCCGGCCTATTTTGAGGGGCTGGAAACAGACCAGCGGCTGACCCTGGTGGCGAAAGACGGGACGGTGCTGTATGACAACATTGCCGACGAGACCACCATGGAGAACCATGCAGACCGCACGGAGATCCTCCAGGCCCAGCAGGAAGGGACCGGCCGCAGCAAGCACCTGTCCGAGACCTTGCTGGAAAAAACGATGTACTGTGCGGTCCGGCTGGCCGACGGCAGCGTCCTGCGGATCTCCTGTGTGGAGACCACCATGGGCGCGCTGGCCCTGCAGGTGATGCAGCCGGTGCTGTGGGTCCTGGTGCTGGCGGTGCTCTTCTCCGGGGTGCTGGCCTCCCGGCTGGCCCGGCAGATCGTGCGCCCCATCAATGCCCTGGACCTGGAGGACCCCCGGCTGGACGAGAGCTATCAGGAGCTCTCTCCCCTGGTCCGCCGCCTGCGGGAGCAGAACCGCACCATCGGCCAGCAGATGGAAGCCCTGGGCCGCCGCCAGCGGGAGTTTTCCGCGCTGGCGGAAAACATGAACGAGGGGGTGCTGCTGCTGGACAGCCGCTGCCGCATCCTCTTTGGCAACCAGAGCGCCTTTGCCCTGCTGGGGCAGGGGGACGAGCCGGCCGATTCGGAGGGCACGGAATTTCTCCGCCAGGATACCTGCCGCCGGGAGATCTGGGAGGCGGCAGGGCGGGCCTTGGCCGGCCGCCACACCGGCGCGCTCATGGACGCGGATGGCCACACCTTTGAGATCCTGGCCAGCCCGGTGGCCGCCAGCGGACAGGTCACCGGCGCGGTGATCCTGCTGGTGGACGTGACCGAGCGGGAGGAGCGGGAGAGCCTGCGGCGGGAGTTCTCCGCCAACGTCTCCCATGAGCTGAAAACCCCCCTCACGGCCATCTCCGGCTTTGCGGAGCTGATGAAGGAGGGGCTGGTGGACGCGGAGACGATGCGGGAGTTCGCCGGGGACATTTACAAGGAGTGTGCCCAGCTGGTGGCGCTCATCGACGACATCATGAAGCTCTCCCGCCTGGACGAGGGCTCCGGCGAGGTGACGCCGGAGATCGTGGACCTCTATGCCCTGGCCAAGCTGGTGCAGGAGGAGCTGCGGACGACGGCGGAAAAAAGCCAGATCACCTTCCAGGTAGAGGGAACCCACCAGCAGATCCGCGGGGTGTGGCGCATCCTGCGGGAGATGCTGTACAATCTCTGCGACAACGCCATTAAGTATAACACGGCAGGGGGTACGGTCACCGTCCGGATCACCGGCGATGACGAGACGGCGGTCCTGTCCGTGCAGGACAACGGCATCGGCATCCCCAAGGGCCAGCAGGACCGGGTCTTTGAGCGGTTTTACCGGGTGGACAAAAGCCATTCCCGCCAGTTGGGCGGCACCGGTCTGGGGCTGTCCATCGTCAAGCACGGGGCCCAGTATCACAACGCGGACCTCACCCTGACCAGTGAGCTGGGGGTGGGGACGACCATCACCGTTGCCTTTTCCAGGAAAGAGACTACAGCGGCAGAAGTCCAGCTTCCAGCCCAGGAACCTGAGGCTGGAACAGAAGATTCCTGACGATCCTATTCATCATCCAATATAGCAAATTGATCAAGAAAGAAGGTATGGTACGATGATCACCTTTGAAGAAATAAAGAAAGATCCGGGCATCCGGACGTACATTAAAAAGGCCGACGAATCCCTCATCAACCTGGGCTTTACCGAGCACAGCTTTGCCCATGTGGGCCTGGTGGCCGCCAACAGCAAATATATTCTGGAAACCATGGGCTACTCCGCGCGGGAGGTGGAGCTGGTACAGATCGCGGCCTATCTCCACGACATCGGCAACCTGGTCAACCGCATCGACCACTCCCAGAGCGGGGCGGTCATGGCCTTCCGGCTGCTGGACCACCTGCACATGGACCCCCTGGACATTGCGGAAGTGGTCACCGCCATCGGCAACCACGACGAGGGGACCGGGACCCCGGTCAGCCCTCTGGCAGCGGCCCTCATCCTGGCGGACAAATCCGATGTGCGCCGCAGCCGGGTGCGGAACCAGGACACCAGCAAGTTTGACATCCACGACCGGGTGAACTATTCGGTGACCAAGGCAGAACTGAAGATCAACGAGAGCAAGACCCTCATCAAGCTCAAGCTCCACATCGACACCCACTATGGGTCGGTGATGGACTATTTTGAGATCTTCCTCAACCGGATGGTCCTCTGCCGCAAGGCCGCAGAAACGCTGGGGCTGCAATTCAAGCTGATCATCAACGAGCAGCAGCTGATCTGAAAAAAGAACCTGACGAACCGTCCTGAGACAACTGTCTCGGGGCGGTTTTTTGCTGTGCCGGGACAAAGGGCGTTCGGCAGCGGGTAAAATTCCATCCGCAAAAAAGAACCGGAACTTAACCAAAACTTTATGCTTCTCTGGTTTTTCCTTTAACAGAAAGCTGATAAATTGTAACTCGTGCAAGACAAGAGTACAAAAACAGAAAGAAATGAGGAATTTCAAAATGAAAAGAACCATGAAGAAAGCAATGAGCATTCTGGCCGCCTCTGCGGTGCTGGCCCTGACGCTGGCCGGCTGCGGCAGCAGCGACGCCCCCAGCACCAGCGAGGAGGGAAAGGACAGCGAAGGAACCACCCTGTCCGGCACCGTAGCCACCAACGGCTCCACCTCCATGGAAAAGGTCATCGGCAACCTGAAGGAGCAGTTCGAGAGCGACAACGGCGGCAGCGTCACCGTGTCCTATGACGCCACCGGCTCCGGCGCTGGCATCGAGGCCGTGACCAACGGCACCGCCGACATCGGCCTGTCCTCCCGGGCGCTGAAGGAGGAAGAGACCGCCGGCGGCCTGACCGGCACCACCGTGGCTCTGGACGGCATCGCCGTCATCGTCAACGCCGACAGCCAGGTGAAGGACCTGACCGTGGAGCAGATCGCCAAGATCTTCACCGGGGAGATCACCAACTGGAGCGAAGTGGGGGGCGCAGACGGTGCGATCGCCTGCATCGGCCGCGAGGCCAACTCCGGCACCCGGGACGGCTTTGAGTCCATCACCGGCACCGAGGACGCCTGCAAGCTCAGCCAGGAGCTGACCTCCACCGGCGCCGTCATCGAGGCCGTCAAGAGCAGCCCCAACGCCATCGGCTACGCCTCCCTCTCCTCTGTGGAAGGCAAGGAGGGCATCAAGGCCCTGACTGTGGGCGGGGTGGCCTGCTCCGAGGAGACCGTCCTGGACGGCAGCTATGAGATCCAGCGTCCCTTCGTGCTGGTGACCAAGACCGACGGCAAGCTGTCCGAGGCGGCCCAGGCCTTCTTCGACTATGCCACTTCCGCAGACGCCAGCGACCTCATCCGCAACGCCGGTGCGGTCCCCACGGCGAAGTAAGAAGCACCAGCTTCCCGGCGGCGCAAGCCTCCCACCCACGGGGGACGGAGGCCGACGCCGCCGGATGTCTTTGGTGAGAAACCACAGCTGCAGAGAAGGAGCGATCCATGGAAAAGACAATGAAATCCCTCTCCGCCGTGCCGGTCCGTGCCGCAGGGCGGGAGACCAGCGGCGCACCCAAGGGCCGCAGCGCGAAGGATGCCATCGAATGGCTCATGCACCTGATTTTCCTGCTGTGCGGGATCATTGCGGTGGCCTTTGTGTTGTTTATCAGCATCTACCTGATCATTTCCGGCGTGCCCGCCATCCAGGAGATCGGCCTGAAAGAATTTCTCTTCGGGCAGACCTGGGCCCCCACGGCCTCTGATCCCGCCTACGGTATCCTGCCCTTTATCCTTACCTCCATCTATGGCACGGCAGGGGCCGTGATCCTGGGCGTTCCCGTGGGCCTGATGACGGCGGTGTTCCTGGCCAAGGTGGCCCCGCCCCGGGTGGCGGCGATGATCCACACCGCAGTGGAACTGCTGGCGGGTATCCCGTCGGTGGTCTACGGCCTGGTGGGCATGATCGTCCTGGTCCCCGGCATTCAGAAGACCTTTGGTCTGGCCTCCGGCGCCTGCCTGCTGGCCGCCATCCTGGTGCTGGCCATCATGATCCTGCCGTCCATCATCAGCGTTTCTGAGACGGCCCTGCGGGCTGTGCCGGCAGAGTATGAACAGGCTTCTCTGGCCCTGGGCGCCACCCATCTGGAGACGGTGTTCCGGGTCTCCCTGCCCGCCGCCCGCAGCGGCGTGGCCACTGCCGTGGTGCTGGGCGTGGGCCGGGCCATCGGCGAGGCCATGGCCATCATCATGGTGGCCGGCAACGTGGCCAATCTGCCCGGCCTGTTCCAGTCGGTGCGCTTCCTCACCACGGCCATCGCTTCGGAGATGTCCTATGCTTCGGTGGGCAGCCTCCACCGGGACGCGCTGTTTTCCATCGGGCTGGTGCTCTTCCTGTTCATCATGCTCATCAACGTCTTCCTGAACGTGTGTATCAAACGAAAGAAGGAGAACTGACATGTATACGCTCTCTCCCCGCCGCAAGGCCTATGACCGCACCCTGCGTGGGCTGCTGTATCTGTGTGCAGGGATCACCTGTGCGCTGCTGGTCTTTCTCATCGGCTATATCTTCTATCGGGGCCTGGGCAACATCAGCTGGGCGCTGCTGTCCACCCAGACCAGCTACATCAATGACACCATCGGCATCCTGCCCAACCTGCTCAACACCCTGTACATCATTCTGCTGTCCATGGTCATCGTCCTGCCTCTGGGCGTGGGCGCGGCCATCTATCTGACGGAATATGCCGCCAATCGCAAGGTGGTGGCCATCATTGAGTTCGCTACGGAGACCCTCACCGGCATCCCTTCGATCATCTTCGGTCTGGTGGGTATGCTCTTTTTCCTGCAGCTGTTCGGCCTGAAAGCAGGCATCCTGGCCGGCGGCCTGACCCTGGTGATCATGATTTTGCCTACCATCGTCCGCACCACCCAGGAAAGCCTGAAAACGGTGCCCCAGTCCTACCGGGAGGGGGCCTTGGCCCTGGGGGCAGGGAAGTGGCACATGGTGCGTACTGTGGTCCTGCCCAACGCGGTGGACGGCATCGTCACCGGCTGTATCCTGTCCATTGGCCGCATCGTGGGCGAGTCCGCCGCCCTGCTGTTTACGGCGGGGTTCGGCCTGGAGCTGAACAACTTCCTCACCTCTCTGGAGGCATCCTCCGCCACCCTGACGGTGGCCCTGTACGTCTACGCCAACGAGCGCGGAGAGACGGGGGTGGCCTTTGCCATCGCCGCCGTCCTGATGCTGTTGGTGTTCCTCCTGAACTTCTCCGCCAACAAGGCCGGAAAGAAACTGAAACGAAAGGCAGGCTGACCTATGGCAGCTGATATCATTACCGCCAAGTCCCTGAACCTGTGGTATGGCGCCGACGGCAAGACCAGCGCCGCCGACCGGGGACATCACGCGCTGAAAGAGATCAACGTCTCCATTCCCGCCCGGCAGATCACCGCCCTCATCGGGCCTTCCGGTTGCGGCAAATCCACCTTTCTGAAAACCCTCAACCGCATGAACGACCTGGTCCCCGGGGTCCACATCGAGGGAGAGGTCCGCTTCGACGGGCAGAATATCTTTGACCGGTCGCTGGATGTGACCTGGCTGCGCAAGCAAGTGGGCATGGTCTTTCAGAAGGCCAACCCCTTCCCCATGTCCATCTATGACAACGTGGCATACGGCCCCCGGACCCACGGCATCCGCAGCCGGAGCGAGCTGGACGGCATTGTGGAGAAGTCCCTGCGGGACGCCGCCATCTGGGAGGAAGTGAAGGACCGGCTGAAGAAGAGCGCCCTGGGCCTCTCCGGCGGCCAGCAGCAGCGGCTGTGCATCGCCCGGGCCCTGGCCAACGCGCCGGAGGTGCTGCTCATGGACGAGTCTACCTCTGCCCTGGACCCCATTTCCACCTCGAAGATCGAGGATCTGGCGGTGGAGCTGAAAGAGAAGTATACCGTGGTCATGGTCACCCACAACATGCAGCAGGCCGCCCGCGTGTCGGACAAGACCGCCTTTTTCCTGCTGGGTGAGCTGGTGGAGTTCGGAGAGACCGACCAGATCTTCAGTATGCCGAAGGACAAGCGCACCGAGGAGTATATCACGGGGAGGTTCGGATAATGCGGGAGAAATTCAAGCAGCAGCTGGAGGAAATGTACCGCCAGATGGTGGTCATGGGCAACCTCTGCCAGCAGGCCATCGCCATGGCGGTGAAGACCCTGGACGAAGAGGAGCAAGAGGCCGAGCGTCTGGAGACCCAGGTCCATGTGCTGGACAGCGAGATCGACGACATGGAGCGGGAGATCGAGGGCCTTTGCACCAAACTGCTGCTCAAGCAGCAGCCGGTGGCCTCGGACCTGCGCCGGATCACGGCGGCCCTGAAAATGGTCACAGATTTGGAGCGCATCGGCGACCAGGCCTCGGACATTGCAGAGCTGGCCCGGTTTATCCGCCGGAACGGCAAGCACGAAAAACTGAAAAAAATGGCGGCGGACGTGATCGGCATGGTCAGCGAGAGCGTGGAAGCCTTTGTCAAGCTGGACCTGGACCAGGCCCGGGAGGTGATCGCCTATGATGACGTGGTGGACCGGTGGTTCGATGAGATCAAAAAGGCGCTCGTTCAGGCGATCGCTGCCGACAGCACAGCCGGAGAAGAGCTGCTGGATGTGTTCCTGGTGGCCAAATATCTGGAACGGATCGGCGACCACGCCACCAATCTGGCCGAATGGGTGGAATATGCCCTGACCGGCGTGCGTTCCAAGGATGGCCTGTGGCAGGACCCGGCAGGGGAAGGGCTGTCGTAACCCCGGGAATTAACCAAAATTTAACCATATCATGCTTGTGCTTTTCACTTTTCTCTGATAAACTACAAAAAGCTTATGCATTGTAAAAGAGATGAAAAAGACTTGTGTGAAGAGGGTTAAAGTATGGATCTGTTCGATGGATTGACGTTGATCGGAGGCCTGAGTCTGTTCTTGTTCGGCATGAACTTGATGGGGGCCTCCCTGGAAAAGCGGGCGGGGGGCAGCTTGAAAGCGCTGCTTGGCAAGCTGACCAGCCGCAAAATACTGGGATTTCTCACCGGATTGGGTGTGACCGCTGTGATCCAGAGTTCCTCTGCCACGACCGTTATGGTGGTTGGCTTCGTGAACTCCGGCTTGCTGTCGCTGCGTCAGGCGATCAATGTGATCATGGGCGCCAACGTGGGTACCACCGTCACGGCCTGGATCCTGAGCCTGACGGGCTTGGACAGCGGAAACTTCTTTGTACAGCTGCTCAAGCCCACTTCTTTTACCCCGGTGCTGGCCCTGGTCGGCGTGGGGCTGACCATGATGGCCAAGAGCGACAAGAAGAAAGACGTGGGCATGATCCTGCTGGGCTTTGCGGTGCTGATGTTCGGCATGGACACCATGAGCAATGCCGTTTCCGGGCTGAAGGATGTGCCGGAGTTCCAGAACGTGCTGCTCATGTTTACCAACCCTGTTCTGGGCGTGCTGGCCGGCGCGGCGCTGACGGCCATCATCCAGAGCTCCTCTGCCTCGGTGGGTATCCTCCAGGCCCTGTCCGCCACCGGGCAGGTGACCTATGGGGCGGCCATTCCCATCATCATGGGCCAGAACATCGGCACCTGCGTGACCGCCATGATCTCCTCTGTGGGCGCCAATAAGAACGCCAAGCGGGCGGCGGTGGTCCACCTGATGTTCAACATCATCGGCACGACGGTGTGGCTGGCGGTGTTCTATGGCATCAACCATGTGGTGCAGTTTGCCTTTGTGGGCCAGTCCATCGACCAGCTGGGCATCGCCATCGTGCACACCGCCTTTAACGTGCTGTGTACGGCCCTGCTCTTCCCCTTCTCCAGCCTGCTGGAAAAGCTGGCCTGCCATCTGGTGCCGGACACCAAGTCTCCGGAGACCATCCAGATCCTGGACGAGCGTCTGCTGAGCACCCCCTCTGTGGCGCTGGTGCGCTGCCAGGAGATCGCCGAGACCATGGCCCGGATCTCCATGGACGCCCTGAAAACCGGCTGTCACCTGCTCAAACAGTATGATCCCAAGAGCGCCCAGGCCGTGCGGGAGACCGAACAGGAGGCCGACCAGTATGAGGACATGCTGGGGACCTATCTGGTCAAAATGGGGCGCAGCAACCTCAGCGACAAGGACAGCCGTCAGGTGTCCAAGCTGCTGCACATCATCGGCGACTTCGAGCGGATCTCGGACCACGCCGTGAACTTGGTGGAGTCGGCAGAAGAGATGCGGAACAAGGGCCTGAACTTCTCCATCTATGCCAAGCGGGAGCTGGAGATCCTCACTGCCGCCGTCAGCGAGATCATGGATCTGTCGCTGGAGGCCTTCCTGAAGGACGACCCCTCCCTGGCCGTGAAGGTGGAGCCGCTGGAAGAGGTGGTGGATACCCTGAAAGAGCAGCTGCGCAACCGTCACATCCTGCGCCTGCAAAAAGGGGAGTGTACCATCGAGCTGGGCTTTGTCTGGTCGGACCTGCTGACCAACCTGGAGCGGGTGGCAGACCACTGCTCCAACATCGCCGGCTGCATCATCGAGATGTCCCACGACAGCCTGGATGTGCACGAATATCTGGACAACGTGAAGGCGGGCAGCCCCGGCTTCCTCCAGGCCTACGAGGCCTATGCCCGGAAATATGCGCTGGTCGAGTGACCGGCGTTCTCCCGGAATCCCTCTGCCCCGTACACGATCGGTGTACGGGGCAGTTTTTTGTTGTCCATCTTGCCGGGCTTCCACCGGGGCCGTGGGGCCCACCGGCCCTGTGGGCCTGACGGGCGCTGCTGGTGCAGCGGGACCCGTGGGTCCCACAGGCCCCACCGGGGCGGCGGGGATTCCCGGTCCTGCCGGAGTCCCCGGTCCCACCGGTCCGGTTGGCCCTGCGGGCAGCGCGGGTCCTGCCGGCCCCACCGGCCCTGCGGGGCAGCCCGGCCCCATGGGGCCGACCGGCGCAACGGGTCCTGCCGGCGCGGAAGGGCCCCAAGGGCCTGTCGGTGCGGCAGGTCCTACCGGTCCTACCGGCCCCACTGGCCCCACCGGCCCCACCGGTGCGGCAGGCCCTGCCGGGCCTGGCCTGACGGCAGCGACCGCCTATGTCCCGGGGACCTCCTATCCAGAAGGTGCGCTGCTGCTCTACAACGGCGGACTGTACCGGGCGCGGGTCAGCCAGCCTGCCGGAACGCCGGGCGTTTCCGGGGACTATGAGATGCTGACGGCTACGGAGACCGGTCCCACTGGCCCCACCGGTCCTGCTGGTGCTATCGGTGCCACTGGCCCTGTCGGTCCCGCTGGTGCTGTTGGTGCCACTGGCCCTGTCGGTCCCGCTGGTGCTGTTGGTGCCACTGGCCCTGCCGGCCCTGCTGGTGCCGTTGGTGCCACCGGTCCTGCCGGTCCCGCTGGCGCTGCCGGTGAGATTGGTCCTACTGGCCCCGCTGGTGCTGCCGGTGCCACTGGTCCTACCGGCCCTGCTGGCGCTGCCGGTGAGATTGGTCCCACCGGTCCTGCTGGTGCCGTTGGCGCCACTGGCCCTGCCGGTCCCGCTGGCGCTGCCGGTGAGACTGGCCCCACCGGCCCTGCTGGCCCCACGGGGCCTGCCGGCCCTGCCGGCGCGGAAGGGGCTGCTGGTGCTGCCGGTCCCACCGGTCCTACTGGCCCTGCCGGTCCCACGAACCAGGCAGCGGCAGTGACCGACGCCACCAGCACCACAGATGTGGTGCAGCGGTTCAACGAACTGCTGGCCAACCTGCGCGCAGCAGGGCTGCTGGCCAACTGACGGAGGCAGAACCAAGGGAGGGCGGCGCATCGCGCCGCCCTCCTGAAACAAAGGGAGAGGGCTATGAAAGTTGTTGTCTATGCCATTTGTAAAAATGAGATCCAGTTTGCCCGGCGCTGGATGGACTCCATGGGGGAGGCGGATGCGGTCTATGTCCTGGACACCGGCTCCACCGACGGAACCCCTGCGTGCCTGGAAGAATTGGGCGCCCAGGTCACCACAGAGGTCATCGACCCCTGGCGCTTTGACACGGCGCGGAACCGCTCGCTGGAGCTGGTCCCCCCGGAGACGGACATCTGCGTGTGTACCGATCTGGACGAGGTCTTCCAGCCCGGCTGGCGCGCCCAGGTGGAGCGTGCCTGGAAGCCGGGGACGGACCGGCTGCTCTACCGCTACACCTGGAGCTTTCAGCCGGACGGCCGGGAGGGGATGGTGTTCTGGTACGACAAGATCCACCGCCGCCGCGGCTGCCGGTGGGTGAATCCCGTCCATGAGGTCCTGCGCTTTGAAGGGGGTGCGCCCCAGGCGGTCTATGCCGACGGGGTCCATTTGGAGCACCACCCGGACCCCCGGAAAAGCCGGAGCCAGTACCTGGAGCTGTTGGAGCTGGCGGTGCAGGAGGAGCCGGAGAACGACCGGAACGTCCACTATCTGGGCCGGGAATACTTTTTCCGCCGCCGGTGGGAGGAGAGCATCGCCACGCTGAAGACCCACCTGGCCCTGCCCACGGCCACCTGGGCCGACGAACGCTGCGCCTCCATGCGGCTGCTGGCCAAGGATTACAACGCCCTGGCCATGGCGGGGGAGGCGGAACGCTGGCTGCTGCGGGCGGTGGGGGAAGCGCCCCATCTGCGGGAGCCTTGGCTGGATCTGGCGGACCAGTTCTATCAGCGGCAGGAGTGGCACGGGCTGCTGTGGGCGGTGGAACGGGCGCTGGCCATCACCACCCGGCCCCGGACTTACATCAGCGAGGCGGCTTCCTGGGGGGAGCATCCCTGGGACCTGGCCAGCTTGGGCTACTACTACACCGGGCAGTATGACAAGGCTTGGGAAGCAGTGCAGAAAGCGGCGGAACTGGCCCCGGATAACGACCGTATTCGGGACAATCTGCATCTGATCCGGGAAAAGGCGGGGGCCTGACCGATTGCGTCGGCGGGGAAACTTTGGTATACTGAACAAAACGAAAGAGAGGAGGGACCCACCATGTTGGAAGTGGTCTTTGAGGACAGTGCCCTCGGCAGTATGCGCCAGGCAGTTGCGGGGGGCTCCGCAGTACAAGAGGGGACGGCGCTGTACGGCGCTCTCGAGGGAGAACAGGAGCTTACCCCGGAGGAGGAAGCCCAGCTGCAGGAGCAGACCTGCTTCTGGCAGCAAGAGGAGGCGGCGCGCCAGCGCCGGGGCTGGGCGGAGAGCCTGCCGATGGAGGGCGCGCCGGCAGACATCCTGTCGTTTCCGCTGTGCCTGAGTGTGGGAGAGATCCGCGAGGAGGGGATCGGCCCCCAGCGGCAGGCTGCTCTGGGGTCCCTGATGGGGAGCTATCCCGAAATCGCCCGGCAGGTGACGGAAGAGCTGTTGGAACGAAGCCGCCGGTCTCTGGATACGCTCCTGGCCCGGGCTGGGGCAGGGGAAGCCGTGCGGGTGTGGACCAGCGACGCTCCCGACGATGCCTGCGGCCTGGCCTGGCTGGCCCAGCAGTTGTCCGCGCTGGGCCTGGAAAAGGTGCAGGTGATCCAGGTCAAGCTGCCGGATTTTTATGAACAGTCCGACGGCACGGTCCTTTGCTGGCAGGGATGGGGAGAAGTGGAACCCTGGCTGTGGGGCCGGCTGGCTCCGTTGGGCCAGCGTTTGCCGGTGAACTATCTGCGGAGTCTGGCCGCCCGATGGAGCGAACTGCAGCAGGAGAATGCGCCCCTCCGGGCTGTGTGCAGCGGGAAGCTGGTCAGTGTGCCGGAGAGCTGGTATGATGTCTTTCTCCGGCAGGAGATCGCGGCTGAAAAAGAGGAATTTTCAGCGGCCCATGTGGTGGGCAGGGTGCTTGGAACGTACCAGCTGGGCATAGGGGACGGAGAACTGGCCCAACGGCTGAAGGCCATGGTCCGTTCGGGAGAGCTCCGGCAAGTGACCTATCCCGGGCCGGGGGACCCCATCTACCACTGCCGCCTGCACAAAACACCCGGTGTGTGGGGAATGGGACCGACAAAGCAAAAGAGATAAAAGAACACAAACGCTCCCTGTCCGGTTCGGCATGATGCCGCGCCAGACAGGGAGCGTTTTTGGGAGGACGATTCAGGGATGAAGGAGGATCTTGATGCAGGCTTTCTCCTGCACCACCTGGAAGGCGGCTTCCATGTCCTTGAGGGGGAAGTGGTGGGTGATCAGCGGTTCCACCTGGACCCGCCCCTCTTCGATGAAATGCAGGCACTCTTCAAATTCCTGCCGGGTGTAGCAGATGGTGCCGTAGATCTTGAGTTCCCGGCGGACCACGTCGCCCAGATCCACTTGGGGCAGGGTGTGGTACAGGCCGGTGACGGCGTAGGTCCCCGCCTTTTTCAGCAGCTTCAGGGCAATCTCCGGCACCCCCGGCGCGCCCACGCAATCCTGGACATAGTCGGCCATGGCCCCGTTGGTCAGCTCCCGGACCCGCTGGACGGGATCTTCCCGGGAGACGTTGATCACATGATCGGCCCCCAGGGTCTTGGCCAGCTCCAGCCGGGCCGCCCCGGCGTCGGTGTCCAGGCAGATCACGGTTTTCACGCCCCGCAGCTTGATCAGCTGCACGGCATACAGGCCGATGGGGCCTGCCCCATAGACGCAGCAGACATCCTTGGAGGTGATCCCGGAGGCCTTGACGGTGCGGTAGGCAGAGGCGACCGGGTCCACCGAGGCCCCCTGGTCATAGGTGGTGGTGTCCTGCATCTTCCGGCAGACCTTGGCCGGGACACGGACGTACTGGGCAAAGGCGCCGTCTACATGGATGCCGGTCTCCACCAGGGAATCGCAGAGGACCTCCTTGCCCTGGATGCACAGGTCACAGTCCCCGCAGCCGATGACGATGCAGGGGGTGACGCGGTCGCCCACCTTTAGATTTTTGACGGCAGAGCCGACCTCTACGACGTCCCCGGCGAACTCATGGCCGGGGATGAGGGGATACGGGACGGGGCGGGTCCCCGCCAGGATGGGGCCGTCGGAGCCGCAGATGCCCACCGAGCGGACCTGGATGATCACATCGGTGTCCCGCAGGACCGGATAGGGGACCTCTTTGACGGCAAAGCCGGGGCCAAGATGTTCTTTCACAACTGCTAACATAGCATGAACCTCGATTCTGGTGAGATGGGTCCTGTCAGGACAGGACCAGAAGGATGACTTGGGCGATCACCACCACCGACAGCAGCGCGATGGGGTAGGTGGCGGCATAGGCGGCGGCCACAGACTCGGTCTTGGCCACGGAGATGAGGGTCCCCAGGGCGGGCGTGGAGGTCATGCCGCCGGTGATGGAGCCCAGATTGTTGAGCAGGGAGAGCTTGAGCACATAGCGGGCGAAGAGATAGCCCACGATCATAGGCAGCAGGGTCATCACGATGCCGTAGAGGAAATAGATGGCGTCGAAGAACTCCACAAAGCGCGACCCGCCCGCGACACCGGCCCCGATGAGGAAGAGGACCAGCCCCAGCTCCCGCATGGATTTCAGCGTGGTCTGGGTGGGCATCATCTGCAGCGGCCCCAGATGACCGAAGTGGCCGAAAATCAGGCCGGAGAGGATACAGCCGCCGGTGGTGGTCAGGGAAAAGCTGCCGATCTTGACGCTGCCCACCAGAATGCCGCAGACGATGGCCAGGGCCAGGGGCATCAGGCCGAAGGTGTCCACTTGGAGCCGCGCCTTGGCGGAGGACGTCCGGGCCGCCGCAGAGACCTGGGTCAGGCGCTGCCGCTCGGTTTCCAGATCCGCGTTGGTGAGCTTGGGGATGAGCTGCACGAACAGGACCACCCCCACCACGCCGAAGAGGTAGGCGATGCCGTACCCCACGGAGACCAGGGATTCCAGGTGGGCAGAGGCTACGGTGGCTTTGGCGGCAGAGAAGGCCGGGGTGGAAGTGAGCGCGCCGGCCAGCAGCCCCACCAGGATGGCGGTGAATTCCTCCTGGGAGAGGTCTGTGGTGTGGCGGCCGATGAGGATGCACAGCACACAGGCCAGCCCGCCGAAGAGGGTGATCACCAGCCCCAGAAAGACATAGGACCGGAAATTCCGCCGCAGGTTATCCAGGAAGGTGGGGCCGGCGATGAAGCCCACGGAGGTGACAAAAAACATCAGCCCCAGGTTTTCCACGATCTTCAGCCCGTCGGCCACATAGGAACTGCCGGCGACGGTAAGCTGATCGGCCAGAAAGGGATAGCCGAAGCAGCCGAAGAGAAGGGCGGCCACAAAGACGCCGGCGGTCCCCAGGTTGATTCCCTGAATGGTGATCCGCCCCAGAAGATACCCCGCCGCCGCGATGAGAAAAACGCAGAGGACCAGCACGACGGTCCCTGAGAGAGAAACAGTACAGGACATGACGATCCCTTCCTTCCTGCGGCAGCCCTCACCGGGCCTTCCGTTTTTGATAGGCCCGCCAGGTGCAGGCAAAGGTATCCATGTTTTCCAGCCGGTCTCCGGTCAGCTGGGTGGCCAGGGCGGCGTGGTGGGGGGCGGTCTTTACCTGCTGGGGCTGGGTGCGGGCCTCCTGGGCGATGGAGGCCAGGGCGGCGGCATACTCGTCGATGTCGTCCTTGGAGTAGGTCTCGCAGGCCTCCGGGGTAAAGGGTTCCGGGATGATGGCGGGGTGATGGCTGGCAAAATAGCTCTGGAAGCCGTAGTCCACGATCCGCCGGTCGATGTCGTCTGTGGTGACGCCGGTCTCCTGGGTCAGCCCCTCCCAGCTCAGCCGGGCCTGCTCTAAGCGGCGTTTGCCCGGGGCCATGGGCATGGAAAGCCCCTCTACGGAAGAGAGTTTTTCCAGCAGGTAGTTGTTGTTGAGGATGGCCAGCTCCGAGACCTCTTTGAGGCCCTCGGCCCCCATGGTGCGGATGTAGGCGTAGGCCCGCAGGACCACCGACGGGACCCCGTAGTATTTCCGCAGCTTTCCGATGGAGTGGGGGCGGTCGTAGGACAGGTAGTACCGGGCGCCGTCAAACTCCACCGTCGGCAGAGGCAGATATTTGGCCAGTTCCTGGGTGCAGCCCTGGGCGCCCGAACCGGGTCCCTGGCTGCCGTGGGGGGAGGCAAAGGTCTTGTGCAGGTTGAACTGACACAGATCGAAGCCGGCGTCCCGGGCGCGGGTGATGCCCATGAGGCCGTTGAGGTTGGCCTGGTCATAGACGCACAGCCCCCCGGCGGCGTGGACGATGTCCACGAATTCCCGGATCTTTTCGTTGTAGATCCCGGTGTCCTCGGGGTTGGTGATGAGCAGCCCGGCGGTGCGGGGGGAGACGGCGGCTTTCAGCGCCTCCAGGTCGGGCAGGCCGCTCTGGTCGGGGTAGAGGGTGATGACCTTGTAGCCCAGGGCGGCGGCAGTGCCGGCGTTGCCGGGGTGGGAGAGGATGGTGGTGATGATCTCGTCCCGCTGCTCCCCCTCGCCCCGGTCCTGGTGATAGGCCCGGATGATGGCGACGTTGGAGAAGATGCCCTGGGAGCCGCCGGCGGGATTCAGACTGAAACGGTCCATGCCGGAGATGGCCTTCAGGTATTGCTCTGTCTCATAGAGGACCTGAAGGATACCCTGGGTGGTGGAGGGGTCCTGATAGGGGTGCAGCTCCGCAAAGCGGGGGTCCCGGACAAACTGCTCATGGACCTTGGGATTGTACTTCATGGTGCAGGTCCCCAGGCCGATGTCGATGTTCAGGTCCGCGCCGATGGTCTCCTGAGACAGGCGCAGATAGTGGCGCAGCAGCTGCATCTGTCCCAGCTCGGGCAGCTTGGGCGGCGTCTGCCGCCGGTAGCCCTGGGGCAGCAGCGCGGCAGGATCGCCCGCCCCTTGCGCGACGGCAGGCTCCAGCGGCTCGACCAGCGTGGCCCGCTGGCCAGGGGAACCCATTTCCATCAGGATCGGCTCATCCCAGCGGGCCTGGTGAAACTCTCGTGTTCCGTTTCGTTTCATGGGGTCGTCCCTCCCAAAATGGATTCCAGCGCGGCGCGCAGGGTCTCGATGTCTGCCGCAGTGGTGAGGTCGCTGACACAGTAGAGGGCAAAGCCCTGGTAATCGGGGAAGGCCCGGCCCAGGTCGATCCCGCCGAAGATGTTCTGCGCCAGCAGCGCCTGGTTGATCGCCTCGACGCTTTTCCCCGTGGCCCGGAAGTCCACCAGGAACTCCTGGAAGAAGGTCCCGCCGCCGGGGTTTGCGGTCACGCCGGGCAGGGTGGACAGGACCCGGGCGGCGTAGGCGGCGGTGGAGAGGATGCGCTCTCCCAGCTCCGCCATTCCTTGGGGTCCCATGGCGGCCAGATAGCTGCCCGCGACGATGGCCCACAGGCCGCATTCGGTGCCGAAATATTCCTTGGCCTTTTCCCGGGAGGCGTGGCTGCACCGGTAATAGAGGGCGCGGCCCCAGCCGTATTGCCCCTCCTTCTGGGTCTCGCTGATGCCGTAGAGATAGGTAGGCAGTTCGTTGACGTAGGCCGGGTCGTTGTCCATGGCCAGGAAGCCGCCGCAGCCGCTGCCATACTGCATGTGGATGCCAAGGGGCTGGATGTCGCCGCAGGTGATGTCCGCACCGTAGCGGACGGGGGGCTCCAGGACCCCCAGGGAGGACACCTCCGGCATGACGATCCCCACGGCCCCGGCCTGGTGGGCCAGCGCCATCACCTGCCGGGCCTCCGGCTGGAAGGCCCCCAGGAAGGAGGGATTTTCCAAAAATACCGCAGCGGTGCGGGGAGAGAGCTTGGCCTGAAGATCCTGCAAGTCCAGCACGCCCAAGGGGTCCTCTACGGGGACCAGACGGCCAAAGGGGGCGCAGTAGGCGGCGGCCTGGGACCGGATCTCCGGGTTCATGTGGGCGGGGATCAGGATCTCCTCCCGCCCCGGCCGCAGGCGCAGGGCCATGCGGAAGGCGGAGGAGACCGCCTGTCCGGCGTCGTAGGTGGGGTAGCTGACCACGTCCAGCTCCAGCAGCTCTGCCATCATGCTGGCGTACTCAAAGATGGCCTGCATTTTGCCGTGGTCGGAATAGGTGTCGCCGCAGTAAGCGGTCAGAAACTCCGCCCGGTTGGCGATCTCATCGCAAATGGCGGGAATGGCCCGCTGGTAACAGCCTGCCCCCAGGAAGCTGAGGGCCTCGGCGGTGGAGGTGTTTTTGGCCAGCAGCTGCTGGATGTGCCGCTTGAGCGCCTGTTCGCTGGACAGGGGCGCGGGCAGGTCCATGGCGCCGGAAAAGAGCAGATCCTCGGGGATGACAGAACGGTAGATCTCCGAGACATCGGAGACCCCCACCGCAGCCAGCATCTCCTCTCGGATGCGCGGCACACTGTTGGGCAGATAGGGGTGTACAAAGGAAGTATGCAAGAATGTCTCCCTCCCGTCTGAGAATGGTGGCCCGGATGGATACCGGGATACTTACAGTATAAAGGTTCCCAAGTGGGGAAAGTCAAGGGATGTTTGGGGGAGAAAATTTCCCGTGCAGAGGGGAAAAAGGGAGGGGGTTTTTTGAAAAAACAAGGAATTCAAGAGGAATCGAGAAAAAAAGATTGAAAATTTCCAAAAAAATGAGAAAATATACCTTGTCAAACCTTCTTCTGTGGGGAAGGTTTTTGTCAGAAAAAAGCGGGAAGGGACTGGTTTCGTCAAGTCCTCTGCCGTGGAGCTGCCAGAACACAGCAGGAAAGGAGCGCGGGGAAGATGAAGGAAGCGCGGTATACCGTGGGGGAGATGGCCAACCTCTGCAACGTCACAGCCAAGCAGCTGCGGTACTACGACCAGCAGGGGCTGCTCCGACCGGCCCACCGGGACGAGCGGAACGGCTATCGGTATTATGATCACAGCCAGATCGAGGAGGTGCTGCTGCTGAACAACCTGCGGGAATTGGATCTGCCCAAGGAAAAGATCGCCTTTCTGATGAAAGAGCGGGATCTGCACACCCTGTCCCGGGAACTGAAAGCCCACCTGTATGAGGTCCGGCGGGAACGGGACGCCACGGTGGCCCGGTACGATGCCCTGATCGACAGCATCCTGCGGCTGCTGGGCGGCATTGCGCTGGTGAGCGGGCCGCCGGCCCAGGGGGAACCGGCGATCTCGCTGGTGGACGTGCCCTCCTCGTGGGTGGCCTATACCCGCTACCGCTGCTATTGGAAGGCCAGCCGGCTGTTCATCTCCCGCCGGGCGGAGCTGCTGAAGATCATGGACCGGGCGGGGCTGGAGCCTGTGGACGTGAATATGGCGATCTTTCATTCCGACTATAAAAAACAGTTCAGCAGCGATCCGGCAGACTATGAGGGGGACCTGGAGGTCTGTTACCGGCTCAAGCATCCCCAGCCCCAGCATCCCAACTGCCGGCTGCTGGCCGGGTTTCGCAGCGTCTCCTGCCTCTATGTGGGGCCGTATGCCGACATGCTGCCCGCCTACCTGGCCCTGGAACACTACGCGGACTGCCGGGGGTTGCGTTTGCAGGGGACCTCTATGGAGGAATACCTGATCGGCGCGACCATGACCGCCAACCCGCAGAACTACGTCACCCGGCTCTACCTTCCGTTGGCGGAAGGACCGGAAAAATAAACGAAACCGCCGGCCACACCTGGAACGTGCAGGGGTGGCCGGCGGCCTTGTCAAGAAAAAACCTGTCCCCGCCCCGAGACGTTCGGGGCGGGGACAGGTTTGCTGTTTGGCAGAACAAATGGAGCCGGAGGCTCAGAAGTCGGCGCTGCCCACGGTTCTGGGATGGGGCAGAACGTCGCGGATGTTGGCGATGCCGGTCAGATACATGACCATCCGCTCGAAGCCCAGGCCGAAGCCGGCGTGCTTGCAGGAGCCATAGCGGCGCAGGTCCAGGTACCACCAGTAGTCCTGGGGGTCCATGCCCAGCTCCTTGATGCGGGCTTCCAGCACATCCAGACGCTCTTCACGCTGGCTGCCGCCGATGATCTCCCCGATGCCGGGGACCAGACAGTCGGCGGCGGCGACGGTCTTGCCGTCGTCGTTCAGACGCATGTAGAAAGCCTTGATGTCCTTGGGGTAGTCGGTGACGAACACCGGGCGCTTGTAGATCTGCTCGGTGAGGAACCGCTCGTGCTCGGTTTGCAGGTCGGTGCCCCACTCGACCTTGAAGTCGAACTTGTCGTTGTGCTGCTGCAGGATCTCCACGGCCTCGGTGTAGCTCACCCGGCCGAAGTCCGAGGAGGCCACATGCTCCAGCCGCTCCAGCAGGCCCTTGTCCACGAAGGAGTTGAAGAAGTCCATCTCCTGGGGGCAGCGGGCCAGCACGGTGCGGATGACATACTTGATCATGTCCTCGGCCACGTCCATGTCGCCGGCCAGATCACAGAAGGCCATCTCCGGCTCGATCATCCAGAACTCGGCGGCGTGGCGCTGGGTGTTGGAGTTCTCTGCCCGGAAGGTGGGGCCGAAGGTGTAGACGTTGCCGAAGGCCATGGCGAAGTTTTCCGCGTTGAGCTGGCCGGAAACGGTGAGGCTGGCGGGCTTGCCGAAGAAGTCCTGGCTGTAGTCCACCTGGCCGTTTTCCAGCCGGGGGGCGTTCTCGGGGTCCAGGGTGGTCACCCGGAACATCTCGCCGGCGCCTTCGCAGTCGGAGGCGGTGATGATGGGGGTGTGGACATAGACAAAGCCCCGCTCCTGGAAGAACTCATGGATGGCGAAAGCAGCCACCGAGCGCACCCGGAAGGCGGCGGAGAAGAGGTTGGTCCGGGGGCGCAGATGGGCCACCGTCCGCAGGAACTCCACCCCGTGGCGCTTCTTTTGCAGGGGATATTCCGGGGCGGAGGTGCCCTCCACCTGGATGCTGTCAGCCTTGATCTCCAGGGGCTGCTTGGCCTGGGGGGTGAGGACCACGGTGCCGTGGACGATGAGGGCGGCGCCCACATTCTGCTTGGCGATCTCCTTATAGTTGTCCAGGCTTTCTTCGGCGAAGACCACCTGGATGCTCTTGAAGCAGCTGCCGTCGTTGAGCTCGATAAACCCAAAGTTCTTCATGTCGCGGATGGTACGGGTCCAGCCGCAGACGGTCACGGCCTGACCGTCGTAGTGTTCCATGTCCGCAAAGATGCGGGCGATTTCCGTGCGTTTCATGTTGCGTCTGTCCTTTCGGGTGTGAAATAAGGTATCTGCTATTGTACTACAGAGACTGGGGGCTGACAAGGGGGCGTCTCAGCGGGCCAGCCGCGTTTCCACCGGGACAAAACGGCGGTTGGCTTTGCCGGTGACGTGGCGGGGCCGGATGCACACCAGCGCGGTGCGGGCGCCCAGCTTTTCCAGGTATCGCTGGCCGATGTCCTGGGAGACCTGCCCCAGCTGGAAGGTAAAGGCGCGGAGGACCGCGTCTCGTTCTGCGGGGTCCTCCACCAGCCGGGCCTGGCCATAGACGATGACGCTCTCATACTCCTCGGTGATGTGTTCCGGGACCAGGTGCGCCCGGGGAACGACGGTGAAGCACACCCGGTCGTCCCGGGCAATGGCCTGGATCAGGTAAGCCTGGGGGGAACAATGGAGGTAGAGGCAGTCCTCCCGCAGCAGATAGTTCATGGGCACGGCGTAAGGCCAGCCGTCCTCTTCGGTGGTGGCCAGGATGCCGTGGTTCTCCTGCCAGAGCAGCGCCCAGGTCTCCTCCTGAGAGAGCTGGCGGTCAGCCCGGCGCATGGGGCGAAACGAGGTTGGCATGGGCGTGGCTCCTCTCTGTGCTGGGTCACTGTTCTGAGACGATGTCTCCGTGCTCGATGTGGTAGGCGATGCGCTGCATGATCATCATGATGGCCACCCGGTTCTCGCCCCCTTCGGGGACGATCAGGTCGGCGTAGCGTTTGGAGGGCTCTACGAACTGCTCGTGCATGGGCTTGACGGTGGCGAGGTATTGCTCCGCCGCCGCTTCCAGGCTCCGCCCGCGCTCGTTCACGTCCTGCAAGATCCGCCGCAGCAGACGCACATCGGCGTCGGTGTCCACATAGAGCTTGATGTCCAGCAGGTCCCGCAGGGCCTTGTTGTCAAAAATGAGGATGCCTTCCACCAGGATGACCTTGGCGGGGGAGACGGTGCGGGTCTCCTCGGCCCGGTCGTGCCGGGTGAAGTCATAGACCGGGCACTGCACCGTGGCCCCGTCCCGCAGGGCCTCCAGGTCGCGGATGAGCTGGTCGGTGTCAAAGGCGGCGGGGTGGTCGTAGTTCAGGGTCTGCCGCTCCTCCAGGGAGAGGTCAGGGTGGGGGGTGTAGTAGCTGTCGTGGGTCAGAACGGTCACGTCCTGGCCGAACTGCTCCTGCAGCCGTTCCACCAGGGTCGTTTTGCCGGAGCCGGTGCCGCCGGCGATGCCAATGATAAGGGGTTTCATTCCGGTCACCTCCAGGAGTTGTCTGGGGTGGGGGCGAGAGGGTCAGTCCTCGTCCTCGCCGCGTTCGTTGAATTCGGTCAATACCAGCTGGGGATTGTGGTCGCAGACCCATTTGATGGACCAGAAGGAGGAGAACAGGAGGAGCTTGTTGCCCTTGTAATCCTCCACCAGCTTGGTGTCGTTGCCCAGGATCAGGTCGGTCTCGTGGAACTCCACCGGCTCCTTGATCCAGCGCAGGTATTCATAGGGGAGGGTCTCCATGCGGATCTCCACGTTGTACTCGTTGCGCAGGCGGTACTGGAACACGTCAAATTGCAGGGTGCCCACCACGCCCACAATGACCTCTTCCATGCCGGTGTAGGGGAGCTTGAAGATCTGGATGGCGCCCTCCAGGGCGATCTGCTCGGCGCCTTTCAGGAACTGCTTGCGCTTCATGGTGTCCAGCGGGCGCACCCGGGCGAAATGCTCCGGGGCAAAGGTGGGGATGGGGTCGAAGCGCAGCTTCTTGCCGGGGCTGCAAAGGGTGTCGCCGATGGAGAAGATGCCCGGGTCGAACACGCCGATGATGTCCCCGGCGTAGGCCTCCTCGATGATCTCCCGCTCAGCGGCCATGAGCTGCTGGGGCCGGGAGAGGCGGAGCTTTTTCTTGCCCTGGATGTGGTAGACCTCTTTGTCTGCGTCGAAGCGGCCGGAGCAGACCCGCAGGAAGGCGATCCGGTCCCGGTGGGCCTTGTTCATGTTGGCCTGGATCTTGAAGACAAAGGCGGAGAAAAAGTCGTCCAGGGCGCTGACGTCTCCCTCGTTGCTGTGGCGGGGGAGGGGCGGCGTGGTCATACGCAGAAAGTCCTCCAGGAAGGGCTCCACGCCGAAGGTGGTCAGGGCCGAGCCAAAGAACACCGGCGAGAGCTTCCCGTGGCGGACCCGGTCCAGGTCAAAATCGCAGGAGGCCCCGTCCAGCAGCTCGATGTCCTCGATGAGCTGGTCCCGGCGGGCCTGGCCCAGCATGTCGGCGAGGATGGGGTCGTCCAGGTCGATCTGGGTGGAGCCGGCCTTCTTGGCGTTGGTGTTGGAGGAGAAGTGGAGGATCTCCTTCTTGCTGCGGTCATAGACCCCCAAAAAGTCTTTGCCGGAGCCGATGGGCCAGTTGACGGGGTAGGTGTCGATGCCCAGTTCCTTTTCGATCTCCTCGCACAGGTCGAAGGGGTCCCGGGTGTCCCGGTCCATCTTGTTGATGAAGGTGAAGATGGGGATGTCCCTCATGACACAGACCTTGAACAGCTTCCGGGTCTGGGCCTCCACGCCCTTGGCCCCGTCGATGACCATGACGGCGGAGTCGGCGGCCATGAGGGTGCGGTAGGTGTCCTCGGAGAAGTCCTGGTGGCCGGGGGTGTCCAGGATGTTGATGCAGAAGCCGTCGTACTGGAACTGCAGGACCGAAGAGGTCACGGAGATGCCTCTCTGCTTTTCGATCTCCATCCAATCGGACACGGCGGCCCGGGAGTTTTTCTTGCCCTTGACCTGGCCGGCCTGGGCGATGGCTCCGCCGTACAGCAGGAATTTTTCGGTCAGAGTGGTCTTGCCGGCGTCGGGGTGGGAGATGATGGCAAACGTCCGGCGGCGTTTGATCTCAGATTCGTATTGCGACAAAGGATCGTCCTCCTCTGGAGTAAAAAATAGATGTCAATATAACATGTTATTTTAACATAGGTATTGCGTTTTTCGCAAGAGAAAAGCGAGCAACCGCAGAAATTCTATGGGAGAGAGACGCTTGGCCGCAGCGCACAAAAACTCCCCCGCCGGCAAAACGCAGTTTGCCGGCGGGGGAGTGGATCACAAGGGGACTCGGTTTATCCAGCAGAGTAAGAAAATACTTCGAGGATTTGTCCAGACTGTGCGTCTACAGCTACGTTGACATGAGCCTGAACAGGATCTGTTTTGCCTTGATTACCGCGGGGGACCATGATATTCTCAAAGGAAACGAGCCAGACAGGGACATTCGTGAGGGAGAGGTTGGCTTCCGGCAGGAAGGGTGTCTCGGTATCCGAGAAAGTTACCAAGGCGATATTCACCGCATCGGCGCCATCCTGGGTCATGGCCTGGACTCGTTCTAACGCTCGGGTAAGGGCATCCTGTTGAGAAATGTATGGGTCCTCTTCGTTCCCGGCAGAGGAATGATCCTCAAGAGGAGAGAGCAGGAAACCATGTTCCTTTATGGTCTCGTTGTCTGCAATGTGGGCGGTAGATGCCGTCAAAACAGCGGTCTGTCCGTTGACTTGGATCGTAGAAGACGCCACATTCTCTGTTTCTTCCTCCGCAGACAGGGCCAATGCTGACACAAAAGCACCAGAACACAAGAGGACAGCCACGATGACCAGGGCGTACTTCAAACGAGGGGGTGTTTTTCTCATGTTAAATCACCTCAACAAGTTGTATGACATGGTCCGTGCAGAAGTGGAATAGCCCGAATGTATATATGCCATTCTATTGTTAAAGTACTATATATTTGATCGAAAGTCAATGAATTATCTGTAGAAATATAACATATTTTAGGGGTTGAGCGGGGGACGCTGTGCCTCTTCCTGGCGCAGGGAGTGAAAGAAATTCCGGGTCAGCAGCACCGCGACGATCATGGAGATCAGATCGGCGGCCGGGGCGGCGTAGAGGATCCCCTGCAGCCCGAAGAACCGGGGCAGGACGATGGCCAGCGGCACAAAGCACACCAGATCCCGGATGAGGGAGGAGGCGGTGGCCTTCACAGGTTTGCCCACGGCCTGGAAGAAGATGGAGCTCATCTTGACAAAGCAGGTGAAGGTGATCAGCGCCAGGAAGACGCGGAAGGTTTGAATGGCGAACTCCCAGTACAGGGGGTCGCCCTGGCCAAAGATCCCCACCACGCCCTGGGGCCAGAACTGGAAGAGCAGGGTGGCAGCTACGCCCACCACCAGCGTGACGGCCAGGATGAGCCGGTAGGTGCCCCGGACCCGGTCGTATCGGGCCGCGCCGTAGTTGTAGCCCAGGATGGGCTGACCGCCCAGGACCACGCCCACCACCAGATTGATGACGATGGTATAGACCTTGGTTTCGATGCTGATGACGGAGATGGGGATGTCTGGCCCATAGACCGACAGACTGCCGTAGCGGAAGAGCATGATGTTGCACACCAGGGAGACCACCACGACGGAGATCTGGGTGATGAAGGTAGAGATGCCCAGCTGAGCCGCCCGCCCAAAGACCTGCCAGTGAGGCCGGAAGGAGGCCAGCGTGAGACGGAAGGTCTTGGGCCGCAGCAGGTAGAAGAGATTCAGCAAAAAGGAGAGCAGCTGCCCCAGCACCGTGGCCCAGGCTGCGCCCCGGATACCCCAGTGCAGCACAAAGATGAAGATCGGGTCCAGGACGATGTTGACAATGGCCCCGGCCACGGTGGCGGCCATGGCAAAGTGAGGGCTGCCGTCGGCCCGGATGACACTGTTGGTCATGTTGGAGAGCATATACAGGGGAAAGACCCAGAGGAGAATGGTAAAGTATTCCTGGGCCATGGGCAGGGTGGCGTCGGAAGCGCCGAACAGCCGCAGCAGAGGCTCCTGCCAGAACAGACAGCTAGCCGCCAGCAGAACGCCCAGCACAAAGAGGACGGTGATGCCGCTGCCCACGCATTGGTGGGCGCTTTGGTTGTCGCCCCTGCCCTGGCAAAGGCTGAGGTAGGCGGCGGAGCCATCCCCCACGCACCAGGCAAAGGCCATGGCCAGCATGATCAGCGGAAAGACCACGCCGGTGGCGGCGTTGCCCAGGTATCCCAGCTCGCTGTTGCCGATGAAGATCTGATCCACGATGTTGTACAGCGCGCTGACCAGCAGGGAAAAGACGCAGGGCAGAGAGAAGGAGAGCAGCAGCTTGCCCAGCTTCTCCTGACCAAGATAAGTGTTTTGCTCCAAAGACATAAAAGACCTCCTGAAATTCCTTTTGGAGGCTTTGGACTCGGAAAAACCACCACAAAACCGGCAGAGAGAAAGTGCGTAGAATGAAGATTCTACGCACTTTTTTTCTGGTGAACGAGGATACGATAGCACGAGCGGGGGAAAAAGTCAAGGGTCACTCGGCGGGCGTGTCGGTGTTCTCCGGCTGACGGGAGACCAACGCCTCCACCAGGCGGTGCTGGCGGATGAGGGTCGCCTGGATATGCAGCTGGTCGGTGTCCAGGGAGAGGATGCGCCCATCCGGGGGGATGGAGCCGTACAGACCAAAGACATAGCCGCCGAAGGTGTCGTATTCCTCCAGCGGGAGCGATACGCCCAGGGCCAGGGCCACGTCGTCCAGCGGGGCCGCGCCCTGGATGCGCCAGGTGTTGGGCTCCAGGGGCTGGATGTCCTCCGGTTCGCCCTCCTGCTGGATCTCGCCCACCAGCTGTTCCAGCAGGTCCTTGATGGTCACCACGCCCAGCAGGCCGCCGTATTCGTCCAGGACCACGGCGTAATAGGTCCGTCGCTGCTTCATCTGCCGGAAGAGAACGTCGGCCTTGACGGTTTCCGGGACGAAGAAGGCGGGCTTGACGACGGTTTTCAGGATCTCCTGCTGGCTGTGGTCCTGCAAGCGGAAAAATTCCCGGGTGTCCAGCACCCCGATGACCTGATCCACGGTCCCGTCGCAGACGGGATAGCGGGTGTGGCCGGTGCGGAAGATGACCTGTTTCCACTCCTCCACGCTCTGGTTGGTCCACAGCAGGTCCAGCTCTGTGCGGTGGGTGGCGAACTCTCCCACGGTCAGGTCGTCGAACTCGAATACATTTTGGATGAACTCTTTGGTGGAGGACCCGAAGACGCCCTTTTCGCTGCCCCGGTCCACCATCATCTTGATCTCTTCCTCGCTGACCTCCTCCTCGTCGGTGTTGGGGTCGATCCCCAGCAGACGGAGAATGCCGTTGGTGGAGGCGGTGAGTACCGTGACCACCGGGGCGAAGAGGGTGGAAATGGCGGTGATCAGGCCGGACAGGCCCAGGGCCAGAGACTCGGCCTTTTTCATGGCCAGCCGTTTCGGCACCAGCTCGCCGAAGACCAGGGTGAAGTAGGACAGCAGCAGCGTGATCAGGATGACAGCGATCTTGTCCAGGGTCGCCGCCGGGATGGGCACGCCGGCTGTCAGCAGGGCATCCACCAGCGGATCGGAAAAGTTATCCGCCGCAAAGGCGCTGCCCAGAAAGCCCGACAGGGTAATGGCGATCTGGATGGTGGCCAGAAAGCGGGCCGGACGGCTGGTGAGCCGGGCCAGCCGCTGGGCGGCCTTGTTTCCCTGGGCGACCAGTTGGGCGAGTTTGTTGTCGTTGATGGAGATCACAGCGATCTCCGCGCAGGCGAAGACGGCATTGAGCGCGATCAGAACGATCTGGAGCACAATGGGCCATAGGAATGGGTCCTGCATGATTGAGATTCTCCTCCTAAGTCGGTTGGGGCAAAGCCCGTTTTTTCTGGGCAGGAGGCAGAACGTCCCGCCCTTCTTATGGTACGGATTATACTATGCTGGTGTCCTGGGGTCAAGGAGGGAACGGGAAGATTTCTGGAAAAGACAGGAAGCCGGGACGGTCAAGGAAGATCCGCCCGCAGCTCGGGCAGCGTCTCCCGAATGCGTTGGGGCAGAGGAGGCGGGCGACGGCGGAGTGCGCTGCGCGCGGGGATGGCGGCGGCTTGATAGCACTGCTGCCAGAGAGCTTGGCACTGGCGCTCTGCTTGGCTGGGGTCGGCCAGATCCAGGCGGTCCAGCGGGCGCAGCTTCCATTTGTGTCCGGTGTAGAGCAGGGCCTGCCGGTGGGTCCGGTCGTGGAGCAGAAAGGTCTCCTCCGGCAAGCGGCGGCAGAAATGTGGGCGCAGGAGGGGGAGGACCTGGTTTTCGGGGGTGATCTGCCCCACAAGCACGCCGTGATAGTCGGCAAAGCGGACAAACCCCTTGTATTGCCGTGCCTCGTGGACCAGGCGGCGGACCGCCCGGACCAGGATCAGGAGCCGGTCGTCGGTGAGGTCCTGGGGCAGCGCCCGGCAGAAGGCCAGGTAGAGGGCGTCGAAGATGTGCCGCTCCCGCTGGGGCAGGCAGGTGAGGAAGCTGTAGGTCACCAGCCGCCGGAAGGACCGGCTGACCTGGGCCTCCAACGCCTCATAGACGTTCCCGGCCAGCGCCGGGTCGGTGGGGATCTCCAACAGAGGATAGAGGGAGCTTTGGCGGTCACAGGGCGTGAGAAAGTAAAAGGGGTAGACCTTCTGGCGAAAACTCTCCCCCACACAGGTGAGAAAGCCCGCAAAGGAACCGTCATAGAGCAGGGTGCGCTGGGGCCAGGTCGACATAGCGGTCCTCCTTTCCGGCAGAGAACAGGGAAAGCTGGGGATAGTGGGGCGCCAGCGCAGGGGCCTCCAGCGCCGTCAGCGCCCGTCGGACCCCTTCCGGCCGGACCCGGAGGGCGGGGGACATCCGGCCGCCGCAGGTGATAAAATACTGGGCCCGTTTGAGGACCACCCCCAGTTTTTTCAGGGCATCCTGGTCCAGCTGCCGCCAGCGGCGGGCGGCAAGGATGCGCCGGGCGCTGGTCACCCCGATCCCCGGCACCCGGAGCAGGGTGTGATAGTCGGCGGTGTTTACCTCGACGGGAAACTGCTCCCAGTGGCGCAACGCCCAGGCGGTCTTGGGGTCCAGCTCCCGGGACAGATCAGGAGTGTCCGGGGAAAAAAGCTCGTCGGCCCGGAATTGATAGAACCGCAGCAACCAGTCGGCCTGGTACAGGCGGTGTTCCCGCAGCAGCGGGGGCTGAAAGGTCTGGGGAGAGGGGAGGAGAGGGCTGCTGCCCACGGGGACATAGGCGGAGAAATAGACCCGTTTCAGGGAGAAGGTACGGTACATCCCCTCGGTCAGGGAGAGGATCTGCCGGTCGGTCTCCTGGGAGGCCCCCACGATCATCTGGGTGGTCTGGCCTGCCGGCGCGAAGGCGGGGGCGTGGCGGAATTTTTCCTGCTCCTCTCTGGCCTGCCGGATGCCGTCCCGGATCTGTGCCATGGGATGCAGGATCGCCTGCTCGCTCTTGTCCGGGGCCAGGAGGGCCAGGCTCCGGGCGGAGGGCAGCTCGACGTTGATGGACAGCCGGTCGGTCAGCTGGCCCAACCGGGCAGTGAGGGCGGGGTCTGCCCCGGGAATGGCCTTGGCGTGGAGGTAGCCGGAGAAGCCGTAGGTCTCCCGGAGCAGAGACAGGGTGCGGATCATCCGCTCGGTGGTGTAGTCCGGGTCCCGGACGACGGCGGAGCTGAGAAACAGCCCCTCGATGTAGTTGCGCCGGTAGAACTCCATGGTCAGCTCGGCCAGCTCCCGCGGGGTGAAGGAAGCCCGGGGCAGGTCGTTGGAGGAGCGGTTGAGGCAGTATTGGCAGTCGTAGGCGCACTGGTTGCTCAGGAGAACTTTCAGCAGGGAGATGCACCGGCCGTCGGCGGAGAAGCTGTGGCAGCATCCGGCGGCAAGGGTGCTGCCCAGCCGGTCCCCCTGGCGGCGGCTGCCGCTGGAGGAGCAGGAGACGTCATAGCGGGCGGCGGCGGTGAGGATGGTGAGTTTTTCTGCGGTGGTCATGGGGAACGCCCTCCTGAAGGATGAACTCGAACGAATGTGCTATCATTATACCGGGTCGTCCCGGAACAGAAAAGCGCCGGAGGACATTTCCTCCGGCGCGAAGTCCCAAAAAAGGGACAGCTCAGTTGTTGGCAAAGGCGGCGGGGATCTCGTGCTTGACGCAGCGGCGGCCCTCCTTGGCCCAGATGTTGCCCAGGCACTTGGTGCAGCCCACGCAGGGGGAGTCCTCGCCCTGCTCCAGGTGGCGCAGGAAATCGGGCTGGCAGATGAAGGGGCGGGAAGCGGCCACAAAGTCGATGCCCGCGTCCAGGATCTGATCCACCGTCTCGGGGCCGCGCACGCCGCCCACCAGGATCAGGGGCAGGGAGACCTCCTTGCGGATGGCGGTGGCCCGGTCCAGGTAGAAGGTGGGGACCTTCTTCTTGCCCATGCCGATCCAGTTGTAGCCGGACAGCTCGATGGCGTCGGCCCCCAGGGCCTGGAACTGGCGGCAGAAGTAGAGAATGTCCTGGGCATAGGCCTCGTCGGCCTCGCCGGCGCAGTTGGTGTTGACCTTGATGAGGACGGGGTAGTCCTTGCCCACGGCCTCGCGGATGGCGGTGAGACATTCGCCCACGAAACGGAAGCGGTTCTCGGCGCTGCCGCCGTAGTCGTCGGTCCGCAGGTTGGTGTTGGGGTCCAGGAACTGGCTGAGCAGGTAGCCGTGGGCGCAGTGGAGCTGGATGCCGTCAAAGCCCAGATCCTTGGCGGCCTGGGCGGCGTTGACGAAGTCGTCGCGGATCTTGTCCATGTCGGCCCGGGTCAGCTCGGTGGTCTCCATCTCGTTGGCGCCTTTCATGCCGCCGGAGGGGGCCAGGAGCTTGCCGCCGGCCACATGCTTTTCGGGCATGTAGACGTTCAGCCCGGCGTGCATGAGCTGGAGGATCAGCCGGCCGCCGGCCTCGTGGACGGCGTCCAGCACTTCCTTCTGGCTGGCCCGCTGTTCCTCGGTGGCGAAGCCCACCTGGATGCCGGTGGAGCGGGCTTCGGGGGAGATGTAGCTGTAGGCGGTGATGATGGCGCCGGTCCCGGCGGCGGCGATCTGGCGGTAAAGCTCCACCTGCTGGGCGTCACAGGTGCCGTCCCGGTGCCCGAAGGGGTCCTGGGTGGCGGAGCGGATGAGCCGGTTGGGCAGGGTCAGGGTACCGATCTGACCGGGGGTGAAGAGTTTGGAAGCCATGGGTCGTCTCCTTTGTCAAGTGATGGGATGATCAGAATAGAAAATCTGGGGGAAGCCCCCAGAAGATACGGTTCCATTATAGCGAAGGAAGGGGAAAAAGACAAGAGCAAGAAACGGAGTTTTTGCCGGGGCGGGAAACCGGCGGCGGCGTGTCCTCCTGGTGCGTCCGCTTGCGGGAGGCCATGAACGGAAGGCGAAGAAAAAAGCCATTGACACCCTGCCCCGGCAGGGGATAGGATAGAGGACAAGCTGTCGTATTTTGGGAGGGAAGGTATTTTGACAAAAAACAAACGATTGGGCCTGGTGACCGTCACCGGCTCCTATGTTCTGTGGGGCGTGCTGGCGATCTTCTGGAGTTTTCTGGCCCAGGTGAACCCGGTCTATGTGCTGGCCCAGCGGATCATCTGGTCCCTGGTGTTTCTGGCCCTCTATCTGCTGCTGGCCCGGCGATGGGGGGAGATCCGGGCGGCCTTTCGCAGCCGCAGGACCATGGTCAACTGTCTGCTGTGCGGGGTGCTGATCACCCTCAACTGGGGCGTGTATATCTATTCGGTCAACAGCGGCCATGTGCTGGAGGCCAGCATGGGCTACTTCATCGAGCCGGTGATGGTGGCGCTGCTGGGCGTGGCGGCCTTTCGGGAGCGGCCCAGTCTGGCGGAAAAGCTCACCTTTCTGTGCGCCGCCGGAGGGATCGCCTTTCTCACGGTCCGCACCGGCAGCTTTCCTGCCCTGGCCCTGATGGTGGCCACGCCCTTTGCGGTGTATGGCGCCCTGAAAAAACGGGTGGAGCTGACGGCCCAGGCGTCCCTGTTCCTGGAGACCCTCTGGATGACGCCGCTGGCCCTGGCCTTCTCCTGGTGGTGGAGCGCCCAGCACGGCGGCATGGCGGCGGTGCTGGACGGGGCGTCCTTCTGGCTGCTGCCCGCCTGCGGCGTGGTGACCTCTGTGCCGCTGCTGCTGTTTAACCTGGGGGTCAAGGAGATCCCGTATTATTTCTCCGGCATCCTGATGTACATTAACCCCACGCTGCAATTTCTGGTGGGGCTGGTCTACTTCCGGGAGGCGCTGAATGTAGACCAGCTCATCGCCTTTGTCATCATCTGGGTGGGCATTGTGATCACCATGGTGGAGAAGGGCCGTGCCCTCCGGCGGGAGCGGCGGGAATTACAGCAGGAGCTGGCGGGAGGAACGCCTGCAAGGAAAAGAGAAAGCACGGAGAAATGATCGTGGTTTGGAACGGTCCAAAGAAAGGGTAAAAGGTGATTCTATGGATGAACTAAACCTCTCAGCGGGAAAGACCATGCGGCATGTTTTGCTCTATTTTTTGCTGTTTCTGGCGGGGGACCTGCTCAGCAGTCTGGTGTTTGACGGCCTCTTTCTGGCCGTGCCCATGCCGGCAGAGGAGTGGTATGTGATCCTGAGGATGCTCAGCAGCTTTGCGTTGACCTATGCCTTCTTTTGGCTCTACACCCGAAAGGTGCTCCGCCGGGAGCTGGCGGACTTTGGGGTGACGGCAGCGGTCAAGCCGTGGGGGGTCCTGTTTGCGGTGGGGCTGCCTGGGTTGGTCGCAGCGGTGTTTGCCTGTGTCGGCGAGGGCAGCGTGACGGCCTTCCCGGCGGGGAAAACCGTGCTGGTCCTTCTCGCCTCGCTGCTCATCGCGGTCAAGTCCGGGATCTTGGAGGAGATGCTGTTTCGCGGATTCATCATGAAGCTGCTGGAGGCGCGGTGGGGCCGCACGGTGGCCATTCTGGCCCCGTCCCTGGTCTTTGCGCTGCTGCATGTTTCCTCGATGACGGCCTTTGACCTTGGCGGCTTCCTGCTCCTGCTGGTGGGCGGCACGTCGGTGGGCGTGATGTTTTCTCTGGTGGCCTGCAAAGGGAAGTCGATCGCCAACAGTGCGCTCCTGCATGCCGTCTGGAACTTTGTGATGATCACGGATGTTTTGCACATCACCACGGCCCAGGGGGCCTACGGCGCGCCGCTGGCCTCGATCCTGATTCCGGAGGAGCCGATGCTGCTGACCGGCGGCGCGTTCGGGGTCGAAGTCTCTGTGGTGGCCATCGTGGGATATTGGATCGTTTGCGGGCTGACGATGCTGGGCAGAAAGAAGGCCCGGTAAGCCTGCCTTTGCCAGGAAAACTAAAAACGCACGGTCTCCCGACACCGGAAAGGGGGAGACCGTGCGTTCTTTTCTGTTTGGGCGCCAGATCAGAGACGGACTGGAATGGCGTGGGCCATGGTGAGAGCATCCGGGGTGACGGCACAGCAGCGGGCCAGCACGGTCACGCCGGCCTGGGCGGCCTGCCGGAGGGCCTGGCCGAAGGCGGGGTGGGTGCGGTCGTTGGGCGAGAAAAAATCTGCCTGGGCCATCTGCACCACAAAGCAGACGGCGCTCTCATAACCCTCGTCCAGGCAGGCGGTGAGGCCGTGCAGATGCTTGACGCCCCGCTCGGTGGGGGCGTCGGGGAAATAGACCGCGCCGTCCTGCTCCAGCGTGACCCCTTTCACCTCAACGAACCCCCGGCGGGAGCCTGCTTCCCAGTAAAAATCAAAGCGGGAGTCTCCGTGGCGGCACTCCGGTTTGAGCAGGGTCAGGCCAGAGACAAAGTGGCCGCTGGCTGCCCACTCCCCAAAGACTTTGTTGGGGGCCTGGGCATCCAGGTTGATCAGGCGCGGCCCCTTTTCGACGGCGACCAGGTCATAGGCGGTCTTGCGGTTCGGGTTGTCGCTTTTGGTCAGCCACACGGGGACGCCGGGCAGCAGCAGCTCCCGGCAGCGGCCGGTGTTTTTGACGTGTACGGTGACCGGCTGGTCCTGGACCAGGACTTGGGCCACAAAGCGGTTGGGGCGGGAGACAAAGACCGCCGGGGCGATATTGGGGTAGCGCAGGGAAGCTCCCTCCTTTCGGAAATGGGTGGAAAATGACAGAGAGTCATGGTACACTAAGAAAAAATAGAGGACGAGGGCATCATACCGCTTGGAGGGCCGCTCGTCAAGAAAGTAGGACGATCCTATGATGGACTATTTGCTGGCTCTGGACCAGGGCACCACCAGTTCCCGGGCCATTCTTTTTACGCCGCGGGGAGAAGTGGTGTCGTCGGCTCAGATCCCCTTTGCCCAGCACTATCCCCAGCCGGGCTGGGTGGAACATGAGCCTCTGGCGCTGCTGGACAGCCAGCTCCGGGCGGCAGAGGACTGCGTGACCCGGGCGGGGGTCCGCCCCGGGCAGATCGCCGCCATCGGCCTGGCCAACCAGCGGGAGACGGCCATGCTCTGGGAGAAGGACACGGGCAAGCCCGTGGGCAACGCCATCGTCTGGCAGTGCCGCCGGACGGCGGACTTCTGCACCCAGCTGCGCCAGCAGGGCTATACCGAGGCCATCCGGGCCAGGACGGGCCTGTTGCCCGACGCCTATTTCTCCGGGACCAAGTACCGCTGGCTGCTGGACAACGTGCCGGACGCCCGACGGCGGGCCGAGCGGGGCGAACTGCTGGGCGGCACCGTGGACAGCTGGCTGCTGTGGAACCTCACCGGCGGGCGGGTCCACGCATCGGACTACTCCAACTGCAGCCGGACCATGCTCTTTGACATCCACCGGCTGTGCTGGGACGATACCCTGTGCGACCTGCTGGACGTGCCCCGGTCCATCCTGCCCCGGCCGGTGGAAAACAGCGGGGCGATCGGCGTGGTGGCTGCCGGGGTGCCGCACCTGGAAAAGCTGGCCGGGGTGCCCATCCGGGGCATGGCCGGAGACCAGCAGGCAGCCCTCTTTGGGCAGGGCTGTTTCTCGGTGGGGCAGCTGAAAAACACCTATGGGACGGGCTGTTTTACCCTGATGAATACCGGAACTCAGCCGGTACTGTCCCAAAATGGCCTGCTCACCTGCATTGGATGGGGGTTGGGCGGAGAGACTACCTATGTGCTGGAGGGGAGCGTCTTCAACGCCGGCTCCTCCATTCAGTGGCTGCGGGATGAGCTGCACCTGATCCGGGAGGCCAGCGAATGTGACCGGCTGGCCGAGGAGGTCCCCGACAACGGCGGCGTCTATCTGGTCTCCGCTTTCACCGGCCTGGGCGCACCCCACTGGGATATGTACGCCCGGGGCACGGTGGTGGGCCTGACCCGGGGCAGCAGCCGGGCGCACCTGTGCCGGGCGGTGCTGGAGGGCATCGCTTACCAGACCGCAGACCTCATTGCCGCCATGGAGCGGGACGCCGGGGCGAAGATCCCCGCCCTGCGGGCCGACGGCGGCGCCAGCGTCAGCGACTTTATGATGCAGTATCAAGCCGACCTGCTGGGGGTCCCGGTGGAGCGGCCTCAGGTGGTGGAGACCACCGCCTGGGGCGCGGCCTGCCTGGCCGGCCTGGGGGTGGGGCTGTGGAGCAGCCCCCAGGAGATCGCCCGGCAGCGTCTGCCGGGAAAGGTCTACACGCCGGGGACGGACCGGAGCCGGGAATATGCCCGCTGGCACCGGGCGGTCGAACGGGCCAAACAATGGGAAGAGGAGTGAGTTCATGACAGCCTTGGAACGATTTTTGCGCTATCTTCAATACGATACCCAGTCGGAGGAGGCATCGCCGCGCACGCCCTCCACGGACCGGCAGCGCCTGCTGGGGGCCGCGCTGGCCCAGGAGATGCAGGAGATGGGACTGGAAAACGCCCATCTGGCGGCCAACGGCGCGGTCTATGGCTGGCTGCCTGCCACGCCGGGGAAGGAGGGGCTGCCGGTGGTGGCCCTGATCGCCCACATGGACACCGCGCCGCGGGTCCCCGGCGGGCCGGTGCGGGCGCGGCTGGTCCCCTATGACGGGGGAAGCATCGTGCTCAACGAAGCCCGGGGGATCGTGATGACACCGGAGGAGTTTCCAGATCTGCACGAGCAGGTGGGCCGGACGCTGGTGGTCACCGACGGAACGACCCTGCTGGGGGCCGACGACAAGGCCGGGATCGCAGAGATCCTGACGGCCTTGGAGCGCCTGCTGGCCCACCCGGAGCGGCCTCATGGCCGGGTGGCGGTGTGCATCACCCCCGACGAGGAGGTGGGCCGGGGCGCGGACTATGTGGACCTGACCCTGCTGGGGGCCGACGTGGGCTATACGGTGGACGGCGGCGCGCTGGGGAGCCTGGAATATGAAAACTTCCACGCGGCCTCGGCGGTGGTGACCGTCCATGGGGTGAACATCCATCCGGGAGAGGGGAAGGGAAAGCTGAAGAACGCCTGCCTGATCGCCGCCCGGTTCATCGCCATGGTGCCGCCGGGGGAGGACCCGGCCCACACCGAGGGCTATGAGGGCTTCTATCATCTGTGTCAGATGACCGGCGACGAAAGCGAGGCGGTGCTGCACTGGATCCTCCGGGACCACGACCGGGCGGCGTTTACCCGGCGGAAGGAGACCATGGAGCGGATCGCGGCCTTCCTCTGTGAGGAATACGGCCCCGGCTCGGTGGAGGTGACCCTGACCGACTCCTATCAGAACATGAAGGAAGCCATCCTGCCCCACCCGCAGCTGCTCACCTGGGCCAGGGAAGCCTTTCGGAAGGTGGGCGTGGAGCCGCGGGAAACGCCCATCCGGGGCGGGACCGACGGCGCGCAGCTGAGCCAGCGCGGCCTGCCGTGCCCCAACCTTTCGACGGGGGGTTACCACTTCCACGGCATCTATGAATATATCCCGGTGGAATCGTTGGATAAAATGACGGAAATGCTGGAAGAACTTCTGGTTGGAATTGACAAAACAGGAAAAGAGAAAAAAGTTTGAAAATCCTGTTGACAAACCGCATGTTTTTCGCTATACTAAGCATCGCTCGCTACGGCAGAGAACGAACGACGGCGGCATAGCTCAGTTGGCTAGAGCATTCGGTTCATACCCGAAGTGTCACTGGTTCAAATCCAGTTGCCGCTACCAGAAGGTTTTGGGAGGGGCTTCCCTCCCGGAACCGATTCGGCCCGTTGGTCAAGTGGTTAAGACACCGCCCTTTCACGGCGGTAACACGGGTTCGAGTCCCGTACGGGTCACCATATGGAGGCATAGCTCAGCTGGTAGAGCGCTCGCCTCACACGCGAGAGGTCACAGATTCGAGTTCTGTTGTCTCCACCAAACAACTCCGAACCAAGCGTCTTGGACGACTGGTTCGGAGTTGTTTTTTGTTGGCGGGATGTGCGCCGCACGAAAAATGCCGCCGGGAACGAATGGGGCGGTTGCTTCATAAAAAATAGAAAGAGGCGCGCTATTATCCGTGATTCACAGGAAAAGCGGCTTGCATTGTTTGCAAGCCGCTTTTCCTGTTGGAGCGTTATTTTCCTGCTGCGGCATATTCCTCTGCGAGGTTGGAGGCGGGTACCGTGGTCCGATCATTTTCGCTGGCTTGTTCGGTGTGTTCAAGGGAGAGGCCGATGTGGCCATCTTCCTGCAAACTATGCTTTTCTCTACATGATGGGTGTGGCCGGTGTTAGTGCCGTGATAAGCCCCAGAATTCCTGCCGCCGCGAGGTGCTGTGACAACACAAGAGCTGCTGCGAACAAGAGCGATATCCACGTTTTCATCCCTTGTTCCTCCTTTTTTGTTCTTTCGTTTTGGAAAGCGTGGTGACGACAAAAAAATAACACATATGTATTCAAATGTCAACATATGTGCTCATAACCGGCGCTTTTTGGGGATACCCTTGTTTCAGGGGTGATGCAATGAGCGATATGCAGCTGAATCCAATGATTGTTGGAGAAGTGATCGCCGGATATAGAGGGAAAAAGGGGATCACGCAAGAGGTGTTGAGTGGGTTGTCCAACATAGGCAGAACACATTTGAGCGCAATAGAGCGTGGAGAAAGAAAACCGACCTTGGAAACACTCTATCGAATTAGTCTCGCGTTGGAGGTGAAAATGAGCGCTATCGTTATGTCGATAGAGGAAGCGATAGAAGAGCATGAAAAACAACGATAGGGAACCGAAGAAACCGCGAGAAAACAACAATGTTGACGGAATCTGGGGCAGAGAAATCGTTGCAACGCTTCCGGGCTTGTGCTATACTGTACTTGCGTAGCTGCAAAGAGCGGCTGCCGTATACGGAAGGGGAAGCGGCAACAGACGTTGGTCTGTGCCGCTTCCTTTTTGCTATTCTATTATATTGTAGGGGTGCAGGTCTCGGTGGGGGAGAGGGCGGCTTCTTGTGCAGCGTTGACGCAAAAGGAGAAGAACTGCTCCGCCCCGGTCAGCGGCGGGGGTGTGGTGCGGCGGACGATGTAAAAGTCGCTCTCCTGGACCGGATCGGTGAGGGGGAGGACCTTGATGCCCGGGCGGTGGACCGGCAGGGTATCCGGCAGGACGGTGATGCCGAACCCCTGGGCCACCAGCTCCACGATGAAGTTGGCGTCCTCCACCTGATAGGCGATGTGCCACCGGTCCCGGACGGGGGCGAAGAGCCGGTCCACCGGGTCCCGCTGGCCGCTGCGCCAGGAGTAGGTCACATGGGGATAGGGGAGAGTCTCCTCCAGGGTGACGGTGTCCTGTTGGGCCAGGGGGTGGTCCAGCGGGACGGCGGCCACAGTAGGGCGGCGCAGAATGGCGGCATAGGTCAGCTGAGGGTCGGGAAAGATTTTGGAGCAAAAGCCCACGTCGGCCTCTCCTTGCAGGACGGCCTGACAGACCTGGCTGGACATGCCGGTGGAAAACTCAAAATCACAGCCGGGGTGGGTCTCCTTGAATTGCCGGCACAGCCGGGTCACGGTGGACACGATGAGCAGGGGGATGGTTTGCAGCCGGAGGGTCCCCACCCCTTCCCGCAGGGTCTGGAACTGATGCAGACAGCTGTCGGCCAGGGCGGTGATCTGCTGGGCGTGGGGGAGAAGGAGCGCGCCGTACCGCCCCAGACGAATCCCCCGCCCGCTTTTTTGAAACAGGGGAACGCCCAGCTCCTGCTCCAGGCTGTCGATGGCGTGGCTGAGGCCGGACTGGGAGATGTTCAGCCGTTGGGCGGCCCGGCTGTAGTGCATTTCCTGGGAGAGGATGAGAAAGTAACGCAGGTGGTCCAGATTCATCGGACAGACCTCCTTTTTCGGATACTATACCATGAAGAATGCAAAAAAGGAATGGATCTATGGGCTTCTGTGTCTTGATTTTTTCGGGCGGCGGCGGTTCAATAAAGGAAAGAAAAGCCCAAGCGCTGCGGCGCAGCCAGGAAGGAGAGGGACGCGATGGGAATGAAGATCAGTGTATTATATCTGGGGAAGATGGAGTTTCCCAAATACCGGCTGGTGGCCTGCCCGGACGAGGAGGAAATGGTTTGTTCTCCGGCGGTGGCGCTGCTGATCCAGCACCCCACCCTGGGCAACATTCTGTATGATACGGGGAACTGTGAGGATTTCTCTGCGGTGTATACCCCAGAAATGCTCCACGACTATCCCATCACAGAGATGGTGACCATCCGTCAAGCGCTGGCGGACAAGGGGCTGACCCCTGGGGACATCGACTGGATCATTTTGTCTCACCTGCATTTCGACCATGCCGGCGGGCTGAAGCATTTTGTGGGGACCAAGGCCATTGAGCGGGTCATCGTCTCGGAGGCGGACCTGAAACAGGCTTGGTGGAGCGTGACCACCGGCAGCGGCGGGGCCTACATCCGGTCGCTGTTCGACGTGGAGGGCATCCGCTTCCGGACCATTTGCGAGGACACCCGGCTGGCAGACGATGTGACCCTGTTCCTTCAGGAGGCCCACACGCCCGGAGTCATTGGGATGCGCCTGAAAACGGAACACCACGGGACCATCCTCACCACCAGCGACGCCGTTTACACGGCAGAGAGCTATGAGAAGGCCCTTCCGCCCGGGGGGACCATCAACAAGACCACCGACGAGTTTTTTCAGAACCTTGCCTATATCCGGAAGATGCAGCAGGAGTATGATGCGACCCTTCTCTTTGGCCATGACTACGACCAGATCCTGGCGTGGGCGGCCAGAGGGGAGATCGACTGATCCCCGTCAAAAAAGCCCGTGCCGAAGCATGGGCTTTTTTGACGGGGATCGGGGCGGGGAACGCGCGCGTTTTTGTAAGATTTTTGCGGGAGATGTTTGGGAAAAAACGTTGACAAGTTGTCTGTTTCGTAGTAATATAAACGAGCGCCTTGAGGGGCGCAGTCTGCGATGATGCGGGAGATTGCGGCGCAAGCCGGTAACTTCCGCGGAGTATGTCCGTGAATCGGGCGGCTGGGGAATCTGCTGCATGGCGTATATCGCCATGACAGGAGAGGAAAAAGCCGGCGAAAATGCCGGTTTTCTTCATGCTTATGGAGTGATACGCACGGTTAAGTGTATTGGATTCCCCACCGTACGGAGCGTGGCAGAAAAAGGACACTTCGTATGTTTTAGGAGGAAAGCAGCAACATGGCACAGAATGAAATGATTCGTATCCGTCTGAAGGCCTATGACCATCAGCTTATCGACCAGAGCGCAGAGAAGATCGTGGAGACCGCCAAGAGAAACGGCGCCACCGTTTCCGGCCCCATCCCCCTGCCCACCAAGAAGGAGGTCGTGACCATCCTTCGCGCCGTCCACAAGTATAAGGACAGCCGGGAGCAGTTCGAGCGCCGCACCCACAAGCGCCTGATCGACATCAACAATCCCAACCCCAAGACTGTGGAAGCGCTGATGAGCCTGGACCTGCCCGCCGGTGTGGAAATCGAGATCAAGCTCTGATCCCGGCCGGCACCGACACCTGTAACTTTGTGTACCCGCTGCCTGTCGCCTTTCTCGTGAGACAGGCGGGTCATGTTGACAAACCAATGACAGCCCAATGGTCACGTTTGCCAACCAATAACCTTTTGAAGGAGGAAAACCAATATGGAAAAGGCCATCATCGGCAGAAAGATCGGCATGTCCCAGATCTTTGACGAAGCCGGTAAGGTCATCCCGGTCACTGTCATCGAAGCAGGTCCCTGCGTCGTGGTGCAGAAGAAGACCGAGGAGAAGGACGGCTACAATGCCGTACAGCTGGGCTTCCAGGACGTGGAGGAACGGAAGCTCACCCAGCCCCAGCAGGGCCACCTGAAGAAGGCTGGCGTCCCCATGAAGAAAGTCCTGAAGGAGTTCAAGCTGGATAAGGCAGCTGAGATGAACGTGGGCGACGAGGTCAAGGCAGACGCCTTCGCCAAGGGCGACCACATCGACGTCACCGGCATCAGCAAGGGCAAGGGCTTCCAGGGCGTCATCAAGCGCTGGAACGCCGGCCGCGGCCGGATGACCCACGGCGGCGGCCCCGTCCACCGTCATGCAGGCTCCATGGGCTCCGGTACCGATCCTTCCCGGATCTTCAAGGGCAAGATCGGCGCAGGCCACATGGGCGCCGAGCAGGTCACCGTGCAGAACCTGGACGTGGTGAGCGTGGACCCCGAGTTTAACCTGATCGCCGTTTGCGGCGCAGTTCCCGGCCCCAAGGGCGGCATCGTTTACCTGAAGTCTACCGTGAAGAACATCCGGGAGAAGAAGGGCGAGGCCGGCACCAGCGTCAACCCGCAGAAGGCTTCCGCACGTGCCAACCCCCAGAAGGCATCCGCCAGAAACCGGTAAGGAAAGGAGAGTTTGAGCAATGCCTAAAGCAAATGTCTATAATATGGCTGGCCAGCAGGTCGGCGAGGTGGAACTCTCCGAGGGCGTTTTCGGCGTAGAACCCAACGAGCCCGCCGTCCATGCCGTCGTGGTCAACCACCTGGCAAATTGCCGTCAGGGTACCCAGAGCGCCCTGACCCGCGCCGAAGTGTCCGGCGGCGGCAGAAAGCCCTGGAGACAGAAGGGGACCGGCCACGCCCGTCAGGGCAGCACCCGTGCGCCCCAGTGGACCCACGGCGGCATCGTCTTTGCCCCCAAGCCCAGAGATTACAGCTATCGCGTCAACCGCAAGCTGAAGAGACTGGCTCTGAAGTCCGTCCTGTCCGCCAAGGCCGCCAGCGGCGACCTGCTGGTGGTGGACGATCTGGCTCTGGACGCCATCAAGACCAAGAGCATCCAGGCCTTCCTGGACGCTGTGAGCGCCGGTAAGACCATCTTCGTGACTGCCGAGGTCAACGAAAATGTTTACAAGTCCGCACGGAACATCCCCGGTGTCTCCACCACCACCGCCAAGATCCTCAGCGTCTACGACATCGTCAACGCCGAGAAGCTGGTCGTCGACCAGAAGGCGCTGGCTATCATCGAGGAGGTGTTCGCATGAAGACAGCATACGACATCATCAGACGCCCTGTGATCACCGAGCAGTCCATGGCCGATACCGAGCAGAAGAAGTACGTCTTCGAGGTGGCCAAGGACGCCACCAAGATCGAGATCGCCAAGGCCGTGGAAGAGGTCTTCGGCGTGAAGGTCACCAAGGTCAACACCCTGCGCGTGACCGGCAAGCTCAAGCGCACCGGGCGCTATCCCGCCGGGCGTCGTCCCAGCTGGAAAAAGGCAGTGGTCACCCTGTCTGACGATTCCAAGTCCATCGAGTTCTTCGAGGGAATGGCATAAGGAGGTAATGCACAATGGCGATTAAGAGCTACAAGCCCACAACGCCGGCCCGTCGTAACATGACGGTGTCCGCGTTTGACGGCATCGATAAAAAGGCCAAGCCGGAGCGCAGCCTGACCGAGACCCTCAAGAAGAACGCAGGGCGCAACAGCTACGGCCGCATCACCGTGCGCCACCGCGGCGGCGGCAACAAGCGCAAGTATCGTATCATCGACTTTAAGCGCGACAAGATGGATATGCCCGCTACCGTGCTGCGCCTGGAGTATGACCCCAACCGCAGCGCCAACATCGCCCTGGTCCAGTATGAGGACGGCGAGAAGAGATACATCCTGGCTCCCGTGGGTCTGAAGGCCGGCGACCAGGTCCTCTCCTCCGCGGCAGCCGACATCAAGCCCGGCAACTGCCTGCCCCTGGCAAACATCCCCACTGGTACCGTCATCCACAACATCGAGCTGTATCCCGGCAAGGGCGCCCAGCTGGTCCGTTCCGCCGGCACCTCTGCCCAGCTCATGGCCAAGGAAGGCGACCAGGCCCAGATCCGGATGCCCTCCGGCGAGGTGCGCATCGTGCGCCTGAACTGCAAGGCCTCCATCGGCCAGGTCGGCAACATCGATCACGAGAACATCTCCATCGGTAAGGCCGGCCGGAAGCGTCACATGGGTTGGAGACCCACCGTTCGCGGCTCTGTTATGAACCCCAACGACCACCCCCACGGCGGCGGCGAGGGCAAGTCCCCCGTTGGTCGTCCCGGGCCTGTTACCCCTTGGGGCAAGCCGGCCATGGGCTATAAGACGCGGAAGAAGAAGAACCGCACTGACAAGTTTATTGTCAAGCGCCGCAACGCGAAGTAAGGAGGAGGCAGGTAAACTATGAGCAGAAGCATCAAGAAAGGCCCGTTTTGCGCCCCCGAGCTTCTTAAGCGGGTCAATGAAATGAATGAGTCCGGCGACAAAAAGGTGCTCAAGACCTGGAGCAGAGCCTCCACCATCTTCCCCGCCTTCGTCGGCCACACCATCGCCGTCCACGACGGCCGCAAGCACGTGCCCGTCTATGTCACCGAGGACATGGTCGGCCACAAGCTGGGTGAGTTTGCCCCCACCCGGCACTTCCGCGGCCACGCCGGCAGCAAGACTGGTAAGTAAGGAGGAGAGAGAACGATGGTAGCAAAAGCGCACGCAAAATATCTGCGGATCTCTCCCCGTAAGGTGAAGATCGTCGCGGACCTGATCCGCGGGAAGAGCCTGGCTCAGGCCACCGGCATCCTGCTGACCACCCCCAAGGCAGCTTCCGAGCCCCTGCTGAAGCTGCTCAAGAGCGCGGCAGCCAACGCGGAGAACAACCACAAGATGGACCCCGAGAAGCTCTATGTCTCCGAGGTCTTTGCGACCCCCGGCCCCATCATCAAGCGCATCATGCCCCGCGCCCAGGGCCGTGCCTATCGCATCAATAAGAGAACCTCTCACGTCACCCTCGCCGTGGCGGAGAAGGAATAAGGGAGGAGGCAGAATATGGGACAGAAAGTTAATCCCCACGGCCTGCGCGTGGGTGTCATCAAGGACTGGGACTCTCGCTGGTATGCCCGCAACGAAAAAGTGGGCGACCTGGTCGTGGAAGACTATAACCTGCGGAAGTACCTGAAGAAGACCCTGTACTCCGCCGGTATCCCCAAGATCGAGATCGAGCGCGACAACGCCAAGATCAAGATCTACCTGCACTGCGCCCGTCCCGGCGTGGTCATCGGCAAGGGCGGCACCGAGATCGAGCGCCTGCGCCTGGAGCTGGAGAAGAAGCTGGGCAAGCCCGTGGTGCTGAACATCGTGGAGGTCAAGACCCCCGACACCGACGCACAGCTGGTGGCGGAGAACATCGCCCAGCAGCTGGAGAAGCGCATCTCCTTCCGCCGGGCCATGAAGAACTGCATGGGCCGCGCCATGCGCATGGGCGCCCGCGGCATCAAGGTCATGTGCTCCGGCCGTCTGGGCGGCGCCGAGATCGCCCGCAGCGAGTGCTATCACGATGGCACCATCCCCCTGCAGACCATCCGCGCCGACATCGACTATGGCTTTGCTGAGGCTGCCACCACTTACGGCCGCATCGGCATCAAGGTCTGGATCTACAAGGGCGAGGTCCTGAGCCAGACCCTGCGCACCACCCCCCGCACCCTGGACACCAAGAACTTCAAGGAGCGCCCCGATCGTCCCCGCCGCCGCGACGGCAGAGGCGGATACAACCGCGACCGCAAGCCCGGCTATGGCAACCGTCCGCAGGGTGGTTATAACAACAACCGTGGTCCCCGGCCCGCAGCCGGCGGATCTGCTCCCAAGGAAGGAGGCAAAGCCTAATGCTGCTGCCGAAGAGAGTCAAATATCGCCGCGTGCACCGTGGCCGCCTGAAGGGCAAGGCCACCCGCGGCAACAC
>CAKTSK010000012.1 GCA_934597725.1 uncultured Eubacteriales bacterium
ATTCCATACAACACAAAGCCCTCTCCCAACCTCTTTCCGCGCGGCGCACGCGCCTCAGAGGACGCGGCCTTTCCGGCGGACGGCTGCGGCGGAAGGAAATGGCTGTCTGCCCGAGCGCAGACGAGGACAGGAGGAAGCGATCATGTTGAATGTGTTTCGGCGGGAGGAGAAATACCCCTTGAATCTACAGGAAGCCCTGCAGTTTTCCCATCGGTTTTCTCTGCATCTGATGCCGGACGACCACACCTCCGAACAGGGCTATCTGGTGCGGTCGCTTTACTTTGACACGGTGGATGACAAGGATTTCTTTGATAAGATCACCGAACAAAATCTCCGCCGCAAGATCCGGCTGCGGATCTACTCTCCCGACGACCAATATGCCAAGCTGGAGCTGAAGCAGAAAGAGAACATCTACCAGCGAAAGCGCTCCATCCTCCTGTCCCGGGCAGATGCCCTGGCGCTGATCGAGGGGAACTACGCCGTCCTTTTGCAGCACGAGGAACCGCTCGCCGCAGAGCTGTTTGTCATCCTGTCTACGGAATGCTACCGGGCCAAGTCCATTGTGGAATATCGAAGGCGGGCCTTTATGGCCCGGGAGAACCACATTCGGCTCACCTTTGACTGGCACATCTGCGCCACAGAGAGCTCTTTGGATCTCTTTCATCCCCAGCTGCCTCTGTACCCGGTGTTCGATGCGGACAAGGCGATTTTCGAGGTGAAATACGACCGGTTCATGCTGGAATACATTTCGGAAGCCATTTCCATGATCAACCGCCGCAGCATCTCTACCAGCAAATATTGCCTGAGCCGGTCCATCGGATACCCCCTGCACATCTGACACAAGAGGAGCCTGCAAAGAACCATGAAACAATATTTATACGAGATCATCAGAAACTCCGGCGACCTGAGCACCGAAGACATCGTCCTCCGGATCGTGATTTCTGCGGTCCTTGGCTGCGCCATTTTTCTGTCCTATTGGATCACCCATTCCGGCGCCATCTACAGCCGGAAGTTCAACATCACCCTGCTGACCCTGACCATCCTGACCACGACCGTCATGACGGTCATCGGCAACAACATCGCGCTGTCCCTCGGTATGGTGGGCGCCCTGTCCATCATTCGTTTCCGCACCTCCATCAAGGACAGCCGGGACACCATTTACATCTTCTGGACCATCATCGTGGGGATTTGCTGCGGCGTGGGGGACTATCTGGTGGCCGGCATTGGCAGCACCGTGGTCTTTCTGGTGCTGCTGTTTTTTGGCCGGGTCCGCAGCGAGAACAGGATGCTGCTGATCATCCGGGCCCAGCGGGAAAAAGAGGACGAGGTCCGCAGGGTGCTGTTCTCCTATTTCAAAAAACCTCCCACCCTCAAAGCGCAGAACACGACCGAGTTTACCGTGGAGTTCATCTATGAGCTCAACCGCAAAATGATCCTCGCAGCGCAGCGCCGCCAGGAAGTGGCGGAGGATGGCAGCAAACCCTCCCTCCAAGATCAGCTCTACGCTTTGGGCGATGTGAGCTATGTCAATCTTGTGGTGCAGACCGATGAAATATCCTGATTGAGGAACGCCTATGAAATTTCGCCTCATTTGCCTGGCTGCGGTGACATTGCTGCTGAGCGTCGTCCTGGCAGCGCAGGAGTTTCGCCTTCCCGAAGAGCGCTATCTCCAGCACAAAGAAGCCCCCGCCTATACCCCCTGTGCAGACCACGGGACGGACACCTTCTGTTCCCACCTGCCGGTGGTGTGCATCGATACCGGCGGGCAGACCATCCCCGGAGAAGTGATCTTCCAGATGGATGCCTTTGACGAGCCGTATTATACCTTGGCGGAAGATGGCTCAGAGACCATCCAGGTCCAGATCAGCGTCATCGACCATGCCGGCGGCAACAACCATCTGGACGATCCGCCCACCGTGTCCTCTGCGGCGGCCTTCCGCATCCGGGGACATGCCTCCCGCCGGTTTGAAAAAAGCCCCTATCTGCTCAAGTTTGTGGATGAGGCCGGGCTTCCCCAAGACCTCTCCGTGATGGGCATGGACGCCCACAACAAATGGGTCCTGCACGGGCCGTTTCTGGACAAGAGCCTGGTGCGGAACTACCTCTGCTACAACTGGGCGGGCCAGATCATGGAGTACGCACCCAATGTCCGGTTCTGCGAGGTGTTTCTGGACGGGGAATACCGGGGCCTCTATCTGATGACGGAAACCATAGACAACGGGGATGGCTGCCGTTTGCAGCTGAACTGGATGGAAAGCGGTGTCAAGGCCACCGGCTATCTGCTCCGCATCGACCGCACCACGGAGGCCGATGTGGGGCAGCTCTGGGACATCTATTCCTATATGGAAAGAATGCTCCATCTGAACGTGGACATTCAGATCAAATACCCGGGGGTATCCACCTTGACGCCGGAGCTGTCCGACTCCATTGAACGGGATTTTGCGGCATTTGAAAAATGCATGTATTCCTACGACTTCAATTCCCGGGAGTATGGCTATGAGAACTGGATCGACACAGAGAATTTTATAGACTACTTCATCCTCAACGAACTGACCTGGAACCATGATGCCGGGAAATACTCGACATACCTCTACAAAGATATCAGCGGAAAATACAAACTGTGCGTCTGGGATTTTAATAATGCGTTTGATAATTTTCCAGAGGAGAAGTTATATCCAGACGAATTTTCTCTGGTTGGCGGACCGATCTACTCAATGCTCTTTCGGGACAAAGACTTTGAGGAGCAGGTGCTGGAACGGTACCGGGAGCTGCGCCAGGGGGTCCTGAGCGAGGAAAATATGTGCGCCGACATCGACGATACGCTGGCATATCTGGGTCCTGCCGTGGAGCGCAACAACCAGCGCTGGGCTGCACAGCTCACTTCCTGGGGGCCGCTCAAGCCATTGGAAAGCGACCCAGCAGACCGCAATGTCTATTCCCATGAGGCAGCGGTAGCACAGCTGAAGGACTTTATTCACCAGCGCGGGCAGTGGATGGATGAGAGCATTGATCTGCTGAAGCAATACAGCAATGAGTCCAGAAACAAGGCGTATTTGCATGACTGAGCGGGGGAGGAAACAGGGTGAAGAAATATCTGATCGTGGTCTTTTCGCTGATCGTGGCCGTCCTGCTGCTGGACACAGCGTATTACCGCTGGGGCATCTCTCTGCCCCGGCCCCAAGAGGAGGAGGTCGAGGTCTGGGCCACCACCGACGAAACCACCATTTATGTGGACCGGGGCCAGGGGTATCAGCCCTTTGTGGTGCGGGGCGTGGATCTGGGCGCGGGCATCCCCGGCCACTGGGCCACAGACTACGCCATTGGGGAGGAGACCTATCTGCGCTGGTTCCGCATGATCCAGGACATGGGCGCCAACACCATTCGGATCTATACGATCCTTCACGATGATTTTTACAACGCCTTTTATCAGTACAACAAAGGGAACGACGATCCCCTGTACCTGCTCCACGGCGTCTGGGTGAACGACTATACCCTCAATTCCCACGTCGATGCGTTTGATGCGTCCTTTTTGGGCGATCTGATCGAGGACGGTCAGGATATGATCGATGTGATCCACGGCAGAAAAAAGCTCTCCGATCAAGGCGACAAGGGGACCGGACGCTACACCAAAGACATCAGCCCCTGGGTGCTGGGATATATCCCGGGGGTGGAATGGGAGGTCAGCAGCGTGGTCTATACCGACCAGGTCAATCCAGACAAGCGCCAGTACCAGGGGACCTATTTCCGCACCGGGGCCGATGCCTCTCCCTATGAGGCGATGCTCGCCACCCTGGGCGATGAGCTGGTCCGCTATGAGACCCAGCGCTATGGGCAGCAGCGGCTGATCGCGTTCTCCAACTGGCCGGCCACAGACCCCTTTCTTTATCCTGCCGCCGTGACAGCGTACCGCTATAAGCTGGCCTGCGTGGACGTGGAGCACATTGAGACCACAGAGGCGTTCCAGTCCGGCCAGTTTGCGTCCTATCACGTCTATACCTATTTCCCGGATTACCTGCAAAGTATGCGGGAGGTGGCCGCCACGCCCCAGGAAGAGATCGACCAGCGCATGGGTTCCGTCCTGCGCAAAACCATCGATCACCGCCTGTCTTTGCTGGGGCGGCCCTATGCCCAGGACCTGCTGAAAGACAGCGCTCTCACCGACCCCTCCGGCCAGGTCAATACCTATTATTCCTACCTCAAGCTGCTGGCCGATCACCACACGATGCCGGTGGTCATCTCTGAGTTTGGCATCACCACCGGCCGGGGCATGGCCCAGCGGGATGTCAACACCGGGAGGAACCAGGGCCAGATGAACGAGCAGGAGCAGGGGCAGGGGCTCGTTCGGTGCTGGCGTGACATCATGGACGCGGGCTGTGCGGGGGGATGCGTCTTTTCCTGGCAGGACGAGTGGTTCAAACGGACCTGGAACACCTTCCCGCTGGTGGACTTGAAGCGCAATCCCTACTGGAGCGACTACCAGACCAACGAACAGTATTTCGGCCTGCTGGCCTTCGACCCCGGCCAGGAGCGCAGCATCTGCTGCGTCGATGGCGATGGCAGCGACTGGCAGGAGCAGGACGTGGTCTGCGACGACGGCAAGGTCACCCTTTCCATGAAATATGATGTGCGCTTTCTTTATTTTGCGGTCAGCGGCGAAGGGGTCAGCCTGGATACCCCCCTCTATCTCCCCCTGGACATCACGCCCAAAACCGGCAGCAGCCGCTGCCAAAGCCCGTCGCTGCAGTTCAGCGATGACGCCGATTTTATCCTGCAGCTGGACGGGAAGGACAACAGCCGCATTCTGGTCCAGGAACGCTACGACTCTCTGCGGGCCACCTATTCCCAGGAATATTACCGGCGGGACGCCTATGCAGATCCGCCTGAAAAGGACAGCCCTGTGTTCGGCCCCGTGAACCTGCCCCTGACCTTGAAGGCCCTTCTCCCCAACGTGGACCAAATGATCCCGACCGGGGAATATTACGAAAGCGGCAAGCTGACCTACGGAAACGCCGATCCCACCGCTGCGGACTTCAATTCTCTGGCGGACTTCTGCGCCGGTGAAGGCTGGATCGAGATCCGCATTCCCTGGCAGCTTCTGAATTTTGCAGATCCCTCGACCATGCGGGTCCACGATGATTACTACACCTGTTACGGCGTGGAGTTTATGACGATCGACGCGGTCCGCGTCGGGGTCGGGGGAGGGGAGGCGACCATCCAGATGACGGCGGTTCCCATGCAGGCGCTGGGAACCAAGCCGGCATACCATGAACGGCTGAAAGCATCTTACTACATTCTTCAGGACTGCTGGCGCGCAGAGTGACCGGTTGCGATCAAATTTTAAGGAGGAAGCGCTGATGAGTATTATCCTATGGATCTACATTTTGCTGTGCATTGCACTGCTGCTGTTCGACATTTTTTTCCTGCTTTTTCAGAATCGGAGAAGTCTGGTCGCTTACCGGAAGAACGGCGCGCTGGAACGTCAGCTCCGTGAGGCCATTGCGGCCCGTCAGGACGCCGGGGCTTTCCCACCCGACTTCACGGAGACGCTGCCCCGGAAATTATCCAAGACAAGAAATCTGCTGACGCTCCAGGAGGTCATCGAAGACGACCCTCTGGCCAAAACTTGGTTTCGCCCTTATGTGATGGAAAAGATGGGGGAGTACGCCAGAAAGAGCGACGGGGAGCAGGCATATTTTACCTATCTGCTCTCGACGTTCGATTACACCCAGGAAACGCCCTCGGCGGCCTCTCTCCATGAGCTCCTCGGCTTTTTGGATACCAAATCCCTGTATACGTTTTCTAACACTATGAACTGTCTGTACGCCATCGGTGAGGTCTCTCCTTTGATCGAAGCGATGGAGAAGATCGACGCAAGGACGGGGTTTTATCACAAAAAACTTCTGGTGGACGGGCTGCTGTCTGTCCGAGCCAATGTTGAGGCGCTGGACAAACGCCTGGCAGAGAAATTCAGCAGGTATTCGCCGCAGCTGCAGGAATGCCTGCTGGACTATTTCCGCCTCCGGGGCTGCGATGCCGCCGGCCTGTGTATGCGCGTGCTGAAAAACGACAAGTCCGATCCCCAGGTGCGCTACACTGCCATGCGGTATTTTGCCAAATACCCCAACCGAGAGTCGTATGCCTATCTGATGGAGAGCCTGGGGAACGAGGAGGCCACATGGGTCCAGCAGCTGCTGGCGATCCAAGGGCTCCAGCGGTATGATACGCCGGCGGTCCGCGCGGCGATCTCGGAAAAGGTCACCAGCGCCAACTGGCACGTTCGGACCAACGCAGTGAAGTATCTCCACGACCACGGCATGGACCGGAATGAGATCCTGGAGATCCTGGAGCGGCGGGACCGGTACACCAACGAGGCGCTGCTCTATCAGTACCGGGACGATGCGCAGCTGTCCCGGTATATCCAAGACACGATCCGGCTTCTGCAAGAGCAGGAGGATGAGGCGGCGGCCGGCAGAAAGACGGGGCTTGGCGCCCGGTCTGAGGCGATGCACGGCGCGGCGGCATCCACTGCGGCGATTTAGGAGGGAAGACGATGTTGAGCGATTTTTTACATACGATTTTTACCGTGGATATGGTGAAGCAGATCCTTCGGGTGGTGGAGATCTTCTTTGTGCTCTATCTTGCCGGCTATTCCACGTTCCTGTTTGCCTCTGTTTTAACGGGCAGCAATCAGCTGTTTGCAAACATCAAAAAGAGGCAGCTTCACAACAGCATCCACCACGAGTACTATCTTCCGATCAGTATCATTGTCCCGGCCTACAACGAAGAGGTCACCATCGTGCAGACCGTGCGCTCCCTGCTGGCGCTGGAGTATCACACCTATGAGATCATCGTGGTGGATGACGGGTCCCAGGACAAAACGGCGGAGCTTTTGCGGGCCACCTTTTCCCTCCATCCGGTGCAGCGGCCCATCCGCCGGCAGCTGCCCTGCCAGGACCAGCACGCCGTTTATGAGGGCGTGAGCGAAAAAGGGGTCCCCATCACCCTCATCTGCAAGGAAAACGGGGGAAAAGCAGACAGCATCAACATGGGCATCAACGCCTCCCAATATCCCTACTTTATCTGCATGGACGCGGACTCTGTGCTGCAGCGGGACTCCCTGACCAAGATCGTCAAGCCCGTCCTGGAAAACCAGAATGTCGTTGCGGTGGGCAGCATGATCCGCATTTCCAACGACAGCATTTTTCAGGAGGGCCGGCTGGTCCAGCTCCGCCTGCCCCGGAAATTGATCGCAGCCTTTCAGGTGATGGAATATGAACGATCCTTCCTGGCCTCCCGGATCTTGCTGGATAAGTTCAACGCCAACCTCATCGTCTCCGGTGCGTTTGGCCTGTTCCGCAAGGACGCGGTCATCAATGTGGGCGGCTATCAGGTGGGTTCCATGGGCGAAGATATGGAGCTGATCGTGAAGCTGCACTCGTATTACCGCTCCAACCGGCTGCCGTACGCCATCAAATACGCGTATGACGCCATCTGCTGGACCCAGGCCCCGGAGCATTTTCGCGATTTGCTGAAACAACGCAAACGCTGGCACATCGGGTTGTTCCAGAGCATGACCAGACACGTCAACATGATCTCCACGTTTGGCTATCTGTACTATCTGCTTTACGAGCTGCTGTCTCCGGTGATCGAGATCACGGGGATCGTTGTGACCATCCTGGCCTATTGCTTCGGGCTGCTGAACCTGCGGTACATGGTCATTCTGTTTCTGGCGTACGCGCTGTTCGGCTCCATGCTGACCGTGATCTCCTTCCTGGCCCGCAACTTCCTGAGCGAGGTCCGCGTCAGAAAGCGGGATATCGTCAAAGCATTCCTGATCTGCATTCCGGAAAACGTGGTCCTGCGCTTTGTTCTGGCGTGGACCCGGCTGCTCTCCCTCCTGTTCTACCGCGGCAAACGAACCAAGTGGGGCTCCATCCAACGCTATGCCATCCACTATGATGGGGGAACTTCCGAGGAACAAACGACGCTGACCGCTCAGGTGAAATAAGAAAACGCTGTCTCAGACGACAGAAAGAGGATAACGACATGAAAGATCGAATCAATTCCCCGGCGATCTATAAAAAACGTGCAGTGGTCCAGGATATCCTCTTTGTGTTGGCCGGTTCTGCCCTGCTGATGGTCATGCTGGCCGCCCTGCTGGTGAACACGGTGGACATGGACCGCCAGCTGCGGAAGAACACGGAGCAGTATGCGGATGATGTATCGTCCCAGCTTGCCAGCAACATCTCCTCTCGCATGGAGATGCGCGAGATCTATATGCGTAATTTGGCAGATACCTTTTCCAGAATGCCGGGAGAGATGCTGACCGAGGAGCTGTTGGAACGCAAGGCGGACTATCTGGGGATGGATATGATTTTTCTGCTGCATACAGACGGGACTACGGTCCCTGCCGCCGCAAGTGCGCTGCATCCTGAGCTGAAAGGGGAGCTGCAGACCCATGCGTCGCTCTTCCGGGAGGCCAGCATCCTCCACACCGACCACGAAGAGATCTGGTTTTCCTCTCCCGTCCTGTGGCAGGATGGCAGGGAAGCCAGCGTGCTGGTCGGTGTGCGCTCCAACGAGACCCTGCAAAAGATGCTGCAGGAGGTGGACTTCAAGAACCAGGGCCTGAGCTGTATCGTGGATACGGACGGGACCATGGTCGTGTCTGCTACGGATGAGACCCCCTTTGTCAGATTGAAGGACCTCTTTGCGGCAACGCCCGAGGAGGAACAGGATGCGGTCCAACGCCAGATGCTGCAGAACATCAAGGAGGGGAAGTCCGGCGTGATGCAGGTCGAGGATGTCGGCGAAGGAGCGCTGATCTTTGGCTACGACTTTCTGGGTATCAACGACTGGATGCTGCTGACCCTGCTGCCCTCGGATCTGTTCAGCGAGGGGATGGAGCAGAATCTGTTTCAATACCTGCTGATCATCGGGTGTCTGGCGCTGGGTATGCTGGTCTTTTTCATCTGCATCGGACGGAGTTATCAGCGGTCCTTCCGAAGGGTCCAGGACGCCGCTTTGACCGACCTGCTCACAGGCGGAAAAAACAGGACCGCCTTCCAGATGGAGGCGGAGGTCCTGTTCCGAAAAAAGGCGTGGCGCGATCTGGCCATCGTCTACATGAACATCCGTGGCTTCAAGCGGTTCAACGAGAAGTTTGGTTCGGAGACCGGCGACGCACTCCTGCGCCAGATCCACAGCACCTTGCAGGCGTGTCTGCAAGAGGGGGAGCTGGCGTGCAGGGCGGAAGAAGATCACTTTTTTCTGCTGCTGACCTGCGCCGGCGAAGAGGAGATCCCCCGCCGCGTGTCCTTCCTGTTCGCCCGGCTGGACGAGCAATTACCGCGGCACTTTTTCATCGACAGCTCCCGGCTTTCTGTGGGCGCATATTTCATCCGGGAGCCGGAACAGGATTTTACGGTTCTGATCGACCGGGCCAAACGCAGCGGCGATCAGGCGGGACCGGGGGAATTGCGTCTCTATGATGCGGCCTTTGAACAGCAGACCGCGCGCGAGTGTCTTCTGGACGATACCTTCCAGCACGCCATCGAACACCATGAGTTCCAGCTCTATCTCCAGCCCCAGGTCCGTCCCGGCCAGAAGCAGGCCAGCGGCGGCGAGGTGCTGGTCCGGTGGCAGCACCCGGAATTTGGCATGATCTTTCCGGGGGAGTTCATTCCTCTCTTGGAGCGGAACGGCAAGATCTGCGACCTGGATTTCTATATGTTTGAGGAGACCTGCAAACTGCTGCAAACCTGGCTGGCAGAGGGCCGGGCGATCCCGCTCTCGGTCAATCTTTCCCGCGTCCATTTGATCGCCAAGGATCTGTCGTTTCTGGACCGGTTCCGGTCGATCAAGGAGGCGTACCAGATCCCGGACGGCTTGATCGATCTGGAGCTGACGGAATCGCTGATGTTGGAGCATCAGGAGATCCCTCTGGTGGTTTCGATGATCGACCGCGCCAGAGAGATGGGGTTCCTCTGCTCGATCGATGACTTCGGGTTTGGCTACTCCTCGCTGACGATGCTGAAGGATTTGAATGTGACCACCGTCAAGCTGGATCGACAGTTTTTCTGGAACGAGAGCGAAAAGTCCTGGATGGTGGTGCGCCAGCTGATCCATCTGGCCCATGATCTTGGGATGCACGTTGTGGCTGAGGGCGTTGAGGTGCAGGAACAAGTGGAAAGACTTCGGGCCTGCGGCTGCGACCTGATCCAGGGTTACGTTTATGCCAGACCCATGCCGATCCTTGCGTTTGAACAGTGGTCTGCCGATGAAGGGGAGTGAGCCGCTCGGCGCGAGCCGAAAAAAACGATGCCGATTTCCAAGCGAGGGATGCCGATATGGAGAAGTGGACGGATGCGAGCGAGGTATATCACAACAGGCTGACGACGGCGCTCAGGGCAGCGAAGATATGCATTTATGAGGTGGATCTTACGCAGCAGCGGTATATCTTTTTTGAGAATGCAGAGGATATTTTTGGTATCTCCGGCGAACAGATCCTGGAGGATGTCCAGAAGTTCAGCACGCTCTCTCCCGAGGCGTACCAGGCCGCCTGCGCCGCCTACTTTTCCCACCCGGACGATGCGGAGGTCATCGACGATGCCTTTGCCCACATCTTGAACGGACAGGCTACGTCTTACATCGCACGAATGCGGGCCGGACAGGCGAGATTCGTCTGGTGCAAGCTGGATGTCATACCGGTTCTGGAGGATGGCAGGCCGGTCCGCATGATCGGCGTCATTACAGACATTTCTGAGATATACCAGCAGAAGATCACATTGGAGCAGCGGCTGAACCTGGACGGGTTCACCGGCCTTTGGAACAAACAATATTCCATTGCCACGATTCGGTCCATCCTGAAACAGGAAGCCCACCGGGACCATGCGCTTCTGATCATGGACGTGGATCATTTCAAGGAGATCAACGACACCTATGGTCATGCGGAAGGCGACCGTGTCCTGCTGACGACGACGGCACATCTTGTCGAGGCATTTCGGAAGGATGATGTGGTGGGCCGCTTCGGCGGGGACGAGTTTATCGTCTTTCTGCGGAACATCCAGGGGAAGCGAGGGCTGGAGCAGCTCCGGGAGCGCGTGCAGGGACTGACCCGGATGACCAGCGGCAGGCACACAACGACCAACAGCATCGGCATTGCGTGCTACCCCAGTGACGGCGCCAGCTTTGAAGAACTGTTTGAACGGGCGGACCAGGCGCTCTACGAGGCGAAGAAACGCCGGGGCATGGCGGTGTTTTATCGGGAGATGGGCTGAACAGAGGGCACCGGGTACTCCACTGAAAATGTATGATGCGATATGGCGCACAGGAGGTTGACGAGAAAAACCTGATACCAGAAGGCAGCGCGGTTGAATTTTGCCGGAAAATGTGGGATAATCATTTGCGTCTATATGCCACATATGTGAACGCAAACGAAAATCTTCAAGGGGTACCCATTGATTCGTTACACAGCAACCAAACCCCTTGTTCTGCCGAAAAAGAGGTATTTGAATTGCAGGGAGGAAAATACATAACCGTTCTATCCAACGGGAAAAAGCTGGTGCTGAACGCCAACACCATTCTCTATGTCCTGATGATTGAACGGATCGCCGAGATCCATGTTTCCGGCGGCAAGGTATATGAAACGCGGATGAAGATCAGTGAGCTGGAGGAAGCTCTGGGCGACGGATTTATCAAGGTCCACCGGGGCTGTCTGGTGTCCGCCATGGCCATCCACGACATCACCGACCACATCAATCTCAACAACGGCGAATCCCTGATTTATACCCGCCGGAAGAAAATGCAGATCATCGCCCGGCTTCAGGAAGCGCAGAAGAGCCTGATCAGCGGCTTCACCCGGGACGGTATTCCCGCCACAGAGGAGGAATACCGGGCCCATTACCGCAGCTTTGACGCCATGCCCTTCGCCTTCACGGACATTGAGATGGTGTTCGACGAGGAGCGCCGCGCCGTGGACTGGATCTTCCGCTACGGCAACCCCGCCCTGGCGAAGCTGGAAAAACTGCCGCTTGAGAGGCTGATCGGCAGCTCCTTCGGCAGCCTGTTTTCCAACATGAATGCCAAATGGCTGCGCCTGTATGAACGCGCCACCCTGTACGGCGAAACGCTGGAGGTCATGGACTATAGTCCGGAGATCGATGCCTATTTGAAGGTGACCTGTTTCCCCACCTTCAAGGGCCACTGCGGGTGCATCCTGTTCGATCTTACGGAGATCGAATACGCCAAAATCAGCAACGACACCGACAAAGCGCTGATGCGCTACTTCGGCAAAACGCGGGAGAGATAGCGAACCAGGAAAACCCATATCCAAACCGCCGCGCCCGGCTGCTTGCTTCGGCAGCAGGGTGTGCGGCGGTTTTTGTCGTTTTACGCCGTTTTCATGTCGTTTCGCGCCGGGGCCGTTGAAACAGACGGCGCAACGCCGTAAAGTAAATGAGGTTATATTTCCAAAGCAGGAGGAACCTCTATGAAAAAACGAATCGCAAGCGTGGTCATGGCCCTGATCCTGTGCCCGGGCCTGCTGCCCACGGTGGCGCTGGCGGCCGATGCTGTGAATCGGAAGGGGGAGAGCAAAACTCTTTCGCAGGTGATTAACGAGCGAGATGGACATGTCGTCATTGGCCCGAGATATTACAACAATACCGGGGGAGAAGAGGGCGGCATTGGCGCGGGCAAGGACGGCATCTGGGAAAACTGCGATTACTATGTCGGCACCCAAAGTGAGGTTCTGGTCGATACAAGCATAGCCACTTTTGACCCGAGCAATGGTGAGCCTGTGGTAAAGTCGGTCGATGCGCCGCAAGACCCCACCTATAAGGACTACACCTTTGAAGGCTGGTACGACCAGCCCAACGGCTGGGGCAGCAGAGCGGACAGCTTTACGCTCGGCAACACCTACTACGCCCACTATACGAAGGACGGCAAGACCGTCTACACCCGCACGCTGGACTTTACCAACAGCGCGGCGTTCACGCCGCCGGATAGCGGCGACGGCTATACGCTCGAGCGCAACAAGCAAGTCACCATCACAGAGAACGGCAAACCGACTGACTATGAGACCGACTGCCTGACCCTCAACAACATTCTGGTGGACACCGTAGACCCGTATGGCATCAAGGTGCCGGGCGATATATATCCCGGTTTCTGCATTGACCTGCCTGCGGGCACTGAGAGCACAATCACAGGTGGTCGTGTCATTGTGACCAGTGAGGATGTTCCGCGAGTTGCCGGTTTGCAGGGTGGTAAGTATCTGCTTCTGACCGGTTCGGGCACGCTCAACGTCACCGGCAATGATATCATCAGCGATGACAATGGTGGTGTGTATAGCACTATTTCCTACGGCATCTCAATGTCCAAAACGCTTGACGCCCAGTTAATCGTAGATGGGCCGACAGTCAATGCCAGCGGTGGTAAGGGACTGCACTCGACGAAGTGGTGGATGACATCGAGCGTCGGGATCCAGCCTTATATTTTTATGTTTAACGGCAAGCTGACTGCCCGCGGCAACGAGGTGGCAAGCAGGGGCAGCAATGGCACGTCGAATGGCATTACGATTTATGACGGCGAGTTCTATGCTTATGGAAATGACAGTGGTATCGGCGATGGAAGCGGAAGCGATATCACCACCTACGGTGGCAAGATATACGCCACCGGCAAGACGCGCGCAACCGCTACGTGCATTTACGACAAGAGCATGAGCTTCACTGGTCTTGCAATCCTGAAGGGTAGCCTCGAGTATAATGCGCCCAGCGACACGCTCACCCCGGCGTATTACGCGCAGGGTGACGGGCAGGATGGCCCTTGGATGGATGAGAGCAAGACGGATGACCAGCGGACAAAGACGCTGCTCATCTACCACGAGCCCGAGCTGATCGTCACCGGCAAGAGCAGCTTTGCCTACGGCGCGGACGCGACGGGCGAGACCTACACTGTAAACGCGGTCAGCTGGAAAACTGAGGTGGGCGATACTGTTGCGGTTGAAAACGCCAAGATATTCTTCGGCGCAGAGGGCGAGGAGCTGACCGAAATCACGGACAGCGTGACCTTTACCGACAATTTTGAGGAGAGCGAGAAGGGCACAGCGACCGCTGCCTTCACCGGCCTTGACCTGACTGGCAAGAACGTGGGCAAGTACACCCTCAAGATCACCGCGACTGACCCGGGGGACGATACCAAGGCAGGCGTGGTCGAGGGTACGCTGGCCATCACCGTTACGTTGGCTGAGATCGATGCACCCACCGGCAACAATAACACCTTCACCTACGACGGCAAAGAGAAGACCTTCACGCCCGATGGCTACGATGCGGATACCGCGGCCTACATGCTGTCCGGCAACACCGAGACCGACGCGGGCAGCTACACCGCTACCCTGTTGCTCAAGGACAAGGCGAACACCGTTTGGAAGGACACCAAGAAGGCAGAGGACAGAACACTGCCGTATACTATCACCAAGGCCGCCGCCCCGGTGCTGGACAAAATTTCTGTCAGCCAGAAGTACACCGTGAACACCCAGCAGAGCAAAGACATCGGCCGCGCGGGGATGCCTGCCGACGCCGGAACCCTGACCTATGCCAAGGGCACCGAGGCGGCTATTGCCCACGTCAGCAGTTGGAGCGTGAACAACACCACCGGCGAAGTGACCTACACCCTGTCCGGCGCCGCCGGTGCCACCGTGACCCTGCCCGTGGTCATCACCTCCACCAACTATGAGGACGCCACCGTCGATGTGGTGATCACCCTGACGGATAAGGACACTCCCACAGCAACTGCCAATGACATCACCGTGACCTATACCGGCTCCGCTGTTGCTATTACCGGCACCGCCAGCGTGGAAGGCACCTGGAGCTTCAAGAACGCGGCTCCCGTGAATGTTGCGGACAGCAGCGACAACGTGACGGTGGTGTTCACCCCCGCGGACACGGACACTTATGAAACGGTTGATGATATCATCAAGGTGACTATCAACAAGGCCACCCCCACCGGGACTCCCACTTACACTGCCATCACCACCGGCGGCAAAACTCTGGCTGACGCGGCTTTGAGCGTGGGCAGCATCACGCCTGACGGCACCATCAAATGGGTGGATGACACCGGAGCTGAGCTGCCTTCCACCACGGTGGTGGCTGCCAACACCGCTTACAAGTGGCTGTTTACCCCCACCGACACGGCCAACTACAACACCCTGACCGGAAGCATTACGCCCTATGTGGTGTCCTACTCCGGCGGCGGCTCCTCCTCCAGCACCACGACCACCACGGAGAAGAACCCCGACGGCTCCACCACCACGACGGTGACCGACAAGACCACCGGCACCGTGACCGAGACCACCAAGAACACCGACGGCAGTACCACCACCGTGGAGACCAAGAAGGACGGCACCGTCACCGAGACCGTCAAGTCCGCTGACGGCACCACCGGTACCGTTGTTACGGACAGCAGCGGCGAGGTCACCGAGGTCAAGGCTTCCGTTTCCTCCGCCGCTGTCACGGAGGCCGCCAAAACCGGCGATGCCGTGACCCTGCCCGTGGAAGTCCCCGCCGCTAAGACCACCGAGGCCGCTCCCGCCGTGGAGGTCACCGTGCCCAAGAGCGCCGGCTCCGTCAAGGTGGAGATCCCCGTGGAGCAGGTCACCCCCGGCACCGTGGCTGTCATCGTCCATGCCGACGGCACCGAGGAGATTGTATCCACCTCTATCCCCACCGAAACCGGTGTGGTGCTGCCCCTGGACGGCAGCGCTACCGTGAAGATCGTGGACAACGCCAAAGCGTTGGTGGACATTCATCCCGTCAGCCACTGGGCAGAGGACGCCGTGGACTTCGTTGTGGCTCGCGGTATGTTTGCCGGCACAAGTGAAACCACCTTCAGCCCCAATTCCCCTATGACCCGCGCCATGCTGATGACTGTCCTTGCCCGATTCGACGGCGAGGACACCTCCGGCGGCAGCGTATGGTATGAAAAGGGAATGGAATGGGCAAAGGCTAACGGCGTGTCCGACGGCTCCAATCCCGATGCACCCATCACCCGGGGGCAGTTGGCAACCATGCTCTGGCGCTATGCCGGAAGCCCGACAAGCAGCCACAGCCTGGACGGCTACACCGACGCTGATAAAATCAGCGGCTACGCCCTGGAGGCCATGCGCTGGGCCAATGAGAACGGCATCATCAACGGCTACGGCAACGGTCTGCTGGGGGTCAAAGACAACGCCACCCGCGCGCAGGTCGCACAGATGCTTATGAACTTTGTAAAGTGCCTGAATCAGTAAATCGGCTATATGGAAAGCAGGACGGCCCCAAAGCCGCCCTGCTTTTCAGCCCTTTCGTGGGCGTTCCTCCGGGGAAGTTTCAAACATATCCCCTATCTTACCCTTTCCTTCCCACCCCATCTGTTGTGGGTCTGGGCGTGGAGTTCGTCAATGCCTTTCCGCGCCAGGGGATAGCAGGGGATGCTATGCCATAATCAAACTTCACGCAAGGTCCTCGCACCACGAAGGACGAAAACCGGCGGGTGTGGTAGACTGGAGGCGCACGGTACAAGGCCGGTTTTTCTATGCCGCCATGAGCGCGCTAATCAAACTGGTATCATGCTCTCCCGTTGAACCACAAATTGTCCAGCCCGGTTCGGGCAAGAGGACGCATAGTAAAGTGAAGCCGTAGGAGAGCACACCGTGACAACAAATGAGGAGGCTCATTATGGAAGTTGTCTATCGGTGCTGTTGTGGGATCGACGTGCACAAGAACCTCATCGTAGCCTGTCTGAGAGAAGGCGGCAGGCAGGAGCTGCGGGAGTTCAGCACAATGACTGGCGAGATCAAGGCGTTGGCCAACTGGCTGACGGAGTCAGGCTGCGAGATGGCGGCCATGGAGAGCACGGGGCCATATTGGAAGCCTCTGTACAACCTGTTCGAATTGCTGGGCCTGGACACCATGATCGTCAACGCCGCCCACATGAAGGCGGTGCCGGGACGCAAGACCGATTCGAAAGATGCGGAGTGGATCGCGGAGCTACTCCAGCACGGCCTTTTGCGGGCCAGCTTCGTCCCCAGCCGGGAACAGCGGGAGCTGCGGGAACTGACCCGCTACCGTAAGAGCATCATCGAAGAGCGCAGCCGGGAGCTGAACCGTCTGCAAAAGGTGCTGGAGGGTGCCAACATCAAGCTGGGCAGCGTGGTGGCGGACATTCACAGTAAGAGCGCTCAGCGCCTGCTGGAGCGGCTTGCCGCGGGAGAGGCAATGGACGACAGTGAGGAGATCTCCAAGCTTCTCCACAAGAGTCTCCTGCCCAAGCTGGACGAAATCGTGGCGGTTCTGGATGGGATCGTCACGCCGCTACAGAGGGCTCTGCTGGCGCAGATCCTCGACCACATCGATGACCTGGACAAACGCAAGCAGGAGGAACCTCTATGAAAAAACGAATCGCAAGCGTGGTCATGGCCCTGATCCTGTGCCCGGGCCTGCTGCCCACGGTGGCGCTGGCGGCCGATGCTGTGAATCGGAAGGGGGAGAGCAAAACTCTTTCGCAGGTGATTAACGAGCGAGATGGACATGTCGTCATTGGCCCGAGATATTACAACAATACCGGGGGAGAAGAGGGCGGCATTGGCGCGGGCAAGGACGGCATCTGGGAAAACTGCGATTACTATGTCGGCACCCAAAGTGAGGTTCTGGTCGATACTGGGGTAACAGAGTGGACAGCTTTACGCCAGGCAACTCCCAGAGCGTGACCTTCCTGCACCGCTTTGCCGGTTCTCCTGCCGCTTCCGGCAGCAGCTTTGACGATGTGGACGCGCACACTTGCTGCGCCGACGCGGTATCCTGGGCTGTGGACGAGGGGATCACTACGGGGACCGGCGACCATCAGTTCCGTCCGACGCGCTCAGATCGTTGTGTTCCTGTATCGCTGCCTGGGTGACGAATAGGGGGATCTTCTCGCGCGAGAGGAGTCCTTGATATTTTCACTGGCTGCTATGCCATAAGCAATGATAAAAACAGATGGGTCAGCCGTGACGACGGATCCATCTGTTTTTGTCCATGTTCATTTGTGGTAGAGATGCTGAAGCAAAGAGAAGAAAACGGCAGGAGCCGAACGGAATCGTCACGGTGCTTGTGCCCTTGTGAAGTGGTAAAAGGGTGGTCAAACGAAAAATCACCGCCGATTTGGCGGTGATTTCTCTTAAAAATGGTGGACCTAATCGGGATCGAACCGACGACCTTACGGATGCGAACCGTACGCTCTCCCAGCTGAGCTATAGGCCCATAAATGTTCAGAAGAAATGGCTTTGTTTCTGAAGCAACAGTATAGCACAAATTTCAAAAATGTAAAGTCCTTTTTCAGAAAACCATCGCGTTTCTTTTCTCGCAGGCAAAGAGAGGAGCCTCCCTTGTGGCGCAGCCAAAAATGTGCTACAATGTCTGACAACAACACAACGAGAGCGAGGCAATGTATCTTATGGCGATTACCGAAAACCTGCCCTGGCTGGTCATTTGGGTGGTTGTTTTTCTGCTGCAAAGCTTCTTCCTGCGGCGGAAAAACTTCTTCGCGTCCCTGCTGATTTTGTGGTTCACCTTGCTGGTGAGTATCTTCTGGAACACCGCGCTGAGCGCGCTTTTGCCCGGTGTGGCCAGCATGTGGCTGTTTGGCACAAAGATCTGGGTCCTCTTCCTGATCATCGCCGTGCGTCACTACGTCAACCAGCGGAGGGAGCGAAAAGCGGTGCCCCCCGGCGGCGAGACTCACGCGGCCGAGGAAGCAGATCCCGGTCCCGACGCGGCTGCCGCACCGGATGACAACACAGCTGCCGAGGAAGCAGATCCCAACGAAACACCATGAGGCGTTGCCTCATGGTGTTTTTGTGTCCTGCCTGGCAGCGATCAGCCGGAGTTTTTCCGCCCTGGAATACTGTTTGATCTCCCATTCCCGCCGCATCGCTTCCTGCTTGGTGGGGAAGGACTCCTGATAGACCAGGCAGACCGGCCGGCGGGGCCGGGTGTATTTGGCGCCGGTGCCGGCGTTGTGGGCCTGCAGGCGGCGGGGGAGATCGTTGGTCCAGCCGGTATAAAGGGTCCCGTCTGCACAACGCAGGATATAAGTGATGTTCTGTTCCATAGAAAATCTTGCGTCCTCGGAAGAAATATTATACACTGCACAAGTGGGGGCGGAGGCCCCCGTACAGAGCAGAATAGATTCAGTATACTCCGGCCGCGCCGACCGCGCAAGATACAGGCCCGGCCGAAGGCCAGACAAGGAGGAGATACCGTGAATAATTTTTACGAGAAAGAGATGCTCGTCACTGCCGCTTATGTGGACCCCCGGTGCGAGGTGGGGGTGTTCCAGGCGACGGTCCTCCTGCAGGACTGCATGACCGAGCTGTTTTATCAGTACCAGTGCGACGCCATCCGCCTGTCCCGTTCCCATGGGGTGGTCTGGGCCGTGGCCCGCACCAAGCTGCGCTGTGAGAAGCCGATCCGCTGGATGGACCGCATTCGCCTGAAAGCCTTCCCGGTCAAAGTCTCGTCCGTGGCGGTCCACCTGAACCTTTTGGTGGAGTCTCTGGACGGCACGCCGCTCCTCCGCGCCCGACAGGAGATGTGCGCCATCGACGTGGAAAGCCACAGACTGCGCCGGGTGGAGAGCACCCCGTTTCCCATGGACATGGACTTGCTTGCGCCGGCATACAGTGCGCCTTATGTGCGGATGAAGCTGAAGCTGGGCCAGGAGGCGCTGGTGTATTCCTACCGGGCCCGGGCCATGGACACGGACATGAACGGCCACATCAACAACGTCAACTACCTTCGCTTCCTGCTGGACGCCCGCCCTGTTTCGTTCTGGGCGGCACATACGGTGCGGGAAGTAGACATCCACTATGTGAAAGAGGGCAGGGAAGGGGACGAACTGGAAATTTATTGCCAGGAGGAACCCCAGGCCCTCTCCCTGCAGATCAAACGGGGGGAGGAGACCTTGATCAAAGCCTTCCTGATGCTGGAAGACCGGGCATGAGGGAGACCATCTGTCTGCGGGGCCGTTCGATTTCCTATGAACTGACCAGAAAACCGGTCAAAAACATCAACCTCCGGGTCAGAGCAGACGGCTCTGTGGGGGTCTCTGCCAGCCCGCAGATCCCGCTGGAGGAGATCGAACGGGTCCTGCGGGCCAAGGAGGAGTTTCTTTTGCGGGCGCTGGACCGCTTTGCGGCGCAGCCTGTCCTGCCTGATCCGGGGGATTATGCGGCGGGGGCGGTGGTCTTCCTGCTGGGCCGTCCTCATCGGGTCGTTTTGGAGCAGGGGGACGAGAACCGTGTTCAGCAGGCGGGGGACACCCTGCGCCTGACGGTGACCGACCCGGACTGCGCTGCCCTGCGGAAGCGAACCATGGAGACCTGGCTGCAGTCCCGGTGCCGGCAAGTCACCCAAGACCTCTGCCGGCAGCACCAGCCTGCCCTGGCGCCCTTGGGCGTGCCTCTGCCCCAGGTCCGGGTGCGCTCGATGAGGTCCCGCTGGGGAAGCTGTCAGCCCGGGAAAGGGCGGGTGACCTTTGCCCGGCAGCTGCTCCAAGCGCCCCTTCCCTGCGTGGAGTATGTGGTCTGCCATGAGCTGGTCCACTTCGTTCATCTTAACCACGCCAAGGCGTTTTATGATCGTCTGGCGCAGATCCTGCCGGACTGGAAAGCGCGGCGGCAGCGCCTGAACACGCCGGGGGCATGGTGAACCTTCCTGTCCGTTCCCGCCGGAGAGGGCAGAATCCACCGGCAGAGATGGGAAGGAGGCGGAAGAAAAAACCATTTCTCCCATTGCAATCGCTGGAAAAATCCGCTACACTGAACCTATCTCTGAGGGCAAAGTGTCCGCCGCAGCCGGCGGGCTCCGCTTTGTACCATTCCAATTTGATTTGAGGGAGGAACACGAATGAATCGCTTACTTCGCAAAACCATCCCCCTGCTTCTGGCAACGACCTTGTCGTTGAACCTGGCTGCTCCTGTTGGCGCGGCCTTTTCCGACCTGACCGACGCCAAGGGACACTGGGCAGAAGCGACCTTGAAGAAAGCCTACGAGGACGGCATTCTGAAAGGATACGACGACCACACCATGGCGCCCAACAACAGCCTGACCACCGCCCAGGCTGTGACCATCCTCTGCCGGGTGCTCCACGTCACCGGCCAGGGAGACACCAGTGCCTTTTCGATCCCGGCAGGCGCCTGGTATGCCCAGGATGTGGCCAAGGGCGTCTACGCCGGCCTGCTGGACGAGCGTTTCGTGGGCAAGTTGGAAAAGCCCATCACCCGGGGCGACGCCTTTGTCATGTTCGCCCGGGCCTTCCAGCTGGTGCCCGCCCAGCCCGACCTGTCGGTGCTGGACCAGTTCCCGGACGCGGCCTTCCTGGAGGGAGAGCTGGCCCGGAGCATGGCTGCCCTGATCGGCCAGAACATCGTCTCCGGCATCGACGGCCAGCTCAAGCTGGACCGTGCCCTGACGCGGGCAGAGTTTGCCACCATTCTCTACCGGGTGGCAGACCAGTATCTCCCCGCCGCCAGCTACACCGGCCATCAGGGAACGGGAAGCGTTTTGAGCGGCAGCGCATCCCTCAGCGGCCTGACCGCCGGGGATCTCTGGTTTGACCAGTCGGCCAGCCTCATCAGTCTGACCGACGTGACCGCAGACACCGTCACGGTGTGTTCCGACCGACTGGCATCCCTGAGCATCTCGGGGACCGGCGCGCTGGACCGGCTGGTTCTGGGCGCGCACACGGGAGACGTCAGCCTGGATCTCCCCAGCAGCTATCCCATCAGGACGCTGGTGGTGGGCGAGGGCACGGGCACGGTCTCCTTCCTCGGCACCGCAGACCGTCTGGAGGTCACCGGCAGCGGCCGGAACATCACCGTGGACAGCCCCCTGGAATCCGTCGTTGTCTCCGGCGGCGGCAACACCATCACCCTGGAAGACGGCTGCTCGGTGGAGCAGATCACTGTCCTGGGACAAAACAACACCATCACCCTGGACGGACAGGCAGAAAACCTTCTGCTGGCCGGCCGGGAAAACACCGTGCAGGGCGGCGGCCGGGTCAAGCAGGTGAAGCTGAACACCCGCTATTACACGCTCACCGTGGCCAAGGACAACCTGGAACGCTGGGAGAACTATGACATCCAGAAGGTAGACGTGGACCTGTACGTTCCCGAAGACCTGCCGGCAGGAAAGTCCCTCCGGGCCACCGCCCGGCTCACCGTGCCGGAGGAGGACCAGGGCAAGCGCTGCACCGCGCTGTGGTATCTGAACGGAACGCTGATGCAGCAGACCCCGGTGATCCTGGGCAAGGGAGACCCCGTTTCTGACTTTGTTCCAGAATATACCCACGACCTGGATTTGAATGCCACGGTCAAGTTCGTTCTGCAATACGACAACAACGACGGCGATACCTTCACCAAGGACGCCTCGGGTCCCATCCGGCTGGAGACCTTCCCGGATCTGGGCCTGGCAGATGCCGCCGTTCAGGTCACGGTGCCGGAGCGGCTGGCCGCCGGGGAACCCCTGACCGCCACCGCGCAGATCGAGACCCCGGAGGTGGGACAGGTCTGCACCGGCCACTGGCTGGTGGATGGCAAAGAGGTCGCGTCTGCACCCATCACGCTGGGCGGCGAGCCGGCCACCCTGTCCCATCGGTACGACTACTACTATGGGATGCCGGAGACCAGCACCATCACCTACCGTGTGACCTACACCACTCAGGATGGCCGGGAGCAGGAGGTTTCCGGGCAGGCCAAGCTGGCCCTGGAAAACTTCCCGGACAACGGCATCGCCGGGGCAACGGCATCTCTGCGCGCCCCCTCGCCGCTGCCCGCCGGAAAGACGCTGGAGGTCACGGCAGACCTGAAATACCCCGAGGCAGGGAAGACCTGTACCGGCAGCTGGTATGTCGATGGAAAGCTGGTCTCCACCCAGACGATCCTGCTGGGAACGGACATCCCCAAGCTGTCTCATAAGTATACTTACACCGAAAAGATGAAGCTCACGTCGGAGATCAAGTTCGTCCTGACCTATACCACCCAGGACGGGCGGGACCAGAAGGTGACCGCCGCCAAGACCATCCAGCTGAAAAACTATGACTATCTCTACTACCATGGTCTCACGGCGCAGGATGTTTTGCGTACCGTCACCAGCCGCTACGCCGGCAACTACACCCTGGCCTGGGCCTTGAAGAACGACTACAAGCCGGAGATCAAAACCGCGTGGGTCAACCTCAAGGGCTACAAGAGCAGCAGCAAGTATCTGGTCTGGGTCAACCTGACCTATCAGCGGGTGAATATCTTTGAGGGGTCTCAGGGGAACTGGAAGCTGATCCGCACCTGTCTGTGCGGCTCGGGGACCAACGCCACCCCCACCATCCGAGGAGTCTTTACCACCTCGTATAAGCAGTCGGCCTGGAACTACGGGTCCTACTACTGCGGCCCCATCGTCCGCTTCTACGGCTCCTCCGGGTATGCCTTCCACTCCCGGCTGCAATACTGGCCCATGAATTCCGACCGGTATTATGACGCCCGCATCGGCTTCCCCATCAGCCACGGGTGCCTGAGAATGTACAACGATGATATTTGGTGGATGTATAACAACCTCCCCAACGGCACGACCGTCGTGGTCCACTGAGCGGACCCGTCCGGCAGCAGAACCGGAGCCGTCCCAGGAAATGCTCTCCTGGGACGGCTTCGGTTTTTATGGTGTGTTCGTCTCCGCCGTCTGGGCTGTTGTGGGGGTGCCGGGCGCCACAAAGGTTTCAAACAGCCGCACCAGCGCGGCCCAGGAGGGCCGGTCCAGGCTGCCGGTCGGCGGGAGAGCCGCCTTGTCCTGGACCCAGCGCAGGTTCTGCATGGTGTCCTCATCCAGCACGCCGGTGACCGGGGCCGGGATCACCCCGGCCAGGGTCTCTGCCAAGTTCTGAAAGATGGTCTGGGCCAAGGGCAGCAGGGGAGCGGTCTGGCCGGGATGGATGTCCGGGGACTGGGGCGGAAAGAGGGAGAGGGTGGCCGGCGGGGAAAGGGTCCCCCAGGCCTGGAGAAACCGGGCCGTGATGGCGTTCCAGCTCTGCCGGTCCACGACGCCGGTGACCGGCAGGCCGTGGTCCCGCTGGAAGCACATGACGGCCTCCAGCGTGGCCTCGTCGAAGCGGCCGCTGGGGCGGAGGAAGGGCAGGCGCCGCTCTACAAAAGCGATGGTGCGGAGCATCTCCTGCAGGGCGCTCACCGGTCCCCGGCGGAAGGGGGCGAACAGAAAGGGGTTTGTGGTGACGGCAAAGGGATTCATGGCTGGCTCCTTTCCTGGTCCGTGGCGCCGAGCTGCAAGGGAAAGCCCGGGAACTGTCCGGGCCGGGCAGCGAGGTAATCATACAGCGCCTGGGCCTGCACCTGACCGGTGGAGGGACTTTCGTAGGGGAAGAACTGGGGGTTGCTGAGGACCATCCGGTCGATGCCCAAAAACCGGTCGACCAGTGTGTTCCAGGTTGCTTCGTCCACGTCGCCGGTCTGAGGCAGCCCGGCGTCCTTTTGCAGGGCCTGGACCGACAGCAGGGTGGCCGGACCGAAAATGCCGTCTACGTCCAGGTCGGGGATGGAGAGGTAAAACTGAGACAAGACCGCCAAAAGGTATTGCAGCAGAGAGATGCTCTCTCCCCTTTGCCCCTGCTTGAGGGTCTGGTGATAGGCAAAGTCCAGCCGGAAGAAGGTCTGTCCCTGGCTGACCAGCTCCGACAAGCGGAGAATGCCGCCGTACAGATAGACCATCATGTACCAGGTCGATTTCCCGATCACCCCGTCTACGGTCAGGTTGAAGACCCGCTGCACCTCCCGGACAGCCTCCTCGGTGACCGGGCCGAAGATGCCGTCCACCGGCTTGGCCAGCGGAATGGCGGGGTAGGCCGTGGCAATGCGGTTGATCATGATCTGTGCCACGCGGACTTCCGGGGCAATGTCCCCTGTACGCAGGGGAACGCCGGGGTAGGAATACTGGATGTCCTGGATGGGAGCGTTGGGGACCAGCTCCAGGTTTTCTCCATAGTAGTGGCGCAGGATGGACACGGAGTTGTGGCCCTGCTGGGCCAGCTGCTCGCTGCCCCACTGGGACAGACCGTCGCAGAGGCTGGTGGTCCCGTTGCAGAAGCTGGCGGCCAGCGGCTCGGCAAACCCCGGGCGGCGCAGATAGGTGGTGAAGAGATCGTCGACCAGGGTGCTGATGTTCTCAAAAATATTCCGCCCCTGGATGAATTTCTGGTCATAGGCGGTGGAGGAGGTGATGTTGAAGGGATAGCCCTGGCTGGGATAGAACTCCGTATAGACCCGGTTGAGGGCAAAGGAGATCTGGGCCAGGATGTTGGCGCGGAGCGCCGCAGGATGCCAGGTGGGATAGATCTCGCTGCAGGCGACGTTTTTGATGTACTCCCGGAAGGAGAGGGTCACGTTTTCTCCTTGGCTGTCCGGCGCACCCAGGTGAACGGTGATGGTTTTGGGGATATAAGGGGTCACCACGATGGCCATAGGGGCCTCCTTTCACAGATTTTGCGGGGAGATGCTGACCTGGTCCGCCGGCCAGCCCATGGACTTGGCCAAGGGGATCATGGGCAGATCCTGAATGCTGGTCACGCCGGGAAAGATCTGGACGTTCTGGATCAGCAGCAGCTGGTACCCCGGGCATTCCGCCCAGATATCACAGAGGGTGAACGGGGTGGCCTGGCCGGGAGACAGACTTTCCTGGCGGGCGGGGGTCTCCAGCGCCGTGGGCTTGGTGTTTCCGTTGGGGTCACTGGTCTGGATGTTCACCAGATGCTGTTGTCCGTCGGCGCCGTGCAGAACGATGGAGACGGCGGCGTTTTCCACCGGGAACTGTCCCCGACCGGTATAGACCCGCGTCATGAGGATGCCGGAATTGGGCATGAAACCACTTCCTTTCCTCCCAGCGTATGCAGCGGGGCCGGGGGAGGTGCCGCCGCCGGAGAAGATTGACTTTTTCCGCAGAATCCCTTACACTGAAACACACTGACCGCTCCAAGGAGGCAACCCCATGAAGATCACATTCCTCTATCACAGCGCGTTTCTGGTGGAGCTGACCGGCTGCTCTCTGCTCTTTGACTGGTACGGCGGCCCGGTGCCGGACTTCGACCGGAACAAGCCGCTGTATGTTTTCATCAGCCACCACCACGGCGACCATTACGCGCCGGAGATCTTTTCTCTGCTGGGAATGGACAACGTCTGGTATTTTTCTGCCACTTGTGTGCGATTGTCCGCCAAACGAAAACAGGCGCTGGGCATCGAGGAGAGCCATCTGTTCCGCCTGTCTGCCGGACAGACCGCCGCGGCAGGGGACGTGACGGTGACGACCCTTCGCTCCACCGACGCCGGCGTGGCCTTTCTGGTGACATGCGAGGGAAAGACCCTCTTTCACGCCGGCGATCTGCAGTGGTGGCACTGGGAGGAAGAGCCGGAAAGCTGGAACGCAGACATGGAGCGGGACTTCAAAAGGGAGTGCGCCAAGCTGCAGGGCCGGGCTGTCGATGTGGCCTTCCTGGTGCTGGACCCCCGCCAGGAGGAGGCTTTTTGGTGGGGCTTTGACTGGTGGATGCGGACCATGGACGTGGCAGCGGCCTTTCCCATGCACAGCTGGGAGGATTTCTCCCTGGTGCGCCGCCTGAAAGCCCTGCCGGTCAGCGAGCCCTATCGGGACCGGGTCCAGGAGATCCGCTATCCCGGCCAGCAGTTCCTGCTGGGGGAGAGCGGAGAGATTTCTTCTTGCGAGAATCCCTTCGGTGTTGTATGATACGAAAAGAAACGTATGCTGTCCGCTGGGGAGATCAGCGGAACCTGTTTGGGAGGAAACCGAGATGAAACGACGACTGCTCCTTGCTGCAATGCTTCTTCTGCTGTCTGGCTGCGGCGCAGCCCAACCAGCGGAACCCCCGGCATCCATGGCAGCGTATCCCGAGACCACACACCTGCGGACCGGGGACAGCGAGGTCATCCAGGTCGTCCTGACGCCGGAGGGAAGCGGAGACCAGAAGCTGATCTGGGCCAGCAGCGACCAGTCTGTGGCCGTCGTGGATGAGGCGGGCATGGTCTCGGCCATTGCCCCGGGCACCTGCACCGTGACGGTGGCGTCTTCGACCAACAGCCAGCTCTCCTGCCGGGTGCAGGTGATCGTGGACCAGGAGGAGACCAAGGCGGAGGGCGCTGCGGCGGCCGAACCGGATCAGCCGGCAGAGACCTACGTCACCTATGTGCCGGAAACCAACGCCGCCATGGTCTATCCCACCACCTATCTGTCCGAAGCGGAGGTGGAGGCCATGGACAATGAGCAGCTGCAATTTCTCATCAACCAGATCTATGCGAAAAACGGCTATGTGTTTCGCTCCCGGGAGATCCAGGACTATTTCACCCGGATGCCCTGGTACACCGCCGTCTCCAACGACGCCAGCCGTTTGGAGCTGTCCTCGCTGGACCGGAGCAATCTGAATCTTTTGGTCCGGCAGCGGGAGAGCAGAGGAAAGGGGGACACCTCTCCCCTCGGCTGGATCTGGACCCGTCAGGCGGTGGAACGCCCTCTGCGGGCAGAGGAAGTCAGCAGCCTGTCCTCCTATGACATCCAGCTGCTCATCAACACCATTTACGCGAAGAACGGCTATGTTTTTGCACGTCAGGAATTGCAGGATCTGTTCCAGGGGCAGTCCTGGTACTGCGGCTGGGTCTACCACGCGGAGGAGCTCACGTTTTCCGAGATGGACGAGGAAAATTTGCAGCTCTTGCTGTCCTATCGCTGAAACAACGCTGAAAAAATGCGTCTTGCACGGCACGGGAAGTGCGGCAAGACGCATTTTGTTTCGTGTTTCGATCGAGGGAGCAGGGAGCGTTCCTTCATAGATGGAACCGCCGCCGGACCTCCTCCCGCAGGGACGGGACCCGCCGCACCACCACCAGCGGAATGGTGATGACCAGGCAGACGGCCAGCACCACCAGCGACCAGCCGGGGGACCAGCGGCCGTGGAAAAACCGGTCGGCAAACAGTTCCACGCCCATGGTGAACACCCCGATGGAACCAATGACCAGGGACATGGAGCTGAGGGTGCTCCGCTTCTGCCGCCCCATGGTCAGCCCCCAGAAAAGGAAGACGGCGCCCAGCAGAAGAATGATGGGCAGCGCCAGATGCCAGTACCAGCCCCACTCTCCCAGATCCACAGCGATGAGGGAGACGTAGATGGCGATGGCCAGGATGTCCGCCAGCAGCTGCAAGCGGAAGGTGTGCTTCTGATGGTGCAGCAGCGGGGGGACCAGCCAGATCCAAAGCATGATGGCCGCGCCGATCACATACAGCGACCAGGTCCGCTGGGTGCGCAGAAAGAGGTTCAAAACCCCGCAGCAGACGCCCACCGAGGCCAGCACCGTGGACAGCAGGACGGCCAGCTGGAATTTGGAGGCGGGGGGCACCTCTTTCCGCTCGGTGGGAAAGGGCTTGGGGCTGTCCTGGTCCACCGGTTGGTTGGGGTTTTGTACTGGCGTATGGCAGAGGGGACAGAAGGCAGCGGTCTTGTCCAGCTCTACGCCGCAGTTGACGCAGTATGACATGGAGATACCTCCTTCACTTGGTGCGGTTGGACTCCACCCGGACAGGCAGGCCCTGCTTCACCAGATGGGTAAAAAAGCGCCGTTCCGTTTCGCTGGAAACGCCGGTGCCGGCAAAGGTGATGGCCATGGTGTTGCCATAGCTGATGGACGCACAGTGGGGAGAGGGCCGGGTGGCCTGCCCCAGCATCACTTCCATCCGCTGGATGTGCGGGGCCATTTCCGGCGGGACGGGAAAGGCGCCGGGATTGGTGTAGGTGCCGGAATAGGGACGCACCCCCACCAGCTTGTAAGAAAACGCCATGACCGGGTTCTTGATGGCCAGGGGAATGACCTGCAGAAGCCGGTTCCGGGTGAAGTGGACGTTGCCGGTCAGCTTGGCCTGCATCTCCTGCCGGTTGGCGTGCAGGTGCATGTAGCTCTGCACCTGACGGATGATCTCCGGCAGGGTATACTCTCCCAGGGTGGGGTCGATGCAGGGCCGCATGGTGAGAATGAAATTACGCAGGGACTTGGTGGGGAACCAAGGGCGAAGGTTGATGGGGATGGCCAGCGCCACCGGCTTGGGGTGCCGGAAGCGCTGGGCCGCCTGGTTTTCCAGCAGAGACTGGAGCAGCACGGCCGTCAGATATTCTGTGATGGTGGCCTGATAGGACTTGGCTTTTTCCCGCAGCAGATCCACGGGGACCAGTCCCATCGTGACATTTAAGGTATAGAACGGTTCCGGGGCGCTGGTGTTGGGAAACGCGGTCTTTTCCAGCCCATCCCGCAGGACCCGTTTTCCGGCGTAGCGGGCGTAGGCGTCCTCCAGCTCCTCCTTTTGGGGCGGCTGGGTGACGTCCAGCAAACCCTCTCCGCAGGGGATGGAATGCCCCAGCTGGCGCAGATAAACGGCCAGCAGGGTGCGCAGAAACACCAGGGTCCCCGCGCCGTCTGAGATGGCATGAAAGACCTCCAGAGAGATCCGCCTTTCGTAGTAAAAGATCCGGATGAGCCAGTCGTTGTCCTCGTGAAACCGCACGGGCTGGCAGGGATTGGCCATATCCTGCTTCACAAAGGGGCCGGGGTTGGGGTTGGGTTCAAAATAGCACCAGAACGCCCCCCGGCGGATGCGAACGGCAAAGCCGGGAAACCGGGGCATGGTCTGATCCACGGCCCGTTGTAAGGCGGCGGGGTCCACCGGCTCGGTCATGACCGCAGAGAAGCGGTAGATGGCAGAGTATCGCTCCCGCTGGATGGCAGAGTAAAGGACCCCCGCGTTGTCCAGGGGGTACCAGACAGGTTTTACCGGCTTCCGGGACACGGCAGCCCCTCCTCCCAGGCGGAATTTTGATGGGTCTATTTTAGCACAGGGGGCGGAAAACTACAAGGGGAAGAAGGGGGCGCCTTTTTTCTGGTCGTGTCAGTTTGTCGGTGCGGGAAAGGGGAAGCATTGTCTGTTTTTATCGCGCCCCAAAGAAACGGTTCCCTTTTTTTCTGCTGCGTGATATAATGGCGGAAACTCAAAGAAATTTTCACAAAAATGGTGAGGTACCTTGCGGCAAAGGGACCTCGGACCAGGAAGGACCTCTGCCGTCCTTCTCCCTCTGTGATCCCCTTGAGGAGGTGCCTATGAGCGCGAAAAAACTGTCCCTGCACAAAAAAACAACGGAAAAGAGAGAACTCCCAGAGCGAGAAGAACGCCAGCTGGCGCCCATGATGCGCGCCCTGAAGGCCATCCACTCGGTGGGGACCCCAGACTCCATGAACCCGGAGGACCTGGCCAAGCAGCGGGCTGCCCAGGAGCTGCTGGGCCGGCTGGCTGCCCCGATGATCGTGCTGAAAAAGTGGGAGCCTTTCCGGCTGAAGGGCATGGCTGCCGCCTGGGTGCGGCCGGACTGGCCCCATGACAAGCGGCGGGTGATCCTCTATTGTCACGGCGGCGGGTATACCAGCGGGAACCTGGGCTACTCTAGGCCGCTGGCTTCCAAGCTCACCAGCGCCACCGGATGGGAGACCCTCTGCTTTGAATATCGTCTGGCCCCGGAAGATCCCTTCCCGGCGGCAGTGGATGACGCCCGGCGGGCGTGGGACTATTTGATGTACCTGGGCTACGGCGCCCGGGACGTGGTGGTGGCAGGGGACTCCGCCGGCGGCAACCTGGCCCTGGTGCTGTGCCACCAGCTGAAGCAGGCCGGCCGGCAGCTGCCCGGCCGGCTGGTCCTCATGTCTCCCTGGACCGACATGACGGCCAGCGGCCTGTCCTATACCCAGCGGGCGGAGCTGGACCCCACCATCACGATGGACTATATCCGCGCGGTGCGGGAGGTCTATGCCGGCGGCCGGGACCTGACCTCGCCGCTGCTGTCGCCGCTGTTCGGGGATTTTTCCGGCTTTCCGCCCACCCTCATCCAGGTGGGCAGCAATGAGATCCTGTACTCCGACTCCCTGCGCCTGCAAGCCCGGATGCGGGAGGCAAACGTACACTGCCGTCTGGAAGAGTGGAGCGATATGTGGCACGTTTTTCAGATGTTCCCTGTGCGGAAAGCGGCCCAGGCCATGGACAGCATCAGTGAGTTTCTATTGCAGCCTTATTAAACAAATCCAAGGAGCTGCTCCGCATGTTACCGGAGCAGCTCCTTGTGTTTGCTCCATCTGAGAACAGGGGAGGGCATGTGTCGACCTTGCTGAGTCCTATCCTCCAAAGGCGGAGACATGGATCGAAACAGAAAAAGTTTGGCGTTTTGACGATTTTCTTCCGGCCGTCTCCCGGAAACAGGGGCAGACGGGGGGAGAAGCACCGGAAACAGGACAAAAAAAGTCCAGAATAGGGGTCGGAGAGGGACGGCAGTACCATAAGAAAAACTTATCATCCCCTTGGAACGGATGGACCGATTGGTTCCAAGAATTCTGTTCTTGGGGGGATCTGGGAAGATTATGATAAGAAAAAGTGAAGTCTCTGCCGTTTCCGCGCGGAAAACAGCGGGGCAGAAACCGGAAAAAGGTCATATTGCACAAACAAAATAAGCAGGCACGGGCGTGTTCTCTTGCATTTTGCGAAGAGATATGGTAAATTATTCATAACCATTAACTAAAAAATAGACTTTTTTAAGGTGCGAAAAGAGAGAGAAAGGGGGTGGAATGATGTCGCTGGAAGCGGTAAAGAGAGTGGTAGAGGCCGAACAACAGGCGCAAAAGCAACGGCAAGAGGGCGAAAAACGTGCCAACGCCCTGGTAGAAGAGGCAAAGAAAAAGGGAGCCGGCCTGATCGAAGTGGCCCGCTGGGAAGCCGAAATGAAAGTCAAGAAGACGATGACGGACGAGGAGCAAAACGATGTCAAGCGAGACAAGGTACATCGCCAGAGCGTCTCCGAAGCACAGGAACAGATCCGCGCAGAAGGCCGGCAGCGTCTGGACCAGGCTGCAGAATGGATCGTAGGAAGGGTGGTGGAGTTCTGACATGTCGATCGTCAAAATGAAACGGCTGCGTCTGCTGGCCCTGTCCGCCCAGCGAGACACACTGCTGACCCAGCTGCAGCGGGCCGGCTGTGTGGAGGTGCTGGAGCCGGAAGGGGCGCTGAATGACCCGGAGTGGATGGCGCTGCTCTCCCGGGAAAGCACCGCCTTGCTGGCGGTGAAAAGTCAGGCTGCCGCCCTCCGCGCTGCCCTGGATGCCATCAAGCGCTATGGACCGGAAGGCTCCGACGGGCTGTTTGTCCGGCGGCAGGCAGTCCGGGAGCGGGAGTTTCTCCGACCGGAGCTGTTGACGCAGGCGCTGGAGCTGGCAGAAGCGATCAACGACCGGGCGCGTCAGCTGACCAAGCTGCACACGCGCCAGACCAATCTGCTCAACCAGAAGGCCAGCCTGATGCCGTGGGCGTCGCTGGACCTTCCTCTGGAGATGCAGGAGACCGAGACCTCTGTGGTCCAGCTGGGGACCTGCCCGGTGGGCGTGGACCTGCCCCGGCTGGAAGCCGAGCTGGCCCAGGTGGCAGAGCGGGCTTATCTGCAGGAGATCTCCCGGGACAAACACCAGCGGTACCTCCTGCTGGTATGCTTCAAGGATCAGACAGAGGAGGCCGGTAAATTTCTGCGGACCCACGGCTACGGCGCCGCCCGCCTGAAAGGGCTGACCGGTACGCCGGAGGAGAACATCCGCCAGATCGAGGCCGACCTGGACCAGGTCCGGCAGGAACAGGACGAACACATCGCCTGGATCGCCGCCTGTCAGGACAAGAAAACCAGCCTGGAGGTCTGCCAGGACCGCGTCGAGCAGGAGCTGCAAAAAGAGCAGGCCCGGGAAAAGCTCCTCACCGACGGCACCGTGTTCTTCCTGGAAGGCTGGGTGGCCCAGACCGGGCTGACGAGGCTGGAGGAGGGCCTGAAGGACCTGGACTGTGCCTATGAGCTCTCTGAGCCCACCGAAGAGGACACCCCGCCGACGCTGCTGAAAAACCGCAAGTGGATCTCCTGCATCAACATGGTCACAGAGATGTACTCGCTGCCGGCGTATCACGGGGGCATCGACCCCAACCCGCTGATGTTCGGCTTCTTCGTGGTCTTTTTCGGCATCATGTTTGCCGACCTGGCCTATGGCTTGGCGCTGTTTGCCATTTCTCTGGTGATCACGAAGAAATACCGCCCCAAGGGGACCATGGGCTACATGTTCCATCTGGGCCAGTTCCTGGGGGCATCCACCGCAGTGTTCGGTGTTTTGACCGGCGGCTTTTTCGGGGATGCGATCTATCAGTTCACCAACGCCTTTTTCCCGGACCATGTGATCACCATGCCCGCGCTGATCAACCCCCTTCAGGACCCCATGACCATCATGGCCATTGCGCTGGGGCTGGGCGTGGTCCACATGCTGTTCGGGCAGTGCATCCATATTTATATGGAGATCCGGGACGGCAGGCCGCTGGAAGGATTTCTGGATGTGGTCCCCTGGTGGATCGTCTTTGCCGGCATCGCCGTTGCCTACTTCAAGGGCACGGCGGTGGTCGTGGGCCTGGGCTTCCTGGCTCTGCTGCTGACCCAGGGACGCCACAAGAAGGGCATCCTGGGCAAATTCTTTGGCGGCATCGCCAGCTGGTATGACATCACCAGCTGGCTGGGCGATATCCTCTCCTACTGCCGCCTGATGGCCCTGATGCTGGCCACCTCGGTCATTTCCCAGGTGTTCAACATTCTGGCCACGCTGCCTGGCGAGGGCCTGCCCAAGCCGGTGGGGATCGTGATTTTCCTGGTGATCTTCCTGGTGGGCAACCTGTTCAACATGGGCATCAACATCATCGGCACCTATGTCCATGCCGCCCGGCTGCAATATCTGGAATTTTTCAGCAAGTTCTATAAAGAGGGGGGCATCCCCTTCAAACCCTTGAAGTATCAGACCAAGTATGTGGACGTGACCACAGACAACGGGGAGGTGATGGAATGAGCGCAGCCGCTCTGTTGCAGTCCCTTCCCATCGAGGGGACCGCGGTGGCTCTGCTGGGCGCGGCGCTGGCGGTGGCCCTGCCTTGTTCCGGCTCTGCCACCGGCGTCGGTACCGTGGGCCGGGCGGGCGCAGGTCTGCTGTCCGTGGCCCCGGAGAAATTTTCCCGGGTGCTGGTGATGCAGATCCTGCCCGGCACCCAGGGCCTGTATGGCCTGGTCATCTGGTTCTTTGCCCTGACCAAGCTGGGCTTCTTCTCCGGCAGCCTGGCCCAGCTGACCATCTTCCAGGGGCTGGAGTTCCTGGGTGCCTGTCTGCCGGTGGCCATCGGCGGGCTGGTGTTTGGGATCATCCAGGGGCGCATCTGTGCCGGAGGACTGTCCCTCATCGCCAAGAAACCCAACGACCTGAGCCGGTCGATCATCCTGGCCATTATGATGGAGTTCTATGCCATCCTGGCCCTGCTGGCATCGTTTCTGATGCTCAACCATTTTCAGTTTTGACCGAGGCTGCGCCTCACGGATATGAACAGGAGGAATCACTCATGGAGACAATCGGAATTGCATTGGCATTTATCGGCGCGGCCCTGGCAGTGGGATTGGCCTGCTCCGGCTCGGCCCGCGGCGTGGGCAGCGTGGGCGAAGTAGGCGCCGGCGTGCTGGCCAACGACCCCGGGAAATTTTCCCAGATCCTGATCCTGCAGATCATCCCCGGCACCCAGGGCCTGTACGGCCTGGTGGCCTGGTTCTTCGCCCTGATGAAGCTGGGCTTCTTCTCCGGGGAGCTGCGGATGCTCACCGCCAGCGAGGGCCTGATGTTCCTGGCAGCCTGCCTGCCCATGGCCATCGGCGGCCTGCTGTCGGCCATCGCCCAGGGGCGCTGCGCTGCTGCGGGCGTTTCTCTGGTGTCCAAGCGTTCGGAGGAGCTGTCCAAAGCCATCATCATGGCCATCATGGTGGAGTTCTATGCCATCCTGTGCCTGCTGGCTTCCTTCCTGATGCTCAACAGCCTGTAACACAGACAGAAAGGAGAGCGCGGGAATGAATGGGATCGAAAAAATCACCGAACGCATTGCTCAGGACGCCCAGGCAGAGATCCAGGAACGGCTGACCCAGGCCCAGGCGGAGGCCGACCAGATCCTGGCCGACTGCGAGGCCAAGGCAGAGCGGATCCGGGGACGAATTCTGGAAGCCGGCCAGCAGGAATTGCAGGCGCACCGGGCCAGGCTGCACAGCATGGACGACCTGGACCAGCGCAAAGCCATGCTGGCTGCCAAACAGGATGTCATTGACGAAGCCTTTGCGGCCGCGCTGGACCGTCTGTGCGCCCTGCCGGAGGGGGAGCTGATCCCTCTGCTGGCCCGTCTGATCGCGGCCAACGCCCAAAAGGGGGATGAAGTCGTCCTCCTGTCCCCGGACCAGCGGACGGCCTTTGGCCAGAAGGTGGTGGACGAGGCCAACCAGCGGCTGCCGGAAGGCCGCCTGACCCTGGGGCCTGCCGACCCGGACATCCACGGCGGCTGCATCCTGCGCCAGGGGGCGGTGGACATCAACTGTACCTTTGCCATGCTGATCCGCCAGCGGCGGGCGCAGCTGAGCGGCCAGGTGGCGCAGATCCTCTTCCCCCCGGCCCAGCAGGCATGACAGACCGGGAAAGGGGGAGAGACCATGGACGAGAAACGACGGGACACCGACTATCTGTTCCTGACCACCAGGGTCAGAGCCTTGGAGTGCCGCCTCCTGGACCGGGACCAGAGAGAGCACATGCTGGAAGCAGCGACAGCAGAGGAGGCCGCCCACATCCTTGTGGACTGCGGCTATCCTGAGCTGGAAACCGTGACCCAGGAGAGCGTGGGCGACCTGCTGTCCCGGGAGCGGGCGCGGACCTTTCAGGATTTTGCGGGTCTGGTCCCTGACCCGGCGATCCTGGAAGTGTTCCAGGTTCAGAACGATTATCACAATGGAAAGGTTTTGCTGAAAAGCGAGGCCATGGGGACCCAGGCCGACCGCCTGCTGGTGGACACGGGACGGGTCCCGCCCGAGGCCCTGGCCGACGCCCTGCGGGGCGGGGAGCTGGGCGACCTGCCGCCGCTGTTTGCAGAGGCATTGCTGGAGGCCCGTCAGGTCCTGGCGACCACCAAGGACCCCCAGCTGGGGGACTTTACCCTGGACCGGTATGCGTTCCAGGAGCTTTGGGACCTGGCTCGCCGCGTGGGTTCGCCCTTCCTGGAGGGCTATGTGCAGCGGTCCATCGACACGGCCAATCTGCGCACAGTGGTCCGGGTGCTGCGCATGGGAAAGGGCAGCGAATTTTTAGAGGGGATCCTCTTTGAAGGCGGCGCCATGGAGGTGGACCGGCTGCTCAGCAGCGTCAACGCCGGCGCGATGCTGGAAGAGCTGTATGCCGCCACCCCGCTGGCCCAGGCGGCGGAAGCCGGCGCGGCGGCGGTGCGGGGCGGCGCCCTGACGCAGTTTGAAAAACTCTGTGACGATGCCGTGATCCACTACATTCGGGACGCCCAGTTCGTCTCCTTCGGCGCGGCGCCGGTGGTCGCCTATCTGGCGGCCAAGGAGGCGGAGATCGTGGCGATCCGCATCATCATGACCGGCCGTCTGGCGGGCCTGCCCACCGACGTGATCCGAGAAAGGCTGCGTGAGGCGTATGTATAAAATCGGCGTGGTGGGGGACCGGGACAGTGTGCTGGGCTTTCAGGCCCTGGGGCTGTCGGTGTTCCCCGCAGAGACCGCAGAGCAGGCCAAGAAGGTGCTGACGGAGCTGGCCGAGGAGGACTATGCGATCCTCTATCTGACCGAACAGCTGGGCGCCCAGCTGCCGGAGCTGCTGGCTCGCTATGCCACCCGGGTGACCCCGGCCATCATCCTCATCCCCGGCAAGGAGGGCGCCCTGGGCATTGGAATGCAGCAGATCACCTCGGCAGTCGAGCGCGCCGTGGGTGCAGATATCTTATAAGGAGCCCGGCCCGCCGGGCGAGCGAAGAAAGACAGCCCTTGCGCCTGGCAAGGCCCATTGGTTGAAAGAAGGGAAGAGTAACCTATGAGCAACGGCAAAGTTGTGAAAGTTTCCGGCCCCCTGGTGGTGGCCACGGGTCTGGCCGAGGCCAACATGGCCGACGTGGTCCGGGTCGGGGAGCAGCGGCTGATCGGCGAAGTGCTGACCATGACAGGAGACGCCGCCTCCATCCAGGTCTATGAGGAGACCGCCGGCCTGGGGCCGGGCGCGGTGGTGGAGACCACCGGCGCGCCCCTGTCGGTGGAGCTTGGCCCGGGCCTGATCGAGATGATCTACGATGGCATCCAGCGTCCTTTGGAAACCATCGCCCGCCTCACCGGCTCCAACAACCTCCCCCGGGGCATGGAAGTGCCTGCCCTGGACCGGGAGCGGCAGTGGCACTTTGAAGCAGTGGTCAAACCGGGGACCCGGGTCCAGGGCGGCGACATCATCGGCACCGTCCGGGAGACCCCCTCGGTACAGCATAAGATCATGGTCCCCGTGGGCCTGTCCGGGACCATCCGCAGCATCCAGTCCGGCGCCTATACGGTGACCGACACCGTGGCCGTTCTGGAGACCGCCCCGGGGAAGGAGCAGAACCTGACCATGATGCAGAAGTGGCCCGTTCGGGTGGGCCGCCCCTATACCAAAAAGTTTGCGCCCGTCACCCCGCTCCAGTCGGGGCAGCGGGTCATTGACACCATGTTTCCGGTGGCCAAGGGCGGCACGGCAGCCGTTCCCGGCCCCTTTGGCTCTGGAAAAACCGTGGTCCAGCACGCGTTGGCCAAGTGGTCTGACGTGGACGTGGTGGTTTACATCGGCTGCGGAGAGCGGGGCAACGAGATGACCGACGTGCTGCGGGAGTTCCCGGAGCTGGTGGACCCCCGCACGGGAGAGTCGCTGATGAAGCGGACCGTTCTCATTGCCAACACCTCCGACATGCCGGTGGCCGCCCGGGAGGCCTCGGTCTATACCGGCATCACCATCGCCGAGTATTTCCGGGACATGGGCTATGACGTGGCCGTCATTGCAGACTCTACCTCCCGCTGGGCGGAGGCCCTGCGCGAGATGTCCGGCCGTCTGGAAGAAATGCCCGGCGAGGAAGGGTACCCGGCCTATCTGGCCTCCCGCCTGTCCCAGTTCTATGAGCGGGCCGGCGTGGTCCAGTGTGTGGGGTCCGACGGGCGGCGGGGGTCGCTGACGGCAGTCGGCGCCGTGTCCCCTCCCGGCGGCGACCTGTCTGAGCCGGTCTCTCAGGGGACCATGCGTATCGTCAAGGTGTTCTGGGCGCTGGATGCCTCGCTGGCCTATGCCCGGCACTTCCCGGCGGTGAACTGGCTCAACTCCTACTCCCTCTATCTGGACTCCCTCAAGCCGTGGTTTGACGAGGTGCTGGGCAAGCAGTTCTTCCAGAACCGGACGAAAGCCATGAGCCTGCTTCAGCAGGAGGCCGACCTGAACGAGATCGTGCAGCTGGTGGGTAAGGACGGTCTGGCTCCCGCAGATCAGCTGACCCTGGAGACGGCCAAGATGATCCGGGAGGACTTTTTGCAGCAGAACGCCTTTGTCGAAGTGGACTCGTTCTCCAGCTATGACCGGCAGGCCAAGCTGATGCAGATCATCCTGGACTATGACAAGCTTTGCCGGGCTGCCCTGGACAAGGGGGCTCTGGCCTATGAGCTCTTTGCCATTCCGGCCCGGGCCGCCATCGGCCGGGCCAAGAGCGTGCCGGAAGAAAGCTATGCCACCGTCTATGAAACCATCGCCGCCGAAATGGAGGCGCAGATCGCCAAGCTGGCGGAGAAAGGAGGAGAGGGCGCATGATGAAGGAATACCGCACCATTGCGGAGATCTCCGGCCCCCTGATGGTGGTCCGGCAGGTCTCCGGCGCGACCTTTGACGAGCTGGTGGAGATCGAGCTGTCCGACGGCTCCGTGCGCCGGGGCAAGGTCCTGGAGGTCAACGGCGACAGCGCTGTGGTCCAGCTCTTTGAAGCCAGCGCCGGCATCAATCTGGCCAACTCCAAGGTCCGCTTCCTGGGCCACCCCCTCCAACTGGCGGTTTCCCGGGACATGCTGGGCCGGGTCTTCAACGGCATGGGGCACCCCATCGACGACGGCCCGGAGCTGCTGGCCGACGAGTATCGGGACATCAACGGGCTGGCCATGAATCCGGCGGCCCGGGCCTATCCCAACGAGTTTATCCAGACGGGCATCTCTGCCATCGACGGGCTGAACACCCTGGTCCGCGGCCAGAAGCTGCCCATCTTCTCCGGCTCCGGCCTGCCCCACGCGGCCCTGGCGGCTCAGATCGCCCGACAGGCCAAGGTGCTGGACGACACGTCCAACTTCGCCGTGGTCTTTGCCGCCATCGGCATCACCTTTGAGGAAGCCAACTACTTTGTGGAGGAGTTCCGGCGCACCGGCGCCATCGACCGCACGGTCCTGTTCACCAATCTGGCCAACGACCCTGCCGTAGAGCGGATCGCCACCCCCCGCATGGCGCTGACTGCGGCGGAATACCTGGCCTTCCACGAGGACATGCATGTGCTGGTCATCCTCACCGACATCACCAACTACGCCGAGGCCCTGCGGGAGATCTCGGCGGCCAAGAAGGAAGTCCCCGGCCGCCGGGGCTATCCCGGCTACCTGTATACCGACCTGGCGACCATGTACGAACGGGCCGGACGGCAGGCAGGGAAGGCGGGGTCCATCACCATGATCCCCATTCTCACCATGCCGGAGGATGACAAGACCCATCCCATCCCCGACCTGACCGGCTACATCACCGAGGGACAGATCATTCTCTCCCGCCAGCTGCACCGGGCGGGGGTCCAGCCGCCCATCGACGTGCTGCCCTCTCTGTCCCGTCTGAAGGACAAGGGCATCGGCGAGGGCAAGACCCGGGAGGACCATTCGGGGACCATGAACCAGCTCTTTGCCGCCTACTCTGCCGGCAAGCAGGCCAAGGAACTCATGTCCATCCTGGGCGAAGCCGCCTTGTCTCCGGTGGACCTGCTCTATGCCAAGTTTGCCGAAGCCTTTGAGAAGGAGTATGTGGGCCAGGGGTTCGAGGAGAACCGCTCCATTGAACAAACGCTGGACATTGGCTGGGAGCTGCTGTCCATCCTGCCGGAGACCGAGCTGAAGCGGATCAAGCAGGAGCACATCGACAAATATCTGCCCAAGAAGGCGTAAGGAGGTGGGGAGATGCCCTCTGCCACAGTAAACGCCACCCGCATGGAGCTGACCCGCCTGAAAGGCCGGCTGAAGACGGCTGTCCGGGGCCACAAGCTCCTGAAAGACAAGCGGGATGAGCTGATGAAGCAGTTTCTGGAGGTGGTCCAGGAAAACCGCGCCCTGCGCCGCCGGGTGGAGGAAGGTCTGCTCCGGGCCCACGGCTCCTTTACCGTGGCCTCGGCGCTGATGTCCCCGGAGGCTTTGGAACAGGCGCTGCTCTATCCCAAGCAGAGCGTCCAGCTGGACATGCACTTCCGCAACATCATGTCGGTCAATGTGCCGGTCTATGACTTCCAGACCCAGAGCAGGGAGGACGGGGATATCTATCCTTACGGGTTTGCCTCTACCTCCTGCGAGGTGGACGGGGCCATTGAGTCCCTTTCCTCGGTCTTTCAGGACATGCTCAAGCTGGCTCAGGTGGAAAAAGCCTCTCAGCTGCTGGCGGAAGAGATCGAAAAGACCCGCCGGCGGGTAAACGCCCTGGAATATGTGATGATCCCCCAGATGCAGGAGAGCATCAAGTATATCTCCATGAAGCTGGAGGAGAACGAACGCAACAACATCATTCGCCTGATGAAGGTGAAGGATATGCTCCTGGCGGAAGCCATGGAGGAAAAACGCCGGCAGGATCAGAACGCAATGGATCAGGCTGCGCCCTGAAAAAGGGCGGTCCGTTTCCAACAGTAAGGCGCTCCCAGCGGGGAGACAAAAAAGACAGGTCGAACAGCCTTTTGGCGCTGTCCGGCCTGTCTTTTTGTCTGGCCTGTCTCCGCCTGCCGCGGTCACAGATCGCTCCCGGCGGCATAGGGTAAAGGGAGAGGAGCGTGATTCCGTGAACCGTATCGACAGACGATTTTTTGCTTTGGCCGATGAGATCAAAGGGCTGGGGGAGAAGGAACTGTATTACCGCATCCGCAAAGCCTTTGATGAGGTGCCCCAGGCCATCCAGAAAAGCTGCATGGATTTTTTCAACCAGTTCGGGTTCTGGGGCCGCCTGGACAGGGAGCGGGGGATCTATGAGGAGATCGAGGGGAAGGCCCATGCGCTTTTTGCCCACATGGATGACTTTCTCTGGGTCTATGAACGGCTGGCCGACTATCGCTCCCGGGCGACCCTGTCTGCCATCCTGCACAACTGGTATTGCTATGACTTCACCGCCACGGCCCAGACCAAGGAACCGCTGTTTGACGATTACTTTGACCTGGACCTGATCCGATGCAGCAAGCGGGAGGTCATGGTGGACCTGGGCGCGTTTGTCGGGGACACCGTCCTGTCCTATCTGGACAACTACGGTGCGGACTGCTATGAGACCATCTATTGCTACGAGATCACCCCGGCGACCTTTGCCGTGCTGGAACGGAATCTGGCCTCCTATCCCGGGATCGTCTGCCGCCGGAAAGGCGTGGCAGACCGGTCCGGGACCTTGTCTCTCCGCTCGAATCCCGCCGGGGCATCGGCCAACACCCTGGGCGAGGAGGGGACGGCGACCGTGGAATTGGTGACCCTGGACGAGGATATTCCAGGGCCGATCACCCTCCTCAAGGCCGACATCGAAGGGTTTGAGCAGAAGGCTCTTCTGGGGGCGGAGCGGCACATCCGGGAGGACCACCCGAAGCTGCTGCTGTCGGTGTATCACAACAACGAGGACCTTTGGAAGATCCCGCAGATGATCCACGCCATGGGACCGGACTATCGGTTTTACCTGCGGCATCGGGGCTCTCCGCTCTATCCTACGGAGGTCACCCTGCTTGCCCTATAAAAATTGTGGGGCAGAGGGGCAAATCCATTGAAAAAGGGTGGGGAGTTCTCTATAATAGAGTCCTATGGATTGGACATCAACAGGAGGAAACGACCCTATGGAAGGACCAAAGAGGACCAAAGAGGAAGTATATGCCCAGCTGGACCGGCAGGTGCGGGGCCTGCTGGATCTGGATCAGCTGGCCGAGCCGTTGAGCGCCCTCTCTCCCCACGGAGAGAGGGTCTGTCAGCGTGTGCTGGACCTGTGCTGGAGCGGCATGGAGCGGCTGTCTGCCGAGGCAAAGGAGAGTTGGCTGGACCGGCTGTATACCCATTTGACCGACAATCTCTTTCCCGACGAGGCCACCGGCCACGGGGCGTCCCCCCTCCGCCCGGATGAGGTGCTCTATCTGACGGTATTGGAGCTGGTCTTGTCTTGGAAAGAAGCCTCCTGGGACCCGCTGCTGGACCTGCTGCCGGTGCCGGAAGAGGCCCTGGCGCACAGCCGGGTGCGGGACCAGTATCTCCGCTTTGACCAGGCGGTGGCAGAGAGCCATCTGGTGGCGCTCATGCGTATCGGCCGGGAGATCATGCCCTTTGACCCGGCCTCCCACACCATCGGCGTGCATAACGTGGCCCTTCATACGGCCAAGCTGGCCTGCAAAGCGGGCATCCCTGTGGACCTGCCGCTGGTCAGCGGAGCTGCTCTGGGCCATGACGTGGGCAAGTTTGGCTGCCGGGGGGAGGATGCCCGGCGCATTCCGTACCTCCATTACTACTATACCTGGCAATGGTTCAGTCAGCTGGGGATGGAGGAGATTGGCTATATCTCCGCCAACCACTCCACCTGGGATCTGGAGTTTGAAAACCTGCCCATTGAGTCGCTACTGCTGATCTATGCCGACTTCCGGGTCCGAGGGACCCGGGGGGAGAACGGCCGGGAACAAATGGCCATCTATACGCTGGACGAAGCCTATGAAATGGTGTTCTCCAAGCTGTATAACATGACGCCGGAGAAACAGCGGCGGTATCAGACGGTATACTACAAGCTGCGGGATTTTGAAGCCTATCTCCGGTCCAACGGCGTGCCCACCAGGATCGGAGAGGAGACCTTGCAGCCGGTCTCCCACAGGGACCCCTCCCTGCTGTCGGATGAAGAAGCCTTGCAGGAGCTGCGGAACATGACCCTGGCCAACGCCACCCGCCTGATGCGGATGGTGACCACCGACGAATCCTTCGATCTGCTGCTGGAACAGGCCAAGAGCGAGAAAAACCTCCCGCAGATCCGCACCTATCTGCATCTGCTGGCGGAGTACAGCACCTACCTCACTGCGGCCAACAAGAAAAAAACCTTGGCCCTGCTCTATGAGCTGCTCATGCACCCGGAAGGGGACGTGCGCCAGACTGCGGGGCGGATCATGGGGCTGATCCTGGCCAACAGCGGCCCAAAGTACCGCAAGGAACGGCCCATCTCGGCCCGCAAGGGGGCTGTGACGCCCACCATGATGGCCCTGCTGGACGAAGCGGTGGCGCTGTGGGAACACTACATCCTGCTGTGCCTGCATCCAGACCGGAAGGTTTCCGCCAAACATGCCATGCGGATTTCCAACGCCCTGAAAACCATTTGTCAGAGTCTCTTTTCCAGCTGCGACGCCAAAGAGGCCCAGCCGCTATTGCAGCCCCTGCTGCGCCAGCTGTGGCAGGCGGAGGAGGGGGACCGGTTCGTGCTGGTGGATGCCCTGAGCCAAGTGCCCTGGGAGCTCCTGCCGGAAGATGCACTGGTCCCCACGGTAGAGGCTTTGGGCCGGATGCTGCCCAGTGGGGAAGTGCGCCTGCAGCTCAATGCGCTGCGCTGCCTGGAGCAGCTTCGTCAGCATCGTCCCTCGGTGGCGCCGCTGATCCAGGAGAAGGTGCTGTGCTTCTATGCCCAGCCGGGAGAATTTTTCCTGGCGCTGGACTGTATGCGCCGCCGGGCCTTGGGCCGTCCCATGCAGGAGATCCGGCCGGAGGAGGTCTCCGACTTCTACCTGAGCAACCTGAAAAACGCCGTCCACTGGACGGTGAAGCTGGTGCAGATCGACCTGCTGTGTGACTACGCCGACCACCACCCGGAGAGCGCCTTTCACACCGCCATGCACCTGTCCAACCTGCTCTCAGTCAGCGAGCACCGCCCGGTGCGGCAGTACGCCGGCCAGCGTTTGCTGGATGTCTGCCGTCTGCTGACGGTCTCGCAGATCAATGAGATCACCATTGACCTGCTGCGGGAGCTGGAGAGCGGACAGGACCAGATCTCCCGCTTCATTCCGCCCTATGCCGGCCAGATCATCTGTATGCTGCCGGACAAGGAGCTGCTGGAAGCGGTGAGCCTGCTGGAAAACTTCCTCCAGAGCGGCTCGGTCCGTCCGGCCCGGACGGCGCTGTATACCCTGGCGGAGATTCTCAACGCCCGGCCGGACCACGCCGTGCTCACCAAGCGGGTGCTGGGCGTGGTCATGCGGGGGATCAGCCACTACCACGGGGAGATCCACCGCACGGCGCTGGTGGTGCTTTGCCGGGAGATCTTCGGCAGCCAGCGGATCTCTCTGGAACACCGCTGCCAATACTTCGTGCTGCTGCATAAGAAACTGCTGACCATCCTCAACGAACCCCGGAAGGGGAAGCTGACCTTTTTCAACCGGGCCGCCATGCTCAACTCTCTCTATCGGTTCCTGGTGGCCTGTGAGGTCCAGTGGGGCGCCTTTTCCTTCCCGGCCCCCAAGCCGGCCGCCTTTTTCCCCGGCACCTTCGACCCCTTCTCGGTGGGCCACAAGAAGATCGTGGAGGAGATCCGGGCCTTGGGCTTCCAGGTTTATCTGGCGGTGGACGAGTTCTCCTGGAGCAAACGAACGCTGGCTAAGCTCCAGCGGCGGCAGATCGTGGTCATGTCGGTGGCGGACCAGTGGGACACCTATCTCTTCCCCGACGACATCCCCGTGAACATCGCCAACCCCGACGATCTGGCCCGCCTGCGGCAGCTCATGGGCGGGACCGAACTGTATCTGGTGGCCGGCAGCGACGTGATCCGCAATGCCTCGGCCTACCGCAGCCCGGAGCCGGGGTCGGCGGCAGAATACAACCACATCATCTTCCACCGGGACCAGGAAGGGCAGGAAGCGGCGCCGCTGGAATCGCTGATCCGGGGCAAACTGGTCAAGGTGTCGCTGCCCTCGTTCTTTGAAACCGTCAGCTCGACGCGCATTCGGGAGTATGTGGACCGGGACCTGGACATTTCCATGCTGGTGGACCCCATGGTCCAGTCCTTCATTTACGACAACGGGCTGTATGTCCGTACTCCGGAGCGCAAAAATATCCTCCGGCGGGAAGACCTGTTCTTCCGCCAGCATCGCGGCCCCTCCCAGGACCTGCCGGGAGAGATGAACCAGCTGCTGAGCCAAAAGAAAGGCGCGCTGGGCGTCGTCCTGCGGGTCCGGCCCCAGGCGCTGATGGGATGGGCTGTGGGGCACACCCTCCACGGCACCGACCTTTATGAAGGGCTGCAGTCCATCCAGGCAGCCAATTACGTCCGCCGCCATACCTCGGGACGGATCCTTCTGGTGGACGTGGTCAGCCCCGAGAGCGCGGAGGAGATGGGTCCCTCTACCTGCCGGATGCTCCTCAACGAACTGCTGGCCCGCAGCCTGGAGTATGACCACACCTACGCGGTCTGCCCCTGCGCCCCGGACAACGCCCCGCTGCGGTACGCTCTGGATCAGCTGGGCTTTGTGCCGGTGAGCGGCCAGACCGATATTTTCTATGTGGACATGCGTTCGCCGGTGATGCTCCTGCAAGACGTGATGCTGCGGATCAAGAAGCCCCACCACGACAGCGACGCAGTCAAAGAGGTGGTGGCCCGGACCCGTCCCAAGCTCCGCCAGACGCTGACGGACCTGTTCCCCGGCAAGCTGCTGCTCTGCTTTGACTCGGAGATGCTCAACCAGTCGCTGATGGAACGGATCGAAGCCCTCAACGGTGTGCAGGATGTTCCCGCCGGCGTGCGCCGCCTGGGGCCCTATATGTGCGTGCCCTATGGCAAGATCCTGGCGGACGAGATCGTGCCCAACACCGTCACCAAGACGCTGCACGTCGAAAAGTGCTTCCACCCCAACATGGATGGCTTTGAGATCGTGGAGTATCCCGGGTATTCTCCGCTGCGGAACCAGGTGCGTACCTTGAAATCCTTCCGCCGTCCGGTGATCCTGGTGGACGACCTGCTCCACCGGGGCTTCCGCATCGAGCAGCTGGACCGGCTGATGAAGGAGGAGGGGCTGAGTACCCAGCGGCTGATCGTTGCGGTCATGTCCGGCTATGGCCGGGACCTTATGCAGGTCCAGGGCCGCAAGGTGGACTGCGAGTATTTCATCCCCAACCTGCACTACTGGGTGACCGAAAGTCTGCTCTATCCGTTCCTGGGCGGCGACAGCATCGGTCAGGCCCGGCCGGGGGAGACCTTGCCCCGGTCCATCAACCTCATCCTGCCCTATATCTATCCCAACTACTTGGTGGACGCCACCGACCAGGGCGTGCGGGCCTTGAGCCAGACGGCGCTGGAAAATGCCGCGCAGATCCTCAAGACCCTGGAGGAGGAGCATCAGCAGCAGTTCAACACGGCGCTCACCCTGGGGCGGCTGGGAGAAGCAGTGCTGCGCCCCCGGCTGCCGGATAAGGGCGGGCGGATGAAATACGACCTGACGCTGGCCACGTCCGTCTATCTGGAAGCGGACCTGAAACAATTACAGCGAATCTCACGAAAGGAAGGGCTGTACTATGATGTATAAAGCATGGCAGGGATTCTGCCTGTGCGGGGAGGCAGAGCACATGCCGCCGGAAGGGGAGGCGGTCTCTACGCCGTTTTCCCCCCTGGTTTTCCTGGTGCGCCGGGACCCGCTGACCAGCCGGGGCTATTTTGCCATCTCCCGCATCGAGGAGCTTTGGGAGGAGGAAGGGGTCGCCTGCCTGCGCTCCTGGGAAGGGGAGCAGAACAAGGACGTCCCGGAGGACCTGGCTGCTCTGGTCCGAACCGACGGCGCCGGCGTGCTGAATGTATCCTTCGGCCGTGCGTTCTCCTGGCTGCTGGCCCAAAAGGCACCCAAACGGTCCGGCTTCCGGGTGACGCTGGTGGGTCTGGGAGACGTAGGCGGCACGGTGCTGACCGGCTTGAAGCTGCTGGGCAAAGAGATCGAGGAGGTTGCGGTCTATGACCCCAACCAGGCTCAGTGCGCCCGGTATGAAATGGAGCTCAATCAAGTGCTTTCTCTGGACGGGAGCCCGATGCCCCGGGTGACCATCTGCCCGGAAGAGGCATTGTTCCAGTGCGACCTGTTCGCCTTTACCGCTTCCCGGGGCGTTCCGGGGCTGGAGAGCGGGGTGAAGGACGTGCGGATGGCCCAGTTTGAAGCCAACCGCCAGATGCTGGACCACTATGCCAAGCTGGCCCGTCAGGCGAACTTTGCCGGCCTGTTCTGCCAGATCTCCGACCCGGTGGACCTCTTGTCCCGGGCGGTCTTTCTGGCCAGCAGCCGGGACGAAACAGGGGAGTATGACTTCGCCGGCCTTCTGCCGGAACAGATCCAGGGCTTTGGCCTGGGCGTGATGGCGGCCCGGGCCGCCTACTATGCCCGGCAGGAGGGGGTCGACTTCTCCCAAGGCAGGGCCTATGGACCCCACGGGCAGGATCTGGTGATCGCCAACCACGGGGGCGCGGCCTACGATCCCGTCCTGTCGGAAACCCTCACCCGGCAGACCCGGGAGGCCAACCTGCGGGTGCGGGACCTGGGGTTCAAGCCCTACATTGCGCCCGGTCTCTCTTCGGCGGCGCTGTCGCTGCTGCAGCTGCTTCGGGGCGAGGATCACTACGGCGCGGTCCCGCTGGCCGGGACCTATTTCGGCTGCCGCAGCCGGTACACGCCCCAGGGGCTGGCGCTGGTGCGGGAGGAGATCTGCCCGGCCCTGCTGGCCCGGTTAGAAAACACGCATCAACGACTGCGGGAGTTTGATCAGCCATGAAAGAAACCATTACCTTACTTCAAGTGGGACAGACGCCTCGTCTGACCCGGCTGCTGCCCCAGGCTTTGCCGGACATTCCGGTGTACCCGGCCCCGCCGGCGCAGGAGACCTCTCTGGCTCAAAAACGCCTGCTCTTTGTGGTGGGGCTGGATGAATTCGGTCCGCCGCCGGCGTTCTACGAGCTGATCCGCTGGCTCCGCCAACACCCCAACAGCCTGGACGGCTCGGTGGCCGGCGTGATCGTGGATGGTCCGGGGGAGCTGTATACCAAAGAGGCCGCCCGGATGCTGGTCCTGGCCGCCAATCTGGCGGGCTGCTTTTTCCCCGGGAAACCGCTGGTGGAGGGGACAGGCTCTCTGTACAACCAGCACATCATGGCCAAGAACCTCGGCCTGACGCTGGAAGAGACCTACGTCCGCCGGATGGGCGACCTGGCAGAGCGGGTCCGCACCTTCACCCCGCGCAAGACAGAAAAACCCCGCTTGCTGGTGCTCCATGCATCGGACAACCGGCGCTCCAACACGGTCTGGATGGGACGGGAAGTCCTGGATCGTCTTTCGGATGCCTTTTCGTTCCAGGAGATCTGCCTGCAAAACGGGACCATTCAGGACTGCCGGGGCTGCTCCTATAAGGCCTGTCTGCACTTCGCCCAGCGCAACACCTGTTTTTACGGCGGGGTCATTTCCGAAGAGGTCATCCCCGCCATGGAGGCCTGCGATGGGCTGCTGTTCCTCTGTCCCAACTACAACGATGCCGTCAGCGCCAACATCACCGCGCTGTTCAACCGCCTGACCAGCCTGCTCACCCAGCGGGATCTGTCGGACAAATACCTGTTCGGCATCGTGGTTTCCGGCTACTCCGGCAGCGACCTGGTGGCCCAGCAGCTGATGGGAGCCATGTGCTTCAACAAGACCGCCATGCTGCCCCCCAGATTCTGCCTCATGCAGACGGCCAACGACCCGGATTCCGTCCGGTCCATGCCCGGCATCCAGGAGCGGATTCAGGAATTCGCAGCACACATAGAAGCAACCCTTCTGGGGACTTGATCCAGAGGACCAACGCACCGCCGCACAACGACTTATATCACACAGCGACCGGGTCGGAACCAAATGGTTCCGACCCGGTCGAGGTTTTTCAGGAGACGGTATGAGCGCTTTTCCCTGGTCCGGCGGGGCGGCGCGGCAGGTGGGCGATCACCCGCAGCCCCGAGGGCGTGTTGTCTGCTGCGTCGACCCAGCCGCCGTGGGCGGCGGCGATCTGCCGCACCAGCTTCAGGCCAAGGCCGTGTTCTCCGCCGCTCTGGGTGCTGGAGAGGTCCTCCCCCCGGCAGAACGCTGCCAGCGAAGCGGGGCTGAGCCCCTGGCCGGTGTCGGAAACGGTAAACAGCCATTCATCGGGGCCTGCTTCCACCGCTACCGTGATGTGACAGCCCGATGGATTGTGGACCACACTGTTGCGGATGAGATTGTGCAGCATCCGGCCCAACAGCTGCGGGTCCCCGATGAGGATGCTCCCCGGCGGCGTGTTCTCTTGCAGGGTGATGGGGTAGCGGTCCGACAGCCCGCCGTTGAGTGTCTCGCTGACCACCTGGCGGCCCAGCTCTGCCGGGTCGATGGCCGTTTTCTGGAGGGGCTGCAAGGCGTAAGCCAGCTTGGTGGTCAGGTTGAGATCGGCCACAAGATCCTTGAGTTTTTCCCCCTGCCGCCGGATGATCCCCGCTTGCAGGCGGGTTTGTTCCGGCAGATCTGCCTGCTCCTCGAGTTCGCTGGCATATCCCAAGATCATCGACAGCGGGGTGCGGATGTCGTGGGAGATCCCGCGGATCCATTCCGCCCGGGTGTTGTCCTTTTGCCGCAGATAGGTCACCGCTTTGTTGACGCCGGCGTTCAGCTCTGCCAGTTCGCCGTGCTCTTCCAGGTGGCAGGGCTTTCCCTGGGAAAGGGCGTCGATCCCTTCCAGCAGCGGCCCCATGGCCCGCTCCACCCGGCGGGTGTTCCGCAGAAAAAGGACCAGCATCAGCAGGACATTCACCAGAAACGCGGCGGCAATGCCCGCCAGCATCAAGGAAATGTAGTCGATTTTGGTGGAGAAATTAAACTTGAACTGGGACCCCTTGGGAAAGCCGACCACCAGCAGCCCGTCGTCCCGCACCCATACCGTGGTGGGGTAGTCCTGCAAATACCAGCGGCTGAATGCCGCCACATCTGCTGCGGTATACTGGCGGGGCAGGGTTTCCGGCAGGTCCACGGACCAGCGCACCCTTCCCACGTCGTCCAGCAGCATGGCCCAGGCATTTTCCTGGCGCAGCAGGGTCAGCGCCTGCTGGTCCGCTTGCCAGCGTCCCTTTTGGGCGGTGACATGCGCGGAGAAAGTGGAGATGGGGAAGTTCGCCGTCTTCGCGCCCCCCAGCGTTTCCAGGAAGAAGAAGGACCCGATCAAGAGAAGATTGACCACGAAAAAGGCCACCAGGATGCCTGCCGTCGAGAGAATGTACCGGCGGAAAAATCGCTTGGCGGCGCTCATGTCCTCTGCTCCTTCAGAAAGAGGCGGTATCCCAAGCCCCGGGCGGTGATCAGGGAGACGGGCTTGGAGGGGTCGGCCTCGATCTTCTCCCGCAGGTGGCGGATGTGGGTGGACAGGGTGTTTTCATAGCCCTGCCAAACGGGGCCGCAGACCGCCTGACACAGCGCGCCGGTGGTGACGATCCGCCCGGCGTTTTCATACAGCAGCTGAAACAACTGCAATTCTTTGGCCGTCAGAGAAACGCAGCCGTCCTCCCGCTGGACCTGGGCGCGTTCCAGGTCCACCACGGCGTGGGCCAGCGGGACCTGACGGGCCTGCTCGGGATAGGCCCGTTTCAGAATGGCCTGCACCCGGAACAGCAGTTCTTTGGGCAGGAAGGGTTTGACCAGGTAGTCGTCCGCCCCCTGCTCAAACCCGGTGAATTTGTCCTCGGCCTCTCCCCGGGCGGTCAGCATCAGGACCGGGACTTTGCTGGAGCGCCGGATCTCCCGCAGCACGGAAAAGCCGTCCATTCCCGGCAGCATCACGTCCAGGATCACCAGATCAGGGTGGTTTTCCTGACAGCGGCGCAGCGCCTCCGGGCCGGAGGAGGCCGTCAGCAGCCGGGGATACCCGGCGCGGGTAAAAATACTGCACAGCATTTGCAGCAAGTCCGGGTCGTCATCGACGATGAGAAGTTGTTTGTCGTACATGGTGCGCCTCCTTCAGGGTGGTGTCGTGGTGTCTGTGTATCCATAGTATACCGCAGCTGCCCGGTCTTGGCTATGGTCCTGCTTGATCTCAAGGAAAACTCAAGGTCGTCTCCATCTGTCCTCAAGCTTGCTGTGCTATGCTGGGGGCAGATCAAAAAGGAGGACGGACACATGACAGACGATCTCATTCAAACCAAGGGCCTTACCAAACGATACGGCGAACAGACCAGCGTGAACGACCTGGATCTGCACGTCAAGCCGGGCCGCATCTATGGGCTGCTGGGCCGGAACGGCGCAGGAAAAACCACCACCATGCGGATGCTGCTGGGCCTGACCAGACCGACAGCCGGCACCGTGACCCTGTTCGGTCAGCCCCTGCGGGGGCGGGAAAAAAACCTTCTGCCCCGCATCGGCAGCCTGATCGAATCCCCGGGCTTCTATCCCAACCTGACCGGCACCGAAAACCTGGCCGTCTTTGCGCGGCTGCGAAAGATCAAAGATCCCCGTGCCATCGAGACGGCGCTGGCCCTGGTCAACCTGCCCCATCGGGACAAAAAGCTGTATGCCAAGTACTCTCTGGGCATGAAGCAGCGCCTGGCCATCGCCCTGGCGATCCTCCACGACCCGGAGCTGCTCATTCTGGATGAGCCTATCAACGGCCTGGACCCCATCGGCATTGCAGAGGTCCGGGATTTCATCCGGGAACTGTGCCGCGCCCGAGGAAAGACCATCCTGCTTTCCAGCCACATCCTCTCCGAGGTCGCGCTGCTGGCCGATGACATTGGGATCCTCGACAGGGGGGTCCTGTTGGAGGAGGCGAGTCTGGCGGACCTGGAGCGCCGCAGCCGGAAGGAACTGCGGTTTGTGGTCTCCGACGCCGCAGCTGCTGCGGAGATCCTCCGTCGTCAGCTCGGAGCCCAGGACATCTGTCTTTGCTCTGCCAACACCCTGACCCTCCCCGGCAGCGGGACAGACCCCGGTGCGGCAGTGACCGAGCTGGTCCGGGCGGGGCTGACCGTCACCGAGGTCCACCTGCACGAGGAGACCCTGGAGGACCATTTCAAGCGCATCACAGGGGGTGAGGGGATTGCTTGACCTGCTGCGTTGTGAAGCCGCCAAGCTGCGGCGCAAGCCGCTCTTTGTGGGGGCGCTCTTTCTCTCGGCGCTGATGCCGCTGGCCTTCACCCTGCTGCTGTCGGACGCCCAGACCAGCGCGGCGGCCGTGGAGGACATGATGTCCAGTCTGTTTCAGTTCAGCGCCTATTTGCTCTTGCTGCCCGTGCTGGTGATCCTGGCCGCGCACCTGCTGTTTCTGGAACAGGACAACGACACCTTGAAGAACCTGCTGACCGTTCCCGTGGGCAGAGAGGCGCTGGTGGGCGCCAAGCTGCTGTTGCTGCTGGGGTTTTCCGTGCTGTTCATGGCGGTGGGGGCGCTGTGCGGCCTGGGCGTCCTGCTTTTGCAGGGCTGGGAGCCGGTGGGGTTCTGGCGGCTGTTCTGGGTCGGCATCGGAGAGGGCGTGATGATGTGGACCGGGGCGCTGCCCTGCATCCTGCTGGTCATCGCGCTGCGCGGGAGCAACATCGTTTCGGTGATCCTGACCTTCTTTTACACGACGGTCAATTACCTGCTTTCCACCAGCGACCGCTTGCTGATGCAGCCCTTTGGCCTGAATCCCGGGTCGCTGCTGCCCGGCACCTTGTCGTTCCGCTGGCTCTATCCGTTTTATGATCTCAGCGATCCCAGCCCGGCTCTGGCCCAGCTGCTGGAGAAGCTGAGCCCCTATTTCCTCACCACCGGCCAGGCGTTTACGGTCGTTGTGTTGGAATCCCTGGTGTTTTTTGTGCTGATCGCCCTGGTCTACCGGCGGCGGTATGACTGAAGGAGGCGATACTATGTGGATGATCCTGCAAAGTGAATGGCAGAAGCTCCGCCGCTGCCAGATCCTTTTGGTGGGGATCGTGGCTCTGGCGCTGTGCCCTGTGGTGCAGTATGGCAGCCAACTGATCGTAGAACCGGCCTACCGGGTCGCAGCGTACAGCTTTGCGGACCTGTTTGCCAACGTGGCCTGGGGAAACACCCAGCTGTTTCTGCCCATCTCGCTGGTGATGATCGGCGGCTGGCTGATCGACCGGGAGCGGAGCAGCGACACCTGGAAAAATCTCCTGACGGTGCCGGTCTCTCTGTCCCGGCTGCTGAGCGCCAAGCTGTTGGTGACTGCTGTGCTGGCGCTGCTGTTTGGGCTGTACAGCGTTTGCGTCACCCTTCTGACCGGCTCTCTGGTGGGTCTGCCTGGGCTGTCTGCCGCGCTGGTGCTGCGCGGCGGCGGGCAGATCGTGGGGGCGGCGATGACCACCTACGTGGTCTGTATGCCGCTGATCCTGGTGTTCGGACGGCTGCGCGGGGCATATCTCGGCGGGTCGATCCTCTCCTTCTTTTTGGGCTATAGTATGCTCTTTTTCAAGAGCGGGGTCCTGCTCAGCGCCTATCCTTTTTCTGCCGCCCTGCTCCTGGCGGGGTTTGACATGGCCCAATATAACGGGGCGACGACACCGCCCGACCTGCTGCTGTCCGGGGTGGGGCTGGGGAGCATGGTCCTGCTGACGGTTCTGTTGCTGGCTGTCTCGGGAAGGAAACCTCTGGATGCCCCCCAAAAGAAGATGGCTCAGCGCGGCCGTTCCCGGGGACGCCGCAGAAGATAGGAGGGATTTCCTCATGAAGAGAATGATTTGTCTCCTTGGCCTGCTGGCCGTGCTGTGCCTGGCGCTGCCCGGATGCAGCAAGGACAAGATCCTGGAAGAGTATGACAGCCTGCTCCAGACTGCCGGCGCATTGGCCCTGACAAACGACAGCAGCCTGACCGGAACCAGGACCATGGGGGAGACGCCCTATACCGGCACCTACCGGGCAGACTATCAGGCTTGTACCAAGACAGAGTGTTTGTTTGGCGGGACCGGCTTATCTCCCGCAGAAGGGGACACGGTCTCCCTCACCTGTACCATCGCCGGAACAGCGGGGCAGGCCCAGCTGTACTGGGTCACCGGCAACGGGGAGGCGGTCCCGCTTCTGGAAGGGAACGGCGTCTGTCAGGAGACGATTCGGTTTCCTGCCGCCAGCAACTACCTCAGCGTGGCCTGCCAGGACTGTACCGGGGAGATCACCTTGGCCTTGGAATGATCGGGTCTGAAAACAGCGGCAGACAGCGGCGGGAGCCTTCCCGTCCGCTGTCTGCCGCTGTTTTGGGGCAAGCTGTGCAGGATGTGTTGTAAAATGCTGTAAAGTGTTGTATCCTAATAGATAAGTACGCGCAGAAAGAAGAGAGAGACTATGAGAAAAAATCGAAAACAAATGCGTGGCCGGACCTTTCGCGTGGCCAGCGTCGTGACGGCGGTGTTTGTCCTTCTGTTGGTCCTGAGCTTTTATATGGCCCAGCGCGTACTGCTGCGCAATGCCCAGGAGCTGGGCAGTGAGCTGGCCAACCGCTATGCCTAGGAAGAGATGTCCAGCATCGAAACAGCCCAGGATCTTCTGGCCATGGGGGACAACTTTCTGGAGGCGCAGATGCGGTCCGACACCAGCCAGGAGGATGTGGCCCAATGGGCCCAGTCCTTTTTTCAAACCATTGAAACGGTGGCGGAGAATCAGTCCGTTGTCCCCCAGGCTGTTGTCCGGGGCACGATGATCGATGCCGACAGCCGCCACCCGGCCACCCAGGAGGAGCTGGACCAGCTGCCCTGGTACCGGCAGGCGGTGGAGCAGGCCGGCCAGATCATCCATACCGATGCCTACCAGCACCCGGAGACCGATCAGTGGGTCATCACCATTGCCAAGGCCGACCAAGAGGCCAGCTACGTTCTTGCGCTGGACCTGTACCTGGAAAAGATCTCCCGGGAGACCCTGACCGACGCGCTGCCCAAGGGAAGCTTTTATTATCTGTGCGACACCAAAGGCACCCTGCTCTATGTCAAACCCAGCAAAGAGGTACCCTATCAGGCGTTGCAGGAATACATCAAAACGCTGTACCAGCAGATCCAGGACGGCAGCCTGGACGGCGCGCAGGAATACACCTATGACTGACATGACGGGGACCAAGCAGGCGGTGTATTTCACCCTGGCGGACAACGGCTGGCTCTCGGTCATTACCATTCCCTACGCGGCCTTCTTCGGGGATCTTCAACGGTACTTTTACCTGATCATGGCCCTCTGCGCCGGGGTCCTGTTCATTCTGCTGTTCATGAGTCTGCGGGAACGCCGCCTGCAAAAGGGCATGGCCCGGGTCCGGGAAACGGTGTCCGCTTTGGGGAACCAATATTTCGCGATCTATCGGGTCAACTGGTCCCGCGGCACATACGAGAGCGTCAAAAGCTCGGATTACATTCAGCAGCGCCTGCCAGAAAAGGGGTCCTATGAACAGCTTCTGAATATCCTTGGCGAGGTCATCGAACAGGATACGTTTTCCCACTTCAGGGCCAACTTTTCCCTGGAAAACATCCGCCGGCTGGTGGAGGAGAAGGTCTCCAACTTCGGCGGAGATTTCCGCCGTCTGTTCGGCCAGGAATACCGGTGGGTCAATGTGCGCCTGCTGTTCGACTCGGCCCTGCAGCCGAACGAAGCCATTCTGTGTTTCCGCCAGGTGGACCGGGAAAAATTGCAGCAGATCCAGCAGATGCAGGCGCTGGAACGGGCCTTGGACCGGGCCAAGGAGAGCGAAGCCACCCAGGAGCGCTTCTTCTCCCAGATGAGCCACGACATGCGCACCCCCCTCAACGTGGTCAGCGGCACGGTGCAGCTGGCCAAGCAGCGCAGCGGGGAAGGCAAGGACCTGATGCCCTATCTGGACAAGATCCAGATCGCCACAGAGCAGCTGCTGGCCCTGATCAACGACATCCTGGAGATCTCCCGCATGAAAAAGACGGGCCTGCAGCTGAAACCCGTGCGCTGCAACCTGGAGGAGACCATCCGAGAAGGCCTGTCGGTGTTCCAGACGCAGGCGGAGATGCAGAAAAAGAGCCTGTCTCTTACCCTCTCTCTGACCCAGCCCCAGGTCATCGTGGATGCCTTCCGTCTGCAGCAGGTGCTGAACAACCTGGTCTCCAACGCATTGAAGTTTACCGAGGCCGGCGACGAGATCCGCGTGTCGGTCTCCCAAAGCCGCAGCGTCTGCAAGATGACGGTGCAGGACACCGGAATGGGGATCTCGGAAGAGTTTCTTCCTCACCTGTTTACCCCCTACGCCAGAGAGTCCCGGTTTGAGGGGGACAGCGTGCCGGGAACGGGGCTGGGGCTGTCCATCGCGCAGGAGATCCTCACCTGTATGGGCGGGCAGATCCAGGTGGAGAGCAAGTCTGGGCAGGGGACCACGTTCACCACGACCATTCCCATGGAACCAGCTCCCGACAGCCCCGACACCCCGGCCGAGGAGGAGGACGACACCCTGCTGGAGGTCCTTCGGGACAAGCATCTGCTGCTGGCAGAGGACTTTGAGATGAATCTGGAGGTCGCCACCGCGCTTCTGACCCTTTGCGGCGCCACGGTGACCCAGGCCAGAAACGGCAAAGAGGCGGTGGAGCTGTTCCAGGCCTCCCCGCCCGGGACCTTCGACGGGGTCCTCATGGACATGAACATGCCTGTGATGGATGGCTGTGCGGCGGCAGCGGCCATTCGCGCTCTGGACCGGCCGGATGCTGCCACCCTGCCGATCCTGGCCGTGACAGCCAACACCTTTGCGGAGGATGCGGCAGCCGCCGCCCGGGCGGGCATGAACGCGCACATCCCCAAGCCCATTGACATGCGGCAGTTGGCCCGCGCCTTGAAGCAGTGCGATACATAACAACGATCCCCCCAAAGGCTGCCGCCGGATCGGCGGAAGTCTTTGGGGGGAATCTTATGCTGTGGAAGGGATCTTACACCGTGCGCAGAGCTGCGGCCAGGGCCGCGCTGTCATCCTCAAACAGATAGGCCATCCGACGGGTGATCACCGTGCCGGCCTCGTTCTGGAGCGCGCGGAACATTCGCTCAAAGCGGTCGGAACAGCCCTGGTGATAATGCAGATACTGCTGGACCTGCAGGGCAGTGTGGACCAGCTGCGCGCTGAGGGGGATATGGTTGCCGTCTCCCCGGGCGGGATAGCCTGTGCCGTCGGCGTTTTTGTGGTGCCACAGGGCGATCTCGCTGGCATAGCGGAACAGGGGCTGGCGCTTTTCCTCGCCGGCAAACAGCTGCTGCCCCAGTGTGGTGTGCTGATAGTAGTCCTCCATGGTCTCCTCGGTTCGTTCCTGGGCCTCTGCTTTTTCCAACAGGGCATCGGGAAGGCCAAGCAGGCCAATGTCACAGAACATCGCCGCCATGCCGATCAATTCGGCGCTTTCCTCGGTCAGGTCTCCGTCCGGATGCTGCCGGACATAACTCTGGGCCAGGATCGTTGTGATGGCGCACAGCTGCCGGGCCTCCTCCATGTCCAGCACAGGACGAAGGCGGCAAAGCCCCGCCAGTTTTTCGCTCCACCGGCGGCAGAGAAGCCGGGCGTGCGGCAAGCTGAGCGGCTCAGGAAACAGAGCCTCGTCTCCGGCGCCGTCTTCGGCGGACTCTTCCGGGAGCGTTTCCTCCTCCGGGTGGTCCAGAATGGTGGTCTCCGGCGGCCAGGACGCCCGGATCACAGTACACACCCGTTCCTGAACGGTGTGAGGATCGACCGGCTTGACCAGAAAATCCACAGCGCCCCCCTCTACGCTGGCCCGGACATCCTTCTCGTTGGCGTCGGTGGTGATGAGGATCACCGGCACCTCCGCCGTGTCCAAGTGTCCCTGGAGCTGATGGAGAACGGTAAAGCCCGCCCCCCGGCGTTCCAGGCAGATGTCCAGCAGGATCGCACACACGCGCTCATGATTCTTACGCAGGAAGGAGAGGGCCCGCCGGGGATCTGAACTGCACTCCACCCGGAAGAGGTGCTTGAAGATCTCGTTCAGAATGGCCAGGTCCAACTCGGAGTCGTCAATTACAAGTAACGTATCTCGCATTATGGTTCCTCTTTCTCCGTCAAATACTGGGTGATGAATTCTGCCAATGCCTCGCTTTCCGCCTCTGCCTCACGGGTGAGCGCGGTCAGCTTTTTCCGGTTCTGAAACTTGGAGACCCGAAACTCTACCAGGATCGCCTGGGCGCAGTCGTAGATGGGTTCCAGGCTCAGGTTGCCGGCCATGCCTTTCAAATTGTGAACACCCATATAAAACTCATCTTCGTCCTCCACCTCTAACCCATGCCGGATCTGATCGAACTTCAGTTTCTCGGGCAGGCGGCTCACGAAGGAGAGAAACAACTCTTCATTTCCCATAAATCGTGCCAGGGCCTCGGTGGTATTCGCGCCTTTGTGATGCAGCTGCGTCAAAAATGTCTCTCTTGTCATAGAGACCTCCTCCTAAACGAACACAAATGGTATCTGGCGCCGCGACAGGCCATATATCTTGTGTCTCTTTTTCTTTATAGTAACATAGTTTTTCGTTCATTTCAATTTTGAATGTTATGTCTTTGGTGAAACTGACGAAAAAATTTTGAGATTTCTTTCTGCGCTCTGCACATGCCGGGAGCACCTGGCCGCAGATGACGGCAATTGTAGGTTTGTCAATGATGTGTTACACATTATGGAAAGCAAATAAGACCTGTTTCGGGGAGCGCCAAGCCAGTGGAC
>CAKTSK010000013.1 GCA_934597725.1 uncultured Eubacteriales bacterium
TGTTGGTAACGGCGGTTCCTTTGGACCAACGTGGTTGGTCACCGACTTTCTAACCAACGTAGTTGGCTAACGGCCTTTTAACCACCGTGGTTCGGTTGTCGGCGGTCCCCACCCACCCGCTGGAAGGCGTTCGGTGGTCGGCTTCTAAAGTCGCCTCCTACGGCTGCGCCGTTGGCCGTTGGCAACGGCGTCTCTTGAGACCAACGTGGTTGGTCGTCGGTGTTCGGACCTGCGCGGTTGGTCGTCGGCGCTTCTGCCAACGCGGTTGACCGCTGGCCCTCTAACCTCCGTGGTTCAGTTCAGGCCAACTCCCCGAACAAGGCCCAGGTCGAGGAGTCCGTGATCCGCACCTGCTGCCAGGTGCCGATCAGCTCCGCTCCCGCCGCCAGGTGGACCAACCGCCCTCCCGCTGTGCGGGCCGTCAGGCGGCCGTCCTCTCCCTGGCCGTCCACCAGACAACGATAGGTCTTGCCCACATAGGCCCGGTGCTTTTCCCCGGAAATCTCGTTCTGCCGCCGGAGCAGGCGCTGGAAATTGGCGCTCTTCTGCTCCTTGGGCATGGGGTCAGGCAGCTTCTCCGCCGGGGTGCCATGACGGGGCGAAAAGATAAAGGTAAACAGGGCGTCGTAGCGGACGGCCTCGATGAGGCTCATGGTCTCCTCAAACTCCTCCTGGGTCTCGCCGGGAAAGCCCACGATCACGTCAGAGGTGAGCACGATGTCCGGGATGCGGGCCCGGAGCTGCTCCACCAGGGCCAGATAGCCCTCCCGGGTGTACCCCCGGTTCATGGCCTTGAGGACCCGGCTGCTGCCCGACTGGAAAGGCAGGTGGAGCACCGGCGCCACCTTCTCGCACCGGGCCATGGCGTCAAAGAGCCGTTCCCCCGCGTCCTTGGGATGGCTGGTCATGAAGCGGATGAGAAAGTCGCCGGGAATGGCGTTGACCTGCTCCAGCAGCCAGGCGAAGTCCACGCCCCGGTCCAGGTCCTTTCCATAGGAGTTCACGTTCTGCCCCAGAAGGGTGATGTCCTGATACCCGGCCTGGGCCAGAGACCGGACCTCCGCCAGAATATCCTCCGGCTGGCGGCTGCGCTCCCGGCCCCGGACATAGGGCACGATGCAGTAACTGCAAAAGTTGTTGCAGCCGTACATGATGGACACCCACGCCTTCTGAGTGTTCTGCCGCACCACCGGGATGCCCTCGGCCACCGCCCCGGGCACGTCGTCGGTGGCAAAGACCCGCTTGCCGGAGGTGAGCTTCTCCAGCAGCAGCTGGGGGAACTGCCACAGCAGCTGGGGACCAAAGACCAGGTCCACATAGGGAAACGACCGCCGCAGCCGCTGGGCCACATGGTCCTGCCGGGCCATGCAGCCGCAGACGCAGATCACCTGGGCCGGGTGGCGGCGCTTGGTGTGGGACAGCGCCCCCACGTTGCCAAAAACCCGCTGCTCGGCGTGCTCCCGGATGGCGCAGGTGTTCAGCAGCACCAGGTCCGCCCCCTCCTCCCGGTCGGTGAAGGCATAGCCCATCCGGGCCAGATAGCCCCGCAGGCGTTCCGAGTCGGCCTCGTTCTGCTGGCAGCCGTAGGTGTCCACGAAGGCGGTCTTCTGGCCGGGCCGCTGGTCCAGCAGGGCGTGGATCTGGTCGCAAAGGGTGAGCTGGCGGTCGATCTCCGCCGGGTCGATGGTCAGGGTCTGTCTCAAGGCTGGTCCCTCCGGGTGTTGGATTTTCGGATCGGCAGCGATCCGTTTGGCGATAATGATACAGGGTACAGTATAGCATGATTCCGTGGTTCTTTCAAGAAAAAGGGCGAAGCGGCAGCGGTCCCGGTCAGACGCAAACGGCCCGGCTCATCCCAAGAATGAGCCGGGCTACATTGCATTCCATCGTTTAGAAGTAGCAGAGGCATATATTCCACAATTATGCTTCTTCTGTCTCTCCGAAGAAACCTTCCTGTCCACCTATGTTATAGAGTCCCCAGAACGGAAGTGTTTCTGGCACCTGATCGCCCCAGGTATGAGGCATTCCCACCCATTCAATAAATTCCTTCGGCAGATCATTGGTAGCTCTCCCGGGAAGATACAGGCGGAACTCATCAGCATCCTCCAACCCATAAGGGTCTGAGGCAACGTAGAGGGTATCCTCTCGAATCTCTTCCTGACCAACAGGCTTTTCTGTATGGAGATTTTTTAACCGCAGGATATATTCTTTCTCGTTTACCTTCTTCACAAGTGAAAATTCCCCAGTAAAGTCACAAAAATATACCGTACCTCCGGGATAACCAGGGCCAACTGCTCCCATTTCAGAATCATGATAGTTTCCAGAAAACGTCCAATCCGGGTAAATCGTCAACTCCGTTCCCCAAGCGCCTACACCAGCACTAAAGAAAAACGTTTGCGGAAGTTGCGTACTTAACAGTTCTGTATCTTCAAATCGCTTTCCTATCTCCTCCCCATCCGAAGATTCTTCAACCTCCTCCACAACGGTAACAGCATTACTGGTATCTCCAACCATCAGGACCACTTGGTCAAAAACCCAACGACCTCCTTCTTTGACATAGTGAACTGTGTAAGGCTCTGACAATCCCTCAATCTTTTCTCCCCGGAAAAGATCAGTAACCTCGATGGTATACTGTCTATCATTATCCTGATGAATCTGGATCTCCACGGAATCCGCCATTGCGCCGCCCAATCCTTCTGTCGCAGATACATAGAGTGCCGTATCTGTCTCAACCCAGTCTTTTGAACTCATGAGCTGCTGTACCACATCCGCTGTGAAATACGCCTCCGTCAGCGCCATCACATCCGCTTTTGTTGTGACTCCCTCTTCGATCACTCTCTCCAAGGGCCACTCTCCGTCCATAATATCATCCCGGAAAATCGTGTCCTCATGGTCCACATGAACATTTTCCCAGAACCAACCATAGGCAAAGTGAGAACTTTCCCTGATCGCCTGGGCGATCTCCTCCGGGGTCGGCTCCTCTTGGCGTGGTTTCTCCTCCGCCACTTCAGGGGCTGCAGGAGGGGAGGCCTCCCCTCCTGCCTCTGCTTTTGACGGTTTTTCGCAGCCACTCAGACACAGCAAGGCCAGCGCAAGCAGAACGGCCTGTACCAGCTTCCTCTTGGTTTTTTGTTTTTCTTTTTTCATATGCAGAGGCCCTCTCTTTTTCAACTTTCTTAGGCACAACGAGGCATTCCATCGCCCATACTCAATACATAGATGCCCCGATAATCCCAAGCCCAGCAAATAAAACAAGATATATAACGACACAGGCAATCACACTAACAAGCGCACCCTTGCCTGCAGCCCGAGCTGTCCTCGGCTTTGTATCCTTCCAAACCAGGAAAAGAATCAGTCCCACAAGGGGAAATACAAAACCCAAAAGGCCCCAGCCAAATCCACCGTTATCAATGACAGGCGGTTTATTCTCCTGAGGGACCCCACACTTGGGACAAATCACTGCCCGGTCGTCGATCTGCGATCCACAGTTTTTACAATATGCCATTTCTCTTTTCTCCTCCTTTATTGATAATGGTATGAATATGCACGAATTTCTGTTCCCGATGCAGGACATCCCCCATTACACCGAGAGAACCCCCAGAATGTTTCATTGTTCTTGGCAGAATTATGAGCATACACTCTCACATATCCCCCACTATCTGTACTACTAAATAGTACTGCATGTGGCCACATTTTCTCTCTTGTGCAGTATGTGAGAATCGGGTCGCCAGGAGAAAGTTTATCCGCATTTTTAGATAACTTAATCCGTCCGTCTGCTTCTACCGTCAACTGGCAAAGCTTACCTTTACTTGTAGATTCCAGTGCTCGCTTCAGTCCTCCAACGCCTTTTTGAATTGAGTTAATTCCTCCTCCTTCTTTTAGTGCTCTAGATACAAATTCAGCACATTGTTGCTCTGGATTCCTGTTCCAGTTCCTTCTTGCATAGCCTAATGCAGCATCTGCATCGTATCCCCCTGTTTCAGACGGAATATTGGAGGATCTAACAGAAAATTGTCTGCTCGTGCTACCTTTCGTTCCATCAACAGTTCTCACTTCGTAACACAATGTGTAAGAACCAGTAGAGAGATTACCAAAAGACATTGCCCAATCCAAATCAGAGTTATAAATCTTGTAGGAATGTGTATTTGGCTTAACTGTCTTGCTCATAACAGCTCTTCCTGAGGAATTTCTAATCGACACGGTAATCGAAGACAACTTACTATTTGTACTTCTAATCGTACCAGAAATATGAACGCCTGTTCCCTTTTGAATGGTACCAGGGTTAGAAATATCACTGAATGTAATTGTCGTTTTGGCCGCTGGTGTTTTCCCGTTAACTGTAAGATACGTTGCCGAACAATAGCCGATCTTGTTTTGATAGACGACCTGATACCAGTTTCCGTTCTTTTTCAGAATCGGCACCATCGTTCCTTTGGGAATCTGAGCCAAGTTTTTCCCCGATGCAGAGGCCGTCTTCCGCAGGACAAGAGGGTCCCGTTGTGTGGTAACTTTCGCCACTCCGGTCGAAACAATTTTGAGATACGATTTCGAGACATATCCTGTTTTTCCCGCGCCGTTGTACACCACCTTATAAAAAGATCCAGAAGTTCCAACAACCTGCAAATACGATCCCTTATCTGCTTGTCCCACCACGCGATACTTCGTCCCCGCACCTGCGCGGACATTGAGGGGGTCTCGGTCAGTGACTACTTTTCCTGCCGCCGGAGCAGAGGCGGAGTACGCCGCAGAAACCGGCACCACCATCAGCGAAAGCAAAACCACCAGCGAAAGCAACACGGATACCGCACGAGATCTTACTATCTTTTGAACCATCATAAAATAACATCTCCTCTCAAATCTCAAACAAAGTCATCCATTTGCGCCACATCCAAATACCAGGAACGTCCACTCTTCACCACACGGATATCCATGGTTCTTGTAACCTCCGACTCACTGCCTTGGATGGTTACTTCCAATTCTACATCCTTGGCCTCATCAATTTTCACGTCCGTGTCATCATACTCCTTTCGCAGGTCCACCAAATCTTCTCCCTTCACATCCTCTGCCGTTAGGATCTCATAAGACATCTCCCAATCAGCGCCAAAGTGCTTGTCAAACTCATCCAACTCATCACGGATTTCCTCTTCCGTCTCTTCCAGCAGCGCATCAACGTCCTCTTCTGTATAGCCCTCCTCGGAAATCAAATAGCTCATGACCCCCTCAGGAATCAACTCTACAATCGTGTCCATGTCTGCCGCAAATTGTGCCTCAATGCATTTTTCCACTGTCTTCTGATAGCTCCGGCCACCCAACAAGGCCACTAAGATCACAACGACCACTACTGCCAGGATACCTATGGCCAAAATGCCAATTTTTTTATACCTCTGACTGCTCGGCGTCACCGGTGCAGCCGCTGCGCTCTGGACAGCACCATTTCCGTTCAGTGGTGCGCCGCACTCTCTACAAAACACGGTTCCGTCCAGATTTTCTGTCCCGCACTTTCCGCAAAACATCATTCACCCCTCCTCTGCCTTTATTTCCTGCTCCGCTGCACCAGACACTCTGGTCCCACAGTGAATGCAAAAAATATTGTCGCTTCCGACCGGCTGTCCACAAGAAGGACACCGTCTTTCTCTTGGTCCCATTTGATTCCCCGCCGTCTCCTCTGCCACCTTTGTACCACACGCATTGCAGAACGCCGCATGCAGCGGGATGTCTGCCCCACAGGAAGTACACTTCGTTACTCCTTTGATTTGCTTGATCTCTTCCCGGCACTTCTCAATCTCAGCTGCCAAACTGTTGATCTGCTCGATTGCTTCCCGCTCCTCAGAGTCTGGATCTTCTCGATGTCGCTCATAATACCCCTGTCCAACAGCCTGATACAGCTGACCAATGCGCTTTTCTTTTTCCGTAATCACACTGTTCAATCGAGTCACATCGGCAATATTCTTTGTCTGCTGTGCAACTCCCTGCCCAGCATCTGAGAGTCGTTTTCCCAGTTGTTCAAAAAAAGCCATCTCAAGTTCTCCTTTCTATTTCTTTCCTAAAGAAGGCGGCCTGGCCCTTCACAGTCAGGCCACCCCTTTTATGTTTTATGCCGCTTTCTCAAACGCTGTATTGCCAAAGAGTAAATATCCCCACACATCGCTCTCGTTCGCTGTAACGATCTTCATGGTAGACGCCCCAGTCAAATCAATTTCGAAAGAGGTTGGCGGTGTGTTTTCCGTAATCTTATCCAGGTGATATACGATCTGGTCATCCTTGTAAATCGTCACCGACATATCGCTGCCATTTCTAGTTTCCGATGAAACAAAGATCACACCCGTAAACTTTGTGTACTTTTTCTCCAAAGAATAGTACCCATACCCATCAAAGCTTGTCTTAAACTCTACCGCACCATCATACAGATTGTCCCAGCGATCCTTAACGGCCTCCTCAAAGATCTCTACTTCATCCGAACTGACCATCGTCAAATTTTTCAGCGTAACAGGGCGCTGCTTCTCCAAATCTTTGTAGGCCGCTGAGATCTTTTCATTCTGTCCATACATTTCTTGATAGGTGTCAAGGATCTCCAGCGCCTTGTCCCAATCTCCGGTGTCCTTTGCGTCATATGCCTGGTCCACCACAGACTGCTGATGGGCCTCTTGCGCACTCTTTAATCCTTTGGAAGCCATTTCGGAATTCGGATCGATTTTGAGCGCTTCCTGATATCCCTGAACTGCCGCCAGATAATCCCCTGCTGCTGCACTTTTTTCCGCAGCTTGCAACAGGCTTTCAATTTGATGCTTGTTCCCAATGGTATTTCTGGCCGCACTCACAGCTTCTTCCACTGCTTCCTCAGAAAAATCAGCAAGCGCAGTCAGTCGTTCATTCGCCTCGTCATAAGAGATCTCGTCGGCTAAATAAGCTTCTTGGGTCTGGGTCGCTGTATCCACCAAACACTGCACCAGCTTATCAGGAAGGCCATCCTTCTTGAATTCCTTCTTATAGATCCTTTGAGCAGACGTCAAGTCGCCCCCTTCCACCGCCCGGGTGAACTGTGCCGACGGCGAGGTATAAAACAGGACTGCCGCTACACCAGCAGCAACAATCACCACCGCCGCAACCAGCAGCGCGATCCATTTTTTTCGCTTCTTTTTGGGGGGTGGTGAGGCGGAAACAGTCTCCTCCGAAGGGGACACTCCAGCCGCCTTAGTTACCGCATCTTCTGACACAGAATCTATAGGGGCACCACAATAAACACAAAACTTAGATTTTTCTGGAACTTCCTTTCCGCATCGGGGGCAAAGCATATGTCATACCTCCTAAAATAACGGTATTTTTTATCGATCTTGCCTAATTTTTTTATTTCTTTTCTCAATATATTGATGCGCCGATGCCGATAATACTGCCCAGAAGGACAAGGACAAAGTAAATGATGTACAGCACCGCACAGATGACCGCGCCAACGAGCGCACCAATCCCGACTACCCGAGCCGTTTTCGGTTTTGTATCCTTCCAAACCAGGAAAAGAACTAGTCCCACAACAGGAAGAATAAACCCAAGAAAGCCCCATCCGAACCCGCCATTGTCAACCACTGCCGGTTTCGTTTCCTGTGGAACCCCACATTTAGGGCAGATAATCGCTCGGTTATCGATCTGTGACCCACAGTTTTTACAATATGCCATTTCCCTTTCTCACCTTTTCATTTACGATTCCGCTGATTTTTATTCTCAACACCGGTCTCTCTAACCAGTGCTAAGAACTCCATTCATTTCTTCTCTTTATTGAATTCCTCAATCACCAAATCCCTCCTCTCTTACAAGCACTTTTTCCCGAAGTGCCCGCCGTACTCTCGACAGTGAAATCGGAGACATCCCCAGAAAGGACGCAATGTGCCGGTGATTCACCCGGTCAATCAGCCCTTCATACCGTTCCAAAAACCATTGATAGCGCTCTGTAGCATTGCGCTGTGCAAGCACAAGTTTATTATCCCAATGCATTCTCAGGGCCTCGCGAAGTAGATGCGTGTACAGCTTCATCAACTCAACGTCTTTGTTCAACATCGGCAAAATCACACGATACGGCACAGCAATCACTTCGCTGTCCTCCAATGCCTCAATACACAGCACGCTGGGAGATGCCAAATCAAAACACGCAATCACCGGGTCTCCTTCCACAAAAGCAAAGCAATCCGTAATTTCCTGTCCCTCCGCATCTAGAAAGAAGCCACGCAACAAACCTTTGCGAAAAAAATACAGGTCTTCGCTGCTATGACCAATATTTTGTAAAATCTCCCCTTTTCTTATGAATCGCATCTTGCTCTGGGACGCAATGGTTTTACATAATCCGTCACTTTTCACCCCCAATACTTCTGTTAAAAAATGTTGTATCTCCATATCTCTCCCTCCTTTATTCGACAGGTTTCATCATATCTTATTTTTCTCACGGCTGCATTAACAAATGCTAATGAAGCAACCTGCGGCTCTTGGAATCCACGAAAAAAGGCATGACCAAACCGGTCATGCCTTTTTGACAGAAACACAATATTCTATGCAGGCTCCCCTCAGCCCAGCTTCGCCCCGGCGGGGATGTGGTCGGGCAGCAGCAGCAGGTTCAGGACCTCCTCGCCGTTCTCCTTGTGGACGGCAGAGAGGAGCATCCCCTGGCTCTCCTGCCCCATCATCTTCCGCACGGGCAGGTTCACGATGGCCACCAGGGTCTTGCCCACCAGGTCCTCGGGCTTGTAATACTGGGCGATGCCCGAGAGGATCTGCCGGTCGGTGCCGGTGCCGTCGTCCAGGGTGAACTTCAAGAGCTTCTTGGACTTCTTCACCGCCTCGCAGGTCTTCACCTTCACCACCCGGAAGTCGGACTTGCAGAAGGTATCAAAGTCCACTTCCTCCTCCCAGGGCTCCAGCTCGATGGCGGGCTGAGCGGGGGCGGCGGCAGCGGCCCGGAGGGCTTCCAGCTCGGCCAGGGCCTGGTCCATGTCCACCCGTGGGAAGAGGTTCTCGCCCTTGGTCACCGGGGCGGCGGCGGGACGGCTGCCCCAGACGGCAGCGGAATCCCAGCTCCGGCAGTCCTCGCCGGCCCCGATCTGGGCAAAGAGCTTGTCGCAGGAGTCCGGCAGGAAGGGGGTCAGGAGGATGCCGCAGATCCGGGTGGCCTCCAGGAGGTTATACAGCACCTGGGCCAGCCGGGCGCCGTTGGCGTCCATGTCCTTGGCCAAGGCCCAGGGCATGGACTCGTCGATGTACTTGTTGGCCCGCTGGATGACCTTGAACACCTCGTCCAGGGCCTTGTGGGGGGCGCAACCGTCCATGTCGGCCTCGTAGCGGTCCCGCAGACCGGAGGCCAGGGTGATGAGTTCGGTGTCGTAGGATGCGGGGGCGTCCGTGGTCTGGCAGCCCTCGGGCAGGGTGCCGCCGAAATACTTCTGCACCATGGCCGTGGTCCGGCTGACGAGGTTGCCCAGGTCGTTGGCCAGGTCCACGTTGATGGTGTTGATGAGCAGCTCATTGGAGAAATTGCCGTCGGAGCCGAAGGGGAAGGTCCGCATGAGGAAGAACCGCAGGGCATCCACCCCGAACTTCTCCGCCAGCACATAGGGGTCCACCACGTTGCCCTTGCTCTTGGACATCTTGCCGCCGTCCAGCAGCAGCCAGCCGTGGCCGAAGACGTGCTTGGGCAGGGGCATATCCATGCTCATCAGCATCGCGGGCCAGATGATGGAGTGGAAGCGGACGATCTCCTTGCCCACGAAGTGGTAGTCGGCGGGCCAGTAGTGGTCATAGTCGTCGTACTTGTCGTTGAACAGGCCCAGGGCGGTGGTGTAGTTGAACAGGGCATCCACCCACACATAGACCACATGGCCGGGGTCAAAGTCCACCGGCACGCCCCAGGAGAAGGAGGTCCGGGAGACGCACAGGTCCTCCAGGCCGGGCTTGATGAAGTTGTTCACCATCTCGTGGACCCGGGAGCGGGGCTGGAGGAAGTCGGTGTTCTCCAGCAGGTCCTGGATGCGGTCGGCGTACTTGGACAGCCGGAAGAAATAGGCTTCCTCCTCGGCGTCCTGGACCTCCCGGCCGCAGTCGGGACACTTGCCGTCCACCAGCTGGCTCTCGGTCCAGAAGGACTCGCAGGGCTTGCAGTATTTGCCCACATACTTGCCCTTGTAGATGTCCCCCTTCTCATACATCTTCTTGAAGATCTGCTGGATGGAGGAGACATGGTAGTCGTCGGTGGTGCGGATGAACCGGTCGTTGGAGATGTTCATGAGCTTCCACAGGTCCAGCACGCCCCGCTCGCCGGTGACGATGTTGTCCACAAACTGCTGGGGGGTGACGCCGGCCTCCTTGGCCTTGTCCTCGATCTTCTGGCCGTGCTCATCGGTACCGGTGAGGAAGAGGACATCATAGCCCTGCAGCCGCTTGTACCGGGCCATGGCGTCGGTGGCCACGGTGCAGTAGGTGTGGCCGATGTGCAGTTTGTCCGAGGGGTAGTAGATGGGGGTGGTGATATAAAACTTTTTCTTTTGCGCTCTTTCCATGATCGATCCTCCCTGCGCCCACAGGCGCACTTGATGTTTGATGGTCAAGACCGGGCCGCCTGGCTGGGCTGCCCGTTCTGGTCGTTGTTCGCTTTTTTCTTTTTCTTCTTTTTCTCCGGGGGCTTCAGGGTGCCCATGGGGGTGCAGCCGGCGCACCGGTCGCAGTGGGCGGTGCAGGGCGGCTGGTCCGTGCCGGCGTCGTTCTCGGCCAAAGCCCCCGCAGAGGACAGCAGGTAGAAGAACATCCCCAGATACAGGGCCGTGTCCACCAGGGGCAGGCCGTCGGCCAGGGCCATGAGGTCAAAGGCGGCAGCGGACAGGCACAGGAAGAGGACCGCGCCCGTTTTGACCTTGCCAAAGGCCAGGGTCGAGATCCGCACACAGGCCGCCAGGGACAGGGCCATGCCCAGCACGGGAATGCCATAGCGGCCCAGGGAAGGCTCCGCCGCCCAGGAGGTGTAATAGTTGGCCATGAGCCACAGGCAGCCGGCAAACCCCGGCGCGGTCGCCCAGGCCGTCAGCACCGGCCGGCGGCGGCGCATCTGGATCTGGACAAAATAGATCCCCGCCCCGGCCAGCAGGCCCATCAGGCCCAGCCCCGCCCAGCTCAGGCTCAGGGTGCGCTGGCCTGCCTCGTCCACCGTGGACACCCAGGCGAACAGGGCCAGCGCGCCGCCGATGGCCAGCAGCACGCCGCCGGCCAGGGCCCCGGCGTTCCACACCAGGCGGTCAGAGGAAAAGGCCCCGGTATAGCACTGGTCAAACTGCCGGTGCTTGCCCTGGCACAGCAGGGCCAGCGCCCCCGCCGTGACCGCCGCCACCAGCAGCATGGCCCACATGGAGGGCGCGCCGGGGATGGGCAGGCCGGTGCCCACCTCGAACCCGTTGGCCAGATAGACCCGCCGCACCAGCAGGCCGACGGCACCGCCGACCGCCGCCACAGCGGGGAGCAGAACAGATTTCCGCACGAAACAGGACTCCCTTCGGAACCGACGGGGAAGGCGCCTTCCCCGCAGAATAATTTCTCTTTATCTTACCACATTCCCAGGCAAAACGCACGGGATTTTTTGGCTTCGGGGGATTTTTTTGCAGGGGGCGGGGCGGCGGGCCGGGGCGGGAGAAAAAACGGAAAAATAATGGCGCGGCGCGGGAACAAACAGGGGGCAGACGACATAATAGAAGTAGAGAGAACATGTTTCGCGGTCTTTTCCCCAAACAGGAGCGCTGCGAAGAATCACTCCCCCGTCCCCCCTCTCAAAAATCAACATATTTTTATGGGGCCAAAATAAATTTTTGTTGATTTTCTCCATTTTCTTGTGTAGTATTTTTATAGACAACAAACACATGATTGGAGGGACCTACCATGAAACGACGTAAATTCCCCCTTCTCCTTGCCCTGCTCCTGGCCGCTGTCTTAGGGCTGGCCGGCTGTCAAGAGGAGGCCCCCCCGGAAGTCGCACTCCCCCACGGCGGAGAGGTGTGCATAAACGGCGTTGTCCAAAGTCTGGCCGACGGCTACGCCACCGTGATCCTCACCCGAGAGGAGCGGTACGACGAAGATCTCTTCCCGAAGGGTTCCCTCCTCCGATTCCCCATTGACGAGCCTATCCAAACGGTCCTGGATGAGGAAGGCATCCAACCAGGGGACTTTGTAGTCGGCTGTTTCCTCCACGACTCTCTGGAACCCGTCGATCCCCCCACCGTCTGGATGGTGAGTTTCGGTCTGCAAAAATGGACCATGACCGGGGAACTGCTGGACTTCAGCGAGGACTTCTTCCTGATCAAGCCCCTCTACCCAGAGTGGGTGGTCCAGGCAGCGGAGGAGGTCTACATCTCCCGCACCGGCACCCGCTACGGCACCGACGTGACCGATCCCACCGTGGGCATATATCTCTCCTTTGACTGTGTCCGGGACTTGATCCCCGGGGACCCGATCCAAGTCACCGCGTTCCGCTGGCAGCAAGTAACAGACCCCTACCCGAAGTATGACTATCCGCCCGCTCCCCATCACAAATGAACGGCGGCGCTCCACCAGAACCCATGAGGAAACAACAAAAGAAAATTTTTTCTTTTCCCGCGTCACAAACCGGGCATCTCGTTCGTTACTATCATAAAAGGGAAAGGGCCGCAACAGCCCCCTTGCAGCAGATGGCTTGCCCCGCCTCCTCCCCCATCCCCTCTTCACTATTCACTCTTCACTATTCACTCACCAAAGGAGGTGCCCTATGACCTGGCTGTTTTCCCACATTCCCGTTATTGCCCTCAGCGTCTGGGGGTCCCGCCACGCCAACCTCCCTGCAACCCTACTTGCCTTGGCCATCTCCCTGACCATACTGGGGATGACCCTGGGCTGGGTGCCCGTCCCCGTCCAAGTCTTGAAGTTCCTCTCCTCTGGCATCGACGCGCCCCTGGTGGGGATCTGTCTGGGAAATCTCATCCTGGCTGTTTCCCGGCGGCGGGACCAAAAAAATGCCGTTTGATCCCCCATCGCTTTTTCCGGCAAGCAGAACCTCGCGCACCACAAAAACACAACAGACCGAAAGGAGCGCACCATGAAACATGACCTCACCATGCCTCCCGCGGCACGGCTCTGCGCCCTTCTTCTGACCTGCCTTTTCGTTGGCATGAGCGCAGGATGCAAAGAAGCGGCCCCGGAGAACCAGGAGCCTGAACAGCTCTCCCTCACCCTCCTGTCGAAGGCAGACCCCACCGAGGGGATCGGAGGCACGTTCCAATACACCCTGCCCGAGGGAGCAGACACCCTGACCCTCTTTGTGGAGCAATGGAACGGGCAGACCATGACCAGCCGCCGTCCCCTGTCCCTCCCCCTCCCGGAAGGCCCCCGCGGAGAAGTGACCCTGCTCCTAACCCTTCCCCCTGCCACAGGGGAAGCGCGGGCGATCCTATGGACCGCCCAAAGCAGCGCCGGAGACGAGTCGGTCTCCTTCCCCCTGTCCCAGGACCTTGGATGCCTCTACAGCTTCTGGTCCCAGGAGGACGCCCAGTGGTATGAGACCTGGGAGGACGCCGACCCAGCAGACGGCATCGTGCTGGCCTGTCTGGGAACAGGTGACCTGGAACAGGGCCTTCCCAGCCTGACGTGTTCGGAAACAATGGCAAACCCCTCTCGCTTATCCAACTTCTCAGAGGTCCAGCTCATCCGGGCCGTTGCGGCGGATGCTTGACCTGTTCTGTCCCTTCTCCCCTCTTCACTATTCACTCTTCACTCTTCACTATTCACTCTTCACTCCCCCCAAAGGAGATCCCGCTATGAAAGGATTAAAGCTGACCCTCCTCGGCCTCGGCATCCTGCTGATGGGCTGCGCCTACGCCATCTCGACAAACTACTATCTCTTCTTCCCCATGGGCGCATTCGTCGCCACCATGATCGGCCTGGTCGTCATGATCCTGGGCTACCGCAAGGATGACGACGACCCCGACAAACCCCAAAAGGACGAGCAGCCCTGACAGCCCCCGGCAGTCTGCCCCTACCGCTCCCCAGCCGCAAAAAGGAGATTTTCCCATGCAGCCACTCCCCCGCCTCCCCAGCCTCCTCTGGACCCTGTGGGTCTTCCTGGACCCCGCCCTGGCCCCTTGGCGCATGGAGGCCCCCTGGGCCTTGTCCCAGGGCCTGTCCCTGTGGCTCTTTGGCCTGCTGGCCATCGCCCTGGGCGGCGCCATCCTGCGGCAGTACGGCCCCGCCGCCCTGGCCCTGTCCGTGCTGGCGGTCTTTCTGGCCCTGTTGCTCCTGTCGGAGGTGGTCTTTGTCCAAAGCGTGGTCCTGCCCAATCCCCCCGTGCTGGCTGACCTCTGGCGAAACCCCTCTACAGAGGCCTACGCCCTCTTCCTCTCCTGGGTCCAGGGATGGTGCATCGGCTTCGCCCTCATCCTGGGGGCAGGGCGGCTGGCCGCCAAGTACCGCCCCCAGAAGCCCAACTGATCTCTCCCGCCCCGGCAGTCCCTATCGCTGCCGGGGCCTTTTCTCCTCGTCATAATATACCACTCAAGGAGCAGAAGGAAATCTTCTCCGCGCCGCTTGTGACAACGGGCATTTCGTGCTATACTATATAAGTAAAACGCTGGCAGGGCTTTTCTGCTAATATCTTCCAGCGGCAGGGCCGGCACCGGCCCGGAAAGAGAGCGCGTCTATGCCTTACGATAAAGAGCTCATCGCCCACAAGCTCATCCGGTGGGAGCATTATCTGAACAACTACAAGCTGCCCGCCTGGAAGGAGATCCCGGACATTGGCCTGTACATGGACCAGGTCATTGCCCTGCTGGGCCAATACCTGGACTTCATCCCCATCGAGGATGCCAAGGACAAGCCCGTCACCCCCACCACCATCAACAACTACGTCCGCCTGAAGGTGATGCCCGCCCCGGAAAAGCGGAAATACTACCGGGTCCACATCGCCTTCCTCATCATGATCTTTACCCTCAAGCAGGGCATCAGCCTCAACGGCCTGCAGCAACTGCTGCCCTCCACCGCCGACGAGGAGGAGACCCGCACCTTTTACACCAGCTATGTGGCCCGCCTGCAAGAGGTGGGCAACTTCTACACCGCCCAGACCCGGGCCGCTGTCCAGGACATCCTGGACCCCCAGTCCTCCGACGAGGGGGCCATTGAGAACGTCATCATCCAGAGCATCCTCCAGTCGGGCTTTTCCCGGATCATGGCGGAAAAACTCCTCCACTTGCAGGATGCCGACCCCCAGCAGGTGCTGGAACTGGAAAAGATCAGCGACGGCCGGGGGCGGCACCCCCTGGTCCAGCTGCCGGAAAAGGAGGACTGAGCCATGCTCTTTGATACCCACGCCCATTACTATACCGAAGCCTTTGACGAAGACCGGGAGCAGGTCCTGGCCTCCCTCCCCGCCGCCGGGGTGGGGCTGGTCCTCTGCCCCGGCTGTGACCTGCCCACCTCCCGGCAGTCCATCGCCCTGGCCGAGCAGTTCCCCCACGTCTACGCCGCCGCCGGGGTCCACCCGGAGGACGCCCTGGACCTGCCCCCCGACTGGCTGGACCAGGTGGCCGCCCTGACCCGCCACCCCAAGGTGGTGGCCGTGGGGGAGATCGGCCTGGACTACTACTGGAAAGAGGTCCCCCGGGACCTGCAAAAGGAGGTCTTTCGCGCCCAGCTCCAGCTGGCCAAAGACCTGGACCTGCCCGTCATCGTCCACGACCGGGAGGCCCACGCCGACTGCCTGGCCATGGTGAAGGAGTTCCCCGGCGTGCGGGGGGTCTTTCACTGTTACTCCGGCTCGGCAGAGGACGCCAAGACCCTGGTGAAGCTGGGCTGGCACCTGTCCTTCACCGGCACCATCACCTTCAAGAACGCCCGGAAGGCCCCCGAGGTCATCGCCGCCGTGCCCCTGGACCGCCTCATGGTGGAGACCGACGCCCCCTACATGGCCCCCACCCCCTTCCGGGGCAAGCGGTGCGACTCCCGCTATGTCTATCGCATGGCCGAGACCATCGCAGAGATCAAGGGCCTCACCCGCCAGGAGGTAGAGGAGGCCACCACCGCCAACGGCAAGCGGCTGTTCGCCATCCCCGACTGACCCACCCAAAGGAGGGACCCCCATGCAAGGCGACATCATCACCTATGATTACTACGGCAGCCTGTACATCAACCTGACCAACCGCTGCGACTGCCGCTGCGTGTTCTGCATCCGGGACCAGGAGGACGCCGCCCTGGGCGGGCTGTGGCTCCGGGAGGAACCGGCAAAGGAGGACGTGCTGGCCGAGATCCTGGGCCGGGACCTGTCCGGCTATGCCGAGCTGGTCTTCTGCGGCTACGGAGAGCCGACCTGCCGGGCCGACGATCTGTTCTGGCTCTGCGACCAGCTCCGGGCCGCCGGGCGGGACGACCTGCCCCCCATCCGCCTGAACACCAACGGCCACGGCAGCCTCCTCAACCGCCGGGACATCACCCCGGAGCTGGCCGGGCGGCTGGATGCGGTGTCCGTGTCTCTGAACGCCTCCCACCCGGCAGAGTACCTCCGCCTGACCCGCCCCCGGGCCGGAGAGGCCGCCTGGGAGGCCCTGCTGGACTTCCTGCGCCGGGCGGGACAGTATGTCCCCCAGGTCACGGTGACCATCGTGGACTACGACAAGACCCCCCAGGAGATCGACGCCTGCCGCCGGCTGGCCGGGGAGCTGGGGGTGGGCTTCCGGGTGCGCCCTTACGCGGGCTGACGCCACCACCAGAGAAGCAAAAAGGACGCTATCTGCATTGATTTTGACGAAAACCCATGGTTTTTTGACAATCATAGAAAAACCCTATGAAATTCCTCTGGACGGCCATTCCCTTTTGTGTTCCCTTGGAGTATAATGGCTACCAGAATTGTGTGGTTTTCCCCGCCGGGGGAGGACCACAGTTCAATTTTCCTCTGTCCCCCGTCTCTGCAAGGTGGTCCCCCACCACCAGTCTCCGCGGACAGAGGCGCGAGAAAGGGGGGAGTTTTATGATGATCTCTACCAAGGGGCGCTATGCCCTGCGGGTGATGCTGGACCTGGCCGACCACGACAACGGGGAGTTCATCCCGCTGAAAGACATCGCCCATCGCCAGGAGATCTCCGTCAAATACCTGGAAAACATCCTGGCCTCGCTCAGCCGGGCGGGGCTGGTGGCCGCCATCCGGGGCAAGGGGGGCGGCTACCGCCTCTGCCGCCCGGCCCGGGACTATTCTGCCGGCGAGATCATCCGCGTCGCCGAGGGCGAGCTGGCCATGGTCTCCTGCCTGAAAGGCACCCAGAACGGCTGCGGCAAGGCCGCTCATTGCCGGGCCCTTCCCCTGTGGCAGGGGCTGGACCGGGTAGTGGACGACTACCTGGACAGCGTTTCCCTGGCCCAGCTGCAAACCATGGACGGCGAGCTTTGACCGCCCACAGAAAAACACCGCCGCGACCTTTCCGTCGCGGCGGTGTTTTTTTGTCTCGGTTGGCGGGGCTCAGTCGAAGCCCAGGCCCAGATAGGCGTCCTGCCGGGCGAAGTATTTGGCTTGCAGGGCGCTGTCGTACCACTTGATCATGCCGAAGGCCTGACAATAGCTGCCGGGCAGCCCCTCCCAGAAGGCGGGGGTGCGGATGTGGTAGCGGGAGGCCTCCATCTCCTGGGCGATGGTCTCCACGGCCTTGGACATCTTGTCCACGGGGATCAGCAGCTCCTTGGCCAGCAGCCGCCGCTTCTGGACGTACTCGATGGCGGTGCAGCCCACCACGCCGTCGATCTCGATCTTGTACAGGTCGCCGTAAGCCAGGTGGCTGCCGATCTGCTGGAAGGCGATCATCTGGTCGGTGTAGGTCATGTGGAAGGTGTCCTTCAGGTAGCTCTCCCGGATCTCGTTGTACTCCTGGGGAGAGATGGGGGTCATGACCCCGCCGCCGGTGTCGCCGGTGAGGGCGGAGGTGAGAAACTCCACCTTGCGCGTGGCAAAGCACTCGTCCATGCCCACCGCCTCGAAGAACCGGTGGAGGGAGGGGGAGGCCGGCACCAGCACCATGGCCTTGTCCCCCCGCTGGCGGAGGAAGTCGTCGGCGTATTTCAGCAGCTGGCGGGCGTGGCCTTTGCCCTGCATATAAGGGTTGGTGGCCAGGGCGTAAACGTAGCCCACGGGGATCTCCTCTCCCCCCGGCAGGGCCAGGGAGCCGCGGAGCATGGCGGCCATGGAATCCACTTCTCCTTCGTCGTCCACCACTAGGACCTGGTCCAGGGGGCAGAACTTTTGGAAGAAGATATCCACATAGGCGCTGGGATCTCCAAAACACTTTCGCCAGAGGTCTTTCAGCTGGGGCAGCTCCTCTGGAGCAACTGGGCGCATGGTGATCATGGTGGTGTCCTCCTTTGTTCACTCCGGGCCGCAGGCCCCGTGCAGGGGGACGGCCCGGTTATTGTTCTGCGCGGCGTTCCACCGCGCTAAAGTTAACTTGGAGATAGTCCGGCACATAGGACAGCTTGGCCTTGCGCAGGCCGGGCAGGCCCATGTCGTCCTCCCGGTCCAGGTAGCGCACCAGGGGGTATTTCTCCCGGATGGCCTGGGCAAAGGAGCGGTTCACGGCGGGGTAGGCCCCTTGGATGTCCCCTCTGGCCCGCTCGAAATGCACGTCGAAAATGGTCTCGGTCAGCCGCGCGCCCAGGCTGAACCCCAGCACCTCCTGGCCGCAGCGGAGGATCACCCCTTCCAGCCCCAGGGCCTCCTGGTGCTCCAGGGCCAGCACCAGCGCCCGGTGCTCCTGTTCCAGAGAGCCGGTCCCCTGGTCGGGCTCCCGCTCCAGGGCCTGCCGGTGCCAGCGGCGGTCCATCTCCAGGCACAGGGGGATGTCCGCCGGGGTCAGGGGCGACCAGCTCCAGTCCGGGCAGGAGTCGTCCAGCCGGTGGATGTGGTTGCGCTTGGCGTGGAGCTTCTTGCCCGGCAGGTCGGCCAGCCGGTCCACGGCGTAGAGGTAGTCGAAGTTGTCCCGGGCTTCCTCAAACCGGAAGCGGCCGGGGGCGTGGTCCTCCAGCCAGTTTTTGTGGTAGAGGGTCAGGGCCATGAGCCGCAGGGGCTGGCCCTGGGCGTGGGCGTCGGCGGTCAGGGCCTCCAGGGCGGGGGCGGGGTCTCCCTCCCCCACGGGCCACAGGTAGGCCGGGCCCTGGCTGGTTCGCAGCCGCACCAGCAGCCGGCGGTCCAGGGCGGTGTATTGAAACTGGTAGGCGTCCTGCCAGCAGAACAGGACGGGGAAGCTGTAATTGCACAGGGCCAGCCCCTCAGCTTCCAGCAGCGGGCGGACCCAGGAGGCATCTTGGGCCTCCGGCGAACGAAAGGATAGCATAAAACCTCACTTCAGAGAGCAATGGTTTCCACTTGGTATTTGTTGTTGCGGACGATCTCGTCCAGGCGCACGTCGTCGGTGACCGACGAGATGAGGTTATAGGCAGCGCCCTGGTGCTTGGCCCGGCCGGTGCGGCCGATGCGGTGGACGTAATACTCCCCTTCCTCGGGGATGTCGTAGTTGATGACGGCGTCCACGTCGTCGATGTCCAGGCCCCGGGCGGCCACGTCGGTGGCCACCAGCACCCGCAGCTGGCCGGAGCGGAAGGAGGAGAGGACCTTCTCCCGGACCTTCTGGCCCAGGTCGCCGTGGATGCACTGGGCGGAGATCTGCTTCATTTGCAGCAGGCCGGTCAGGCGGTCGGTGGTGTTCTTGGTGTTGCAGAAGACGATGACCCGGTCCAGCTGCTCCTTTTCCAGGATGGCCGCCAGCAGGTCCACCTTGCCGCCCCGGTCCACCTTCAGGCGGTACTGGGTGATCTTGGGGCGGTTCTCCTCCACCGGGCGCACCACGATCTCCACCGGGTCCCGCTGATACAGCCAGGAGATGTCCATGACCTCCCGGGAGATGGTGGCCGAGAAGAGGCCCATGTTCCGCCGGTGGGGGATCTGCTTGAGGATGCGGGTGACATCCTTGATAAAGCCCATGTCCAGCATCCGGTCGGCCTCGTCCAGCACCACCGTCTCCACCTGGTCCAGGCGGACGGTGCGCCGCTTCATGTGGTCCATGAGCCGGCCGGGGGTGGCCACCACGATCTGGGGCCGTTTTTTCAGGTGGTTGATCTGCCGGTCGATGGGCTGACCGCCATACAGGCAGGCCACCCGGATGCCGGGCAGGAAGGCGCACAGCTGGCGCAGCTCCTCCTGGATCTGTAACGCCAGCTCCCGGGTGGGGGCCAGGACCAGGCCGGTGATGGCCGTCCCCTCGGGGTCGGTGTGCTCCACCATGGGAATGCCGAAAGCAAACGTCTTGCCGGAGCCGGTGGGGGCCTTGGCGATGACGTCCTTCCAGTCCTTAAAGCAGGGGATGGCGCCGGCCTGGACCGGGGTAGCCAGGGAAAAGCCTTTCTGGTCCAGGGCCTTCAAGATCCCCTCTGAGAGATTCATTTCACGATAACGCAGGTCGGGTTCGACCGCAATGCCATTGATTTCCATAAAACAATCCTTTGCCCGGGGCAGCAAGCCGCCGGGCCTCCTTCATTCGATCCATTGAACATTATATTAGATGTAATCATATCACAACCGCCCTTTGGTTGCAACATTTTCTTGCAACTTCCCCCTCTGCAAAAGCCCCCCGCCCAGGGACACAGGTCCACGGGCGGGGGGCAGATCGGCTCAGGATCGGGGTGGTTCCTCGGTGGGGGGAGCCGGGGAAACAGGCCCTTCCTCCCCTGCTCCGGCGGGCGGCGCGGGGGGGGCAGCCGCCGGATCGGCGGGGGCTGCTGCGTCCCCGGCAGGAGCATCCGCGTCCCCGGCAGGGGCTGCCGCATCCCCGGCGGGGGCCTCCGGCCCGGGGCCGGCGGGCAGGGCGGTCTCTGCCTGGGCGGGGTCCCGGCCCTGGATGAGGGCCACCATCTCGGCCCCGGTGATGGTCTCCTTTTCCAGCAGGTAGGCCACCACCCGGTCCATCTCGGCCCGGCTGCTGCGGATGATCTCCACCGCAGCGGCATAGCACTGGTCCAGGATGCCCCGCACGGCCTCGTCCAGGGCGGCGGCGGTGTCCTGGGCGCAGTCCATGCCGTAGCCGCCGTCCAGGTACTGGCTGCGCTTGGAGGCCAGGGCCATCATGCCGAAGCGGTCGCTCATGCCGTACATGGCCACCATGTTCCGGGCAATGGCGGTGGCGTCCTGGATGTCCTGGGCTGCGCCGTTGGTCATGGTGTCCAGCACCACTTCCTCGGCGGCCCGGCCGCCCATGGAGACGGCGATGCGGGCCAGCAGTTCGTCCCGGGTCCGCAGCTCGGTCTTATCCTCCTCGGGCATGAGCAGGGTGTAGCCCAGAGAGCCTTGGGTGTGGGGGACAATGGTGATCTTCTGCACCGGCTCGGTGTTCTTCTGCTTGTAGGCCACCATGGCGTGGCCCACCTCGTGGTAGGCCACCAGCTTTTTCTCAAACTCGGTGAGCACGCTGCCCTTCTTCTCCGTGCCGGCGATGACCAGCTCGAAGGCGGACAGCAGGTCCTGCTGGTTCACCGCCCGGCGGCCCAGCCGCACCGCCCGCAGGGCGGCCTCGTTGACCAGGTTGGCCAGGTCTGCGCCCACGCAGCCGGCGGTGGCCAGGGCGACTTTTTTCAGGTCCACGTCCTCCGACAGCCGGATGCGGCGGGTGTGGACCTGGAGGGTGGCCAGCCGGCCGGCCAGATTGGGCCGGTCGATGGTGATGCGCCGGTCGAACCGCCCCGGCCGCAGCAGGGCCTGGTCCAGCACCTCCGGCCGGTTGGTGGCGGCCAGGAGGATGACGCCCTTGGTGGGGTCAAAGCCGTCCATCTCTGCCAGCAGCTGGTTCAGGGTCTGCTCCCGCTCGTCGTTGCCGCCCATGCGGTTGTCCCGGGACTTGCCGATGGTGTCGATCTCGTCGATGAAGACGATGCAGGGGGCCACCTTGTTGGCCTCCTTGAACAGGTCCCGCACCCGGGAGGCGCCCACGCCCACGAACATCTCCACGAAATCCGAGCCGGAGATGGAGAAGAAGGGGACGTTGGCCTCGCCGGCCACGGCCTTGGCCAGCAGGGTCTTGCCGGTGCCCGGCGGGCCCACCAGCAGCGCGCCCTTGGGGAGCTTGGCGCCGATCTCGGTGTATTTGCCGGGGTTGTGGAGAAAGTCGATGATCTCCACCAGGGATTCCTTGGCCTCGTCCTGGCCGGCCACGTCGGCAAAGGTGATGCCGGTGGACTTTTCCATGTAGACCTTGGCGTTGGCCTTGCCCACGCCGCCCAGGCCGCCCATGCCGCCGCCCACCCGGCGCATGAGGAAGACCAGCAGGCCCACCATGATGACCATGGGGATGACATAGCTGGCCAGCAAGCGCACCAGATAGGAGGACTCCTCCTGGATGGGGGAAAAGTGCTTCACCTCATGGTCCCGCAGCAGGGGGAGCAGCTCTGTGTCCGGCTCGGGCAGGGGGGCGGTGACGTAGCGGGTCGCGCCGCCCTTTTCCATCTGCTGGGCCAGGACCTTGGCCAGGTCCTCCTCGCTCCCCTCCTCCCCTGCCTTGCCCTCATCGGGCAGGTCTTCTTTCAGGTAAAAGGTGTATTTGTTGGCGGTCATCTCGACCACCGCCACTTTGTCCTCCTCCACCATCTCGGTGAAGTCGGAGTAAGGGACTTCCTTGGTCCCGGCGTTGGAGATCTCCTTGGCGATGAAATTAAAGAAGACCACCAGCACCAGCGCCCAAAGAACGGCGCCGATGATCAGGCCCTTTTTCCGGGGGCCTTGGCCGTCGCCCTTTCCTTTGTTGTTTTGTTGGGAACTCAACGTATTTGATCCTCCGTTCCGGGGGGAAGCGGCCCCCGTGGTTTGGTGTTTCTTCCGGGCGGCGGACGCTTCCCCGCCGCCGTCGGTCCGGGGGCGGGGGGTGACAAAAATTCCCACCGCCGGACCGGTTTCATGGTATCATAATTCTCCTTTTATTGCAAGGAACCCCCTGTGTCTTAGGTGTTAAGATTTTATGAATGGCCGCGAATGGCCCCGGCTTTTGGGGGAATTTCCCGTGAAAAAGGGCTTTTTCTTCCCCGAGATCCATGCTATACTATACAGTTAGAATACAGAATTATGTGTCCCGGCCTCCAGGCCCAGACTTTGACAGTTTCCTGTCCCCAGGGACACCGCCGGCCTTGCGCCGAGATGGGAGGACCCATGAACCAAAAACACAGCCAGCCCCGCCCGGCGCGCCCCCGGGAGGACGCCCCCGCCGACGGGATCATCGAGGGACGCAACGCCGTCATCGAGGCCCTGCGGGCCGGGGTCAACATCGATAAAATTTTCCTCATGAAGGGCGAGGTGGACACCGCCCTGGGCCACATCGCCTCCACCGCCCGCAGCCGGGGCATCGTGGTGGCCGACGCCGACAAGCGCAAGCTGGACGGCATGAGCCGCACCCACGCCCACCAGGGCGTCATCGCCGTGGCCGCCGTGCGGGAATACGCCAGCGTGGAGGACATCCTCCAGCGGGCCGCCGACCGGGGCGAACCGCCGCTGGTGGTGGTGTGCGACGAGCTGTCCGACCCCCACAACCTGGGGGCCGTCATCCGCACCGCCGAGTGCGCCGGGGCCCACGGGGTGATCATCCCCAAGCGCCGCAGCGCCGGCCTGACCGCCGTGGTGGCCAAGACCTCCGCCGGGGCGGTGGCCCACCTGCCCGTGGCCCGGGTGGCCAACCTGCCCTCCCTGCTCAAGCAGCTGAAAAAGCAGGGGCTGTGGGTCTTCGGCGCCGCCGCCGACGCGCCCACCAGCCTGTATGAGGCCGACCTGAAGGGTCCCGCCGCCATCGTCATCGGCTCCGAGGGCGACGGCATGAGCCGTCTGGTGGCCGAGACCTGCGATGTGCTGGTGAGCATCCCCATGAAGGGCCAGCTCAATTCGCTCAATGCCAGCGCTGCCGCCGCCATCCTGCTCTACGAGGCCCTGCGGCAGCGGCTGGGACAATGATCGCGTGAGGAATAGCCAATGTCTGACGACAACAAATTCAGTTTAGAGGATATCCTGTGGGAGTACGCCGACTATCAGCCCCCCACCCCCCAGGGGAAGCCCGCCGCCAAGAAAGGACCGGCGGCCAAGGCCGTCCCCGGCGGCGCGCAAGGGATGGCCTCTCCCCAGCCCAACCTCCAGCCCAAGCCGGCCGCGCCCACGGCCCGCCCCGCCAACCAGCCCCGGCCCGACGGCCAGCCCCTGCCGGCCAACCAGCCGATGTCCGCCAGCCAGGGCAGTCCGGCGGCTCCCGCGCCGGGGACCCCGGCCCAGGGGACCCAACCGGCGCAGAGCGCCCCGACGGCCACGCCCCAGAAACCCGCTGCGGGGGGGCAGGCCGCGCCGTCTCAGGCTCCCGCCCAAGGGGGACAGACGGTTACGCCCCAGGCTCCCGCGCAAGGCGGACAACCGGCCAAGCCCCAGGCTCCCACTCAAGGCGGGCAGCCGGCCCAACCCCAGGCTCCCGCTCAGGGCGGACAGCCGACCCAATCTCAAACACCCCCCCAAGGCGGACAAGCGGCCCAGCCTCAGTCCCCCGCCCAAGGGGACCAGCCCGCGCAAGAGGGCCAGCAGGCGCAGCCCGCCGCCCAGGAAGCCCCCGCTGACGGGGACACTGCCGCCGAGGGAACGCCTCCGGCGGACGGCGCAGAGGGCAGCGCACCGGCAGAGGAGGCCGTGGGCCTCTCCCCGGACGACGGCCCGGATCTGATCGCCTTCACCCCGGACCCCAAGGCCGCAGAACAAGCCGCCCCCGCCGAGGGACAGGCCACCGCTTCCGGCACCGCCGCCCCTCCCAAAGCCCCCGGCCAGCCGGGGACCCAGCAGACCGCCCAGGGGACCACGGGCTTCCAGCCCTTCCGGGAGCGCAAAGCCCGCCCGGAAGCTCCCCCGCCCCCGGACGCTGCCCCCAGCCAGCTTGTAGAGGAATACGGCCCCGGCCTGCACGCCATGAAAGGCAAGTGTGTGGGCAGCGTCGTGCTGTGCATCCCCCTGCTGCTGCTGGCGCTGCTGGACAGCGGGGTGATCGAACCGCTGCAAAACTGGGTGCCCTTCCAGATCGTGCTGCTGGCCAGCACCGGCCTCTTTCTGGTCTGTGCCGGGCTGTGCTTTGACGTGCTGCGGGAGGGGCTGGTCCAGCTGACCAACCTGGCTCCCAACGGGGACACCCTGGCCCTGCTGGCCACCCTCTTTACCCTGGCCGACGGGGTGACCATGATCCTGACCCCCCTGCGGGAGCAGGCCGTGCCCTTCTTCGCCCCCTGCGGGCTGGTGCTTACCTGCCACCTGCTGGGGCAATACTGCGACCGCTCGGCCAAATTCCAGTCTGCCCGGGTGGCGGCCTCGGTGGCCCAGCCCTATGTGGTCACCCAGGACCCCGGCGTGTTCGGCAACCAGACCGCGTTTCGCAAATGGCTCAGCGCCCCCAACGGCTTCGGCAGCCAGCTGCGGACCGACAGCGTCCCCGAGACCCGCTTCCGCCGGCTGACGCCGGTGCTGATGGCGGCCTGTGTGGTCCTGTCTCTGGTGACCACCGTGGCCCACCACCAGCCCAAGCTGGTGCTGTGGTCCCTGTCGGCCCTGTTCCTGGCCGCGTCCACCCTGGGCGTGTCCCTGTCCCTGGCCCTTCCCCTGCGGATGCTGGGCAAGAAGCTGGCCAACCTGGGGGTGGCCCTGGCCGGCTGGCCGGGCCTCACCGCCAGCAAGGGCTGCACCGCCGCCCTGCTCACCGACCAGGACATCTATCCCCCCGGCACGGTGGCCCTCACCGGCTCCCGGGTCTTCGGCAGCCTGTCCATGGAGCGCACGGTGTCCTTCACCGCCTCGGTGATCCGGGCCTCCGGCTCGGGCCTGCTCTACCTCTTTGACAAGCTGCTGCGGGCCGAGGGCGGCAGCTACCTGCCCATGGAAAAGGTGGTCCTCCAGGAGACCGGCCTCATCGGCCAGTGCCAGGGGCAGCAGGTGCTGGTGGGCAACAGCGACTTCATGAGCCGCCAGGGCATCGCCCTGCCCCCGGGCATCCGGGCCAAGGACGCCGTCTTCTGCGCCGTGTCCGGGGAGCTGGCGGGGATGTTCGTGCTGCGCTACACCCTGCCCCCCACGGTGGTCCCCGCCCTGCAAAGCCTGCTGGCCCACCGGGTCTCCCCGGTGATGATCACCCGGGACTTCAACCTGACCCCCCACCGCCTGCGGCTCTTCGGCCGCCTGCCCATGGACCAGGTCACCTTCCCCGACCTGCACCGGCGGGTGTCCCTCTCCGGCCCCCATCAGCCCCACGGCACCACCCTGCTGGCCGTGCTGTGCCGGGAGGGCGTGGCCCCCTTTACCCAGGCCATCATCGGGGCCAAGCGCATCCGCCGGGCGGCGCTGTTCAGCAGCGTTTTTGTCAATCTGGGCGCGTGCATCGGGGTCCTGCTCACGGCGGTGCTCTCCAGCGCCGGGGCGCTGAGCGCCATGTGCGCCTGGCATCTGGCCCTGTTCCTGCTGCTGTGGCTGGTGCCGGTGCTGCTGATCTCTTTGTGGACCCTTCAATACTGAGCAAAAGACATCCGATCCCCTCTCTGCCGGGTCGGATGTCTTTTTGTCGTGGGGGCGTTTCGGGCCGCGCGGCAAGGGTCCCGCCGCGCGGCACGACAGAACCGAAAATAGCTTCCATTTTTTAGAATGATGAAGTATACTATCCGCAAGCAACATGACAAGAAAGGATGGACCGAGAACCGCTATGGTGATCCTCATGCATATCCTGACGATCCTCTTTGCGATCGCATCGTTCTTGATCCTCAAGAACAAACGCCATCAAGCCATGCCGCTGATCAGCGGGACGATATTGATTTCCTTTCTCGGGTGCGGAACGATTTCTGTCGTATCCATCGTTGTGCCATACGGAGAACTGCTCGTCTTGCCGTTGGGGTGCGTTGTCTTTGGCGTGGTATTTCTGTTGGCCGCGTGCAACGACTTCTACTCCTTGGCAAAATGCCGCGAGAAGATAACCGGGATATACCGCGGCTATCACACATACTACGGAGGAAACGGGATCTCCACCCAATCTCCCGTTTTTGAATACCTGTATCACGGAACATTATATCAGGAACAGACGACACAGAGCGTTTCCTACAAACAGTTGACCCAGTATATGAGGCCCGGAGAAACCTACCCCATCTATGTTGATCCCAAACATCCCGCCGTCTTTCTTCTTGCAAAGAAAATCAGAGTGACTTCTATCCTCGCCGTGATCTTTGGCATCCTGTTTTTCACTGCCGGCATAGCAATGCTGTGCGCCATCTTTCCGGTGTTTTGGAGCGTCATCACCTAAGACCACGATAAAAGCAGCAAATCCCCAAGGGATCTGCTGCTTTTTCCTGTCCCCTGCTCCCGCTATTCTATCACATAACCATACTCCGTATGGGGCAAATACCGCACGGTAACGGTCGCGCCCCGGTCCAGGCCCGCGCCCCAATATTTCAGCGAATGCTCCTGGCCAGTCCCGTCCTGTCTCACATGGACCCGCCGTTCCCGCGCGGTGTCCTCCCCGGACACCGACCCCTGCGTCACTTCTCCACGGACAGCAGGAGCAGCCCAATGGTTCGGATGGTCAAAAACAGCATTTTCTTCTCCTCTTAACCGACCGTGTTGGCAGGCTCACTCGCCTCTGGGGGCATGGAGGTCCAGCAGGCTCACCCCCAGGGGGCTGTCCCGGTGGCAGACCTCCAGGGCTTCGCCGTCCATGGCCCGGTCATAGATCGCTTCCAGCACCACCAGCTCGGCTTCTTCCCCGTTGTCCAGCTTTACGGTCAGGGTGTAGTTGTCGTCCTCTTTGTCCGGGTCCTCTGCGTGGCTGTCCACCACGACGGCGGGATAGTGCCGGGCCGGGCCGCACAGGGCCGCGTTGACATAATAATGCAGACCCACAGCCAGACAAAGCCCCAGCAGCCCCATAAAGACCCCCGCGCCCAGCCGCATCCGCTTGGGGGCGCGCAGGAGCAGCAGCGCCGTCAGCACCGCAGCGAGGGCCAGCACCCGCACCAGCCCGCCCCATCCCAGGTCCGCCTCCTGCAAGAGAACGCCCCAAAGGTAACGGACCTGCCCCATGTAGCCCAGCCCCAGCAGCAGGGTGAAGAACAGCGGCACCTTGACGTGCATGGCCTTCCACTCCGGGGTAGCCTGGACCGGGCGGTCGCCAAAGAGCAGCACCGGCGCAAAGACCAGACAGAACACCACGAACGGGACCGGAGCCAGCGCGGCCAGGACCATCACGGCGCGGAACGACACGATGTCCCGGATGATGCAACTTGGATTAGGACAAAGCGCGGCCAGGACCATCACGGCGCGGAACGACACCCCGCATAGAAAAACAGCGGAAGAGGGGCCGCGACCCCGGCGGCAAACAGCAGCACGACCACCCACAGCCCCACCCGGATGGCCCGGATGTGGTCATGCCAGCGGGTGCGGTACTCCTCTCTCCACTGGACGGTTTGTTCTGCCTGGGCCTCCTTCTTGGTCTGCTTTTCCATGGCCGGTGTCACGGTGGCGCCCAGGCCGGCCTGTTCGATCCATTGGACCAGCTGGGGGATGCCCCGCATGTTGGTCTCCACTGCGGCCAGCTTCTTTCCCGCCCGGTCCAGCAGGTGGATGGCGTGGGTGGCGGTGAGCCGCACGGAGACCACCTGCCCCGGGGCCAGCGCCCGGGACCTGCCCCAGCTGCTGGTGTACACCATAGACCGGTCCCGGAACACGACCAGCGACCGGTTGCGTCCCGCCAGCAGCATCCACACGCCCAGCAGGGACAGCAGCAGCACGACTCCGACCCCCACGCCCACCGGGTCCAGCGGTTCTCCATCCGGCACAAAAATCAGCGGCAGCAGGACCAGCGCAGCGGCGGCGGCGAGGCCGCCGGCCACCCGGCTGGGCCACTTGCTGCCCGGAGCAGGCAGTTCCTGGGCCACCTCCGGCGGCTTGTCCGACGGGTGGTCTGTCCACTGGATCGGCTCCAGCGCCGGCGCTTGCTCCAGCACCCGCCTGCAATGGGGGCACTGGGGCACATAGGCCATCTGCCGGGTGAGCCAGCTCTTCTGAAGGGGCAGGGGCCGGCCACAGGCCGGGCAGACCCACGCCTGACGAAAGGCCGCGCTGCGGACCATGGCCAAGGGCGCCAGAGAGGCCAGTGGAAGGACAAAGACGGGCGCCATCCACCACCGGCTGCCGGTGACAACGGCAGCCGCCAGACAGGCCGCCACAAGTCCGCCCGCCAGCAGAAGGACGAGGGTACTCCAGCGCGCCGCCTTGCGGCGGGCGGTGCGGTAGGTCTCGTTCCCCTGCTGCATCCCGGCGTGCTGGACGTCCAGGAAAAACAGTTCGAGGAGTTCATAGACGTCGTCCGGGTCGTCCACCTCGCTGCTGGTGAACTGGTCATAGAGGGCGTCGCTGACATAGAGTTTTGCGCCCTGCCAGTCCACCTCCGCCTTGGCGTGGAGCCGGGTCACGGTCAGGCTGTCGCCCGAAAACGCCAGGTCATATTCGGAATGCTGCGCTTTCAGGCGATCATATAGTGTTCTGAGGTCCTTTTCTCGATACATTGGCGATCTCCTTTGTGGGAACAGAAGCGCGCACCGCGCCTTCGTTTCCATCGCTCCTGGTTGACTCCATCTGTTTTTTCAGGATACCATACCCTCCCCCGAATTTCCATCCATTTTTCTTCCCTCCGCCGCCCCGGCAGCGCCGCAGCCAGGTCCTCTCTCCCGGGCGGTATTTTTTAGAACGCCCGTTTGACTTCTCCCCGCCCGGTATGCTAAAATGGGGTGAAACCGCCAGGGGACGCCCCCTTGGCACAACATCATGTGGGAGGGCCTCGCCATGACCAACCTCACCCCCAAACAACAGCGGATCTATGACTTCATCCGCACCTTCACCCGCCAGACCGGCTATCCCCCCACCCTGCGGGAGATCGGCCAGAACGTCGGGGTGCGCTCCCCCTCCACGGTGAAGTATCACCTGGACAACCTCCGGGCCGCCGGCCTCATCCAGTGGGACGGCGGCAAGACCCGCTCCATCACCTTCACCGACGCCCTGCCCGGCCCCGACCAGGTCCCCGTGGTGGGCAATGTGGCCGCCGGCAGCCCCATCTGGGCCGAGGAATGCGTGGAGGAATACGTCACCTTTCAGACCGGCCCCCACCCGGAGGAGTATTTCGCCCTGAAGGTCCGGGGAGAATCCATGCTGGGCGCGGGCATCTGCCCCGGGGATCTGGTGGTGGTCCACAAGCAGCCCCAGGCCGCCAACGGAGAGATCGTGGTGGCCCTGTTCGAGGACGAGGCCACCGTCAAGACCCTCTCCCAGAAGAACGGCCGGACCTGGCTGCTGCCCGCCAACCCGGACTATCAGCCCATCGACGGCACCCACGCCCAGCTGCTGGGCAAGGTGGTGGCCCTGCTGCGGCGCTACTGACCCCTGCAAATCACCGGCCCGGGCCGGTGGTTTGCCCGCTTTTCCTTGACAAGCAGGGGGGGCATGGTACAATGGATGGGCCGCGCACCTCGCGCAGATGGAAAAAAAGGAAGGCGATCCCATGATACATACTTATGACACCGTGATCCTCGGCTGCGGAGAAGCCGGGGTCTTTGCCGGCTATGAGCTGGTCCGCCGCTGCCCGGGCATGAAGGTCCTCATCGTGGACCAGGGCGCAGACATCTACCACCGCAGCTGCCCCATCGTGGCCGGCAAGGTCACCGAATGCACCGACTGCAAGGTCTGCCACACCATGTGCGGCTTCGGCGGCGCCGGGGCCTTTTCCGACGGCAAGTACAACTTCACCACCGCCTTCGGCGGCTGGCTGACCGACTTCATGCCCGAGCAGGAGGTCATGTCCCTGATCGACTATGTGGACGAGATCAACATGGCCCACGGCGCCACCCAGGAGGTCTTTTCCACCGAGACCCCCGCCGCCCAGGCCCTGCGGAAAAAGGCCCTGGAGTCCGACCTCCACCTGCTCCAGGCCCGGGTCAAGCACCTGGGCACCGAGAACAACCTGCGCATCCTCACCAACCTCTATGAGGACCTGCGCCAGGACATCACCTTCCGCTTCCACACCGCCGTCACCAACATCCGCCCCACCGACGGCGGCTACTGCCTGGACACTGCCGACGGCGACCAGCTGCTGGGCAAGTTCCTCCTGGCCGCTCCCGGCCGGTCCGGGGCCGAGTGGTTCGCCGGCCAGTGCCGCCGGCTGGGCCTGCCCATGACCAACAACCAGATCGACATCGGCGTGCGGGTGGAGCTGCCCGCCCTGGTCTTTGAGCACATCACCGACGTGGTCTATGAGTCCAAGCTCATCTACCGCACCAAGCAGTACGGCGACCAGGTCCGCACCTTCTGCATGAACCCCTACGGCCATGTGGTGGCGGAAAACGTGGAGGGCATCCACACCGTCAACGGCCACAGCTACACCGACCCCAAGCTCCGCAGCGAGAACACCAACTTCGCCCTGCTGGTGTCCAACCACTTCACCGAGCCCTTCGACGAGCCTTACCGCTACGGCAAGCACATCGCCTCCCTGTCCAACATGCTGGCCGGGGGCGTGCTGGTCCAGCGCTTCGGGGATCTGGTCCGGGGCGTGCGGTCCAACGCCCACCGGATGAGCAAGTCCACCACCCGCCCCACCCTCACCGCCGCCGTGCCGGGAGACCTCTCCCTGGCCCTGCCCAAGCGGCAGCTGGACGACATCATCGAGATGATCTACGCCCTGGACAAGCTGGCCCCCGGCACCGCCAACTACGACACCCTGCTCTACGGGGCCGAGGTGAAGTTCTACTCCGCCCGCCTGAAGCTCTCCACCCACCTGGAGACCACCCTGCCCAACTTCTTCGCCGCCGGCGACGGGGCGGGGATCACCCGGGGGCTGGCCCAGGCCGGGGCCTCCGGCGTCCGGGCCGCCCGGGCCATCGCCCAGCGGGCCAACCAGTGAGTGACGTTTCGTCATTGTTACAAGAGATTTTTCCTTTTGTGCGTTCTGACCAACCATTTTTCCGGGAATTTTGCATGAAGCCGGCCGGAATTTCCACAGGGTCAGGGTGAAAAAATGGCCTTGTTTCAAAGGTTTTGCACATTGTCCACAAACTTATCCACATCGACTTTCCACCGGTGTGGATGGATGCTGGCTGTCAAAGGCCGCTGTCAAGGGAAAATTTGACGGTGGATTCGACAAAATTCTGCCGGCCAGAAAGGAGGCCCCCATGTCCCACCTCATCGCCGCCATCGCCACCCCCCCGGGAACGGGAGGCGTGGGCATCCTGCGGCTGTCCGGCCCGGGGGCCATCCGGGCCGCCGGCCAGGTTTTTCGCCCCAAAGGCCCCCTGTCCCTGGACCAGGCTCCCGACCGGCAGCTCCTCTATGGGACCCTGCTGGACCGGGAGGGGCGGACCCTGGACACCGGCCTGGCCTTCGGCAGCCGCGCCCCCCACAGCTACACCGGGGAGGAGACGGCAGAGCTGCAATGCCACGGCTCCCCCATGGTCCTCTCCCTGGCTCTGGAAGCCCTGTACGCCGCCGGCGCCCAGCCCGCCCAGCCCGGGGAGTTCACCCAGCGGGCCTTTCTCAACGGCAAGCTGGACCTGACCCAGGCCGAGGCCGTCATCGACCTCATCGAGGCCGAGACTCCCGCCGCCGCCCGGCAGGCCGCCGGTCAGCTCTCCGGGGCCTTGTCCCGGCAGATCGACGCCGTCTACCAGCACCTGACCGACATCATGGCCCACTTCTGCGCCGTGCTGGACTATCCCGACGAGGACATCGACCCCTTCCGCACCCAGCAGCTGGCCCGGGAGCTGGCCGAACAGCAGCAGACGTTGGAGGCCCTGCTGGCCACCGGCCGCCGGGGGGAGCGGCTGGCCCGGGGGATCTCCTGCGTCCTCATCGGCCAGCCCAACGCCGGCAAATCCTCCCTGCTCAACGCCCTGGCCGGGTACGACCGGGCCATCGTCACCCACCTGCCCGGCACCACCCGGGACACCATCGAGGTGACCGTGGAGCTGGGGGGCTACCCCTTCCGGCTGGTGGACACCGCCGGTCTGCGGGAGAGCCAGGACCCCATCGAACAGCTGGGCGTGGCCCGCAGCCGGGCCGCGCTGGAGCAGGCAGACCTGGTGTTGCTGGTCTGCGACAGCTCCCTGGGCCTCACCGAGGCCGACCAGACCCTGCTGGCCCAAGCCGCCAGCAGGACCGACACCCTGGTGGTGGCCAACAAATGCGACCTGCCTGGGGCGGTCCCCCTCTCTCCCCCGGCCAACGCCGCCGGGGTGGTGACCCTGAGCGCCAAGACCGGCCAGGGCATGGCCGGTCTGGAAGAAGCCCTGGCCCAACTGGCCCAGCGGGCCTTTCCCCAGACCCAGGCCGCTGCCGCCGGGGCCTTGCTCACCAACCGGCGGCAGACCGAGGCCGTGGACCGGGCCGCCCAGGCTGTGGCTCGGGCGGCGGAGGCGCTGGCCGCCGGCATGACCCCCGACGCCCTGCTCACCGACGTGGAGCAGGCCATGGCCGCTCTGGGCGAGCTGACGGGCAAGACCGTCCGGGATGACATCACCCGCCGGATCTTTGAACGCTTCTGCGTCGGCAAGTAAGGAGGAACCCATGTCCAAGCATCCCCTGTCCAAACGCAAGCGCCTGCGGCTGGCCATGGCCAAGGAGCTGCGGGAGCATCGCAGCTCCTTCCTGGTCTTTTCCGTGCTGCGGGTGCTGGTGGTGGTCTCTCTGGTGCGCCAGATCATGCTGGCCAACTACGAGAGCGCCTTCTTCTGCGTCCTCACCCTGCTGCTGCTGTATGTGCCCAGCTGGTTACAGGTCAAGCTGCGGGTGGAGCTGCCGCCGCCGCTGGAGATCACCGTTCTCTGCTTCATCTTCGCCGCAGAGATCCTGGGAGAGGTCAACGCCTTCTATGTGAACGTGCCCAACTGGGACACCATGCTCCACACCCTCAACGGCTTTCTGGCCGCGGCGGTGGGCTTTTCCATGGTGATCGTGCTCAACGACAACGAAAAGCTCACCTTTGAGCTTTCCCCCTTCTTCCTGGCCCTGCTGGCCTTCTGCTTCTCCATGACCATCGGGGTGCTGTGGGAGTTCTTTGAGTTCTTCATGGACTGGTTCTTCCACACCGACATGCAGAAGGACACCGTCATCCACACCATCCGCTCCGTGACCCTGGACCCCACCCACACCAACAAGGTCATCACCATCCACAACATCCGGGACGTGGCCGTGAACGGCAGCAGCCTGGGGCTGGGCGGCTATCTGGACATCGGCCTCATCGACACCATGAAGGACCTGTTCGTGAACTTCATCGGGGCCTTTGTGTTCTCCGTCACCGGCTTCTTCTATGCCCGCAGCAAGGGCAAGAAAAAGACCCCCGCCCAGAGCTTTGTCCCCAGCCGGAAGCGGGCGGAGCAGGACTACCTGCGTCAGGTCTCCGAGCAGGCCGACCGGCCCGCCCCGGACGAGCCGGACCCGCCCCGCTGATCCCCCAGCGCACAAAACACCCCCGCCCGGCGGGACCTGCATGGCAGGCCCGCCGGGCGGGGGCGTTTGCAAAAAGAAGGTGGATCAACTTGACACAAGCGGGGGGCCGGTCACGGCTGTTCTGCCTCCCGCATGATGATCAGATTCAGGAACTGGGCATTGCGGACGATGTAGGTGGCCACAGACCCCAGCTTTTGCAGGGGACCCCGGCTGGACCGGGTCATGACCAAGGAGTCGTAGCCCTTTTCCCGGGCAAACTGGACGATCTCCGGCCCGGGGTTGCCCCGCAGCAGGGCGGTGTCCACGGGCTTGCCCTCCAGAAGGGCGGCGAAGGTGTCCAACTCCTGTTCGGCTTTGCGCCAGATCCGTTCCCGCTCAAAGTGGCCGTCAATGTGCATCTGGTCCGGCAGGACCATGAGCAGGGTGATGGCCACGTCCTGGTTGGCATAGATCTGCTTGACCAGGTCGATGGTACGCAGGCTGCGGGCGCTGCCGTCGATGGGCAACAGCACTTTCTTCATGGAAACGTCAGCCTCCTTTCCCAGGCGGTCGTGGTTGAAAAAGAGGGGAAAGACCCGCGTCTTTCCCCTCTGGCAGTGCGATATGGTCCCCGGGGGGCCCGGGGCACAGAACACTCAGCCTTCTCCCAGCACGGTGGTGGTGATGAAGGTGGCGTTGCTGACGATGTAGGTGGAAACCGAACCCAGCTTCTGGGTGCTGCCCCGGCTGGACCGGGTCATGAGGATGGAGTCAAAGCCGCCGTCCTTGGCAAACTGGATGATCTCCGGCCCGGGGCTGCCGAAGCGCTGGGCCACGTCCACCTTGAAGCCGGGCAGGAGCTTGGCAAAGCTGTCCAGCAGCAGGCGGCTCTCCTCGGCGGTCTGAGGATCAACGATGATGTCCTCATGCTCCTCTACCGGCCGGACCTCGTCGTTCTCGTCGGTCAGCTTTGAGGGACGGGGCTCGGGGGTGACCATGAGAATGGTCATCTCCGTCTCTTCGGGGAGGAAGGTCTGCTTGGCCACCTGAATGGCGCGCAGGCTGCGGGGGCTTCCGTCAATAGGCAGTAGGATCTTTTTCATCGTGGTACCTCCAAGTCATACACAGTAGGTCGGTTCTCTCTCTCCCCCGCACAGGGGAGGGGGACGGGGTTCTCGCTGGGTTGGGGCTGGGGATCAGTCGTCTTCTTCCCGCATGACAAGCACATCCAGGAAGGAGGCGTTGCGGACGATGTAGGTGGCCACCGAGCCCAGCTTGCGGATGGGCCCCCGGCTGGACCGGGTCATGATGATGACGTCGGTCCCGGCTTCCTTGGCATACTCTACGATCTCCACACCAGGGGCGCTGCCCAGAAGGACCTGGGTCTTTACCTGATAGTCCGGCAGCATGTCTGCCACGGCCTGCAGCTCGGGCTGGGCCTTTTCGGCGTTGTGCCGGATCTCGTCCATGGAGTTGATGTACAGCTGGGCGCTGACCACCTTGACGATGGTGATGTCGCTCTCGGCGGGGTCGCAGAGCTGCTTGACCACCTCGACGGTGCGGATGCTTCGCTTGCTGCCATCCACAGGCAAAAGAATCTTTTTCATGAGATACCCTCCTTGGCGCGGCTCCTTTTTACACCCTTAGTATACAACTAAACCAAAAGAAAGTCAAGATACCTGGACCACTTTCGGGAAAATGCCCAAGAGCCTGTCCCATCACTTGCCGTGGAGGATGGTGTAGGCCCCGGGGACCACCTCGATCTCGGCCACGGTGTGGGCCCCGCCGGCCTCGCCGTCCAGGGTCCACAGCAGCTCGTCGGCGGCGGTGATGGTCACCTTGGGGGTGGAGAAGGTGGTGAGCATGGAGCTGAGAGAGGAGGGGTCGGTCTTGAGCAAGGCCCGGCTGAACTCCTCTATATCCTTGGCGTCCCGGACGGGGGAGATGAGGGTGACCTCCAGCAGCCCGTCGGACAGGTCCGGGTGGCCGGGGGGGAAGTTCTGGAAGCGGCCCACGGAGGTGGTGTTGCTCACCATGCCGTAGAGGAAGTCCCCCTCTATGACCTGGTCCTCATACTCCACCTTGATGTGGTGAGGCTTGATGGAGGGCAGGTTTTTCACCACCTCCAGCATGTAAGCGTTGTAGCCCAGCAGGTTTTTGGCCTTCTGGGAGGTGGAATAGGAGATCTCCGTAAAGGCCCCGAAGGCGGCCACATAGAGAAAGCTCTTGCCGTTGAAGCGCCCCATGTCGTGGATGTGGGGCACCCCGGTCACGGCCGTCACGGCCAGCTGGGTGAGCTTGTCCGAGGGCAGGTCCAGGTTTTTGGAAAAGTCGTTGGTGCTGCCCACGGGCACATAGCCGATCACCGGCTGCACCGGCAGGCGGGAGGCCCCGGCGATGGCCTCGCTGAGGGTGCCGTCGCCCCCGGCCACCACCACCTGGTCGTAGTCGGCGCTCCAGCGGACGACGGCCTCCCCGGCGTCGCCGGGGTACTGGGTGGGATAGGCCGTGACCAGACACCCCTGTTCCGTCATGGCGTTGAGAATGTCGGACAGGTTGGTCCACGTCTTGCTCTTCCCCGCGTGGCGGTTATAGATGAACAGGACCCGTTTCATGGCGGTCCCTCCTTTGCAAGTCCTTCCCGCCCTCCGGGCAGGCGGGATAAATAAGAAGATTATAAACCCTCCCCTATCCGTTGACAATAGGCATATTGACAGGATATACTGAGGAAAGCACGATCCCCGGCCGGACCCCACCGGGTCCGCCGGTTTTCGACCCCGGAGAGGAGGCACGCCCCGTGAACAAGACACAACTGCTGGACAAATACGCCGCCGACAGCGACAGCCGCCTGGTCCTGGCCCGGGTGCTGGACCAGCAGCAGCGGGCCGAGCAGCGGGGGCTGCCCACCCACACCGCCTTCCTCTCCCCCGCCCAGCAGGCCCAGAGCGCCGACCTGCTCATGGCCGCCGCCCCGGGCCAGGGCCTGCTCCACGGCGGCTATCCCGACGCCGAGCGCAAGCTGTGGGCCTTTCTGCCCGACTGGCTGGACGAGGAGACCTGGCTGGCCGGCGAGGACTGCCCCCTCCGGGCCGTGTCCGTGACGGTCCCCGCCGGGGCCAAGCTCACCCACCGGGATTACCTCGGCTCCCTCATGGGCCTGGGCCTGACCCGGGAAAAGCTGGGGGACATCCTGCTCACCGACGGCGGGGCCCAGGTCATCGTCCTGGCAGAGGCCGCCCCCATCCTCCTGTCCCAGTGGGACAAGGCCGGGCGGTATCCCGTCACCCTGGCCCCCCTGCCCCTGGACCAGCTCACCCCCACCCCGGGGGAGTGCAAAGAAGTCCGGGCCACCGTGGCCTCCCCCCGGCTGGACGCCGTGCTGGCGGCGGGCTTTTCCATCCCCCGCAGCCGGGCCGCCGACCTCATCCGGGGCGGCCGGGTGCAGGTGAACCACCGCCCCTGCGACAAGGCCGACAAGCCCGTGGCCGAGGGGGACACCCTCACCTGCCGGGGGCTGGGCAAATGCGTGCTGCGGACGGTGGGCGGCACCTCCAAGCGGGGGCGGACCATCCTGCTCCTGGACCGCTACGGCTGACCCCCGCCAAACTCACCGGAAAGGACACCGATATGACGGAAGAACGCATCGCCCGGCTCAACGAGCTGGCCCGCAAAAGCAAGACCATCGGCCTGACCGAGGCCGAGAAACAGGAACAGGCCCTGCTGCGCCAGGAGTATCTGGCCGCCATCCGGCAGAGCCTGGAAGCCCAGCTGGACAACGTCTACTTCGTGGAGAAGGACGGCACCAAGACCAAGCTGAAGAAAAAGGACCAGGGCGGCCCCCTGTCCTGACCCCCACCGGCAACGACGCCCCCGGCGTTTTGCAGGGCGGCTCCGCCGCCCCCCTAATCATAAGGAGGAATCGAAACCATGCCCAGTATGTACGTCAACGTCCCCAAGCTGGAACAGCAGACCAAGGACACCCTGGCAGCCAAGCTCTACGACGCCGCTGCCCCCATCCTGAAGGCCCCCCACATCTACACCTTCGTCAACGAGTACGAGACCCTCTACGAAAACGGCCAGCCCGCCCCCCAGAAGATGGTGGTGGCCAACATCGAGGCCGGCCCCATCAAGGAGGAGAAGGTCAACGCCATCGCCGAGGGGATGCGCGCGGCGGTGCGGGAGGTCCTGGGCGAGGACAAGGACCTCACCCTGGTCTTTCACGACAACGGCCTGGACCGCATCGCCATCGGCGGCGTGACCATCGCCACGAAGATGAAGAAATGATCTGGCTGAAAGGGCCCTCTCCCGTCGGGAAGGGTCCTTTTTGTTGTTTTGCACAAATTCAGCCGGGGTTTTTCTCCCCTTTTCCGGTTGACTTTCCCCCCGGAACATGGTATACCTCACCATAGAAGGGGGGTGCGTGCTTCCCCAAAACACGCCGCTGAGACGAGACCCACTACCGTTCCTGTGCCAAAAAGGAAACGAGGTGCCTGACGATGATCGTTCTCCAATGCTGTTTGGGAGAGTTCTCCCTGTATTTCCTCCTGGCTGTGGTGCTGGGAGTGGTGCTCCGGCAGCTGCTGTTGCTGGTGGGCCACGGCAGCACCCACATGACCTCGCTGGCCGCTGTGGGCTATGTGGTCTGCGAGATCTTCGCCTCCAAGGTCTATGCCGGGCTGCTGCCCGGCCAGTGGGCGATGTTCCTGGGCGTGGCCTGTCTGGGCCTGTTCCTGGGCGGGCTGCTCCACTGGCTCATCCTGTTGCTCAACCGCAGGCAGGCAGCGCCCCTGACCTGATCCCTTCCATTCCCGTCAAGGGCACGGCTTCTTCGGAAGCCGTGCCCTTTTTTGCCGGCTGTGCCGGGCGTTCCCCCACCCGTTTCGGCGGGGTTTTTCGTCATTTTGTAATAAAAATTTTGTTGACAGTCCCCTTGGATTATGGTATTTATAAGATACTCCTATCCCCTCTTTCTGACCGGAGACAGCGAAACAAGTTGTGCTGGCTGTGGCCTGCGGGGGCTGTCCCTTCTTCCTCGGTATGATGCACCGCCGGGCGCCCTGTCTCCCGTTGTCAGCGCTCACCCAAGAAAGTGAGGTCGCTTATGAACGCCGAAACAAAAGCGAAGAGGAAACCCTTCTGGATCAAGCTGCTGCTGGTCCTCCTTCTCCTGCTGGTCCTACGCGGGATATTGATCCTGATGGCCCTGCGCGAAACCTGCCCCACCCAAGTCTCCTGGAACGGAGAGGCCGTGGCCGCCCCACTGATCGTCGGCTCGGCAGAGCCGCGCCGGGACGGCACACGCATCGCCGTAAATTGCTCCATCCTCGACCGTTCCGTCTACCAAGCCACCGTCTATGTGTGGAAAGACGAGGTATGTCTGGACCCGGCAGGCACCTCTGTCCGCCCCATCCTGACCGCAGAGAACCGGATCATCCGCCACACCTTCGACACGGAACCGGGGGCGGACTACCGCATCTGCCTGGATATGAAAACGGGACACGGGCTGCGCTACCTCTACTGCCTGACCCCCACGGACAACCCCGCGCCCGACTTACAGCTGGTGGACGTGCTGGACGCCGCCACCGGTGAGTATCTCTACAGCATCCAGGAGCAGCAAGACGGCAGACTCATCGCCCTCACCCGGACCCCCACCGCTTTGCCCACCGCCGGGTGACCCCCCAACACAGCACACCGCCTCCAGATGAAAGGAAGGCAGCTTATGAACGCCGAAACAAAAGCGAAACGGACCCAGAGACCCTTCTGGAAAATGCTGCTGGAAGCCCTCCTTCTCCTTCTGCTCTTCTACGGTGTGTGGAACTTGAGCGTCCTGCGCCAACCCTGCCCCATGCAACTCCCCTGGAACGGGAAGGAGGTGGCTGCCCCGATGACTGGCGGGATGGCAGAACTGCGCCGGGGCGGCACACGCATCGTCGTAAATTGTTCCACCATCGACCGCGCTGTCTACTCGGCCACCCTCTATGTGTGGAAAGACGATGTCTGCCTGAACCCGGAGGGCACGTTCGTCTACCCCCTCCTGACACTCGAGAACCGGACCCTCCACCGCACCATCGATGTAGAACCAGGGGCGGACTACCGCATCTGCCTGGATATGAAAGCGGGACACGGGCTGCGCTATCTTTACCACATGACCCCGATCAACCCCAGCGAACTGACCCCTATGGAGGCCCACGCACAAACCTTGATGCTGATAGACGTGCTGGATGCCGCCACCGGTGAGTATCTCTACACCATCCAGGAGCAGGAGGATGGTAGCTTCTCCGTCCTGACCCAGCCCCCCATCGCTTTGCCCACCGCCGGGTGACCCCCAACACAGCACACCGCCCCCAGACGCACAGCCATGGCGTCCGGGGGCGGTGTTTTTTCTTTTGGCAGGGATCAGGCGGGGAACAGACGCACCAGCGCGCCGCCCCGGCTGGTGGTGGCCAGCCAGAGGGCCAGGTCGATCAGCCGTTCCTCCCCCTCGTCCAGCACAGTACACAGCAGCACTTCCTCCCCCGCCGGCGGGGTCTCTCCCTGAGACAGGGAGACCAGGGGGACCCAGTGCCAGCTGTCCAGGTTTTGCAAAGCCCCGTTGGAGTAGTTGAGAAAGGCCACTGGCTGGTCGGCGGACAGGGCCTGGGCCACAAAGTCCGCGCAGGCGGCCAGGGCAGGCCGGGCCATCCGGTCGGCGGGGACGGGCAGGATCTCCCCCGCCAGCTGACAGCCCCGGGACAGGGCAAAGGACCGGCAGCCCACCACCAGGCTTTCGGGCTTGTCCAGGCCCATGGCCCCCGGCGTCACATAGGGCCAGAGCTGCTCCATGTAGCGCAGGAAGCCCGCCTGGGTCTGCCCCTCCTCGGGGGCCAGGGGGGCCAGGGCGGGGCAGGTCTGGGAGAGATAGGCCAGCAGCGCCGCCGCCGTGGTGGGGCCGCAGCCGGCCCGGCGCTGCCAGAGGTCCCGATACCACTCCTGGTCGCCCCCGGCGCTGGGGGGACCGTCCGGGCGGGTGAGGAGAAGAAGCTCGGGGTGTTTGAGACGATACTGCATGGCGGTTCACCTCCTGAAACAAAATAAACAGGGGGGCGGAGTATCCGCCCCCCTGGAAGGGTCTGACGAAGGGTCAGGGCTGGTTGTCCGGGTCGGCCATGCCCTGGGCCATCAGGTTCAGATAGCCCATGGAGTTTTCCACGGTGCCGGCCACGTCCTCGTCGGTGAGGGTCTTTTTTACCTTGGCGGGGATGCCCACCACCAGACTTTTGGGCGGGATGACCGTCCCGGCGGCCACCACGGCCCCGGCGCCCACGATGGAGCCGGCGCCCACGACGGCATGGTCCAGGACCACCGCGTTCATGCCGATGAGGCACTTGTCCTCCACCGTGCAGCCGTGGAGGATGGCCCCGTGGCCCACGGTGACGAACTCGCCCACGGTGACATCACAGCCGGCATCCCCGTGGAGGACGCAGTTGTCCTGCACGTTGGTGCCTTTGCCGATGGTGATGGTCTCCTGGTCGGCCCGGAGGACGGCATTGTACCAGATGTTGGCCTGTTCCTCCACGACCACGTCCCCCCGAAGGAACGCGCCGGGAGCCACCCAGGCGGTGGGATGGATCTTAGGCATGGGCGGACCTCCTTACCGGTGCAGCACCCGCACCCGGAGCACGCCGGGCAGGGCAGACAGGGCGGCGGCGTCCACATCGGCGTCGGTGTCCACCAGATAATAGGTGTACTCGCCGCGGCTCTTGGAAGCGGAAGCGGCGGGCGCGGGCACGGCGGCGGCAATGGCGGCCGCGTCGGCCCCCTTGGCGATGACGCACACCCGGTTCTTGGCGGCCCAGGCCATGGACAGGACGGGCAGGTTGACGGAGTTGACAATGTTGCCGTTGTCCAGATAGTCCTTCACCTGACGGGCGGCCATCATGGCGCAGTTGTCCTCGCTCTCGGGGGTGGAAGCGCCCAGGTGGGGAATGGCCACCACGCCCTCCATGGCAGCGGTCTCGCTGTCGGGGAAGTCGGTGACGTAGGCGGCGCACTTGCCGCTGGCCAGGGCCTCCCGCAGGGCGGCGGTGTCCACCAGCTCGCCCCGGGCCAGGTTCACGATGCGGACCCCGTCCTTCATGGCGGCAAAGGCCTCGGCGTTGAGGGTCCCCTTGGTCTGGGGATTCATGGGCAGGTGGAGGGAGATGTAATCCACCTTGGCATACAGGGCCTCCAGGGTGTCCACGATCTCCACGCCGGGGGTGAGGTTCAGGGCGTGGGGCACGGACAGGAAGGGGTCATAGCCCACGATCTTCATGCCCAGGGCGGCGGCGGCGTTGGCCACCAGCACGCCAATGGCCCCCAGGCCCACCACGCCCAGGGTCTTGCCCTGGATCTCGGGGCCTACATAGGCCGACTTGCCCTTCTCCACCACGGCGGCCACATCGGCCCCGGCGGCAGCCTGCTCCTTGACCCAGGTGATGCCCTGAGAGAGCTTCCGGGAGGCCAGCAGCAGGGCGGCGATGGTCAGCTCCTTCACGCCGTTGGCATTGGCGCCGGGGGTGTTGAAGACCACCACGCCGGCCTCGGCAGCCCGGTCCAGAGGAATGTTGTTCACCCCGGCCCCGGCCCGCGCAATGCACTGTAACTCAGCGGGAAACTCATAGTCGTGCAGCTTGGCGGAACGCACCAGAATCGCGTCCTCATGCTCCATGGTATCGCTGATCTCAAACCGATCGTCCAGCTCTGCCAGCCCGATCTTGGAGATCTTATTCATCGTCTTGACATGATACATAACAACAGCAAATCCTTTCCATTCTCTGCCTCAGCCCTCAGCCCGATCTCAGCCCAAAAGCCTCGCAGAGTTTTCCCGTCCGCAGACGGGAAAATCAAATTCAAATCCGTTTTTTCCGGGGACATGCGCCCCGGAAAAAACACCGCTCAGTTCCCAAGTGTGCGGCCCCTCCGGGGCCGTGCGCGCCGGGAACTGCGATCCCCTAAAATTGAGAGCCCAGCGAAGCGGGTCTCAATTTTCCTTCTCAAACTTCTGGATGAAGTCACACAGCTTCTCCACACCCTCGGTGGGCATGGCGTTGTAGATGGAAGCGCGCATCCCGCCCACGGAGCGGTGGCCCTTCAGGTTGGTGAAGCCAGCCTTCACGGACTCGGCCACGAACTTGGCGTCCAGCTCTTCCGAAGCGGAGCGGAAGGTCACGTTCATAGCGGACCGGGCGCCGGGCTCGGCGGAGACGGTGAAGAGCTTGGAGGCATCCAGCACGTCGTAGAGCATCTTGGACTTGGCCAGATTGATCTTCTCCATGCCGGCCGCGCCGCCCTGCTCCTCCAGCCAGTCGCACATGAGGCCCAGCATGTAGATGCACCAGCAGGGCGGGGTGTTGTACATGGAGTCCTTGTCGATCATGGACTTGTAGTTCATGATGGCGGGGGTGATGGGCAGCTCCTGGCCGGCCAGGTCCTCCCGGATGATGACGATGGTCAGGCCGGCGGGGGCCAGATTCTTCTGGGCGCCGGCGAAGATCAGGCCGAACTTGCTCACGTCGATGGGCCGGGAGAGGATGTCGGAGGACATGTCGCAGGCCAGGGGCACGGACCCGGTCTCGGGGACGTACTGCCACTGGGTGCCCTCGATGGTGTTGTTGGAGCAGTAATAGAAGTAGGAAGCCTCGGGGTCCAGCTTCAGCTGGTCCTGGCTGGGAATGTAGACGTGCTTGCGGTCGTCGCTGTTGGCGGCCAGGTTCACCTGCCCGTACTTCTTGGCTTCCTTCATGGCCAGGTTGGCGAAGTGGCCGGTGACGGCATAGTCGGCCTTGCCGGTCTTGCCGATGAGGTTCAGGGGGATCATGCCGAACTGCATGGTGCCGCCGCCCTGGAGGAAGAGGACCTTGTACCCCTCGGGCACGGCCAGCAGGCGGCGGAACTTTTCCTGGGTGTCGTCAAAGATCTTCAGAAAGGCTTTAGATCGGTGACTCATCTCCATCACGGACATGCCAGACCCGCCATAGTTGGTGATCTCTGCTCCGGCACGCTCCAGGACCGGCAGCGGCAGCATGGAAGGACCCGCAGAGAAGTTATATACTCGATCGTTTGCCATAATAATACCCCTTTCTGAATGAAAAAAACATCAAAAACATTGCCCTTTTGAGCAACGAAATTTCCTGATTTCTTTATTATATCCGTCTCTGCCGACCCCGTCAAGAATCTATCCGCTTCTTTTCAAACCTTAGAAATTCCACAAAATTCCTTCCGGGCACAGCCCCTGTCTTTTGTACAAAAATGAAGGTCCTTCTCCCATAGACCGCTGAAAACAAAAAACGCTCCCCGGCGCAAACGCGCCGGGGAGCGAAAGAACGCTTTGGCAAACGGGGTCAGATCACCGAGAGGCTCAGCACTTCTCGAAGATCATGGTCACGCCCTGGCCGCCGCCGATGCACAGGGTAGCCAGACCCTTCTTGGCGTCGTCTCTCTTCAGCATCTCGTGCAGCAGGGTGACGATGATCCGGGCGCCGGAGCAGCCGATGGGGTGGCCGATGGCGATGGCGCCGCCGTTGACGTTGACCTTCTCCATCTTGTCAGCCCAGCCCAGCTCACGAGCCACAGCGATGGACTGCGCAGCGAAAGCCTCGTTGGCCTCGATCAGGTCGATGTCGTCCACGGTCAGGTTGGCCTTCTTCAGGGCCTGACGGGTGGCGGGGATGGGGCCGACGCCCATGATCTTGGGGTCAACGCCGCCCTGGCCCCAGGAGACGATCTTGAACAGGGGCTTCAGGCCATACTTGTCCACAGCTTCCTTGGAAGCCAGCAGGATGGCAGCAGCAGCGTCGTTCAGGCCGGAAGCGTTGCCGGCGGTGACGCGCTGGACCTTGGTGTTCTCAGCAGAGGGGGTCATGTGGCTGGCCTCGAAGGTCATGGTGACCTTGTCCAGAGCGCCGTCGTCGGAGTTGGGGAAAGCGCCCTTCAGCTTGCCCATCTTCTCCAGGTCGGTGTCTCTGGGATGCTCGTCGACCTTGAACTCGACCATTTCCTTCTTCTTCTTGACCATGACGGGCACGATCTCGTCCTCGAAGCGGCCGGACTTCACAGCGGCCAGGGCCTTCTGCTGGGAGTTGTAGCCGAACTCGTCCAGCTCCTCACGGGTGATGCCCCAGATGTCGCAGATGTTCTCGGCGGTGGTGCCCATGTGATAGTTGTTGAAAGCGTCCCACAGGCCGTCCTTGATCATGGTGTCGATGATCTGGGTGTGGCCCATCCGAGCGCCCCAGCGGTTGGTGGGGATGGCATAGGGAGCGCCGCTCATGCTCTCAGTGCCGCCGCACATGACCAGATCGGCGTCGCCGGCCTGGATGGTACGGGCGCCCTCGATGCAGGACTTCAGGCCGGAGCCGCAGACCATGCTGACGGTGTAAGCGGGCACGCCCAGGGGCACGCCGGCCTTGACAGCGCACTGACGAGCCACGTTCTGGCCCTGCGCTGCGGACAGGACGTTACCGAACATGACCTCGTCCAGCCACTCGCCCTTGGCGTTGGCGCGCTTGAGGGCCTCGGCGATGACGATGGCGCCCAGCTCAGCGGCGGGGACATCCTTCAGGGTGCCGCCGAAGGAACCGACAGCAGTACGGCAGGAGCTGACAACATAGACGTCTCTCATAGTAGATGATACCTCCAAAAAAATTTACCAAGTAAGCGTAACGCATACATTTACCGCAACATTATACTTGGCGCGCCTGCAAAAATCAACCGTATTTTCAAAATTTCCCGGGCCTTTTCCCAGATTTCAAGCAGGGTCCGGCCCTCATTCTGCCAGCGCTGCCGTCTGCTGGGCCAGCAGGGGGCCTACAGGGTCCTCGCCCACCATGGCGTAGGAGGAGCCCTGGATGATGAGATCCCCGGTGGTGCTGTAGCCGAAGGCGTAGGTGTCGCTGCCGTCCTGGCTGGTCAGGGAGACCTCATAATAGGCTCCGCCCTTGGGGGCGGCCACCGTGCCTCTGCCCCGGAGAAAGCGGATCTGGCTGTCCTGGATGGCCTGCCACAGGGCGTCCACCTGGGCCTGGTCGGTCAGCTCCAGGGTCTCTCCCTTGGGGACTTCCTCGGTGTAGCGGGTCACCTGGCCGGCGGCGGGGGGCTGGGTGCCGGGCAGGCAGTCGGTCAGGGGCTGGGGGCGCATGAAATAGCCCATGTAACAGGCCACGATGGCAGCCAGGACCACCAGGGTGATGATGACCACGCGAAGTTTCTTGTGCTTCATGGATGGGGTTCCTCCTTCTGGATTCTGTTTGCCCCCGGACCGCCGGCCCGGGGGCAAACCATTGCGGCCATTATACCACGCTTTCCCCCGCTTTTCCACCGGTTTTTCCCGCGCATACCCCGCCCCGTCCCCGGCCATACTAAGGGAAAACCAGGAGGGGGCGGAACATGGAACCCATCGCGATCATCGGGCCGGAGCGTCAGGCCCTGGCCCGCAGTCTGTCGGCGGTCCTCCGGCATCCCCCGGCGGCGGGCGGCAGGGCCGACCTGCTGGTGCTCTGCCCCGGCTGCCGGCGGCTGCCGCCTCTGCCGCCCTGCCGGGTGCTGCTGCTGCCGGGGACCCTGGCCGGGCCGCTGGCCGGGCCGCGGGGGGCGGTGAGCTATGGGCTGGGCCGGCGGGACACCCTCACCCTGTCCAGCTTTTCCCGCCGCCGCCCCTGTCTGGCCCTCCAGCGGGAGCTGGTCACTTTGGCCGGGACCTGTCTGGAGCCTCAGGAGCTTCCCCTGCCGCCGGTGTCCCCCTGCCTCTCCCCCGCCCTGCTGCTGGCCTGGGCGGGGGCCTGCCTGCTGCTGGGGCAGGAGGACCTGACCCGCCTGCCGCCCCCCGGGCCGGGAAAAAAGCCTTGTTCTTTCCCCCCAATGTGGCTATAATGGGAAATAACCCACCCGTTTTGGGGGGAAAGGAGGGACCGCTTTATGAGCCGAACCGGCTTCATCCACGACAAGCTGGACATCAAGTTTCTGGTCCTGTATCTGATGAACCGGGTGGCCGCGCCGGTGCCGTTCACCACCCTGGCCGAGCTGGCCTTCTGCGACGACGGCGTGGAATACTTTGATTTCGCCGCCTCGGTGGCCGAGCTGGTGGAGACCGGCCACCTGAAGCTGGAAGACGAGCGCTATGCCATCACCGAAAAGGGCCGGCGCAACGGCCGCATCTGCGAGAGCAGCCTGGCCTTTTCCGTCCGGCGCAAGTGCGACCGGAACCTGGCCAAGATCAACGGCGTGCTCCGCCGGGACGCCCAGGTCCGCACGGAGATCCTGCCCCGGGAGGACATGGGGGTGACCCTGCGGCTGATCCTGGACGACCAGAAAGGCAACCTCATGACCCTGGACATGCTGACCGTTTCGGAGGAACAGGCCAACCGTCTGGCGGAAAAGTTTCGGGCCACCCCGGAAAAACTCTATGCAAGCATCCTGCAGGTCCTGCTGGACGAGGATGAGGACTGACACAGAAAGCCCCCGCCGGGCCGCGCATCGTGCGCCGCCCGGCGGGGGCTTTTTCTGTTTTCTTCAGAACAAGGGGGCAAAGAGCCGGTAGATCGACCGCAGCAGCCGGGAGAACAGGGGCAGGGTGCGCTCGTCGTTCAGGGTGATCTCCTGGCAGACCTCCAGGGTGTGCAAAAAATCGTCCCGCACCGCCAGCACCGCCGGGTCGCCGCACAGCCAGACGCCGTTCTCAAACTGCAGGTAGAAGCTGCGATAGTCCAGGTTGCAGCTGCCCACCGAGGCATACAGGTCGTCGGCCACCACCGTCTTGCTGTGGAGAAAGCCGGGGGTGAACTCATAGATCCGCGCCCCCGCCTCCAGCAGGGCCGTGTAGTTGGAGCGGGTGACCGCAAAGACCACCTTTTTGTCGGGGATGTGGGGGGTCATGATGCGTACATCCACCCCCGACCGGGCGGCCAGACACAGGGCCGAGAGGATGGTCTCATCGGGGGTCAGGTAGGGGGTGGTCACATAGAGATACCGCTTGGCCTTGGTGATCATTTGCAGGTGGAGGTCGGCGCAGACGGTGTCGGCGGGGTTGGGGGTGTCGGCATAGGGGGCCACAAGCCCCCCGGTCTCCGCCAGGGGCGGCAGGGTCCCGGGCCGGAAGAGGCGATAGTCCGAGCTGGGGTTCTGGTGGTCCCACATGGTCAGGAAAAAGACCGTCAGGCTCCACGCCGCCTCCCCCCGCAGCCGCAGGGCGTTGTCCTTCCAGTAGCCGAAGCGCTCCTTCCGGTCCACATACTCGTCGGCCAGATTCAGGCCGCTGACGAAGCCCGTCACCCCGTCGATGACGCACAGCTTCCGGTGGTCCCGGTTGTTCTGGTGGATGGACAGCAGGGGCCGCAGAGGCTGAAAGACCCGGCACAGGATGCCCAGCCGGTGGAGCTGGTCGGGGTAGTCCGGGGGCAGGGTGGTGGCCGAGCCGACCCCGTCATAGATCACCCGCACATCCACCCCCTGGGCGGCCTTGCGGGTGAGGATGTCCAGCATCTCCGACCACATGCTCCCCTCGGCCAGGATGAAATACTCCAAAAAGATATAGTCCCTGGCCTGTTCCAGCTCCTCCAGCAGCTCGGGGAAGAAGGCCGTCCCGGTGGGATAATAGGTGGTCTCCGTGTTCCGGTAGGCCGGGCACAGGCCGGTCTTTTCCAGGTACCAGGCCTGCTGCAGGGCGTCCGGCCCATAGGGCAGCACGTCCACCGTGGACAGGCTGGAGGAAAGCTCCCGCTTCAGCGTCCGCCGGGTCTCCGCCCGGTGGTAGTGGGGGCTGCGCGCGCCCCCCAGGATAATGAACATCACCCCGCCCACGATGGGCACCAGCAGGATGGGGATGATCCAGGCCACCTTATAGGGCAGCTTGGACTTGCGGGTGGAGATGAACAGCGACACCACCAGACTCACCAGCAGGCAGAGCCAGTAGAAGTAGACGAAATACTGGGAAAAGTACAGCAGCACCACCACATACAGCCCGAACTGCAAAAAGATGCTCAGAAAGATCAGGAACATCCGCTGGCGGCGGGGGGTGAGGGTGCTCTGCACCTTTTGCTGCACCCGTTTCTTGACACGTTTCATCCTGCGCCGTTCCCTTCCCGGAGGACCACATTGTCCTCCCCCAGCAGCTCCCGCAGCTCCTGCACCAGGGCCGGGTGGAGCTGGCACCGCGCCCCCAGGCGGCGGCCGGTGTCAGCCAGATAGAGCACCGCCGGCTGGGTGCCGGGAAAGAGGACGAACAGATCCTTCACCCGTTCCAGCCGGGGGTCCTCCTGGCCGGAGAAGCGCAGATACAGCTTCCCGGTCCGGGGGGCGGCGGGGGCCGGGTCCCGGGCCGGCAGGGTCCCCTCTGCCAGCTGGCTCAGGGGCAGCAGCTGGTCGCACAGCAGCTGGGGGGGCTTTTCCTCCCGCAGGCTCAGCCGCCCCCGGACCAGCAGGGGCAGGTTGGCCTGCAAATAGCTGCCGTTCTCCTCCAGCAGGCGGGAAAAGACCATCAGCTCCAGGCTCCCGGTCTCGTCCTCCAGGGTCACATAGGCCATGAGGGAATTGCTGCGGGTGGTCTTGGTCTTGACTGCGGCCACCACCCCCGCCAGGGTCAGCTGCTGGCCGTCCTGGAAGCGCTGGGGGCCGTCGGTCCGGGCGCAGTCCTCCACCACCCCGCCGATGGCGGCGGCGCCCTGGGCCCGGGTGAGGTCCCGGTAGGCGTCCATGGGGTGGCCGGAGAGGTAGAGGCCGGTGACCTCCTTTTCCATGGCCATCAGCTCCTGGGGGGGGAACTCCGGCAGGTCCCGCAGCACCAACTCCACCGGCTCGGGCTTGTCCTGGCCCAGGGAGAACAGGTCGAACTGGCCCTCCAGGTTCTTCCGCCGGTTCCGGGCCAGGCTGTCCAGCAGCTGTTCATAGGCGTCCAGCAGCTGGGACCGGCGCACGCCCATGGCGTCGAAGGCCCCGGCCCGGATGAGGCTTTCCAGCACCCGCTTGTTCAGGTCCTGGTCCAGCAGCCGCTGGCAGAAGTCGGGGAAGGAGGTGAAGGGGCCGTCGGCCTCCCGCTGGGCCAGCACCGTGTTGGTAAAGCCCCGGCCCACCCCTTTCAGGGCCGCCAGGCCGAAGCGGATGTCCTCTCCGGCCACGGTGAAGTGGGGGCCGGACTGGTTGATGTCCGGCGGGAGCAGGCGGATGCCCATGCTGCGGCACTCGGCGATGTACTCGGCGATCTTGTCCTGGGAGTCCAGCACCGAGGTGAGCAGGGCGGCCATATACTCCCGGGGGTAATGGCACTTGAACCAGGCGGTCTGATAGGCCACGATGGCGTAGCAGACGGCGTGGGCCTTGTTGAAGGCGTAGTTGGCAAAGTCGGTGATCTCGTCGTAGATCTCCTCGGCCACCGTCTGCTCGATGCCGTTGGCGGCGCAGCCGGCGATATTCCGTTCCGGGTCCCCGTGGAGGAAGGCCGCCCGCTCCCGCTGGATGTCCGCCAGCTTCTTTTTGGACATGGCCCGGCGGACCATGTCGGCCTGCCCCAGGGAGTAGCCCGCCAGCCGGCGGAAGATCTCGATGACCTGCTCCTGGTAGACGATGCACCCGTAAGTGTTGGCCAGGATGGGTTCCAGGGCGGGGTGGCGGTAGGTGACGGTGTCCGGGTTGTGCTTGCTGGCGATGAAGCGGGGGATGGACTCCATGGGGCCGGGGCGGTAGAGGGCGATGATGGCGGTGATGTCCTCGATGTCCTTGGGCTTCAGGCCCACGCACACCCCGGTCATGCCCGCCGATTCCATCTGGAACACCCCGCAGGTGCGGCCGTCGGAGAGCATCTGAAAGGTCTCCGGGTCCTCATCGGGGATGCTTTTCAGGGTGAAGTCGGGTTCCCTGGCCCGGACCATCTGCACCGCGTCGTCCAGCACCGTCAGGTTCCGCAGGGCCAGGAAGTCCATTTTCAGCAGGCCCAGCTCCTCCAGGGTGGTCATGGGATACTGGGTGACCACGGCCTCGTCGTTCTTGGCCAGGGGGACGTAGGTGTCCACCGGGTTGCGGGTGATGACCACCCCGGCGGCGTGGGTGGAGGCGTGGCGGGGCATCCCCTCCAGCCCCTTGGCGGTGTCGATGATCTTCTGCACGATCGGGTCCTGCTCGTACATCTCCCGCAGGGGCTTGGACAGGCTGAGGGCCTGGTCCAGGGTCATGTGCAGGGCGTTGGGCACCTGCTTGGCGATGGCGTCCACCTGGGCATAGGGCACGTTCAAGGCCCGGCCCACGTCCCGGATGGCCCCCTTGGCGGCCATGGTGCCGAAGGTGACGATCTGGGCCACATGGTCGGCCCCGTATTTCCGGTTCACATAGTCGATGACCTCCCCCCGGCGGCGGTAGCAGAAGTCCACGTCGATGTCGGGCATGGACACCCGCTCGGGGTTCAGGAAGCGCTCGAAGTAGAGGGAGTATTTCACCGGGTCCACGTCGGTGATGTCCAGGCAGTAGGCCACCATGGACCCGGCGGCGGAGCCGCGCCCCGGCCCCACGGGGATCTGGTGGGCCTTGGCATAGCCGATGAAGTCGGAGACGATGAGGAAATACTCCACAAAGCCCATCCGGCGGATCATGTCCATCTCATAGGTCAGCTGGGCCTGCTCGGCCTCCCCGGCCTGGGGATAGCGGCGGGCGAAGCCCTGGCGGCAGAGGGTCTCGAAGTAGGCATCCCCGTCGTCATAGCCCGGGGGGAGCTTGAATTCCGGCAGGTGGTAGACCCCGAATTCAAACTCCACGTTACAGACCTCGGCGATGCGGGCGGTGTTCTCCAAAGCCTCCGGCCAGTCGGGGAAGAGGGCGGCCATCTCCTGCTCCGATTTCAGATAGAACTCCGGCGTCTCGAAGCGCATCCGGCTGGGGTCGTCCACCGTCCGGTTCATCTGGATGCACATGAGTACATCTTGCAGCACCGCGTCCTGGCGGGTGAGGTAGTGGGCGTCGTTGGTGGCCGCCAGGGGGATGCCCGTCTCCTGATGGAGGGCCAGGATGCCCTGGATGACCTGCTTCTGCTGGGGGATGCCGTGGTCCTGCAGCTCCAGATAGTAGCTCTCCGGGCCGAACAGGGCCTGCATTTCCAGGGCGTGGGCCTTGGCGCCGGCGGTGTCCCCCGCCAGCAGCAGCCGGGGCAGCTTTCCCGCCAGACAGGCGGAGAGGGCGATAAGGCCCTCGTGGTAGCGTTCCAGCAGCTCCCAGTCCACCCGGGGCTTGCCGTAAAAGCCCTCGGTGAAGCCCCGGCTGACCAGAGCCGACAGGTTCCGGTAGCCCTGCTCGTTCCGGCACAGCAGGACCAGGTGATAGGGGTGGTCGTCCAGCTCATGGACCCGGTCGAACCGGGTCCGGGGGGCCACATAGACCTCGCAGCCGATGATGGGCTTGATGCCGGCGGCTTTGGCCGCCCGGTAGAAGTCGATGGTCCCGTACATCACCCCGTGGTCGGTCACGGCCACCGCCGTCTGGCCCAGCTCCTTGGCCCGGGCCACCAGCGCCGGGATGCGGCAGGCGCCGTCCAGCAAACTGTATTCTGAGTGTACATGCAAATGCACGAAGGCCATAGGTCTCCTCCCCTCTTGGGCGGCGGGCGGTCAGGCCCGCTCCTGCCGCATTTCCTCTAAAATCTCGATGGCGGAGATGATCAGCACGTCACAGCGGTTGGTCAGCCCCAGGTCCCGGGCCGCCGGGGTCTCGTCCCCGGCCCGGACCTCGGTTTTGAGCAGGGGGCGGCAGCGCAGCTCCCCGAACTTCTCCCGGAAGCGCTGCTGGAACTCCTTGGCCAGCTTGCCCGTGCGGCGCTTGCTGCCCACCGGGTCCTCCCGGTCGATGGGGGTGAGCAGGCCCAGGGTCATCACCGCCCCGGTGATGGCCCCGCACAGCTCCCCGCTGTTGGCTCCGGCCCCGAAGCCGCCGCCCATGTCAAAGCTGGTCTGTTCGCTCAGGCCGGTCAGGTCCCGGTAGGCGGCCAGCACAGCCTGGCAGCAGTTGAAGCCCTGGTGATGGTAAGCAGCCGCTTGTTCATAACGATTCATACGCAATCTCCTTTTTTGCTCCTGAAATGAAAAAGGAGGATCAGGCACAGCCGATCCTCCCGGCGCGCCCGCCAGGGGGCACGTCCTGATTAACAGAGGTATGATACGCCACAAGGGGCCAAAATGCAAGCCCCCGGGCCATATTCTTCCCCGTTCCGGCGACTTTTTTCGCCCCCGGTCAGTCCGCCTGCTTGCTCAGCTGGATCAGCTTCCGCAGCCGGTGGCTGAGGGAGGACTTGGTCACCGGCGGCACGCACAGGGCCGCCAGCTGGGACAGGGAAAGCTCCGGGTTGGCCTCCCGCAGGCGGGCTGCCTCCTGCAGCTTGGGGGAAAGCTCCTGCAAGGTCCCCTTCTCCCGCAGGAGCTGGATGGCCCGGCGCTGCTCCAGGGCGGCGTCCACGGTCTTGTCCACGTTGGCCGCCTCGCAGTTGACCCGGCGGTTGACCCCGTTTCGCAGCAGCTTTTCCGCCTTGGTGTTCATCAGCTCCATGGCGCACACCGGCGCGCCGATGGCGGTGAGCAGGTCCTCGATGGCCTCGCTCTGCTTGAAATAGGTGATGTAATTGGCCTTGCGGGTGGTCTCCTTGGGGGCGTAGCCCAGCTCCAGCAGCAGGGCCTCCAGCTCCCGGCTCACCCGCAGGTGGGTGGTGGCCAGCTCCAGGTGGTAGCCCTTCTGGGGGTCGGTCACCGAGCCGCCGGCCAGGAAGGCCCCCCGCAGAAAGGCCATGCGGCAGTGGCTCTCCTCCAGCAGGCCGAAGTTGATGTGGTGGGCCGGCCCGCCGGGATCGAAGGCGCAGGTCTCCCACAGCTGGGTCAGCTTATCCGGGTCGGTGATGGTAAAGATCCGCTTCCCCGCCCCGGAGGCATCCCCCTTCTGGTCAAAGGCCAGGCCAAAGGCCCGGTGGAACAGCCCCGGCAGCCGCTGGGCAAAGGCCGCTGACTCCGTGACGATCTTCACCTCGGACAGCGAAAACCGGTTGCAGTACAGCAGCACCCCGCAGGCCTCGGCCAGGGCGCAGCACTTCCGGCCGGGCTTGCCCCGGCACAGCTCTGCCTTCACATCCGCTGCAAATGACATCCTCTCCCCCTCCTTCTCGGGTCCCCGCCGGCAGGCGGGGCGATCTTACCGGCTGATGTCCCGGTGGTTCTCCTCCACCCGGTAGCCCTTCTGCCGCAGAAACTCCGTCACGGCGTGGGCCACGGCCACCGACCGGTGGTGCCCGCCGGTGCAGCCGATGGCGATGACCAGGGACGACTTGCCCTCCTCCACATACTGGGGCAGCAGAAAGGCAAACAGCTCCTCCAGGTGGCGCAGGAACTCCGTGGTCTGGCGGTAGCCGAAGAGGAAGCTCCGCACGGCCTCCTCCAGGCCAGTGCACTCCTTCAGCTCCGCGATGTAATAGGGGTTGGGCAGAAAGCGCACGTCAAAGACCAGGTCGGCGTCGATGGGGATGCCGTACTTGAAGCCGAAGGAGGTCACCGACACCGTCATGGTCTCGTCCGGCGAGCCCATGCCGAACAGCCGCAGCAGCTCCCCCCGGAACTTGGACAGGTTCAGCCCCGTGGAGTTCAGAATGTGGCTGGCCCGGCGGCGCACCGGCTCCAGGGCCACCCGCTCCAGCTTCACCGCCACCGGCAGGGGATAGCCCTGGCGGGTGAGGGGGTGGGTGTGGCGGGTCTCCTTGTAGCGGCGGACGATGTCCTCGTCGGCGGCCTCGATGAACAGCAGCTGATAGGATAGGTTCATCTCCTTCAGGCCGTCCAGCACCTGGAACAGCTCGTCAAAGGTCTGCCCGCCCCGGATGTCGGTGACCAGGGCCACCCGGCTGTATTTGCCCGTCCCGGCCCCGGCCATGCACAGGCCGGCAAAGTTGGTGATGAGGGCCACGGGCATGTTGTCCACGCAATAAAAACCCAGGTCCTCCAAAAACGCAGCGGCAGAACTCTTCCCCGCCCCGGACATGCCGGAAATGATGATAAATTCCATCCTGGCCCCCTTTCCAGGCGGGGTCGCCCGCCCTGGTCTGTCTGGTCTGATGGGTCTGATATGGTCTAATAGTATACCATAGTTTCCCAGTCCCCCGCAAGACCTTGCGCCCGGATGGTCCGTCAGGTATGTAGGTGTTACAATGATGTGTGACAGATAGTCAAAAAAGAAGAGCGAATAGGAGTGACCTGTGTTAAGGTTAAGTT
>CAKTSK010000014.1 GCA_934597725.1 uncultured Eubacteriales bacterium
CTGCAGGAGTGGGCGGAGACCGCCCCCATCAACCGGGTGGAGATGGGCGGCACCAAGATGGGCATCATCACCTCCTCCACCTCCTATCAGTATGTGAAGGAGGTCTTTGGCGACTCCGTCTCCGTGCTGAAGCTGGGCATGGCCAACCCCCTGCCCGTCAAGCTCCTCCGGGACTTCGCCGCAAAGGTGGATCAACTGGTGGTGGTGGAGGAGCTGGACCCCATCATCGAGAACCACTGCCGTGCCCTGGGGCTGGAGGTGTCCGGCAAGGACGTGCTGCCCATGGAGGGCGAGTTCTCCCAGAACCTGATCGCCGCCAGACTGGGCGGGCAGGTACATACCGGCGCAGGCCTGGACGAGGTCATCCCCAACCGTCCCCCCGTCATGTGCGCCGGCTGTCCCCACCGGGGCCTGTTCTACACCCTGAGCAAGAATCAGTGTACCGTTCTGGGCGACATCGGCTGCTATACCCTGGGCGCAGTGGCCCCCCTGGCCGCCATGGATATGACCCTGTGCATGGGCGCTTCCATTTCCGCCATCCACGGCTTTAACAAGGCCCTGGGGGAGCAGAGCCAGGGCAAGACGGTGGCCGTCATCGGCGACTCCACCTTTATGCACTCCGGCATGACCGGCCTTGCCAACATCGCCTATAACCAGTCCAACTCCACCGTCATCATCCTGGACAACTCCATCACCGGCATGACCGGCCACCAGCAGAACCCCACCACCGGCTACAACATCAAGGGCGACCCCGCCGGTAAGATCGATCTGGAATCCCTGTGCAAGGCCATGGGCTTCAACCGGGTTCGGGTGGTGGATCCTTACGACCTGAAGGCCTGTGACCAGGCGGTGAAGGAAGAGCTGGCCGCCAACGAGCCCTCCGTCATCATCTCCCGCCGTCCCTGCGCTCTCTTGAAGTACGTCAAACACAACGCGCCTCTGGCGGTGAACAAGGAAAAGTGCATCGGCTGTAAGAGTTGCATGAAGATCGGCTGCCCCGCCATCTCCATCAAGGAGGGCAAGGCCCATGTGGACAACACCCTGTGCGTGGGCTGCGGCGTGTGCGAGCAGCTGTGCAGGTTCGACGCGTTCCTCCACTGAGGGGGGACGGCCCTGTCCGAATGGTGCTCCCAAGGAGAGAAAAAACGGGAGCAGGACCTTTTGCAAGGCCTGCTCCCTTTTTCCTGCCCGGAATATTTGGGAATCCAAGGAAAACCTTGGAAAGGAAAGGGAAAACGTGTAAAAAACAGGAAGTTATTGCTGTGCTGAGGCGTTGCTCTGCCAAGAAACCAGGCCCTCTTGGGAAGGGGGCCTATGAAGAAAACAGGGGAGAGGCCGTGGAGAGGGCCTTCTCCCGTGGGAGGAATGGAGAATGTTAAGTCAGATCCTGTCCGTTGTGATCTTTGTGGTCATGTTTGTGGAGATCGTCCGCGAGAAGTTTCCCCGGCATCTGGTGACCCTGGTCGCCGGAGGCTTGACCCTGGTGGGGGTGTTTTTGCTGAGTATGCAGAGCCTCCCTGCCGTGCTGGAAGCCCTGAGCTTGCAGAGCATGGCCGAGACGACCTTCTGGTACACCGGCCACACGGCGGTCAACGAGATGAACACCGGCATCAACTGGAGCACCATCATCTTCATCAGCGGAATGATGATCATGGTGGAGGACATGAGCGAGGCGGGCTTCTTTGACTGGCTGTGCCTGCGTCTGGCCAAGCTGGTCAACTACCGGCCCGTCCCGCTGCTGGTGTGTTTCATGATCCTGTCGGCGGTGCTGTCCATGTTCATCGACAGCATCACGGTCATCCTGTTCCTGGCGGTGGCCAGCGTGCGTCTGGCCCACCTGCTGCACTTTGACCCCATCCCCCTGATCATCGCCGAGATCTTCACCGCCAACCTGGGCGGCGCGGCCACCATGAGCGGCGACCCGCCCAACATCATCATCGGCACGGCCCTGGGCCTGTCCTTTGGAGACTTCCTCCAGAACACGGGCCTGATCGCCCTGGTGAGCATGGCAGTTATCGTCCCCTACTTCTATTTCTGCTTCCGCAAGGACATGAAGCAGGTGGACGAGGCCGCCCGTCAGCGGGCCATGGCCCTGGAGCCCCGGGAATGTATCCCCAACCTGCGGAAGTTTTTCGTCAGCGTCGGGATCTTTCTCCTCACCGTGGTCCTGCTGGTCACCCATGCCATGACGGGGCTGACGGTGGCCATGGTGGGGGTCATCGCGGCGGTGCTGACCCTGGCCACCAACAAAACCCCGCTGCGGCTGCTGCAGCGGGTGGACTGGCAGACCATTCTGTTCTTCCTGGGTCTGTTCGTCACCGTCAGCGGCCTGGAACAGACGGGGGTCCTCATGGCCATGGCCAACGGCATCGCCAACATCACCGGCGGGAACCTGACGATCATGGTCATCGTGGTCATCTGGCTGTCGGCGGTGGCCTCGGCCTTTGTGGATAACATTCCCTTTGCCGCCACCATGGTGCCGGTGATCACCTCCCTGTCGTCCACCATGGGGGTGGATTTGAACACCCTGGCCTGGACCCTGTCCATGGGCACGGACATCGGCGGCAGCGCCACCCCCATCGGCGCTTCGGCCAACGTGGCGGGAACCGCCATCGCCGCCCGGGAGGGCCACCCCATCAGCTGGGGACGCTATTGCAAGTATTCCGCCCCTGCCGCAGTGATCGTGGTGGCCATCAGCATGGCCATCATCCTGCTGCGCTATTGATCCGGCCGGTGGGCCGGAGATCCCTGTGAAGTGAGAGGAGCGAAAGGTTGATGCTCAGCCGTGTTTTGGCCCTGGTCGTGGCCGTTGTGCTGTTTGTGGAGCTGCTGCGGGGGAAACGTCCCCGTTATTTGCTGACCCTGTCTGCCGGAGGTGTGATGGTCGTCGTGGTCCTGCTGGGGGCCATGGGCAGTCCGGCAGCGGTGCTGGAGGCGCTGAGCGTCGGCAGTTTTTTCAAACCACAGTTCTGGTTTGCCCACGGGGGCGTGACGGAGCTGAACGTAGGCATCAACTGGAGTACCATCCTCTTCCTGACGGGGATGATGGTCATGGTGGAGAGCATGAGCGAAGCGGGCTTTTTCGACTGGATCTGCCTGCGGCTGGCCAAAGCGCTGTCCTTCCGGCCTATGCCGCTGATGCTCAGCTTCATGGTCCTGGCCGCGCTGCTGTCCATGTTTGTGGACAGCATCACCGTGGTCCTGTTCCTGGTGGTGGCCACGGTGCGGCTGGCCCATTTCTTGAAGTTCGACCCGGTGCCGCTGATCATCGCGGAGATCTTTTCTGCCAACCTGGGCGGCGCGGCCACCATGAGCGGCGACCCGCCCAACATCATCATCGGCACCTCTCTGGGCCTGAGTTTCTGGGACTTTTTGAAGAATAATGGGGTCATCTGTCTGGTGGGGCTGGCGGTGGTGCTGGTGTATTTCTACTTCTGCTTCCGCAACAAGCTCAAGCAGGGGTACACGGCAGACCCGGCCCTGTGGGACATCAACCCCGCCGATGCCATCCCCAACCGCCGGGCCTTTGTCCACAGCGTGGTCGTCTTTGGCGCGGTGCTGCTGCTCATCGCCACCCACACCGTCACGGGCCTGACCATGCCCACCATCGGCTGCATCGCGGCGGTGTTTGCGCTGCTGGGGGTCCGCTATCCCCGCAGCGTGCTGAAGCGGGTGGACTGGCGGACCATCGGCTTTATCCTGGGCCTGTTCCTGACCGTCAGCGGCCTGGAACAGACGGGGGTGCTGGAGGGGCTGGCCCAGGGGCTGGCGTCTTTGGGCGGCGACAGCCCCGAGCGGATGGTGGTCCTGCTGATCTGGTTCACCGCCATCACGTCCGCCTTTGTGGACAACATCCCCATGGCCACGGTGATGGTGCCGGTGCTCCAGTCCCTGTCCAGTACCCTGGGCATGGATCTGCACACCCTCACCTGGGCGGTGTCCAAGGGCACGGACATCGGCGGCATCGCCACCCCGGTGGGGGCCTCGGCCAACGTGGCCGGGGTGGCCATGGCGGCCCGGGAGGGCCACCCCATCTCCTGGAAGCGGTATTGCAAGTACACGGTGCCGGCGGTGCTGCTGGTGCTGGTGCTGAGTATGCTCCTGCTGCTGAACCTTCACTGAGGACCGGGGGACAGGGTGAGGACCACCACCTCCGGCCGGTTGTTCAGGCGCAGGGGCGCCAGACTGTTGCCCAGGCCCCGGCTGATCACCAGGCTGGCCTGTCCCTGGCGGTAGAGGCCCGCGTCGTAGCGGGGGAAAAACCCCTGGCTGGGGGCGAACAGCCCGCCCAGACCGGGCAGACGGACCTGCCCGCCGTGGGTGTGACCGCTCAGGACCAGGTCGGCCCCCAGGGCGGCGTAGACCGGAAAGGATTCCGGGCGGTGGACCAGAAGAATGGTGTAGCCATCCTCTGCGGTTTGCAGGGCTTCCAAAGCCTCGGCGGCAAGCTGTGCCGCCGGCCGGTGGTCGCCTTGGGTCCGGGCGAAGGCTTGGTCCGCCAGTCCCAGCAGGGTGAGCCGGTCGCCGCCGCGGGTGAGGGTCACCCTTTCGTGTTCCAGCACCGTGACCCCCACTGCCGTCAGACCCTGGCGGAGACGCTGGTATTGTGCCGCCGGTAGCCGGGCCTCGTGGTTGCCGGGAACGTAGTAAGTAGGGGCCAGCCCGGCGGCCCGGACCGCAAAGGCCAGGGCCCGGTCCAGGTTGGTCCGGCGGGCGTCGATGAGGTCGCCGGTGAGGACGATGAGGTCCGGCTGGGCCTGGGCCAGCTTGTCCAGCAGCCGCCGGTTCTCCCGGCCGAACCGGGCGTTGTGCAGGTCGGACAGGTGGGCGATCCGCAGGCCGGCAAAGGCGGCGGGCAGGTGGTCTGAGGCCAGAGGGATCTGGTGCAGGGCAAGGGCCTTGTTGGCCCAGAGGGCCCAGAGAAGCAGGGCGGCCAGCAGGACGCCCCAGAGAACAGAACCATTCATGGAGAGAAACACGCTCCTTTTGTGCGGGATCAGACGCCCGGGCAGCAGGGCGTGCTTTTTTTGTGCAGAAAAAGCCCCGGGAGAACAGGCGCTTTCTCCCGGGGCCGGATCATTCTTCGCAGAGGACCTCCGGCGAGCGGGCCTTGATCTGGTCGATCAGGTCCACCAGCTGGTCGCACTGGCTGTGCAGCAGGGCCAGGTCGTCGCCGCTGATGTTGTGGGTGATGAACAGCTCCTCCATGCTGTGGGTCAGGGACTGGGTTTTCCGGGTGGTGTCCAGGAAGGCCTGATAGTGGTGGCTGTTGTGGGCGTTGCGGAAGGCCTGGTGGTCCCGGGCAATGAACTGGAGGATCTCCTCCACGCTGGCGAAGCGGCCCTGGACCATGGGGTAGGGCCGTGCGCGCTGGAGGTAGCAGCGGTTCTCGTTGGTGAGGGTGAACAGGTAGGTGAGGTTCAGGCCGTCGCCCAGGTCAAAGTTCACCACATGCTGTTTGCCGCTGACCACCTTGATCTTGCTGGCGCCCAGCTGGCTGAGGGCCACGTCGATGAAATCGCCGCTGAATGTGGACAGACTCATAAGGATCTCCTTTTACGGTGGGGCACCCAGGGGGAATGCTCCGGGCAGATGGGACCTCCTCAGGCGAACCGGAGGAGCAGGAAAACGGTGCTGATGGCCACCGACACCAGCATCAGGGGGAAGCCGACCTTGAAATAGCTGGCGAAGGTGATGGGGAAGCCGTGGCGGGTGCTGATCCCCGACAGGACCACGTTGGCCGAGGCGCCGATGAGGGTGCCGTTGCCGCCCAGACAGGCGCCCAGCGAGACCGCCCACCAGAGGGGGGTGACATCCACGCCGTTGCTCTGCATGGTGAGGATGAGGGGGATGAGGGTGGCCACGAAGGGGATGTTGTCCAGAAAGGAGGAGATGATGGCCGAGACCCACAGGATCAGCAGGATGGTCAGGGTCATGTGGCCCTCGGTGAGGGACATGAGGCCGTTGGCCAGGATCTGGATGATGCCGGTCTCCTGCAAGCCGCCCACCACGATGAACAGACCGCCAAAGAAAAGGATGGTGGTCCACTCCACCCTGGAGACGATCTCCTCCACGTCCTGGTGGCCGATGAGCAGCATCACGGCGGCGGCGGTGAGGGCGATGGTGCAGGACTCCAGATGGAGTTGGTCGTGAAAGACAAAGCCCACCACCACCAGCAGGATCATGACCACGCTCTTGATCAGCAGCGGGCGGTCCTTGATGGACTTGCGTTCATCCAGCAGGAGGATGGAGCTCATGGCCTCGGGGTCCACCTGCAGCTTGCGCCCATAGATAAAGTAGAAGCAGAGCAGGGTGGCCGCCAGCACGAAGAGGACGGCGACCCCGGTGTTGGTGATGAAGTCGGTGAAGCTCAGGCCGGCGGCGCTGCCGATCATGATGTTGGGCGGGTCGCCGATGAGGGTGGCGGTGCCGCCGATGTTGGAGGCCATGATCTGGGTCATGAAGAAGGGGACCGGGTTGACCTTCAGCATGTTGGTGATGGCCAGGGTCATGGGGCCGATGAGCAGCACGGTGGTCACGTTGTCCAGGAAGGCGGACAGGATGGCGGTGATGAGGACGAACAGGACCATCAGCCGCCAGGGATGTCCTTTGGCGGCCTTGGCGGCCCGGATGGCGATGTACTCAAACAGACCGGAGTTTTTGACCACGGAGACGAAGAGCATCATGCCGATGAGCACGCCAAGGGTGTTCATATCCACATAGGAGAGGCCGGACTCGACGGTCAGCACACCGGTGAGGATCAGCAGCAGGGACCCGGTGACGGCGGCCACGGTGCGGTGGAGCTTTTCCGTCATGATGGCGGCCATGGTCACCACGAAGATGACGACGGCGATGATCTGAGAAGAGTTCATAGACGATCAGATCCTTTCCAGGGAAGACTGGGCACACTGGGGGTCCTGTCAGGCGCGGGGACCGGGCGGGAGGCCGGCAGGGACCAACGGCCCCCAAGAGATCGTGCCGGGAAAAATTTATGAAATGGCGTCCGGGCGGGGCGATGCCGGCGGGTCCCGGAAAACCAGTTTCAACAGGATGGGGGTGATGATGGTGGTGACCACCACCACCACGATGACAGGGCCGAAGAGCTCGGGGTTGATCAGCCCCAGAGAGGCCCCCTTGGTGGCCACGATCAAAGCCACCTCGCCGCGGGAGATCATGCCGACGCCGATCTGCAAGGACTCCTTGGGGGAGTACCGGCACAGCCTGGCCCCCAGGCCGCAGCCCAGGATCTTGGTCAGAATGGCCACGATGGTGAGGACCACGGCAAAGAGAAGAATGTGCAGGTTCATGGCCGAAAGCACCACCTGCAGACCGATGCTGGCGAAGAACACCGGGGAGAGGTAGAGGAAGGAGACCGACTCAAACTTGTCGGACAGATAGAGGCTGCGCTCGCCGGTGGTGGCGTTGGCCAGGACCAGACCGGCCACAAAGGCGCCGGTGATGTCCGCCACGCCAAAGACCTCCTCGGCCAGGTAGGCCATGAGCAGGCAAAAGACAAAGGCCACGATGGCGTGCTGGGTGCGGTTCTCCTCGGTCTTGCCCGTCCACCAGCGGTAGGACCGGGCAAAGCCCACGCCGGCCACCACGGCAAAGACGAAGAAGAGCAGGATCTTCAGCAGCACCAGCCCCACATGGACCGAGTCGTCGGAAAAGCTGGTGACGATGGTCAGGGCCACGATGCCCAGCACGTCGTCGATGATGGCGGCGGCCAGGATGACGCTGCCCGCCGTGCCCCGCAGCTTGCCCAGCTCCCGCAGGGTCTCCACGGTGATGCTCACCGACGTGGCGGTGAGGATGATGCCCAGAAAGACGTTTTGCAGCAGGAGGCTGCCCTGGGGGCCGGGGGTGTTGTTCACCAGCAGGGTGGGGTCGTTGAAGTAATGCCCCACGACAAAGCCGCCCAGCAGGGGCAGCAGGACGCCGGCCAGGGCGATGAGAAAGGCGGACTTGCCGCAGCGCTTGAGTTCGTTCAGGTCGGTCTCCATGCCGGAGGTGAACATCAGCACGATTACGCCCAGGCTGGCGGTGGCGCGGAGGAAATCCGTTTCCTCAATGATCCCCAGCGCCGCCGGCCCCAGCAGCAGGCCGGCCACCAGAGCGCCCACCACCTGGGGCATCCGAAAGCGCTGGGAGAATAAGCCGAGAACCTTGGTGCTCAGCAGGATCAGGGCCAGATCTAACAGGTAATGGTAGCCCATAGAAACGCCTCCTTTCTTGCCGGGGGCAACGTTGCGGGGGGATGTTTGGTGCTCCAATTATAAGACCGGCAAAAGAAAATGGCAACTATTTTTTTATAAATTTACCGATTCCTACAAGTTTTTTACAATATTTAACAAACAAAAAGAGAGAAACGCCCCGTGTCCGCAGGGGGTGCGGGCACGGGGCGCGGGCGTTATGAGTTCAGGCGCCGGCATCCTCCAGGGTGAGGGCCTGACTGGTGTTGAAGCTGTAGGAGTGACCATCGGTGGTCAGGATGATGGTGCCGCTCTTGCCAGTGCCGTAGACCGTGGTCCCCGCCTGGAACAGGCGCTGGAGGGTGGCCAGGGCGGGATGATGGTAGCTGTTGTTCAGGCCGTAGGAGATCACGGCGGCCTCGGGCTTGACCACCGACAGGAACTGGGCGCAGGAGGACCCGGCGCTGCCGTGGTGGCTGACCTTCAGCACGTCGATGTCACCGAACAGGGGCAGCATATCCTGCTCCACCTGGTCGGAGATGTCGCCGGTGAAGAGGACCTGGATGTTGCCGCAGGTGAGCTGGACGATGGTGCTGCTGTCGTTGCTGTCGGTCCAGTGGTCGCCGGTCTCCAGAATGGACAGGGCGGCCATGGAGCTCAGGGCGATGATCCGGTCGGCGTCCTGGGAGACGGTGCAGCCGTTGGCCTGCACAGCGGCCCAGTAGTCCCGGTAGCTGGCGGTGTCGGCGGACTTGCCGCTGTCGATGACCTCGCCCACCTTGAAGGCTTTCAGCACGGCGTCCAGGCCGCCCACATGGTCGGCGTCGGGGTGGGTGGCGATGAGATAGTCCAGAGGACCGTCCACATAGGCCTGGAGATAGCCGACCACGTCCTGTCCGGCGCGGTTGTCACCGCCGTCGATGAGGACCTCGGTCTCGCCGCAGTCAATGAGGATGCTGTCTCCCTGGCCCACGTCCAGGAAGTGGACCCGGAGCAGACTGCTGTCGGTGGAGACCACGACGGTCTTGTCCGCCTCGTTCCAGGTGACCAAGGCCCCGAAGGCTTCCAGCACCGGGCGAATGGGCAGATAGGTACGGGTGTTCACCACCTGGGCGGTGGTGTCAATGGGCACCTGCTTGCCATTGACCAGCAGGTAAGGTTTTCCGATGGGGACGGCCACTTGGATGCCGTCCTTCTCGGCCACGGCGCTGCGGGTCGCGTCGTCCCAGTGGACGTCGCAGCCGAAGCTCTCCATGGTCAGCCGGAAGGGGACCAGCGTCCGCCCGGAGCCATCCAAAAAGGGACGGCCATATCCGTCGTCAAATAAGACCGGCGTACCGTTGATGACCACGCCGATGTTGTCGTTGTTGTCCGCGGCGGCCCCGGTGGGAAGGGGCAACAGGGACAGCAGAAGGATAAAGGTGAGGACAAAGGCCCCCATTCTCTTTCCCAGCATAAGGACACACCTCCAAACAGGTTTTTGGGCCGTATTGTAATACTGACCCAGGATAACCTTACTATACCATGAAGGGGCGGAACAGGTCAAGATAGGAAGGGCCTTGGCGCTCGGATTTTTCCGGCGGGATGGGGAAACGCTGCGCGCCCGGCGGGAGGGTGCTGCCGTGAGGACGAGATGCACGCGGGGGATCGTTTCCATGGATGGAACGGATGCCCGGAAGGCAGCGGCGTTTGCCAGAACAGCAGGAAAAGGGCAGGCCCACCCCGCTGTTCGGGGTGGGCCTTGCAAAGGGCGAGGGAAGCGCTGGCGCGGCCTCAGCCGCGCTGGGCCTGCCGGGCCTGGGCCAGCATATTCTGGGCGAGGATGCCGTAGCCCCGGTCCGCGTGGTCCACCAGCACATGGGTGACTGCCCCCACCAGCTTGCCGTCCTGGAGGATGGGGGAGCCGCTCATGCCCTGAACGATGCCCCCCGTCCGGTCCAGCAGCCGGGGGTCGGTGACCCGGAGCATCAGGTCACGGGTGTCGGTGGTGTTGTCATAGACCTTGAGGATCTCCACGGTGTACTCCTCCACCGTGGTGCCGGAGACGTTGGACAGGATGGTGGCCTGCCCCGGGTGGACCTCCTCCGGCCGGGCCACCGGCACAGGGGTGCCGGAGCAGGCGGCGGGGTCCTTCAAGCGGCCAAAGACCCCCTGCCTGGTGTTGGCAAACAGGGTCCCCAGGTCCTTGCTGGAGGAGAACGCCCCCCGCAGCTCCCCGGGCCGGCCGTCAGCGCCCTTCACCACGCTGGCCACCGAGGCCGGGGTGATGGCCCCGGACTGCAGCTTCATCAGCACCGCCGTGTCCACGTCGTTGATGCCGTGGCCCAGGGTGCCGAACAGGCCGGTTTTAGGCTCCACAAAGGTCAGGGTGCCGATGCCCGCCATGGAGTCCCGGATCCAGGCGCCCAGCTTGTAGCTGCCGTCGGCGCTGCACCGGGCGGCCCGGGTGGTCATGGTCTGGGTCTGCTCGTCCCGGAGAACGGTCAGTTCCATGGGCTGTCCGTCCAGCTCCTGGAGCAGGGCCTGGACGGTCTCGATGTCGTTGACCCTGGTCTGGTTGATGTGGGTGATCACATCCCCCTTTTGCAGGCCGCAGGCCCGGGCGGGGGAGGTCACCCCTTGGTCGGTGGTGATGTCCGACAGCCCCACCACCAGCACGCCCTGGGCAAAGAGCTTGATGCCCACGGCCCGGCCCAAGGGGATGACGGTGGTGGTCTCCGGTTCCTCCGCCGCCTGGGCGGCGGGGACCAGGGTGAGGGCCAGCAGGGCTGCTGCGACCAGCAGGACCAGGGCGCGAAACAGCGCGCCGGCCCCGGAGCGGGGTTTGATGTCCTGCAAAAAATCACCTCTCCTTCTGGGTTTTTGCGCGCCAAAAACGCGCAGACTTACTATGACCCGTTTTGCACAAAAAAGAAGCGGCAAAGATACACAGGGCTTCCTGCCAGTGGGGGCGCTTGCTTTTTTTTGCCTGCTTTGCTAAGATGAAGCACAAAGACTGAAAAAGGAGGTGATCCCTTTTGACCATTGAATACAAAACCAAAGGGGTCTGCTCACAGAAAATGAAGGTGACGCTGGACGACGGCGTGATCCGCCATGCGGAGATCGTCGGCGGCTGCGCCGGCAACAGCCAGGGCGTGGCCCGGCTGGTGGAGGGGATGCGCGCCGAAGACGCCATTGCCAAGATCGCCGGCATCCGCTGCGGCTATAAGGCGACGTCCTGTCCCGATCAGCTGTCCAAAGCTCTGCGGATCGCCCTGGCCGAGGAGGCCAAGCGCAAGGAGCAGCACGCTTGAATACAGAACGAACCAAACAGAAAGGAAACCGGAAAAAATGGCAACGATGTTTTTTGGGGGCTGCACGCCCACGCTGGACCACCCCGAGGAGAGCCAAAAGCTGGCAGAGTACATTCGCGACAAGTATCAGGTGGACCCGGCGGGCTGCTGCCGGAAAAACCACCCCAAGCTGACGGACCAGGACACCGCCATTGTGGTGTGCAACAACTGCGCCAACATCATTGAGGAGAGCGGCAAGGCCGACCACATCGACTTTGTCTGGGACATTCTGGACAACGACCCGGACTTCCCCTTCCCGGACTACCACGGGGAGAAGATGGCCCTGCAGGACTGCTGGATGGCAGTGGGCCGGGACAACGTCCACCGGGCCATTCGCTCCCTGCTGAAAAAGATGAACATTGAGGTGGTGGAGCTGCCCCAGAACCGGAACGACACCACCTACTGCGGCATGAAGCTCACCTCCCCCTGCATGGAGAGTGATGCCAAGCTGGCGCCCAAGCGCTATGTGGAGCAGGGGGCAGAGATGTTCCGCCCCATCCCCAAGGAGGAGAAGCCGGCCTACTTCCAGGAATATTGTGCCCAGATCCCCACGGAAAAAGTGGTCTGCTACTGCAAGTCCTGCCGGGGCGGGCTGCTCATGGGCGGCAAGCAGGCTTTCCACATCCTGGAGCTGCTGTTCCCCAAGGGATAACGCCTTCTGCCTTGCCATGAAAACAAACCAGGGGTCTCGCTGCGTCGCAGACGCGCGAGACCCCTGGTCTGTTTTGTGGGCATTCAGCCGGTCAGCTGCCGCCGCTGGGAGAGATTCAAGACCCCTTCCTGCCGGCGGGACAGGGTGGGGAGGGCCTTTTCCAGGCCCAGCGCCACGGCTTGCAGCGGGTCCTCCGCCCGGTGGGCGGGGATGCCGGTCCGGTGGGCCAGCAGGTCGTCCATCCCCCGCAGCAGACTGCCGCCGCCGGTGAGCAGGATGCCGCTGACGGCCACGTCAGCGGCCAGCTCCGGGGGCGTGCGTTCCAACACCGTCTGCACGGCGGCGGCGATGGCCTCGGCCACCGGCGCAAAGGCCTCCGCCGTCTCGGCCCCGGACAGGACCACCTCCCGGGGCAGGCCGGTGCTGAGGCAGCGGCCCTTGACCGCAAGGGTCTCCTCTCCCGGGCCGGAGACCTGGCCGATGGCGCACTTGGCCTCCTCGGCGGACCGTGCCCCCAGAAGAAGCCCGTGCTTCTGGCGGACGTATTGGATGAGGGCCTGGTCCAGCTGGTCCCCGGCGGTGGTGAGGCAGGCCGAGGCCACCACCCCGCCCAGAGCCGCCACGGCCACGTCGGTGGTGCCGCCGCCGATGTCCACCACCATGTGCCCCTCGGGCTGCTGGATGTCGATGCCCGCCCCCAGGGCGGCGGCCAGGGGTTCTTCCATGAGGTACACCCGGCGGGCCCCGGCCTGCAAGCCGGCCTCCACCACGGCCCGCTCTGCCACCTCCGAGATGCCGGAGGGGACCCCGATGAGCAGCCGCGGCTTCAGCAGGCGGCCGGGGGCGGCTTTTTGCAGAAACGCCCGGACCATGGCCTCGGCCACGGTGCAGTGGTCGATGAGCCCGTCCCGCAGCGGCCGCACCGCCACCAGGTCGCCCGGGGTGCGCCCCAGCATCTGCCGGGCCGCCTGGCCCACTTGCAGGACCTGCCCGGTGCGGCGGTCCACGGCCACCACCGCCGGTTCCTGGAGCAGCACCCCCTTGCCCCGCACCGCCACCAACACAGAGGTGGTCCCCAGGTCCATGGCGATGTCCCGACCGAAGCCCCCTTGCTTGTCCATACTCCCTACGCCCCTTCCTGTGGTTGTCTGGGTTCGAGTATAGCGGAAACGACAAGAGACTTTCCCGCGAAACGTGGGAAAGTCTCTTGGTTTTCTTCAGGGGTGGTGGCTGGGCGTGCGGCACAGCGCGGCGGCCACCACCTCCGCCGCCCCGGCCTGCCGTAAGGTCCGGGCGGCTTCGTTCAGGGTGGCCCCGGTGGTGAGGACATCGTCGATGAGCAGCACCCGCCGGCCGGCGGCCCGGTCTGCCGTTGGGGCCGGGGCGTAGACCCCCGCCACGTTGTCCTGCCGCTGCCGTCCGTCGGTCAGGGAGGATTGGGGGCGGTTGTTGACCTGTTTCACCAGCAGAGGCACCGCTGTGGTGCCCAACGCCCGCGCGGTCTCCTGGGCCAGCAACTGGGCCTGATCATAGCCCCGCTTTTTCAAAGTCTGCCGGGAGACGGGGACCCAGGAGATCAGGTCATAGCGCCCGGTCAGATGGGGGCGGATGGCCTCCGCCAGCAGGGGACCGTAGGCTTTGGCATAGCCCCGTCGGCCCGAGAATTTATAGCGCAGCAGGGAGGCCCTCAGATCATCCCGATACCAGCCGGCGCAGACACAGCAGCGGAAGTCCCGGCCTGGAAAGACCGCCTGCTCTGGCGGCAGCCAGAAATCCGCCTGCCGGCAACGGGGACAGGGCGTGTCCGCCGGCCCCGGCTGGCCGCAGATGGGACATTTGGGGGGAAAGAAGAGATCCAGCAGTAGGGAACGCAGAGACATGGCAGGGTCCTCCTGTTACGGATGTCGGGCCAGCCTGGCCCGCAGGCCGCTGTAGCGGCGCTGCTGGCGGTCGTTGGCGGCCATGTGGGCCAGGACCTGATCGTCGCCCACCACCACCAGCAGCTCCTTGGCCCGGGTCATGGCGGTGTACAGCACCCCGCGGGTCAGGAGCATGGGCGCGGCCTCGACAGCCGAGAGGACCACCGCCCGGTATTCGCTGCCCTGGGACTTGTGGACGGTGATGGCGTAGGCCGGTTCCAGCTGGCTGAGCATGTCCGCAGTGTAGTTGGCCCGGTGGCCCTCAAAGTCCACGGTGACCAGCCCGCTGGCGGGGTCGATGGCGGCGATCCGGCCGATGTCCCCGTTGAAGATCCCCATGCCCACGTCGCTGCCGTTCTCGTCCTCCCACAATACATCGTAGTTGTTTTTCACCTGCATCACCCGGTCGCCCTCCCGGAAGAGCAGGTCCCCGAAGGTTTTTTCCTTCTTGTCGGGGGCCGGCGGGTTGACGGCCTCCTGGAGCATCCGGTTCAGCGAGACGGTCCCCGCCGTCCCCTTCCGGGTGGGGGAGAGGACCTGGATCTGTCCGGCCGGGATGCCCATGTTCCGGGGCAGGCGCTGCCGGCAGAGGGAGACGATGGTCTCCGCCGCCGCCGCCGGATCGGTCCGGCGCAGGAAGAACAGGTCCCCGGCGGGGGTGTTGACCAGCTCCGGGCATTGGCCCTGGTCCACGGCCCTGGCCCCCCGGATGATGGCGGAGGCGGCGGCCTGCCGGAAGATCTCCGTCAGGCAGAGGGTGGGCAGGCGCTGGGCCCGGATGAGATCCGAGAGCAGGTTGCCCGGCCCCACAGAGGGCAGCTGGTGGGGGTCGCCCACCAGCACCAGGCGGCAGCCGCCCGGCAGGGCGGCCAGCAGGGCCTGCATGAGCACCAGGTCCACCATGGAGGCCTCGTCCAGGATCACCGCGTCGGTGTCCAGGGGGTCCTGCTCGTTGTGGGCGAAGGAGAGCCCGCCGGTCTGGTTGTCGTAGCGGGTCTCCAGCAGCCGGTGGATGGTGGAGGCCTCTGCTCCACAGGTCTCGGAAAGCCGTTTGGCCGCCCGGCCGGTGGGCGCGGCCAGGGCGGTGTGCAGCCCCAGGTGATCGAACAGGGCCAGGATGCCCCGCAGCGAGGTGGTCTTGCCGGTGCCCGGGCCGCCGGTGAGGAGCATCACCTGCTGCCGGGCGGCGGTGCGGACGGCCTCGGCCTGGAGGGGGGCGTAGGTCAGCCCCTGCTCCCGCTGGATGCGCTCCAGCAGGCTGTCCAGGTCGTCCGGGGGACACAGGGCGGGGCCGTTCATGGCCAGCAGGGTGTTGGCCACATAGGTCTCGCAGTGGTGGAGCCGGGTCAGATAGCAGGCGTCCTGGCCGGCGATCTCCTCCCGGACGATCTTGTGCCGGGCGGTCAGATCGTCCAGCCGTTCCGCCAGCAGGGGCGGCTCGGCCCCCAGCAGCCGCTGGGCAGCGGCCAGGAGCTTCTCATAGGGGAGAAAGACGTGGCCGTTGTCCAGGTTGTGGGAGAGGATGTACAGCAGCCCGGCTTCCAGCCGCAGAGGGTCCCCGGCGTCCATCCCCAGCCCCTGGGCCAGCTTGTCCGCAGCGGCGAAGGGGAGGGACAGGGGGTCCTCCAGCAGCAGATAGGGGTCTGCCCGCAGGGCGTTGAGGGCCAGGTCGCCGTACCGGCGGTACAGGGGCATGGCCGCCGACAGGGGCAGCCCGTAGGCCGAGAGAAAATCCAGCAGCCGGCGCATGGCCAGCTGCTGGCACAGAGAGCGGTGGATGGTCTGGGCGCGCTTGGGGCTGATCCCCCGCACCAGCGTCAGCTGCTGGGGGTCGGTCTCGATGACCGTCAGCACGTCCTCGCCGAAGGCGTCCAGCAGCCGCCGGGCCAGGGCGGCCCCCACCCCTTTCACCGCGCCGGAGGCCAGGTATTCCGCCAACGCCTTTTCCCCCACAGGCATCCGGCGCTCGACGATCTCCGCCTTGAGTTGGGTGCCGTAGGTGCTGTGGTGGGTCCAGCGGCCGTGGACGGACAGCCCTTCCCCGGGGTTGATGCCCGGCATGGTCCCCACGACGGTGACCTCCTCCGGGGCGTCGGGGCTTTCCAGGCGCAGGATGGTATAGCCGTTGTCCTCGTTGCGGTAGATCACCGCCGAGACGGTGCCGTCCAGCAGCACCAGATCAGAGGGAGAAGTATCCATGGTCATCCTTCCTTTTCAGGATCAGAGTGGCCTCTTCTGCCGGGCAGAAGAGGAGGGCGGGGTCCCGGCGCAGCAGGGTCTGCACCAGCGCCTGCCCGGCAGGGGTCAGGCCGGCGTCCACGATGAGCAGGGTGAACCGGCCCAGGCGCTCCTCCCGCAGCCATTGCAGGTGGCGCAGGGTGTGCTCCAGCCCGTCGCCGTCCCCGGCGGCGGGGAGGACGGCAAAGACGGGGATCGTCCCCTGCTGGGCCGGGGCGATCAGATGGAGAAAGAGCAGCCGGTTGACCACCAATAGCAGCACGCCGCACAAAATCGCCGTGAGAATTTCCACAGGCAGCACCTCCAGCCCAGTCTATGCCCGGCGGGGCCGGCGGGTGCCGGTCATTTGAGCAGTTTTTTCAGGTAGCGCCCGGTGTAAGAGGCCTCGCAGCGGGCCACCTCCTCGGGGGTGCCGGTGCAGACGATGTGGCCGCCGCCGCTGCCCCCCTCAGGCCCCAGGTCGATGACGTGGTCGGCCCATTTGATCACGTCCAGGTTGTGCTCGATGACCACCACGGTGTTGCCGCCTTCCACCAGCCGGTCCAGAACCTCCAGCAGCTTGTGGACGTCGTAGGTGTGCAGGCCGGTGGTGGGTTCGTCCAGAATGTAAATGGTTTTGCCGGTGGAGCGGCGGGAAAGCTCCGTGGCCAGCTTGACCCGCTGGGCCTCGCCGCCGGAGAGGGTGGTGGAGGGCTGGCCGATCTTCAGATAGCCCAGCCCCACGGAGGCCAGGGTCTCTAACTTGCGCCGCAGCTTGGGCAGGTTGGCGAAAAATTCCACGCCCTCATCCACCGTCATGTCCAGCACGTCGTGGATGTTCTTGCCCTTGTACTTGACCTCCAGGGTCTCCCGGTTGTAGCGCTTGCCCTTGCAGACCTCGCAGGGCACATAGATGTCCGGCAGGAAGTGCATCTCGATCTTGAGCAGGCCGTCTCCGGCGCAGGCTTCACACCGCCCGCCCTTGACGTTGAAGGAGAAGCGCCCCGGGCCGTAGCCCCGGGATTTCGCGTCGGGGGTGGAGGCGAACAGCTCCCGGATGTCCCCGAACAGCCCCGTATAGGTGGCGGGGTTGGAGCGGGGCGTGCGGCCGATGGGGGACTGGTCGATGGCGATGACCTTGTCCAAAAATTCCTCCCCTTCCAGGCTCTCGTGCTTTCCGGGGCGGACCTTCATCCGGTTCAGGTCGGCCCCCAGCCGTTTGAACAGGATCTCGTTGACCAGAGAGGACTTGCCGGAGCCGGAGACCCCGGTCACACAGGTGAAGGTCCCCAGCGGGAAGGAGACGTCTATCTGGGCCAGGTTGTTTTCCGCCGCCCCCCGGACGGTGAGCCGGTGGCCGTTGCCCGTCCGCCGCTTGGCGGGGATGGGGATGGCTCTGGCCCCGGAGAGGTATTGGCCGGTGAGGGAATCGGGGCAGGCCATGACCTCCTCGGCGGTGCCGGCGGCCACCACCTGGCCGCCGTGGACCCCGGCGCCGGGGCCGATGTCCACCAGATAGTCGGCGGCCCGCATGGTGTCCTCGTCGTGCTCCACCACGATGAGGGTGTTGCCCAGGTCCCGCAGGTGCTTCAAGGTGTCCAGCAGCATGTCGTTGTCCCGCTGGTGCAGGCCGATGGAAGGCTCATCCAGGATATACAGCACGCCCATCAGGGAGGAGCCGATCTGGGTGGCCAGACGGATGCGCTGGCTCTCGCCGCCGGACAGGGTGCCCGCCTGGCGGCTGAGGGTGAGATAGGACAGGCCCACGCTTTGCAGGAAGGTCAGCCGGGAACGGATCTCTTTTACGATCTGCCGGGCGATCTGGGCCTGGGTGTCGGTGAGGGTCAGCCCGTCCACAAAGGCCAGGGCGTCGGTGACCGACTTGTGGCAGAACCGGTCGATGTCCAGCCCGCCGACGGTCACGGCCAGGGCCTCCTTTTTCAGCCGCCTGCCCTGGCAGGTGGGGCAGGGGCACTGGCTCATGCACTCCTCCAGCTCCTTGCGGGAGGCCTCGGACTGGGTCTCGGTGAAGCGGCGCTCCACGTTTGGCAGGATGCCCTCAAAGGCCTGGAGGAAGGTCCCTTTGCCGTCGGCCCGCTGGTAGCTCAGCTCCAGCTTTTCGCCCTTGGTGCCGTAGAGGATGGCCTCCTGGGCCTGGGGCGGCAGATCCTGGAAGGGGGTGGCCAGGGAGAAGCCATAGCGCTTGCCCAGCGCCTCGAAATACATCCGGGAAATGGAGTCGCTCTTCACGTTCTGCCAGCCGGAGACCGCAATGGCCCCGTCCTGCAAGGACAAGGCAGGGTTGGGGATGACCAGCTGGGGATCGGCCTTCATCTGGCTGCCCAGCCCGGTGCAGGTGGGGCAGGCCCCGAAGGGGTTGTTGAAGGAGAACATCCGGGGAGAGAGCTCCTCGATGGAGATGCCGCAGTCCTCGCAGGCGTAGTTCTGGGAGAAGGACAGGTCCCGGCCCTCCTGGACCAGGTCGATCAGCACCAGGCCGCCGGCCAGATTGGCGGCGGTCTCCACCGAGTCGGTCAGCCGGCGGGTGATGTCCGGGCGGATGACCAGCCGGTCCACCACGATCTCCACGTTGTGCTTCTTGTTCTTTTCCAGGGGGATCTCCTCGGTCAGCTCGTACAGGACCCCGTCGGCCCGGCAGCGGACGTAGCCGGACTTCCGGGCGTTTTCCAGGATCTTGGCGTGCTCGCCCTTCTTCCCCCGGACCACCGGGGCCAGGACCTGGATGCGGGTCCCCTCGGGCAGGGAGAGGATCTGGTCGATGATCTGGTCCACGGTCTGCTGGCGGATCTCCTTGCCGCACTTGGGGCAGTGGGGGGTCCCCACCCGGGCCCAGAGCAGGCGGAGGTAGTCGTAGATCTCTGTGACCGTGCCCACGGTGGACCGGGGGTTCCGGCTGGTGGTCTTCTGGTCGATGGAGATGGCGGGGGAGAGGCCGTCGATGTAGTCCACGTCGGGCTTCTCCATCTGGCCCAGGAACATGCGGGCGTAGGAGGACAGCGACTCCACATACCGCCGCTGGCCTTCGGCATAGATGGTGTCGAAGGCCAGGGAGGATTTGCCCGACCCGGACAGCCCGGTGATGACCACCAGCTTGTCCCGGGGGATGGAGACGTCGATGTTTTTCAGGTTATGGGCGCGGGCGCCCTTGACGGTGATGTGAGATTGCATAAACGGATGCCTTTCTTTGGCTCAGGATGAAGCGGTGAGGTCGGCGATCTCGCCCCCCACCAGGGCGATGAGGGCCTCCGGGGCCACCTCGACCTGCCGGCCCACCTTGCCCGCCGAGCAGACCATGGTGTCCACCAGGATGACCTCTTCGGCGAAGTAGGTGGGGAAGGACCTGGCCATGCCCACGGGGGAGCAGCCGCCGTGGACGTATCCGGTCAGGGGCAGAAGCTGCTTCTGGGGCAGCATGGAGACCGACTTGACCCCGGCGGCCCGGGCGGCCTTCTTCAGGTCCAGGGTCTCGGCCACCGGGATCACGAACACGAAGTGCTCGCCCTTGGGGCCTTGGGTCACCAGGGTCTTGAAGACCTGCTCCGGGGGCTTGCCCAGCAGCTTGGCGGCGGCGACGCCGTCGGGAACGGTGTGCTGGGTCAGGTCCAGCTCATAGGACGTGCAGGGGATGCCCGCCGCCTCCAGGATGCGGATGACGTTGGTTTTTTCCTCTTTGTTTTTTGCCATGGGATCACCTCAGAATATAGACGGAAGCCAGAATACACACCAGGCCCAGCACCACGCCCAGGGACATAGGCTCGCCAAAGGCGAGGATGCCCACCAGAGAAGCCACCACCGGCTCGATGGAGGCCAGGATGGAGGCCTTGCCGCTGTCGCCCAGGTCGTTGAGGCCCTTGGTGTAGAGCAGGTACGGCAGCACCGTGCCCAGGACCATCATGCCCAGGGAGAGCAGGATGCCGGCGGGGGAGTGGAAGGTGGTGTACAGGTCCTGGGTGTTGGTCAGGAACAGGGAACCCACACCGGCGATGAGGAAGGTGTAGAAGGTGACGGTGAAGGGGGAGTAGTGCTGGAGGGCAAACCGGCCGAAGATGGTATAGGAGCTGTAAAACAGGCCGCTGCCGATGCCCAGCAGCAGCCCCTGGGGCGTCAGGGAGAGCTGGCCGTTCAGGATGCCCGCCACGAAGCAGCAGCCCAGGAACGCCAGGACCAGCGCCAGCAGCTTCCGCTTGGTGATGCGGTCCTTCCAGAGCAGGGCCGACAGCAGGACCACAAAGGTGGGGGCCGTATAGAGCAGGATGGCGGCCACGGCCAGGGAGGAGACCTGCTGGCTGCGGAAATAGCACAGGGTAAAGAAGAGGATGCTCACCAGCCCCATGGCGAGAAAGAGGGGCAGGTGGCGCAGGCGGATGCGGAAAATGCTGCGGTCATAGACCAGGAAGATCAGGCTGAGGATGAGGCAGGCCCCCAGGTTCCGCAGCATCACCACGGTTTCCGGGGCGATGCCCAGGGCGGACAGGTTGCGGTTGAAGATCCCCAGACAGCCCCACAGGGAGCCGGCCAGGAGGATGCACAGAATGGCCAGGTAGGGTCGTTTTTGTCCCGCGGCGGGGAGGGTGGTTTGCTTGGCTGCCATGAGCAGCACACTCCTTTCTCTCTGTTTCGTTGGCGTTGGGGATCAGCCGCTGGCGCCGGACCCCCGCAGGGCGATGATCTGGTCGCGCAAAACGGCGGCGTATTCAAATTCCAGCCGGCGGCTGGCCTCCTGCATCTCCTGTTCCAGGCTGGCGATGAGGCTGGCCTTTTCCTTCTGGCTGAGGGGCTTGTCTCTCTTGGCCCCGGGCTTGCCGTCGGGGGCGTGGGAGATCTCAATAAGCTCCCGCACCGACTTGACGACGGTTTTGGGGACGATGCCGTGGGCCTGGTTGTAGGCGTGCTGGATCTCCCGCCGGCGCTGGGTCTCCTCCATGGCGGCGGCCATGGAGGGGGTGATCCGGTCGGCGTAGAGCAGCACCAGGCCGTCGGCGTTCCGGGCGGCCCGGCCGATGGTCTGGATGAGGGAAGTCTCCGAGCGGAGAAAGCCCTCCTTGTCGGCGTCCAGGATGGCCACCAGAGAGACCTCCGGCAGGTCCAGCCCCTCCCGCAGGAGGTTGATGCCCACCAGCACGTCAAAGGTCCCCAGGCGCAGGTCCCGGATGATCTCCATGCGCTCGATGGTGTCCACGTCGTGGTGGAGATACCGCACCCGGATGCCCACGCCCTGGAGATAGTTGGTCAGGTCCTCGGCCATTTTCTTGGTCAGGGTGGTCACCAGCACCCGCTCCTGGCGGGCGGTGCGGGCGTGGATCTCGCCCACCAGATCGTCGATCTGGCCCTCCACCGGGCGCACCAGCACCTTGGGGTCCAGCAGGCCCGTGGGGCGGATGACCTGCTCCACGATCTGCCCCGAGCGGCTGCGCTCATACTCGCCGGGGGTGGCGGAGACATAGATGACCTGGTTGACCCGCTGGGTGAACTCGTCAAAGTTGAGGGGGCGGTTGTCAAAGGCGCAGGGCAGGCGGAAGCCGTAGTCCACCAGGGTGGTCTTTCTGGCCCGGTCCCCGGCGTACATGGCCCGGACCTGGGGTAGGGTGACGTGGCTCTCGTCGATGAAGAGGACGAAGTCTTTGGGAAAGTAGTCCAGCAGGGTCATGGGCGGCGAGCCGGCCGGCCGGCCGGCGATGACCCGGCTGTAGTTCTCGATGCCGGAGCAGTAGCCCAGCTCCCGCATCATCTCGATGTCGTATAAGGTGCGCTGGGAGATCCGCTGGGCCTCCAGCAGCTGGTCGTTGGCCTTGAAAAAGGCCACCCGTTCCTCCATCTCCCGATAGATCTCGTCGATGGCCGCCGCCATTTTCTCCTTGGAGGCCACATAGTGGGAGGCGGGGTAGATGGCCACATGGTCCACCACCCGGGTGGGGGTGCCGGTGACCACGTTGATCTCGCTGATGCGGTCGATCTCGTCCCCGAAGAACTCCACCCGGATGGCCCGGTCGTTGGCATAGACGGGGAAGATCTCCACCGTGTCCCCCCGCACCCGGAAGCGGTTGCGGTCGAAGGCCACGTCGTTGCGCTCGTAGCGGATCTCGGTGAGCTTGTTCAGCAGCTCTTCCATGGGCCGCTCCTGGCCGGTGCGCAGGGAGATGACCATGTTGGCGTAGTCGATGGGATCGCCTAAGCCATAGATGCAGGAGACCGAGGCCACCACGATCACGTCCCGCCGCTCAAACAGGGCCGAGGTGGCCGAGTGGCGCAGGCGCTCGATCTCGTCGTTGATGGCGCTGTCCTTTTCGATGAAGGTGTCGGTGTGGGGGATATAGGCCTCGGGCTGGTAGTAGTCGTAGTAGCTGACGAAGTATTCCACGGCGTTGTTGGGAAAGAACTCCTTGAACTCGGCGCACAGCTGGGCGGCCAGGGTCTTGTTGTGGGCCAGGACCAGGGTGGGGCGCTGTAAGCGCTCGATGACCTTGGCCATGGTAAAGGTCTTGCCGGAGCCGGTGACCCCCAGCAGGGTCTGTTCCTCCAGCCCCAGCTCGACGCCCTGGGCCAGCCGGTCGATGGCCTCCGGCTGATCGCCGGAGGGGATGTAGTCGCTGATCACCTGAAAATTCGGCATAAAAACCTCCGTGGGGGTCGCCTCTGTCCGGTGGGGTCAGAGGGACATGAGATAGCGGCTGTCCTTGAGGGAGACCATCTCGCCGTCGGCCAGGATCACATGGTCGTACAGAGTGATCCCCAGGGGCCGCAGGGAATCCTGGATGTAACGGGTGGTGAAGATGTCCTCCTCGGACGGGGTGGCCAGGCCGCTGGGGTGGTTGTGGGCCAGGACCACGACGGTGGCGTTGAGGGCCAGGGCCTCGGTGGAGATCTTGCGGATGCTGATCTCGTTGGCGTTGGGGCTGCCCTCGCTGATCTTTTTCACGCCCAGCAGCTTCAGCTTGCTGTCAAAACAGGCCAGATAGGACATCTCGTTCCTGGCCCCGAAAAAGTAGGGCAGGAAGAGCTCGTGCAGGCTGGCGCTGTCGGAGAGGATCATCTCCGCGTTGGCCCGGGAGGCCAGATACCGGGCGGCGATGGCCGGCAGGAGCTTGAGCAGGACCACGGTGTTTTCCCCCACCCCGGGGACCTTGGCCAGGGCTTCCGGCGGGGCGTCCAGCACCCCGGCCAGGGAGCCGAAGGTGTCCAGCAGCCGGTGGGCCAGGGGGTTCACATCCCCTTGCAGGCGGGAGTAGAACAGCAGCAGCTCCAGCACCCGCGGCTCGGAAAAGTGTGCCAGACCGCCCTGCAAAAACTCCTGCTTCATTCGTTCCCGGTGGCCGTGATGCACCCCCATACCAGTCCCTCCCTGCCTGGGGCCGCCGGCGGAAGCCCCACGAAATCGTGTCTGTTCTATCATACCGCGTTTTGTTCTGCCCGACAAGGGGGCAGACGGGGGGAGGCGGGGATTTTTCCGGGGAAAGACGCTGACAAAGAAGAAAAGATATGGTATGATAGCCAGAAACGAACGCCGGTCCCGGGGACCGGCGCGCCTGCGGAAAGAGGAGGACGCCCCTATGCGAATGAGAAGAAAGAAAAACCTGGTGCCCCGGATGGAGCGCTGCGCCTCGTGGCAGATCCAGACGCCCCAGGAGCTGCGGGGGAGCTGGCGCTCCCTGCTGCCCGGCGCCCGGCAGCTGCGGGTGGAGCTGGGCTGCGGCAAAGGCCGCTTTACCTGCCAGACGGCGGCGGCGGAGCCCGACGTGCTCTTTGTGGCGGTGGAGCGGGTGCCGGACGCCATGGTCATGGCCATGGAGCGGGCCAGAGACATGGACCTGCACAACGTCTTTTTTGTGGACGGCGACGCGGCGGACCTGACCGCCTTTTTTGCCCCGGAGGAAGTGGACCGGATCTACATCAACTTCTGCGATCCCTGGCCCCCCAAGCGCCACGCCAAGCGGCGGCTGACCCACCGGGATTTCCTGCTGCGGTACCGGCAGGTGCTGCGGGAAGGGGGAGAGATCCACTTCAAGACCGACAACGTGGGGCTGTTTGCCTTCTCGGTGGAGGAGTTTCCCCAGGGGGGCTTTGTCCCGGAGCAGGTCACCCACGACCTGCACGCCAACGGGGTGCAGGGGATCATGACCGACTATGAGGAAAAGTTCCACGCCCAGGGTGTGCAGATCAACCGCTGCGTGGCGGTCAAAGGAGAGCTGCCGCCCCCGCCGGCAGAGGGACCCTCTGCCGCGGTCTCCCAGGAACCGCCGGAGGAGACGTGACCGGAGCGCATGAAAAAACAGGCCGTATGGCGCGCGATGCGCGCCATACGGCCTGTACTGTTTTGACATCAGAAGCGTCTGCCGCCCAGGAAGCGCCGGAGGGTACTCCAGCCAAACTGGCAGGCGCTGCGCCACAGGTTCAGCAGGCTGTGGTGCTGCCGGCGGAAGGCTTCCTCCGGGTTGCCCTGGAACCCGAAGCCGCCGGAGAAGCCGGCGGTGTGGGGGCCGACATCCGGGCCAGGCCCGGTGTACGGTCCATCCTGGGGCCCGGGGCCGGCGTTGGGGTCGGTGTAGGAGCCGTCCCCGGCGCTGCCGCTTGCGGCACCGCCGTCAAAGGGGCCGTTTCCACCGTTCTGGAAGCCGTCGGACGCATCAGCGTCGTCGGCGTCGGCGATAAGATCCAGCATCCGATAGTACCAGGCCGAGCCGTGCCGGTGCCAGAAGAGCAGGGGCCGGAAGAACACCGGCGGCGTCAGGCCGTCCACCGGGGGATAGGCGGCGATGTACTTCTGGAACCGGTGGCGGTCGACGAGGTTCAGGACCACCAGCAGCAGAATGATCCACCAGATGTTCACCAGAAGGGTGAACAGGATGCCCATTAGAATGTCCTTCAGGGAGATGGTCTGCACGTCGTTGTAGTTTTGCAGGAAGGGGTTGTTGGACTTGGTAGAGGAGTCCAGCGCGGGCAGGTTCTGGGCACACCAGTCCTCCAGATCGTCAAACAGGGCCAGGATGCCCTCGTCGCTGCCGCCCTGGAAGAAGTCGGCGGTGAGATGGGCCCGCATCAGGTCGGCCAGGGCGGTGTTTCCGTCGGCATACTGCCGCAGCTGGCTGCCATAGACCAGATACCAGGAATAGGTGCTGCGGTCCAGGACCAGCAGAAAGTCCCGGTTGCTCAGCTGGACCGTCTGAAAGAGGTCCTTGGCATAGGTCTCGATGTCCTCATCGAGGGAAAAGACGCTCTTGATGGCCAGAAGAGAGCCGTAGTTGCTGTTGAGCTCCAGGTTGTTTCTGGCCAGCGTGTCGGTCGTCTCCATGGAAAAGAGCTCGGCATCGTCGTCGATCCAGTTCAGAAAGTAATTCAGGCTGTTCTCGCCCGCCCGCATGGACTGGCTGGCGTCGAGCTGGTGGGCGTGGGCGGACTCATAGGCCCGGGCGTATCCCCACACGCAGCACAGGGCCACCAGCAGAGCGGTGATCAGGATGGCGACGGATGGTTTTTTGAAAAATTTCATGGGAACCTCCAAACGCGAAGAGATGTTCCGGCAGCGGCTCAGCCCCGCAGGGACAGCAGCTTCTGCTTCAGCTCGCCCTCGATGCGGCCCAGTTCTGCCTCGGCCTGGCGGCGCTGCTCGGCCCCTTCGGTCTGGATGCGCAAGACCTCATCCAGGGAGTCCATGAGCTGTTGGTTGGTGTGGCGCAGGGTGTCCAGGTCCACGATGGACCGCTCGGCCTGCCGGGCGGTGTCGATGGTGCCGGCCTTGAGCAGGTCGGCGTTCTGCCGCAGCAGCTCGTTGGTCATCTCGGTCACGGCGTTCTGGGCGGCGGTGGCCTGACGGGCGTGCTCCAGGCCCAGGGCCAGGACCATCTGGCTCTTCCAGAGGGGGATGGTGTTGACCAGGCTGGACTGGATCTTTTCGATCATCAGGGTGTCGTTGTTCTGGAGCATCCGGGTCTGGGGGCCCATTTGCAGGGAGATCATCCGGGTCAGCTCCAGGTCGTGGATCTTTTTCTCAAAGCGGTTGATGAGGCTGGCCAGGTCGTTGTAGGCCTGGGCATCGGCCTGGGTGCCGCTGGCGGCGGCCTGCTGCTGTAAGCGGGCCAAGTCCTCTGCCTTGATCTGTTCCAGGCGCTTCTTGCCGGCCAGGATGTACATGGTCAGCTCCTGCAGATACCGGGCGTTGAGCTGGAACATCTGGTCCAGGTTGGCCACGTCCTTCATCAGGGTGATCTGGTGGGCTTCCAGGGTCTCGGTGATCTTGTCCACGTTGGCAGAAGCCTTGGCGTAGCCGGCTTTCAGGGTCTCCAGCTGGTTCTTCTTCCGGCGGAAGAAGCCGGCCAGCCCCTTTTTCTCCTCCTCCGGGGCGAAGTCCTGGAGCTGGCGGACCAGATCGGTCAGCGCGTCGCCCACCTGCCCCAGGTCCTTGGTGCGGATCTGCTGAAGGGTGTTTTCCGAAAACTCTGACACGTTCTTCTGAGCCGCCGCGCCGTACTGGAGGACTAGATTACTGTCGGTGATGTCGATGGTGCGGGCGAACTCCTCCACCGCCTTTTGCTGGGCGGGGGTGAGCTTGGCTTCGCTCAGGTCGCTCTCGGGCAGGGTCTCTGCCGGAGCTGCCGGGGCTGCCGGGGTAGCAGGTGCGGCCGGCGCGGCGGGGGTCTGGGGCTGCTCGCTCAGGGGGGAGTTGGGGTGCAAAGTCAGCGTGGGAATGAATTCATCAGCCATGACGCAGGTCCTTTCTCCGTTCAGTCTTGGTCAGGGCGAGACCCGCCCAGCCCTTCCTGGGCCAGCAGGTTCTCCATGACGGTGATGTCCGAGGCGATGTCCATGGCCTCGTCCCGGAACAGGGCATCCAGCTGCTTGTGGAAGGCCATGACGATGGTGTCCATCATGGTCTCGATCTTCTGCATGGTGCCGTCGATGTTCTCTCCCGACACCCCGGCGGCCCCCATGCGGTCATAGGCGTTGAGGATCTTCAGGGTGGTGGGGAGGTAATAGTTCATGAATTTGCGGATCTGGGGCAGCTTTTCCGGGTGGGCGACCACCTGGTCGATGATCTTGCCCGTGGCGGCCTCCAGCTGGTCGATCCGCTGGGAGATGGCCTCGTCCTCGATGGCGTCGTTCAGGCGGCGCATCTCCTGCAGGGCCCGGTCCTTCTCCAGGACCAGGGCGTCGATCTTGGGGTCGCCCGTGGTGGGCGGCTCCTGGGGCGCCTCCTCTTGGGTCTCTTCCGCCTCCTGGGCGGCCTGTTCCTCCTGGGCGTCCTGGTCGGGCTGCTCCGGCGGGTCGGGCAGTTCGTATTCCACGGTGGGGAAGATCCCCTTGGTCACCACGAACACCAGGGCAGAGAGCAGGATCACCGAAACGTAGTCAGACACCCGGTAGAGCGGGTGCAGGAGCGTAAAGAGGACCCACACCAGCGCAATGGCGTAAATGGGCAGCACAGAGCGTTTTTTGAAGCGTGCCATAGGCGGGACCCCTCCTTTCCGGGGAAGTTCGGAACGTACCGAGCAAAAGAATCCTGTCGATGCTTTCATAATATTATCACATTTTACCCGTAGAAACTATCCCTGTCAAGAACTGCTTTCCATTGACAGGGCGGAAAAAGGTGGATAAAATAGGAAGATGAAACCAGATGCCGGAGCTTGTCTCCGGGGCGCGGGGCCGGACAGACCCGGCCCCGCCTTCCCTTGCCGCGGGCCTTGCGGCGGCCGAACAGGACCGGAGCAAGGGCCGCAGCAAGGCTATATGATGCGGCGGGCCGCCGGATCGTCGCCGTCGGGGCCGGGTCCGGGGCGCAGGGAAGGACCGACGGCGGTCCCGGGGCTCCTGGGCGGGGAAGACCCCCGCCGCCGCTTGCCGTATCCTATGCGCCGCCCGCTCTGTTTGTGCGCCGGCCCCGGGCCGGAGAAAGGAAAGATGCCTTATGATCAAGATCGCTCCCTCCATCCTCTCCGCAGACTTTGCCCAGCTGGGGCAGGAGATCCAGCGGGTCCGGAGCGCCGACTGGCTCCATGTGGACGTGATGGACGGCATGTTCGTCTCCAACATCTCCATCGGCGTGCCGGTGGTCAAGTCCCTGCGGAAGGCCACGGACATGTTTCTGGACGTCCACCTGATGATCGAAAAGCCGGTGCGCTACATCGACGCCTTTGCTCAGGCGGGCGCGGACCTGCTCTCGGTCCATCTGGAGTCGGACATGCCCCCCGGCATCCGGGCGGCCCTGGAGGCCATGGACCGGCAGGGCGTGAAAAAGGGGATCGTTCTGCGCCCCATCACCGCCGCCGAGGCGGTGCTGCCCTACATCAAGGACGTGGACCTGATCCTGGTCATGACCGTCGAGCCCGGCTTTGGCGGGCAGAAGTTCATGGCCGATCAGCTGCCCAAGATCGCGGCCATCCGCCGCTACATTGCAGAATATAACCCGGCCTGCCACCTGGAGGTGGACGGCGGGGTGGACCCGGTCACCGCACCCCAGGTGATCCAGGCCGGAGCCGACGTGCTGGTGGCCGGCAGCGCCGTCTATGGCGCGCCCGACCCGGCGGCGGCCATCCGGGCGCTGCGGGGCCAGTGAGCGCCGCCAGCCCGAACGGGGAAGACGAAGAAAGAGGAAGCAGTATGCCCATGGAATATTTTCCCCCAGCGTTAGAAAAAATGGTGGAGCAGTTTGCCCGCCTGCCCGGCATCGGCCACAAGACCGCCCAGCGGCTGGCCTTCTTCGTGCTCTCCCTGCCGGAGAACGAGGTGGAGACCTTTGCCCAGGCGGTGCTGGAAGCCAAGCGGACCATCGGTCTGTGCCCCATCTGTCAGAACCTCACCGAAGGAGAGGGACCCTGTCCCATCTGTGCCAGCGAGAAGCGGGACGACGGCGTCATCTGCGTGGTGGCCGACCCCAAGGACGTCATCGCCCTGGAACGGGGCCGGGAATACCGGGGGAGATACCATGTGCTCCACGGGGTCCTGTCTCCCATGAACGGGGTGGGGCCGGACGACCTGCACATCAAATCCCTGCTGGACCGGGTGGCCCAGGGGGAGGTCCGGGAGATCATCATGGCCACCAACCCCGACACCGAGGGCGAGGCCACGGCCATGTATCTGTCCCGGATGCTCAAGCCCTTTGGGGTGAAGGTCACCCGGCTGGCCTATGGCGTGCCCGTGGGCGGCCATTTAGAATATGCCGACGACGCGACCCTTATGCGGGCCTTGGAAGGCCGGCGGGAAATGTGATGGAACAGACCAAGGGAGGCAAGCCCGGATGAAACAGAACACCACGGCATCCAGGACAGGTATCCTGCCCCCGGGATACCTGGAACACGGCAGGGGAGAACGCCCCTTTTTGCTCCGCTGCGTGGGGAACTGGCTGCGGGGCGCGCGGCCTTATGTCGTCTGCGGCGTGGCCTTTTCCCCGGAGGAATATGGGGCAGCCCGGACGATCCTCATGGGGCTGGCGGACTGTCTGCGGGAAAACAGCGCGCTGGCGGCGGACTATGACAGCTATGCCAAAATGGGGCTGGGAGAGAAGATCCTCTGGGAGACCGCCGAGGCCCATGGATTTTCGGAGGAGCAGACCCGGGTGATTTTGCAGGACTACCGGAACAACCTGGTCTGGCTGGCCTGTGACCGGATCTGGCAGTTTCAGGGAGAGGAGCCGGCAGATCCCTGCGGCGCCTGTTATCTGGTGCGGCGGGAGAACGGCTGCTGGGTCCCCTATCCCACAGTGGCCTGGGACACGGCGCGGATCGAGCGGATCTACGAGGTCTTTTTTGCCTGTGGGCTGGATGTGGCGCAGGAAGTGTTTGAAGAGCTGGTCCGCCCGGCGCTGGCCACGCTATCCCGAAAGAAAGCCTGGATCGAGCAGCGGCTGGCGGGCTATCAGGCGGGCATTGCGGCCCTGTATGACCGGCTGGTGGAGGTTCAGCTTCGGTTTGTGGAACCGTGGGAACCCTGGGAGGAGCCTTGGGAAAAGCTCTGAAACATCACAGCCCCGGCGCTGGATCTTATTCCAGCGCCGGGGCTGTTCTGCTGCGCGGCTCACCGGATGCCGGTCAGCAGCCGGTGGAGTTCCTGGGGGGTCTCTGCCAGGGCAACGGCGCCGGCGGCGGCCATGTCCTCCCGGGCGCCATAGCCCCAGGTGACGCCGATGGTGTCGATGCCGTGGGCCCGGGCGCCCACCACGTCATAGGCGGTGTCGCCCACCATGGTGACCTGCTCCGGGGTGCCGATCTGGGAGAGGAGGTAGGTGATCACGTCCTCCTTGCTCTCCCGGCCGGTATCCAGGCTGGCCCCGCAGATGCTGTCAAAGTAGCGGGCCAAGTTGAAATGCTCCAGGATCTCCGTGGCGGTGACCTGGGGCTTGGAGGTGGCCACAAAGAGGGCGAAGCCCTCCTCCTTGAGCTGCTGCAACAGGGACTCAATGCCAGGGTAGGGGGAATTTTCAAACTTGCCGATGGGGAAGTAGCGCGCGCGGAAGATGCCGATGGCCTCCTCCAGCCGGTCCGCCGGCACACCGAACCGGGCGAAGGATTCCCGCAGAGGCGGCCCGATAAAGACCCGCAGGGCCTCCCGGTCAGGCACCTGGATGCCAAAGTGGGCCAGGGCGGGCTCGACGCAGTTGAGGATGCCCGGGCCGGAGTCGGTGAGGGTGCCGTCTAAGTCGAAAAAAATAGCGTGTTTCATGGGAGGGGTGTCCTTTCTGTCGAAGGGTGTCTGGGTATTATACGCCACCCGGCGGGGCGTTGCAATGCGTCCCGTTTCCGTAAATCAAGTTGCTGCGCGGTATTTTATTCAAAGAGTTGGGACCCAGCTCTTTTTTTGTTCGCAAAGGCACGGAGCAATATTGCAGCGCTGCTGAGCAGGAGATAGCATCCGCCATACCATAAAAATGCCGGCTCGCCCATGTCCCAAAATGTCCATACCCCTGCCAAGAAAATGAGCGTTGTGACGAGTGGAAGCCACCATAACGTTTTCACATGCTTGCCTGCCGCGATGCCAACGAATATAGAATACATAGGATTCACAGCAAAAAGCAAAAGAACAGAGAGGATCATTCCAGCGTCATTTGCTGCGAATGTGGCAGCAAGCCACGGTAAAATAAACAGCAGGAAAACGGAGACGGTCAGACAATAAACAATCTTTTTCATCATAGAACTCCTCATCTTGAAAGATCGTGTTGTATCCTCTGTATCATGTTATTAAAATCCTGATTCATCAAACATTGATCTTCTGGGGAATAATAAAAATGACCTGAACTTTTCAACGTTTTGATCTGGATGTAAGCGTTATCTTTGCATAGTTTGCCACAGTGAGGAGAAACCATTTCATCGTTCGTGGATAAGTATAGGTGTGATGGTGTCGATAGTTTGCCGATGATCTTCCTTGTCCTTCTTATTTCACGAAATAATTCGAGGTATCTTGGAATCCAACCAAGGTATCTAAAAATATGGAGATCCCGTTCTATGCTGTATGCTTTTTGCGCTGCGAGGGCTTGCTTGTCATTGGGTTTGATGTTCCCTGTAAAGATTCGCCATGATGTTCTGAATAAACGGAAGGTAGCGCGCACCTTTAACGGGACATTTAGAAGAAATAGTTCCGCTACCGGCCGTTCAACGGCTTCTTGTATGGCAAACAGTGTGCCCATAGAATGTGCAGCGATGATTACCTTGTTGTTGGTTTCGGATAGTTTTTCCAGTGCATGGCTTACCTGTTGTTTCCATTCATGCATGGACGCTTGAGAAAAATCTTTTACACTGCCGCCGTGGCCTTTTAATGATAGGTTGCATATTGACCAATCGGGAGGAATGAGTGGTAAAAAAGGTTCAAAATGTCTGGTAGTCCCAAGAATGCCATGGATCAATAGAATTGCTGCTTTCTCTTGACGACGCATCATAAAGTTACCTCTTTCACGAACGTCTATGTTTATTATGATTGCCTTGTCAGAAAAATTGAAACGCTCTTGTTATTCATTTTACAAAACGTTGGTGCTTCTTTCAAGATATAAAAGGAAAGAGGACCTGCAAGGGGGCCAGGTTGACAGCGGCGGCGGAAGGTGGTATCCTGAACCAAAGAAAGCGCTTTCTTCGGAAATGAGAGGTTCTCTACTGGCGGTGACAGCCCGCGAGCGATCTGCTAATTCGGTGCAACTCCGAAGCCAACAGTCGGTCTGGATGGGAGAAGAAAGAGGTTTGGGCGGCTTGCCTGTGCCTCCGGTCTCCCTGCGTGGTCCCCATAGCCCAGGATGGTACTCGGCAAGCCCGCAAACGGGCGCGGCCGGGTCTTTTTTTGCCTTTGTTTGGACGAAAGTTTGCCCCGGCGGTCCGGCAAGAGCAGAAAGGAGCCTTTTCTCATGGAACAAACGCAACAGAAACAAAATCCGCTGGAAACGGAACCCATTGGCCGCTTGATCCGCCGCTACTCCATCCCCACCGCCCTGACGCTGATGGTCAACTACCTCTATAACATCGTAGATCAGATCTTCGTGGGGCAGGGCGTGGGGATCACGGGCATGGCCGCCACCAATGTGGCCTTTCCCCTGACCATCGTGACCATTGCCCTGGCCCTGCTCATCGGGGACGGCTGCGCGGCCAACATGAGCCTCTGTCTGGGCCGGCGGCAGCAGGAGGAGGCAGACCGGACCATCAGCCACGCGGTGACCCTGCTTCTGGCGGCCGGGGTCTTTCTGGCCGTGGCGGGTAGCCTGTTTGCACCGCAGATCGTCCGCCTCTTCGGCGCGACGGACACGGCCTTTGCCGACAGCCTGGCCTATACCCGCATCATCGTCTGGGGCCTGCCCTTCCTGCTGTTCAGCTCGGCGTTCGCCGCCATCATCCGGGCCGACGGCAACCCCCAGTATACCCTCAAGTGCATGATCCTGGGCGCGGTGATCAACCTGATCCTGGACCCGGTCTTCATCTTCGGCCTGCACATGGGTGTGGTGGGGGCCGCCATTGCCACGGTCCTGGGCCAGGCGGTGGGCGGCATCCTGTGCCTGTGCTACCTGCCCCGGCTGACCTCCGTTCGGGTCCACCGGGCCTGGATGCGGCTCACGCCGGCCATGACCGGGCGGATCTTGCAGCTGGGCATCCCCAGCTTCCTGACCCAGATCATGACGGCGGCAGTGCAGGTGACCATGAACAACCTCATGACCCGCACCGGCGCCCAGACCGTTTACGGCGGGGACGTCGCCCTGTCGGTCTACGGCATGATGATGAAGGTCTACCAGATCGCCCACGCCATGTTCGTGGGAGTCTCCTCGGCTACCCAGCCCATCAACGGGTACAACTTCGGGGCCAAGCACTATGCACGGGTGAAGCAGACCTACCGCACGGCGGCGGGGATCGCCCTGCTGGTGTCCGTGGCCTGGTTTGCGGTCTATCAGCTCTTCCCCCGGGCCATCGGGATGCTGTTTGTGGCCAACGACCCCGTCTATCTGGATGCCTGCCAGGAGATCTTCCGGTGGTATATGATGGGCTTCTTCGTCTACGGGGTCCACATGGCCACCTCCGCCTTTTTCCAGGGGATCGGCAAGCCGGTGCAGTCCCTGGCCATTCCGCTGGTCCGGCAGGCAGTGGTGCTGATCCCTGCGGCGCTGCTGCTGTCCCGGGCGATGGGGTTCCACGGGGCGCTGCTGGCAGCGCCTGTGGCGGACGTGGTCTCCGTTGTCCTCTCGCTGGTGCTGGCCACGCGGACCTTCCGCACCTGGAAGGTCCAGGGCTGGCTGCACGACTGAGGGCCTCAAAACAGAACAGAACAACGCGACCGGCTCTGCCGTCTCTTGTGAGGCGGCGGAGCCGGTCGCGGCGTTGTTCAGCGGGGTTTGCGGAAAACGTGGATGCGGAAGGAGATGGCGGTCTCCAGATGGTCCAGAGCGGCCAGCCGGTCGGCCCCCTCCTTGGGGGTCTTCCAGAAATACGGGGTCATCTGGAACAGGTCCCAGATGGTCTGGGGATCGGAGAGGCGGATCACATCGTCCACGTCTGTGACCTGCAAGTATTCCAGGCCGGGATAGGGGATGCGTTTTTCCTGGTTGGGGTAGGGCTTTTGATACAGCACCTGCTTCAGCTGCCAGAGGTGCTGCGCGCCGGGGACCACATAGCAGTAGATCCCGCCGGGTCTCAGCACCCGGAGAAATTCTTCCAGCGCCAGCGGGGAGAAGCAGTTGACCAAGAGGTCGGCAGTCTCGTCCGCCACCGGCAGGTCATAGACCGAGGCCACGGCGAACTCGATCTCCGGGGCCCGCTTGGCGGCCCGGCGCAGGGCGTGCTTGGACAGGTCCACCCCCGCCATTCGGGGGCGCTTGCCCGCCTGGACCAGGCGCTGGAACAGGGCGGCGCTGTAGTAGCCCTCCCCGCAGCCGGCGTCCAGGATCTGGGGCGCGTCCGGGGTGTGGGTCAGGGCCAGAGAGGCCAGGGCCTGGGACAGGGGCGCATAGTAGCCCCCGGACAGGAACCGGTTCCGGGCAGCGGCCATGCCCTTGTCGTCGCCGGGGTCTTTGGCGTGCTTCTTGTTGGCGGGCAGCAGGTGGACGTATCCCGCCGCCGCGCGGTCAAAGCTGTGCCCTTGGGGACAGAGGTAGCGGTCCTCCTGCCGGTCCAACGGTTGGGCGCAGAGGGGACAGCGAAAGAGACTTTCCATGGGAAGGACTTCCTTTCTGAACATCGAACCACAGCAGCTTACAGGGCCACCATGGTTTTCACCAGGGACGGGGGCTTTTGCGCCATGAGGCGGAAGGCGGCTTCCACCTGGTCCAGCCCCTGGAAGCGGTGGGTGATGAGAGGCGTGGGGTCCACCCGGCCATATTGGAGCAGGGCCAGCAGCTTTTCCATGCGGGCCCGCCCGCCGGGACACTCGCCGCCCCGGATGGTCTTGTTGCCCATGCCGAAGCCATAGCGGACGCTGTTGATGGGCAGGTCGCCGTAGGTGGCGAAATAGTTCACGTTGCCCACGGTGCCGCCCCAGCGGACCATGGCCACCGCCTGCCCCAGAGCGTCGGGTCCGCCGCCGGCGCAGATGCAGCAGTCGGCCCCCTGCTTGTCCGTGAGCAGATGGACCCGGCGGGTCACATCCTCCTCCCGGTAATTGATCAAATCTGTGGCCCCGTAAGTCCGGGCCAGCGCCATGCCCGCCGGCCGGCTGCCGATGGCGATGATCCGTCCGGCCCCGCGCAGTCTGGCCCCGGCCACGGCCATCAGGCCCACCGGGCCTACGCCCAGGATCACCACGGTGTCCCCCGGCTGCACGTCGGCCAGTTGCGCGCCGTACAGGCCGGTGTTGAGCATATCGGCGGCGAGGACGGCGGCTTCCCGGGAGACCCCCGGGGGGATGCGGGCGGCGTTGGCGTCCAGGTCCCGGATGAGGGCGTATTCTGCCATCAGGCCGTCCTCGCTGTTGGAGAGCTTCTGGCCGGTGATGAGGCCCTCACAGTGCTGGTGGGCGCCCAGCTGGGAGGGGACCGTGCGCCAGTTGGGGGTCACCGGAGGGACCACCACGATCTCACCCACCTGAAACTCCTTCACCTGGTCGCCCACGGCCACGATCTCCCCCAGTCCTTCGTGGCCCAGGGTGCGGTTGGGGGCGAGACAGTCGATGGCTACGTTGTGGACATCGGAGGTGCAGGGGGAGACCAGCAGGGGGCGTAGGACCCCGTCAAAGCCGGTGGCCTGGGGGATCTCCTTTTCGGCCCACCCGGCCTGTCCGCCGCCCAGAGAAACGAATGCTTTCATCAGAGGGAGACACCTGCCTTTCTATTCTTTTGGGATCGTCGTCTGTGTGATCAGGCTGCCGGTCACGGCAGCTCTGCGCCGCCCCACTCCACCACGGTGAACCCGGTGCGCGGGGGCGCGCTAAGGGTCTGGGGCGGCAGGGAAAGAGGCTCGTCCAGGGGCTTCCAGGCCATGAACACCCGCAGCAGGGTGTCCGGGGCGGGGTCGATGGTCAGCCGGGCGGCGTCGGTGTAGGCGGTGTCCTGGAAGGTGATGAGGTTATAGGGGTTGTCCTGCATCTGGGGCAGCCAATAGATGAGGAACTCGTTGGCCTCCCGCTCGGTCAGCCCCAGCTGGGCCAGCGCCTCCTCCAGGAACGCGGCGGTCTCCTCTCCGGCCACGACGAAGCCAGAGGACAGGTCGTAGTCGGCCTGACTTTTCCCCTCCCAGAACAGACAATAATAGCTGCGGCCGGTGTCCGGGTCGGTCAGGGTGCCGTCGGGGTGGGCGATGACCTGCCAGCCGTCCGTTCCGTGGGCGGGGTAGGAGGCGGTGAGGGGACCGTCCAGGTCCAGCCGCAGAGAAACAAGGGTCTGCTGGTCGGGATAGAGGTAGAGCACAGGCTTTGCCTGTGTAACTTCATAGGATTCCTCCTTGCCGCAGCCGGCCAGACAAAGCAGCAGCAGCGCGGTCAGGAGGATCTCTATCCTCTTTGTCCATGTGGTACGCATGAAGATCGTCTCCTTTCTTGGGGGCGGTGGGGCTTCTGTGTACTACTTTATGATACAGGAAAATTCCTCCGGTTTCAAGCAAGGACAGGCCCCTGCCTTGTCTTTTCGCCAAAGTGTGCTATAATGAATCACCCGCAAAACCGTACCAATAGAACCTGATCCAGGTCCGGCAGGACCCGGCCCGGCGACGTCTCCCGGCCCGGTGTCCCGGACCTGACGAGGACCGGCCAAGGAGGCCGGAGAAAGGAGGGACGCCATGGAAGAACTCATTGCCCGCCTGGGCGTGATCTTTTCCCAGCTGGGAGACCAGGTCCGGGCCGCCATGGCAAACGCGGATGCCGGCGGCGCCCTGAAGGCCGCCATCGACGTGATCCTGCCGGTGGCCTGCGGCGTGCTGCGGGTGCTGGCGGTGGTGGTGGCGATCCTGCTCATCGTGCGCTGCCTCATGTCCCTGTTCCGGGACAAGCCCGGCAAGGAGATCTGGGGGTGGCTGACCCTGGCCGACGGCACCCGGCTGGATCTTTACCACTGGGAAAACGCCCTGGGCCGGGGCAGGTGGGCGGACGTGAGCCTGGACTTTCCCACCGTCTCCCGCAGCCACGCGGCGCTGCTGCGGGACGACAAGGGCAACTGGCGCTTGCAGCCCCTGCAAACCAAAAACGGCACCCGGATCAACGGGAAAAATGTGACCAGCACCGTCCCGGTCAAGACGGGGGACGTGATCGACCTGGGCGGCATCGGCCTGCGCTTCTACGCCATCAGCGAGCAGGAGGAGCGGGAGCAGGCCATGCGCTTCGGCGTGGCCGAGCGGCCTCTCAGCCCCGGCAAGACCCTGGGCTGGCTGACGGTGTTCCAGATCATGATGGCCGTGCAGTGCCTGCCCGGCCGGGAGACGGAGGAGGTGGCCATGGTGGCCGTGGCCTTCGGCATCCTCATGGCGGCCATGTGGGGGACCTATGCCCTGTACCGGGTCCTCAAGCGGACGGCCTTTGAGGCGGAGACCATCGCCTTTTTCCTCTGCACCATTTCCTTTTCCATCACTGCGGCCTATTCGCCCCAGGCGCTGCTGACCCAGACCATCTGCGTCCTTGCTGGCATCGCCCTGTTTCTGGCCCTCAGCCTGCTGCTGCGGGACCTGCGCGCCACGGTGTCGCTGCGCTGGCCGGTGGCTGTGCTGACGTGCCTGCTGCTGATCTTCAACGTGGTCTTTGGCTCCCGGGTCTTCGGGGCAAAGAACTGGATCTCTCTGGGGCCCATCGGCTTCCAGCCCTCCGAGTTCGTGAAGATCGCCTTCATCTTTACCGGCGCGGCCACCCTGGACCGGTTGTTTGCCCGGCGAAACCTGATCTTCACCGTGCTCTTCTGCGGGTTCTGTATGGGCTGTCTGGCCCTCATGAGTGACTTCGGCACGGCGTTGATCTTCTTTGTGGCCCTGCTGGTCATCGCCTTTCTGCGGTCGGGCGACATTGGCTTCCTGGCCCTCATGGGCACGGCGGCGGGGGCCGGCGGCTGGATGATCCTCCAGTTCAAGCCCTACATCGCCAACCGCTTCGGAGCCTGGCGGCATGTATGGGAACACGCGGCGGACTCCGGTGGCTTCCAGCAGACCCGCACCATGTCCGCCATCGCCAGCGGCGGCCTGTTCGGCAAGGGGGCCGGCGAGGAGAGCTTTTTGAAAAACATCGGCGCGGCCAACACCGACCTGGTCTTCGGCGTCATCAGCGAGCAGTTCGGCCTGCTGCTGGCCCTGTGCACCATCTTCATCCTGCTGGTGCTGGTGGCCTATGCCGGCCGGTGCGCCGCCACGGCCCGGTCCAGCTACTATGTCATTGCGGCCAACTCCGCCGCCGCCATGCTGGTCTTTCAGGCCACGCTGAATGTGCTGGGCGCGGTGGACATCCTGCCCCTGACGGGCGTGACCCTGCCCTTTGTTTCCATCGGCGGGTCCAGTATGATCTCCTGCTGGGGGCTGCTGGCCTTCCTGAAAGCGGCGGACACCCGGCCCAACGCCAGCTTTACGCTGAAGCTGCCCAAGCGCATCCGGGGCTGGATCCCGCCGGACGCGGACCGGATGTACGACGAGCGGTACAGCGGGTGGTATGACGACGAGTACGACGACTATGACGAGTATGATGACTACGACGACTACGACGGGTATGACGATTACCAGGAGGAGTCCGACTGGACCCGGCCCGTCCCCCGGGACCCGGGCAACTGGGATGACCTGATCGACGGGCCCCTCTGGCCCGAGGAGGAGGACCCTGTCCGGCGGGCCCCGCCGCCGCGCAGCAGCGGACGAAAGAACCGAAGGGGGGAGCGGACATGAAACGACTGAGACGGCGCACCATCATCGCCTTTCTGCTGGCCCTGGTCCTGGCGGCCGGCGTCCTGTTTTTCTGCGTTCAGCTGGTGCGGAACGGCAGCGACTGGGTGGGCTTTTTCGGCACACGGTACTACGATTCCGGCGCGATCTACGACAAAAACGGCACCCTGCTCTATGACGGGGAGAGCAAGTCCTATGCCGAAAACCGGGCCACCCGGGTCTCCACCCTCCATCTGGTGGGCGACGAGAACTTCGGCACCTCCCTGCGCTCGGTCCTGGCCAGCCGCCTGACGGGGTACAACCCCATCACCGGCACCTCTCTGGGCAGCCACGACGTGACCCTGACCATCGACGCCTCCCTGAACGAAAAGGCGTATGTGGCCCTGAACGGCCGCAAGGGCGTGGTGGCAGTGTACAATTATGTCACCGGAGACCTGCTCTGCGAGACCAGCTCCCCGGCCTACGACCCCAACGATCCCCCCTCGGACATCAACGAGAACCCCGCCTATGAGGGCGTGTACCTCAACCGCTTCTTCTCGGCTGTGTATCCGCCGGGTTCGATCTTTAAGATCGTGACCACGGCAGCGGCCATCGAGAAAAAGAGCGATCTGGACCAGTTCCGCTACAGCTGCACCGGCAGCCTGGAGGTGGGGGGCGATGTGATCACCTGCCCCTATGCCCACGGGCAGAACATGGACATCAATCAGTGTCTGGCCTGCTCCTGCAACGGGGCTTACGCCACCCTGGCCATGGAGCTGGGCGGCAAGACCCTGGGGAACTATGTGGACCAGGCCGGCCTGCTGGACTCCTTGAAGGTCTGCGACATCCAGACCGCCAAGGGCGGCTTTGTGGCCCAGGAGAAAGGCTCGGCCTATCTGGGCTGGTCCGGCGTGGGCCAGGACAAGGATCTGGTGAACCCCTGCAACATGCTGGCCTTTCTGGGCGGCATTGCCAACGACGGGGTGGCGGTGGTCCCCAAGCTGGTGGACAAGGAGACCATCAGCGGCACGGCCATTCCGGCGGCCTTTCCCGACAGCAAGGACACCTTTAAGATCTACAGCGCCGAGACCTGTCAGCGGCTGAAAGAGATGATGCGGAACAACGTCATCAACCAGTACGGACAGGCCCAGTTCGGTGACCTGGCGGTGTGCGCCAAGTCGGGCACCGCAGAGGTGGGCGGAGGCCAGCAGCCCCATTCCTGGTTTGTGGGGTTCCTCGACGACCCGGCCCATCCCCTGGCCTTTGTGGTCCTGGTGGAGAACGGCGGCAGCGGCGCCCAGGTGGCTGGGTCCATTGCGGCCCAGATCCTGGCCCAGGCCACGGCAGAGTGACGCGGGCTTGCCCCCATCGAAAAACCAATGAAAAAGCAGCCCCTCCCCGGCGGTTTCCAAGACCTGCCGGGGAGGGGCTGTTCTGTTGTGTGGGGTCAGCGGATGCCCCAGGCGGGGCGCAGCCCTTCCAGCTCCCGCACCAGTGCGTCGGGCATCTGGCGGCCGCAGCCCAGGGTGCGCAGATGCAGGGTGACGGTGGCCAGCTGTTCCAGGCATTCCAGCCGGTAGTGGGCCTGCTCCATGGAGTCGCCCCAGGTCACCGCCCCGTGGTATTCCAGCAGCAGGGCGCGGTACTGGCGGCAGTAGGGCGCCACGCTGTCGGCGACCCCTTGGGACCCGGGCAGGGCGAAGGGGGCCACCGGGACGGCGCCCAGCTGGACCACGGCTTCCTGAAGCACCGGCCGGTCCAGCGGGAGACCCGCCGCAGCAAAGGCCGTGGCGGCGGGCGGATGGGCGTGGACCACCGCCCGGACCAGGGGGTCCTCCTGATAGATCCGCAGGTGCATCTTGGTCTCGCTGGAAGGCTTGCGGACCCCTTCCAGAAGGTTCCCGTCCAAGTCCAGCTTGACCAGCATCTCCTCGGTCATGGACCCTTTGGACACGCCGGTGGGGGTGACCCAGAGGGCGTTTTCGCCGACGCGGACGGACAGGTTGCCGTCGTTGGCGGCCACCAGCCCCCGCTGGTAGATCTTCCGGCCCGCGTCCAGAATGGCGGCCTTGGCCTGGGCGTCGGTGGGATAGGTCATCGCAGCGCCCTCCGGCCCCGGCCAAAGGCTTTGGCGAAGCTCTCGTCAAAGGGGGGATAGCAGATCCCTTTTTCCGTGACGATGGCGGTGATGAGGCTGTGGTCGGTGACGTCGAAGGCGGGGTTGTAGCACTTCACCTCCGGCAGAGAGGGGGGCTGGGAGAAGAATTTTTCCTTGATCTCCGCCTCGTCCCGCAGCTCGATGGGGATGTGGTCTCCGTCGGGGCACTGGAAGTCGATGGTGGAGGAGGGCCCCAGGACGTAGAAGGGGATGCCGTAGTGCTTGGCCAGGATGGCCACCCCGGAGGTGCCGATCTTGTTGGCGGTGTCCCCGTTGCGGGCCACCCGGTCGCAGCCCACGAAGCAGGCGTTGATCTTCCCCTGCTGCATGACCAGGCTGGCCATGTTGTCGCAGATGAGGGTGCAGTCGATCCCTGCCCGCTGAAGCTCATAGGCGGTGAGGCGGGCGCCTTGCAGCAGGGGACGGGTCTCGTCGCACCAGGCGTGCAGGTCGATGCCCCGTTCCTTGGCCAGGAAAAGGGGCCCCAGGCCGGTGCCGTAGCGGGAGGTGGCCAGCGGGCCGGCGTTGCAGTGGGTGAGGATGCCGTCTCCTGGCTTGACCAGAGACAGGCCGTATTCCGCAATGGCGGTACACATGGCGATGTCCTCCTGGTGGATGGCCAGGGCAGCCTGCCGCATGGCGTCCTGGATGCTGGCCACGTCCATGCAGGGCATGGATTCCGCCACTGCCAGCACCCGGTCCAGCATGTGCTGCAGGTTGACGGCGGTGGGGCGGGCGCTGTTGAGATAGTCCCGGTGCTTCTGGCACTCTGCAATGAACGGGGCGTATTGGTCGGCCTGGCTCTGCAGGCCCAGAACGTAGAGGGCATAGGCGGCGAAAATGCCGATGGCCGGCGCGCCCCGGACCCGGAGGGAGGCGATGGCCTCATAGAGATCCTCTGCCCGGGACAGCTCCAGATAGACCGTCTCGTTGGGCAGGCGGCTCTGGTCCAGGATGCGGACGGCCCGGCCGTCGTCGGACAGGCGGACGTTGTCCGCGTGGGTGATCTGTTTCAGTTCCATGGCGGTGTCACTTCCTTGCTGATTGCTCTGCAGGGGGGCTGCAGGCGGGGTTGCTGTCTCCATTGTAGCAAGAACGCCGGCGAAAAGCAACGCGGGCCCCGGGCCCCTGCCCGGTGAAGCGGGGCGAAGGGCGCGGAAAAAAGCGGGAAACAGGCGATTGTACAAAATGACGAATCAAAAAAGGAAGAGACCCGCCGGTTTTTTTCAAAAAAGAAAAGGGAGAAATGGACCAAAACGCCGTACAGAGGGAAAGAAACCCCAAAATTTCAGGAGCAAACAAAAAGAAGCGGGAAGGAAACCGGTAAAAATGCAGGAAATCCTGCGGGTTATCTGGGGGACTCGTCAAAAAACGAGGGGAATAATTTGTGCAAAAGGTGTATTTCATTTTTGGGAAAATGGTGCTATTATAGTCACAAGTTACAGGGGAGCTGTTCCAGAAAAGGCTTCCGCTGGCAAAGGATTCAAAACAGTCGGAATGAGTAGCCGGCTGTCGAGAATACCGGGGCTGGGAGTACAGACCCGGGAAATCCCTAACTTTTAAAATTTATTTTAATGGGAGGAATTCTTATGAGACTGAAAGACACAGGCATGACCGCTGCTGAGCTGAAGGCTCAGGTCAAGAAGTACATGATCGAAACCTACGAGCGTATGGATTTCGTGGCAGATACTGCCGAAGGCATCTACATGTATGACGAGAACGGCGAAGCTTATCTGGACTTCTATGCCGGTATCGCTGTTAACTGCCTGGGCAACTGCAACCCCAAGGTGGTCAAGGCTGTTCAGGAGCAGTCCGCTCTGATCATGCAGACCTTCAACTATCCGTACACCGTTCCCCAGGCTGTCCTGTCCAAGGAGATCTGCGAGACCATCGGCATGGATAAGGTCATGTATCAGAACTCCGGTGCTGAGGCCAACGAGGCTATGATCAAGATCGCCCGTAAGTGGGGCATCGAGAACATCGGTCCCGACGCTTGGCACATCATCACCGCCAAGAAGTCCTTCCACGGCCGTACCTTCGGCGCCATGACCGCTACCGGTCAGCCCGAGTCCGCCATCCAGAAGGGCTTCGGTGAGCTGACCCCCGGCTTCGCCTATGCTGAGTTCAACAACCTGGACGCTTTCAAGGCCGCCTATGTTGAGGGCAAGACCTGCGCCATCATGTTCGAGCCTGTTCAGGGCGAGGGCGGCGTGTGGCCCGCTACCGAGGAGTTCATCCAGGGCATCCGTAAGTTCTGCGACGAGAAGGGCATCCTGCTCCTGCTGGACGAGGTCCAGGCTGGTTGGGGCCGCTGCGGCGACTTCATGTGCTACATGACCTACGGCATCAAGCCCGACGTTGTCTCCATGGCTAAGGCAATGGGCGGCGGTATGCCCATCGGCGGCATCGCCTGCACCGACAAGGTTGCCAGCGCTTTCGGCCCCGGCACCCACGGTTCTACCTATGCTGGTCACCCCGTCACCTGCGCCGCTTCCCTGGCCGTCCTGCGTGAGCTGAAGGCTGGCAAGTGGCCCGAGAACGCCAAGAAGGTCGGCGATTACTTTGCTGCCGAGCTGGCTAAGATGCCTCACGTTGTTGGTGTCCGTCACCGCGGCCTGTTCGTTGGTGTTATCCTGGAGGATGGCGTCAACGCCGTCGAGGTCAAGCGTCACTGCATCAAGAACCACTTCCTGGTCACCGCTATCGGCACCAACATCATCCGTATGGTTCCCCCGCTGACCATCCGTGCCGTTGACTGCGACGAGGCTGTTGCAAGACTGTCCAAGTCCATCAACGAGGTTGCTGAGGGCAAGTAATCCCTACGGGATATCTTGATGATCCGGTAATCATTTCAGGCCCCCTGCCTTTTGGCAGGGGGCCTTTTCTTATGGCCTTTATCCAATTCCTCCTGCATCTCTCGGGGGTTTCCTCTGTCAGACCATCGGCATGTGGTCTGGACAAATTTACCACCTCGAGTGTCCATGCTTTAGGAAAAGGGAGCAGGCATGAACCTGCTCCCTCTGTCAGATTGGGCCTTGGCGGGCGTCGCCTCTCCCGCATCTCTCGGGGTTTCCCCTTGACATACATTCCCTGCTATACTTTCAGTAGGATAAGGACGGGCTTTGAGGTGGTAAATTTCGTTGCGACCACACGCCGATGGTATCTTCTTGTAAAGAGAGGTGTGTACCCGCTTTGACCTGCTTCAAAATCAGGCCAACGTATTAGCGCGCAAAAAGCCCCCGGCCTCTGCGTTGTGCAGAAGCCGGGGGCGCTGTGCTTTTTGTGTGGCTGACGGGGAAGAATTACTCTTCCTCCTCCAGGATGAAGGAAACCAGCAGGTCCTCGGTGTTCACCCGGTCGCCGGGGACCACATAGAGCTTGTCGACCTTGCCGTTGACCTTGGACACGAAGGTGGTCTCCATCTTCATGGCCTCCACGATCATCAGGGGCTGGTTGACCTTGACCTCGTCGCCCTCCTTGACCAGAACGGTCTCCACGGTGCCGGGGATGGTGGAGCCCAGGTGGCAGGGGTTGTTCTTGTCGGCCTTGAGCTTCCGGTCTTCCAGGACCTCCAGGGTCTTGTCCAGGACCTTCTGCTCCCGCAGGATGCCGTTGACCTCGAAGGTCAGCACGCGGTAGCCTTCCTTGTCGGGATCGGACATGCCCACGAACTTGATCAGGATGTCGCGGCCCTCGCTGGCCTTCAGGACGGTCTCCTCACCCTTCCGCAGGCCGTAGAAGTAGACGTGGCTCTCCAGGGTGGTGACGTCGTTGTAGGCCTCGAAGTGGGTGCAGTAGTCCTCGTAAACCTTGGGATAGAGGGCGTAGCTGACGGCCTTCTGCTCCATCTCGAAGTCAGAGAAGCCTTCCATGTCGAACTTCTCGCGCAGGTGCTTCTTGATGTCCTCGAAGTCCACGTCGGGCAGCAGGGTGCCGGGACGGACGGTGATGGGCTCGATGTCCTTCAGGACGATCTTCTGCAGTTCCTTGGGGAAGCCGCCCTCGGGCTGGCCCATCATGCCCTTGAAGAAGTCGATGACGGAGTCGGGATAGGACAGGGCAGCGCCCTCGGTGAGGATGTTGTCCATGTTCAGGCCGTTCTTCAGCATGAAGATGGCCAGGTCGCCGACGACCTTGGAGGAGGGAGTGACCTTGATCAGGTTGCCCAGGATGATGTTGGCCTGACGATAGAGCTCCTTGATCTTCTCAAACTCGTCCTTGGAGCCCATCTCGGTGACCTGGGCCAGCAGGTTGGAGTACTGGCCGCCGGGGATCTCATACTTGTAGATTTGGGCGTTGGGGGAGACCATGCCGCTCTCGTTGGCCTTGTAGACCTTGCGGACATGCTCGTAGTAGCGGCTGAGCTCGTCCAGGCCCTCGAAGTCCAGGCCGGTGTCGCGCTCGGTGCCCTTCAGGGCTTCCACCACCACGTTCAGGGAGGGCTGGCTGGTGCAGGAGCTCATGGACTCGATGGCCAGGTCCACGATGTCCACGCCGGCCTCGGCAGCCTTCAGCACGGTGGCCACGCCGGCGCCGGTGGTGTCGTGGGTGTGCAGGTGGATGGGGATGTGCAGCTCGGACTTGAGGGTCTCCACCAGCTTCTGGGCCGCATAGGGCTTGAGCAGGCCGGCCATGTCCTTGATGGCCAGGATGTGTACGCCCATGGCCTCCAGCTCCTTGGCCTTCTTCACATAGTAGTCCAGGGTGTACTTGACCTCGTTGGGGCTGGTGATGTCGCCGGTGTAGCACAGGGAGCCCTCGACGATCTTGCCGGTCTTCAGGGCCTCTTCCACGGGCATCTTCATGTTCTCGATCCAGTTCAGGCTGTCGAAGACACGGAAGACGTCCACGCCCTTGATGGCGGAAATGCGGATGAACTCCTTGACCAGGTTATCGGGATAGTTGCTGTAGCCCACGGCGTTGGAGGCCCGCAGCAGCATCTGGATGAGGGTGTTGGGCATCCGCTCGCTGAGGATCTCCAGGCGCTTCCAGGGGGACTCCTTCAGGAACCGGTAGGCGGTGTCGTAAGTTGCGCCGCCCCAGGCTTCCACGGAGAAGGCGTTCTGGAAGATGACGTTGGAGGCTTTGGCAGCGCCCACGATGTCCTTGGTCCGCATCCGGGTGGCGATGAGGGACTGCTGGGCGTCACGCATGGAGGTGTCGGTGACATACAGCCGCTTCTCGCCCAGGATCTTCTGGGTAAAGCCCTTGGCGCCCAGCTTCTTGAACTCGTCCTTGGCGCCGTAGACCAGGGCGGTCTCGTTGTACTTGGGCAGCACGCGGTCCTCGAAATAGGGCTTCTCGCCCTTGGAGACGTTGACGATCTTGTCGCCCAGGAAGTCCAGGATCTTGGACGCCCGGTCCAGGCCCTGGCTCAGGGAGAACAGCTCAGGGGTCTCCTCAATGAAGGTGGTGTAGCAAGCGCCCTCCTGGAAGGTGGGGTTGTTGATGACGTTGATGAGGAAGGAGATGTTGGTCTTGATCCCCTGAATACGCATCTCCCGCAGGGCGCGCAGGGACTTGCCCACGGCGCCCTTGAAGGTGCGGTCAAAGGCGGAGACCTTCACCAGCAGGGAGTCATAGTAGGGCAGGATCTCGGCGCCGGTGTAGATGTTGCCGCCGTCCAGACGGATGCCGTTGCCGGAGCCGGAGTGATAGACGCTGACCTTGCCGGTGTCAGGCATGAAGTTGTTGGAGGGGTCCTCGGAGGTGACACGGGTCTGGATGGCATAGCCGTGGCACTGGATGGCCTCCTGGGAGGTGATGTTGATCTCCGGGGAGTTGAGGGGATAGCCCTCGGCCACCAGGATCTGGGAGCGGACGATGTCCACGTCGGTGACCAGCTCGGTCACGGTGTGCTCCACCTGGATACGGGGGTTCATCTCGATGAAGTAGGGGTTGCCGTCCCGGTCCACCAGGAACTCGCAGGTGCCGGCGTTGCGATAGCCCACGGCCTTGCACAGGCGGATGGCGCTGTCGAAGATCTTCTGGCGGGAGGCCTCGGGCACGGAGAAGGCGGGGGCGTACTCGACCACCTTCTGGTGACGGCGCTGCACGGAGCAGTCACGGTCGTACAGATGGACCACGTTGCCATACTGGTCGGCCAGGACCTGGACCTCCACGTGCTTGGGGCCCTTGAGGTATTTCTCGATGAAGACCTGGTCGTCGCCGAAGGCCTTCTTGGACTCGTCAATGGCTTCCTTGAATTCCTTGGCCATGTCCTCTTCCTGGTTGACGATCCGCATACCGCGGCCGCCGCCGCCGTTGGAGGCCTTCAGCATGACGGGGTAGCCCACTTCCTTGGCCACGGCCATGGCCTCTTCCACGGTCTTCATGGCGTGGTCCACGCCGGGGATGATGGGCACGTTGGCGGCAATGGCGATCTGCTTGGAGGAGATCTTGTCGCCCATGGCGTTCATGCTGTCCACGGTGGGGCCAATGAACACGATGCCGTTCTTCTGGCACTCTTCCACCAGGATGGGGTTCTCTGCCAGGAAGCCGTAGCCGGGGTGGATGGCGTCCACGTTGTGGTCCTTGGCGATCTTGATGATGGTGGGGATATCCAGATAAGCGTCAACAGGACCCTTTTCCGGGTTCAGGGCGTAAGCCTCGTCCGCCAGGGTGCGGAACATGGCGTACTTGTCTTCTTTGGAATAGATGGCCACAGAGGTGATGCCCAGCTCGTTCAGAGCCCGGAATACACGGATGGCGATCTCGCCACGGTTTGCCACCAGAACTCGCTTGAAGTTCTTGATACGTACTTCACTCATAAGCAAACTCCTTCTGTTTTTTTGGGATAGAAAGCAAAGATATCCTTCAAGTTCATTGCCTGTGTTTACTTTGCAAGAACAAATGTGTTTCTATTCGCGTTTGATTATACACGAAAAGAAAAAACCTTGCAAGTCTCCCGCAGGTGAAAGGCGGGACGGAACGACCGTCAAAATGCCCTGTTTTTCCTGGGGACCGCCGGGGGAAAACCGGGCAGAACAGGGGGGAGCGCGTCTTCCTGATCAATTTTCAGGGGGGTGGTCTTTGGCTTTTCCACCATTTTACACAAGAAATCCTGCACCGGGGGAGATCCAAAAAATGCCAACAAAAAGAGGTACAAACATCCGAAAGAAACCGTGGGAAAAATCGGAGAGAATGACGAAGGGGTTTTCCCGGTCCGCTGTCTTTACAGGGACCTATGGGGCGGCTATAATAGGGCTGACGATGTCAAAAGGCCGGTTTTCTGCGCCGTTTCCATGGTCAGATTCAGAAAAGGGGCGGAGAACTTGCTTACCTATTCCTTTGAAAATATTGAGACCGAGAGCATGTATGAGCACCTGTACCGGTGCATCAAGCAGGACATTCTGCAAAAGAAGCTGCGGGCAGGGGAGAAGCTGCCCTCCAAGCGGACCTTTGCCAAGAACCTGGGCGTGAGCACCATCACCGTGGAGAGCGCCTATGCCCAGCTGGTGGCGGAAGGGTTTCTGTATACCCTGCCCAAGCGGGGCTACTACGTCTGCGACCTGGAGCGGGAGGAACCGGCCCCGCCGCCCCCTCGTCCCCCGGCCCCGCCGGTCAGAGAGCCTGTGCGGCAGACCTACTGGGCGGACTTTGTGGGCAGCTCCGTGGCCCGGGACATGTTTCCCTTCTCCGTGTGGGTGAAGCTGCTGCGGGACGTGACGGCAGGGGAGGACGAGACCACCCTGCTCACAGACACCTCGGCCGGAGGCATCCGCCAGCTGCGGCAGGCCATCTCCGACCACCTCTACCAGTTCCGGGGCATGAGCATCGACCCGGAGCAGATCGTGGTGGGGGCGGGGACGGAGTACCTCTACAGCGTCCTCATCCAGCTGCTGGGCCGCCGGCGGGGCTATGCGGTGGAGGACCCGGGCTATCTGCGCCTGAGCAAGATCTATGAGAAGAACGACGTGACGACCTATCACATCCCCATGGACCACCACGGGATCATCCCGGAAAAGCTGGAGGAGAGCGGCGCACAGATCCTGCACATCACCCCCTCCCACCACTTTCCCACGGGGATCGTCATGCCCGTCAGCCGCCGGTATGAGTTCCTCAGCTGGGCCTCCAAGGGGGAGGACCGGTATATCATCGAGGACGACTACGACTGTGAGTTCCGTCTGGCCGGTCGGCCCATTCCTACCCTGCAAAGCATCGACGTGATGGAAAAGGTCATTTACATCAACACCTTCTCCAAGAGCCTGGCCCCGGCCTTCCGCATCAGCTATCTGGTGCTGCCCAAGCACTTGGTCACCCGCTTTTACGACACCCTTGGCTTTTACTCGGGAACGGTCTCCTGCCTGGAGCAGATGACCCTGGCCCGGTTCCTCTCCGAGGGCTATTTTGAAAAGCACATCAACCGCATGAGAAACCACTACCGGGGGGTCCGGGACAAGCTCCTGGCAGCCCTGCGCCAGTCCCCCCTGGCGGGGAGGGTCCACATCAGCGCCGAGCAGGCGGGCCTGCATTTCCTGCTGGAGCTGGACACCCAGCGGACGGACGAGGAGATCCTGCGGGACGCCGAAGCCCAGGATCTGCGGATCTCCTTTGTTTCCCAGTATTATTATGAGACCGCCCACCGCCGCCCCCATGTGCTGGTGATGAACTACTCCGGTTTGGAGGAGGAAAAGATCGACGAGGCCGTGCAGCGGCTCTGCCGGGCGGTGCTGGGGTGAGAATTCCCCGGCAGAATGCTTGCATCCCCGGGGAGATAGTGATACAATAAATGCGCTTGTTTTGGAATGAAACGACGAAACGTCTGATTTTATTGGAGGTAACCTATCATGTTTGCAAAACTGATCGAAACCCTGAAGGCCAATCCCCGCACCCTGGTGTTCACCGAGGGCCACGACGCCCGGATCCTGGAGGCAACGGCCCGCCTGAAGAAGGACGGCTTCCTCACCCCCATCCTGGTGGGCGCCGAGGACGAGGTCAAGGCCGCAGCCCAGAAGGGCGGGTTTGACATCGAGGGCGTGCGCATCGTCGACCCCGCCACCTACGCCGGCATGGACGAGATGGTGGAGAAGATGGTGGAGCTGCGCAAGGGCAAGATGACCCCCGAGGACTGCCGGAAGAACCTGATGAAGGGCAACTACTTCGGCACCATGCTGGTGAAGATGGGCCAGGCCGACTGCCTGCTGGGCGGCGCCACCTACTCCACCGCCGACACCGTCCGCCCCGCCCTGCAGCTGATCAAGACCAAGCCCGGCAACAACAACGTCAGCTCCTGCTTTATTCTGCAGCGGGAGAAGGACGGCGTGGACGAGCGCCTGTGCATGGGTGACTGCGCCATCCAGATCGATCCCGACGAGGACGCCCTGGTGGAGACCGCCCTGGAGTGCGCCAAGACCGCCGCGACCTTCGGCATCGACCCCAAGATCGCCTTCCTGAGCTACTCCACCAAGGGCTCCGGCAAGGGGGACAACGTGGACAAGGTGAAGAACGCCTGCGACAAGGCCAAGGCCGCCGCTCCCGAGCTGGCCATCGACGGCGAGATGCAGTTCGACGCCGCTGTGTCCCCCGTGGTGGGCCAGCAGAAGTTCCCCGGCTCCAAGGTGGCCGGCCACGCCAACACCTTCATCTTCCCCGAGATCCAGTCCGGCAACATCGGCTATAAGATCGCCCAGCGTCTGGGCGGCTTCGCCGCTTACGGCCCCATTCTCCAGGGCCTGAACGCCCCCATCAACGACCTCTCCCGCGGCTGCAACGCCGACGAGGTCTACAAGATGGCCATTATCACCGCTGCGCTGGCCTGATCGCCTCCCAGCAGAACACAGAAACCAACCGGCGCCGGACAGATCGTCCGGTGCCGGTTTTTGGTGTTTGAGAGGGGACAGGTCACCCTTCTGTCTGCCACCCTTTGCAGAAATCCCCCCAGCCCTGGCAGTGCTGGGCGTACTGCTCCAGCTGCTCGCAAGTGAGCTCAATGGCGCTGTTGGAGGAGCCGGCGGCAGGGAAGACCGTCTGGAACCGCCGCAGGGACAGGTCCAGATAGACCTCGGCGCTGTCCAGAATGGCAAAGGGACACACGCCGCCCACGGCGTGGCCCACCAGGGAGACCACTTCGTCGGGGGAGAGCATCTTGGCTTTGGTGTGGAAAAAAGCCTTGAACTTGGTGTTGTCCACCTTGGCGTCGCCGGCGGCGATGAGGAGCACGGCCTTGTCGCCCACCCGGAAGGAGAGCGACTTGGCGATCCGGGCGGGGATGACCCCCGCGGCCTGGGCGGCCAGCTCCACGGTGGCGCTGGAGGTGGGAAATTCCAGGATCTTGTCAGCCTGGCCAAACTGGGCCAGGTAATCCCGAACGGCTGCAATGGACATGGATAGGTTCCTTCTTTCTATGGGATCAGTTTGGGGCCTGTCGGCTCTGGTTATTCTACAATACCGCCGGGCCAAAGGCAAGGGGACACGCCTGGACGGCAAAAATTTGCCCGCCCCCTTGACAAGGGTCGGAAGTTTTCTTATACTAATTTGCAACGCAAGCAAAGGCAGCGATGGGAAGGAGTACGCGGCACAGCGGGGTGCAGAGAGGGGACGGTCGGTGAAAGTCTCCCCCCGGTGCTGTGGAAGGTCGTCCCGGAGCCGCCCGCCCGAACAGCACCGTAGGGCGGGCCGGAGTTCCCCCGTTACGGGAAAAGAGCGCGGGCCGGTCCGGCCCGAATTCAGGTGGTACCGCGGAACTTGTTTTTCGCCCTGAGTCCCCCCGAGGGGACCAGGGCGTTTTTGCGTTTCCTGCCCGGAAAAAGGAGGTAAGTCTATGAACGACGAACAAAACGAAGCCCTGTATCCCTTTGTCAACCAAACCACCTACGACATCCCGGCCCTGTCCGCCCTGAACCGGCTGGCTGAGGCCACCGTCCGCAAGGAGAAGTCCCGGCGGACCAAGGCCCTGTGCTGGCTGTTCGGCGTGATCGGCCTGGTGGCCGGGGCCTATTGCTACCCCCACCAGAGCCTGGTGGGCAGCCTGCTGCTGCTCTACGGCGTGCTGCTGATCCTGGTGGCCCTGTCCTGGAAGTCCTTCCAGCTGCGCTCCTCCCAGCGGCAGCTGCAGCGGGGGATGCGGGAGTGTACCTATTGCTTTGACGACGACGAGATCCTCTGTCATACGGAGGCCGGGGTCACCCGCTACACCTATGACCAGACCTACGCCGTGGTGGCCGACAAAGACTGGTACGCCATCTTTTTCGACACCAGCCACGGGATCATCCTCCGCAAGGAGGGATTCACGGTGGGGGACCCCGTCTCCTTTAAGGCCTTCGTGGGGCAGCACACCCAGCTGCCCATCCAGGAGGTGTGACCCGTCCCCGGGCCCCCGCCCGGCGGACGGCTTTGCCGTGTTCGGCACCGGTTCCGGCCTTTGGGCCGGAAGTTTGCAACGATCGATCAGGAGGAAGAGACCATGAAGAAAGAACTGTCCAAAGTCTATGACCCCCACGAGGTAGAGGGGCGCATCTACCAGCAGTGGGAAGAAAACAAGTGCTTCGCCGGGACCCGGGACGCCAAGAAGAAGCCCTATACCATCGTCATGCCCCCGCCCAACGTCACCGGCCAGCTCCACATGGGCCACGCCATGGACTGCACCCTGCAGGACATCCTCATCCGCTTCAAGCGCATGGAGGGCTACGCCGCCCTGTGGGTGCCCGGCACCGACCACGCCGGCATCGCCACCCAGATCAAGGTGGAGGAAGAGCTGCGGGTGAAGGAGGGCCTGACCCGCTACGACCTGGGCCGGGAGAAGTTCCTGGAGCGGGTGTGGGACTGGAAGGCCATGTACGGCGACCGGATCGTGGCCCAGCAGAAAAAGATGGGCGCGTCCTGCGACTGGGACCGGGCCCGGTTCACCATGGACGAGGGCTGCTCCAAGGCCGTGCGGGAGACCTTCTGCGAGCTGTATGAGAAGGGCCTCATCTATAAGGGCAGCCGCATCATCAACTGGTGCCCCCACTGCGTCACCGCCCTGTCCGACGCCGAGGTGGAGTATGTGGACAAGCCCGGCCACCTGTGGCACATGCGCTATCCGCTGGCCGACGGCTCCGGCTACCTGGTGGTGGCCACCACCAGGCCGGAGACCATGATGGGCGACACCGGCGTGGCCGTGAACCCCAACGACGAGCGCTACCAGCACCTGGTGGGCAAGACCTGCATCCTGCCCCTCATGGACCGGGAGATCCCCATTGTGGCCGACGACTATGTGGAGATGGACTTCGGCACCGGCTGCGTGAAGATGACCCCCGCCCACGACCCCAACGACTTCGAGGTGGGCCTGCGCCACGACCTGGAGTCCATCCGGGTGCTAGACGACAACGGCGTGGTCAACGCCAACGGCGGCAAGTATGAGGGCCTGGACCGCTACGAGGCCCGCAAGGCCGTGGTGGCCGACCTGGACGCCCTGGGCCTGCTGGAAAAGACCGAGGACTACTCCCACAACGTGGGCACCTGCTACCGCTGCCACAACGACGTGGAGCCCATCATCTCCGCCCAGTGGTTCGTGAAGATGCAGCCCCTGGCCAAGGAGGCCCTGCGGGTGGTGAACGAGGGCGAGACCAAGTTCGTCCCCGACCGCTTCGCCAAGACCTATACCAACTGGATGGAGAACGTCCACGACTGGTGCATCTCCCGCCAGCTCTGGTGGGGCCACCAGATCCCCGTGTGGTACTGCGACGACTGCGGCCACATGACCGTCTCCCGCCAGGACCCCACCGTGTGCGAGAAGTGCGGCTCGGCCCACATCCAGCGGGACCCCGACGTGCTGGACACCTGGTTCTCCTCCGCCCTGTGGCCCTTCTCCACCCTGGGCTGGCCGGAGACGACCGAGGACCTGGACTATTTCTATCCCACCGACGTGCTGGTCACCGGCTATGACATCATCTTCTTCTGGGTGGCCCGGATGATCTTCTCCG
>CAKTSK010000015.1 GCA_934597725.1 uncultured Eubacteriales bacterium
GGCGGCTGCGAGGAGACCACCACCGGCATCCTGCGCCTGAAGGCCCGGGAGCGGGAGGGCATCCTGCCCTGCCCCATGGTGGCCGTGAACGACGCCAAGGCCAAGCACTACTACGACAACAAATACGGCACCGGCCAGTCGGTGTGGGACGGCATTCTCCACACCACCAACCTGGTGGTGGCCGGCAAGACCGTGGTGGTGGCCGGCTATGGCTGGTGCGGCAAGGGCGTGGCCATGCGGGCCGCGGGCCTGGGGGCCAACGTGATCGTCACCGAGATCGACCCCTTCAAGGCCCTGGACGCCACCATGAACGGCTTCCGGGTGATGACCATGGACGAGGCCGCCCCCCTGGGCGACCTGTTCGTCACCGTCACCGGCTGCAAGGACGTGATCGTGCCCCGGCACTTTGAGGCCATGAAGCACAACGCCCTGCTGGCCAACGCCGGCCACTTTGACTGCGAGGTGGCCGTGGCCGCGCTGGCGGAGATGGCCGTGAAGCGGGAGGTCCGCCGGGAGAACATCGTGGGGTACACCCTGCCCAGCGGCCGCACCCTGAACGTCCTGGCCGAGGGCCGGCTGGTGAACCTGGCCGCCGGCAACGGCCACCCGGCGGAGATCATGGATATGTCCTTCGCCGTCCAGGCCCTGGCCGCCGAGTGGCTGACCCGTCAGACGGGGCTGGAAAAGAAGGTCTACCCCGTCCCGGCAGAGATCGACGACGAGATCGGCCGGGCCAAGCTGGCCGCCCTCGGCTTGACCATTGACACCCTCACCCCGGCGCAGGAGGCCTATCTGTCCGGCTGGACCGCAGAATAAGCCGCCGCGCCGAGCGGATGCACCATATCTTTTCAAGGAGGAACTTTTCCATGAGCCACAGATTTTTTACCTCGGAGTCTGTTACCGAGGGACATCCCGACAAAATTTGCGATCAGATCTCCGACGCCGTCCTGGACGCCATCCTGGCCCAGGACCCTCTGGGCCGGGTGGCCTGTGAGACCACCGCGTCCACGGGCCTGATCCACATCATGGGGGAGATCAGCACCCACTGCTATGTGGACATTCCCAAGGTGGCCCGGCAGGTGATCCGGGAGATCGGCTACGACCGGGCCAAGTATGGCTTCGACTGCGACACCTGCGGCATCATCACCAACATCGACGAGCAGAGCGCCGATATCGCCCTGGGCGTGGACCGCTCCCTGGAGGCCAAGGACGCCGGCGACAGCGCCCTGGACAACGGCGCCGGGGACCAGGGCATGATGTTCGGCTACGCCTGCGACGAGACCCCGGAACTCATGCCCCTGGCCATCTCCCTGGCCCACAAAATGGCCCAGCGGCTGGCCCAGGTGCGGAAGGAGGGCCAGGTGGACTATCTGCGCCCCGACGGCAAGACCCAGGTGACGGTGGAGTATGACGAGCAGAACCAGCCCGTCCGGGTGGATACGGTGGTCCTGTCCACCCAGCACAGCCCCAAGGCCACCCTGGAGCAGATCCGCAAGGACATGATCGAGCTGGTCATCCGGCCCACCGTGCCCGCCCACCTCATGGACGAGAACACCAAGATCTATGTCAACCCCACCGGGCGCTTCGTCATCGGCGGCCCCCAGGGCGACACGGGCCTCACCGGCCGGAAGATCATCGTGGACACTTATGGCGGTTCCGCCCCCCACGGCGGCGGCGCCTTCTCCGGCAAGGACCCCACCAAGGTGGACCGCTCCGCCGCCTACGCCGCCCGCTGGGTGGCCAAGACCGTGGTGGCCGCCGGGCTGGCCAAGCGGTGCCAGATCCAGCTGGCCTATGCCATCGGCGTGGCCCAGCCCGTCTCCATCCTGGTGGAGACCTTCGGCACCGGCACCGTCTCCGACGAGGTGCTGGAGCAGGCCGTGCGCCAGACCTTTGACCTGCGCCCCACCGCCATCATCCGGGACCTGGACCTGCAAAAGCCCATCTACCAGAAGCTGGCCGCCTACGGCCACATGGGCCGGGAGGACCTGGGCGTGGCCTGGGAAAAGACCGACCGGGCCGCGCAGCTCAAGGCCGCCTGCCAGTAAGAGAAGAGGGGAGGATACGCTATGCCGGAGATCTCGGTGATCGTCCCCGTCTATCGGGCCCGGGACTTTTTGCAGAAATGCACCGACTCCATTCTGGCCCAGACCTTTTCTGACCTGGAGCTGCTCCTCATCGACGACGGCTCCCCGGACGACAGCGGCGCGCTGTGCGACCGCATCGCCCAGACCGACCCCCGGGTCCGGGTCTTTCACCAGGAGAACGGCGGCGTGAGCGCCGCCCGGAACCTGGGTCTGGCCCAGGCCGCGGGGACCTGGCTGGCCTTTGCCGATGCCGACGACTGGCTCCCCCCGGATGCCTTGCAGCGGATGCACGAGGCCCTGACCCAGGCCGGGGCGGATGCCGCCGGCGGGGCCCACTGGCGGGTGGAACCCGACGGCCGCCAGGAACAGGAGCCCGGCGCGCTGCCCCCCGGCGTCTACGGTCCGGCGGAGATCCGCCGGGGCATCGTGGACCGGCTGCTGGGGGAGCGGCTGGGCAAGCCCGGAGAGGTCCTCAACGGATTCATCTGGCGCTTCCTCTTCTCCCGGCAGATCGTGCAGGAGAAGGGGATGGCCTTCCAGGGGGCCTATCTGGAGGATGAGCTTTTCCTGCTGGAATACTTCTGCTACGCCCAGAAGCTGGCCATGGTCGGGGAACCGGTGTACTATTACCTCCAGAACCCCCAGTCCGTCACCCGGCGTTACCTGCCCGACTACATGCAGACCTTCCAGAGCTTCCTGCGGGCCAAGGAGGCCCTGGCCCAGCGCATGGCGCTGGGGGAAGGGGTGCCGCTGTGGCGGGAGAACTCCTGTTGGGCCGGCCTGCTCATCGCCATCGGCAATGAGTTTGCCGCCAGCAACGCCGCCCCCCTGGCGGAAAAGCGCCGGCGGGTGCGGGGCCTGTGCCAGCTGCCCGCCATGGCCCGGGCCATCCAGGCCATCCAGCCCCAGGGGCTGGGGCGGAACAAACAGCTGGTGGCCGACCTGGTGCGCCGGCGGCAGTTCTTCCTGCTCTCCCTGCTCTATGGCTGGAAGAACCGGAAGTGAATCGGCCCAAACGACATGACATGCCGGCCCCTGTCCGGGCGTGTTCGCCCGGACAGGGGCCGGTTGTATCAAAAAAACAAAAACAAGGAGGGATCGCCCATGGAAGTGGTCCAGAGCAGTGTGCTCGGACGTCTCCTGCTCCCGGTGTGGCTCTGGCTGCGGGAGCGTTATGAGGATAGTTTGCTGGCCCGATGCCTGCGGGCCGTGGCCCGGGGCTGGAGCTGTGCGTGCAGCGGCAGCGTGCTGGTGGGCTTTCTGGTCCGGGAGGGCTGCCTGTCCCGGTGCTGGAAGGACAGCGTGCTGTGCCGGGCGCTGACGTTTTTGCTGAGTATCCCCACCATCCTGCTGCAAAAGCTCTACGGGGCCTTGCGGGAGGTGTTTGAGGGCAGCACGGCAGCCCAGATCGTCTTTGCCGTGGTGGAAAACACCCCCCTGGCGGTGGGGTGGCTGATGCTGCTGTTCCTGGTCATCCCCTATGAGCAGTGGAGCAACTCTTACAGCTTTGCCGGGTTCCTGCTCTGCTTCCTGCTGGCGGTGGCGGCGGGGATGCGGCAGCGGGACTTCCGGCTGGACCTGTCCTTTTTGGGGCCGTGGCTGGTGGCCTTTTTCGGGATGATCCTGGTGGCCTGGCCCCTGTCGGCCTATCCGGCCCTGTCCACCCGGTTTTTGGTGTTCTACCTCACCTGCATCCTGTGTGTGCTGGTGGTGGGGAACACCGTGCGCCACGAGGGACACCTGCTGCGGCTGCTGTCCTTCACCAGCCTGGCCCTGCTGATCGTGTCCCTGTACGGGATCGTCCAGCGCATCCAGGGCGTGGAGGTGAACCCCTCCTATGTGGACATGGACCTGAACGAGGGGATGCCCGGCCGGGTGTTCGGCTTCTTTGAAAACCCCAACGCCTTTGCTGAGGTCCTGCTGCTGCTGATCCCGGTGGCCATCGCCTACCTGCTGTGCACCAAAAGCTGGGGCGGGCGGCTGCTGGGGCTGGTCAGCGCGGGCACGGGCTGCGTGGCCATCTCCATGACCTACTCCCGGGCCAGCTGGGTCGGTCTGGTGCTGGCGGCGGCGGTGTTTGTGGTCCTGTGGAACCGCAAGCTCATCCCCGTGGGCATCCTGGCGGGGCTGGTGATTTTGGCCGTGCTGCCTGACACGGTGTTCAACCGGGTGCTGACCATCTTCAACACCTCCGACAGCTCCACCAACAGCCGCTTCCCCCTCTACCGGGCGGCGGGCGAGTTCTTACAGCAGCGGCCCATCCTGGGCGCGGGGCTGGGGACCGACGCGGTGCGGCAGGCGGTGAACGACCTGAACCTGTTCCACGGCAAGGACCACTTCGTGCACTGCCATAACATCTATCTCCAGGTCTGGTGCGAGACCGGCCTGCTGGGCCTGCTCACCTTTGTGGGCGGCATCCTGTGGACCTTCAAGCAGGGCTGCCGGGCCGTGAGCCGGGGGACCTGCGGACAGGTGACCCGCATGGCCATCATCGGCAGCGTGGCGGGCCTCATGGGCACCATGCTCTGCGGCATGGCCGACTATATCTGGAACTACCCCCGGGTGATGCTGATCTTCTGGTTCGTCTGTGCCCTGGCCCTGGCGGGCCTGCGTCTGGCGGCCAAGGAAGCAGACGCCCAAGCGATCCCCCAAGCAAAAGGAGAACCCCAGTGAATCTGCGTAATTTATGGAAGAAAAAGGATGTCACCCTGTCCTTTGAAGCCTTCCCCCCCAAGAAAGATGACGATTTTGCCTCGGTGGCTGCGGCCGTGGAGCAGATCGCCCAGCTGAAACCCGACTTTATGAGCGTGACCTACGGCGCCGGCGGCGGGACCTCTGCCTATACCGCCCGGATCGCCCGCATCGTGGAGGAGCACGGCGTGGCCGCGCTGGCCCACCTGACCTGTGTCTCCTCCAACCGGGACCAGATCCGCCAGGAGCTGGCTGCCCTGCAGCAGGCGGGCATCCACAACATTCTGGCCCTGCGGGGGGATTATCCCCAGGGCTACGACCCCGCCGCCCCCCGGGACTACCGCTATGCCCGGGATCTGGTGGAGGACATTGTGGATTACGGCGGCTTTACCGTGGGCGGGGCCTGCTACCCCGAGGGCCATGTGGAGTGCGCCAGCCAGCAGGAGGACCTGGAACACCTGAAAGAAAAAGTGGACTGCGGGGTGGACTTTCTCATCACCCAGATGTTCTTTGACAACAGCGCCCTGTACAGCTTTCTCTACCGGGCCCAGCAGGTGGGCATCACCGTGCCGGTGCTGGCGGGGATCATGCCGGTGACCAATGCCGCCCAGATGACCCGCATCCTGTCCCTGTCCGGCACCACCCTGCCCAACCGGTTCCGCATGATCCTGGACAAGTTCCGGGACCGCCCGGACGCCATGAAGCAGGCGGGCATCGTCTATGCCGCCCAGCAGATGGTGGATCTGGTGGCCAACGGCGTGCGCGGGGTCCATGTGTACACCATGAACAAGCCCGACGTGGCGGCGGGCATTGCGGAAAACCTCTCCAAGGTGCTGGGGCGGACATGACCCTGGACCAACGGGAGATCGCCCGCTATCTGGGGGGCCGGGGCGTTCCCCTGTGGCCGGAGGCCGCCGCGTGGGCGGCAGCCTGCCAGCGGGAACTGGAACAGACCGTCGTGCCCCGGACCCTGGGGCGGCGGCTGTCCCTCTCCCTCTTTGCCGGGGAGAGCCGGGACCTGGACCACCACCTGCGCCACTGCACGGAGGGCTATCTGTTCGCCGTGACCCTGGGGGCGGAGACCGACCGGCTCCTGCGCCGGTGGAGCGCCCAGTCCATGGCCAAAGCGGCCGTGGGACAGGCGGTGTGCGCCGTGTGGCTGGATGATCTGTGCGCGGACTACTGCGCCTCGCTGCTGCCCCAGCTGGAAGCGGGCGCGTACCTCACGCCCCCCTTCAGCCCCGGCTATGGGGACTGGGACCTTTCGGCCCAGGGGCGGGTGCTGGACCTGCTCCAGGCCCCCAAGCGCATGGGCCTGACCCTGACCGGGGGCGGGATGCTGGTGCCGGAGAAATCCATCACGGCCCTGGTGGGCATCAGCGACCGGCAGGAGGAGAGCTGCGGGCAGAAATGTATGCGCTGTCAAAAGACCGACTGCCCCTTCCGGTGTGCGCCGGCGGAGGAAGCAGGGGACGGGCCGGCTTGACGGGCGGCAGCAAACGATTGCAATTTGTACCGAAACATTGTATTCTTTTGTTAAGGAAGAATGGACGCAGCGGCTTGTGAACAGGACAACGACAACTTTTTGATCGGTTCGAGAAAGGAGTTGGCTTGGGATGAAGACGAAGCAGGGATATTGGTTCATCGCCCTGGCAACGGTTGTCTGTGTGGTGCTGGCCTGTGGGAATCTGTACGTTTCTGGTTGGGCCACGGCACCGGACTCGCCGGTGTCCTTTTGGGACTATCGGGCGGCGACGAAGAGCGCGTTCCGGGAGGCGGAGATCCCCGCGTCCGACCGCCAGACGGTCTATGAGACCTTCCGGGACATCCCCTTTTTCTGTACCCAGGACTTGCTGGAGGAGGAACTCGACGCGATCCAGCGCTGGGGTGAGACCGGGGTCTCCCCGGTTTCCTGGGAAGAAGCGAACGAGCAGATCGCGGCGCTGTATGCCTCCCACGGCAGGGAAGGGGGCCTTTACCCGCCGGAGGGAGACCGGGCCTTTGTTTGTACGCCTGTGATGCTGGAAAACATGGTGAGGTTCTTAGACGCCATGGAGCGCGCAGAGGCGTCCGCAGGGACGGGAACGGAAGCGGTCCCGAGCCCTTGAAAACGGGAAGAGGTAAATACGAACGAGGAAAAGCAGGTCTCTTACGGGACCTGCTTTCCCAAGAACATTTACTGTTTGGATAGATAGGGGAGCAGACCATGAAACCATTACTGCAAGCGATCAAAGAACAACGCCTGTACCTGGACGGCGGCATGGGCAGCATGCTCCAGGCAGCGGGCCTGCCGGAGGGGATGCTGCCCGACGTGTGGGGCATGGAGAACCCGCCGGCGGTCCAGGCGGTCCACCGGGCCTATCTGGAGGCCGGCAGCCGCCTGATCACCACCAACACCTTCGGCGCCTGCGCCCTGAAGCTGGCCCCCTACGGGGTCACGCCGGCCCAGGTGATGACCGCCGCCGTGGCCAATGTCCGGGCGGCCATGGACCAGGCGGGGGTGACAGAGGCCTACGTCTGCGCCGACATCGGCCCCACGGGCAAGCTCCTGCGCCCCTATGGGGACCTGGACTTTGAGGACGCGGTGGCCCTGTTCGCCGAGCCCATCCGGGCCGCGGCCCAGGCGGGGGCCGACTGCATCCTCATCGAGACCATGAGCGACCTGTACGAGATGAAGGCGGCGGTGCTGGCGGCGAAAGAGAACTGTGACCTGCCTGTGCTGGCCAGCCTCATCTTTGATGAGAGCGGCAAGCTCCTCACCGGCGGCTCTCCCCGGGCCGCCGTGGCCCTGCTGGAGGGGCTGGGGGTGGATGTGCTGGGCCTCAACTGCGGCCTGGGTCCCGCCCAGATGGCCCCGGTGTTCCGGGCTTTGTGGGAGGATGCCTCCGTCCCCCTGCTCTTGCAGCCCAACGCCGGCCTGCCCCGGAGCCAGAACGGCCAGGCGGTCTATGACCTTGGCCCGGCGGACTTTGCCGCCGAGCTGGCGGAGCTGGCCCCCATGGCCACCCTGCTGGGGGGCTGCTGCGGCACCACGCCGGACCACCTGCGGGCGCTGATCGAGGCCACCCGGGCCGTCCCGCTGCCCCAGGTGACCACCAAAGAGACCCTGCTGATCTCCTCGTATTGTCAGGCGGTGGCCCTGGACGGCCGGGACCCGGTGGTCATCGGCGAGCGCATCAACCCCACCGGCAAGAAAAAACTCCAGGCCGCCCTGCGGGAAGGGGACATGGAGTATGTGCTGGGCGAGGTCTTTCAGCAGGAGGAGGCCGGCGCCCATATCCTGGACGTGAACGTGGGCCTGCCCGGGCTGGATGAGCCGGTGGTGCTGACCAAGACGGTGGAGGCCATTCAGGAGGTCACCGGCCTGCCCTTGCAGCTGGACACCTCCAATCCCCAGGCCATGGAAGCCGCCCTGCGCCGGTACAACGGCAAGCCCCTCATCAACTCCGTCAACGGCAAGGAGGAGAGCCTTTCTGCCATCCTTCCTCTGGTCAAGAAGTACGGCGGCGGTCTGGTGTGCCTGACCCTGGACGACGAGGGCATCCCGGCGGATGCCGCCGGGCGGCTGGCCATTGCGGAGAAGATCGTCCAGCGGGCCGAGGCCCTGGGCATCCTCCGGCGGGAGCTGCTGGTGGATGGCCTGACCATGCCGGTGAGCGCCGGCGGGGAGAATGCCAAGGTGACCCTGGAGACCATCCACCGGGCCAAGACAGAGTTGGGGGTCAAGACCGCCCTGGGCGTGTCCAACGTCTCCTTCGGCCTGCCCAAGCGGGAGCAGCTGAACCAGAATTTCTTCACCATGGCCCTTCATCGGGGGCTGGACGGGGCCATCATCAACCCCAAGAGCGGGGCCATGATGGGGGCCTACCGTTCCTATCGGGCGCTGATGGGCCTGGACGACCAGTGCCAGGAGTATATGGAGGCGTTCCGGGACGAAGCCCCTGCCGCACCCGCCCCGGCCCCCGCTGCCGGCGGGGAGATGAGCCTGCACCAGGCTGTGTGCAAGGGGCTGAAAGAGGCGGCTGCGGTCCAGGCCAAGGCCCTGGCCGACGGGGGACGGGCGGTCCTGGACATCATCAACGGAGAGCTGGTCCCGGCCCTGGACCAGGTGGGCCAGGGCTTCGAGAAGGGGACCCTCTTCCTGCCCCAGCTGCTCATGAGCGCGGAGGCGGCCAAGGGGGCCTTCCAGGTCCTGAAAGAGTACCTGCCCGCCGGCGAGAGTACCGGCGCCCCTCAGATCCTTCTGGCCACGGTGAAGGGGGACATCCACGACATCGGGAAGAACATCGTCAAGGTCCTCCTGGAGAGCTACCGCTTCCGGGTCCTGGACCTGGGCAAGGACGTTGCCCCCGAGACCATCGTGGCGGCCGCCCGGGAGAAGCAGATCCCCCTGGTGGGCCTGTCGGCGCTGATGACCACCACGGCCCCCTACATGGCCGAGACCATCCGCCAGCTGCGGGCGGCGGGCCTGCCCTGCAAGGTGGTGGTGGGCGGCGCGGTCATCACCCAGGACTATGCCGACAGCATCGGGGCCGACCACTATGCCCCGGATGCCATGGAGACGGTCCACTATGCCCAGCGGATGCTGGAGAACGCGGCCCAATGACCTGAACGCGCAACGCCCCGGACAGTCGAGACGACCGTCCGGGGCGTGGTTCTGCTCAGAAGGTTTCCCGGTGGACTTTTGCCCAGGGCAGCTGTGCCGGGTCCGTGGGGGCCGGCTGCTCGGCGGGGTGGCCCAGAGAGAGGATGGCCTCCAGCGTGTAGGGGTCTGGGACGTTGAGCAGGCGGCGGCAGTAGGCATCCGTGCTCTCCGCGTCCGTCTCGCTTTGGCGCAGACGGCCCTGGACCCAGCAGCTTCCCAGGCCCAGCGCGTGGGCCATGAGGTGCATGTTGCCCAGGACCAGGGAGCAGTCCTCGGTCCACACGTCGCTCTGGGTGGGGTCGGCAAAGACCAGAATGGCCGCTGCGGCCCCGGCCAGCATCCTGGCCGAGCCCTGGCGGCAGTGGGAGAGCTGCTCCAGCATCGCCCGTTCCCGGACCACCACCAGCTCCCAGGGCCGCCGGCCCCGGCTGGAAGGGGCCAGCAGGCCGGCGGAAAGGATGGCCTCCAGGTCCTGGTCGGAGAGGGCTTGGGGGGTGTAGCGCCGGATGCTCCGGCGGGTGAGCAGCAGTTGGGTCAGATCCATGGTGTTGTCCTCCTGAAACGATGCCCCGTGGGGGAGATGGTGGCTTCAGTATAGCATATCCGGCTCGGATCGGGCAAAGAAAGATTTTTTCAAAAAAGATGAAAAAACTGCTTGACAAATTCCAAAACCATGCTATAATCAATCTTGTTCGCGCGAGAGATTCGCCGACAAACAAAAAAGATTTAGCGGGATTGTGTAAGGGTAGCACGACAGACTCTGACTCTGTTTGTGAGGGTTCGAATCCTTCTCCCGCTGCCAAGAAGAAAGACCTGAAATCAAGACGATTTCAGGTCTTTTTCTGTGTCCATCCGTCCCAAACGCCCCAGCAGGGCCACAGCCTCGTCCCGCTTCAGGGGACGTTCCGGGGCGGTCCCGTCCACCAGCCCGGCGGCGGTGGCCTTGGCCCAGTGGCCCTCCTCCCGGCTCCATGCCGGTTCTTCCAGAGCGGCGGCGTACCGCATGGCTTTGGTCATCAGCCGATAGGCTTGGTCATCTGTGATGGTTTCGATCAGTTTTTCAACGTCAGTTGCTTCGTTCTCGTCGTTCAGCCGCCGGTTGACCTGTTCCGTGATCTCCGTATATTTTCCGAACAGGTAGTTGCCGGGGCAGCTTTTCCCTTTGTCCGTGGTGTAGCGGTGGGGGACCAGGTTGCAGGTCTCCCAGTCCTTGGTGTAGGCTGGGCAATTCGCCTTTCCCTCTTTCCAGATCAGCCGCCGGATGCCGTTCCGCTGGCAGATGTCCACGCAAAGGTCGATGAGGCTCCGGTATGCCTCCTCCGTACACTGATACGGCTCTTGGTATTTCTGGATGCTGCTCACCTCAATGGTCACCACTTCATGGTCTACGGGGTGACTGCAGCACCACGCCCGGTCCTCCTCCCGCACATACTGTCCGATCCGCCCGTCCGGCCCGACGCCATAATGGGCAGACGCCTTGGTGGTCTGGAACACTTCACCGCACCCCTCCACGCTCCCCGGCCCGGCCATGGTGTGGATGGAGATCCCCCGGATCGTTCCCCGCCGGGGCTTGGTGCAGTGGGGAGATAATTTGATGTAGTCCGCCAGGTTGCTGTTGCTCATAGTCTCGCTCCTCTCTTGGGCGCGCCAAAACGCCCCGGTCTGTGCCTTGACAAACCGGGGCAGGCTGGTATAATGAAGCACAGAAAGGGCGCTGTTACAAGCGGTTAGCCCAACAGATCCAACTTAGTTTTTAAGCTGACCGTTTGGCTGGAACCCAAGCGGTCAGCACGCTTTTATGGTGAGTATGTAGGTCAGAACGACCAGACATACCAAGAACTTCCAAAGGAATTTCCTCACCAAGCCTCACCTCCCTTCTCAGGGAAGTGGCTAACCGCCATTTTTGCAACAGCGCCTCTTTCTGGCTCCTTTCGGAGCCTCTTCATCCTATCATGCCGCGCCGCATTTTGTCAATTTTCGCCGTCCCATCAGGGGACGGCGTTTTCATTTCTCGGGGCCTGTGCTGTCCCCCTGCTCCCGCAGTGCTTCCAAGGCCCGGTGCAGGAAGGCCGGAAACGGCACCCCCATCAGCCCCAGGTTTTCCAGCAGAGACAGCCCTTCGTTGCCCACAAAGAACAGGACCACCGCCATGCGGACATAGTCGCTGCCCACCGCCTTGTCCAGCAGGACCCCCAGCCACACCAGCAGTAGGATCATCCCTTTCTTCAGCAGCCCCCGGAACCCGGCGCGGCTGTCCAGCGCCCCGGTGGCGCTCTTGTCCGACCGGTGCCAGATGGCCGCCACCAGGATTCCGGTGAGGTAATCTGCCGCCATGAGGGCCACCAGCAGGGCCAGCGGGGCGTCCCAGCCCCCCAGACCGTGGGCCAGCCAGGCCCCCACTGCCGCCAGCCCTGCCAGAATGCCGTGTTTCACAGTGTCCATCCCATCGCTCCTTTCCCTTTTTTCCCTGTCCGCCCGAGGGCGGAAGCTGGGATAAGATTCCATTTTATTGTAGAACGGATGTTGGAAGGCGGCAAGGTGCGTTTGGGTGGGACCGGGGAAGCGAGGGACAAATTCGGGACGGCAGAAAAACAACCCCCGCCCGCCGCATTCAGGAAGCGGCAGGCAGGGGCTGGGATCACAACTTTTTATATTGGCGGAAGAACAGGGCGGCAGTGGTGGCCACAGCCAACAGGTCAGCCACCGGCTCGGCCAGAAAGACGGCCAGGACCTGATCCTGGAGCAGATGGGGCAGCAGGTAGATCAGGGGAATGAGCAGCAGCACCTTCCGCAGCAGGGCCAGAAAGACCGAGGTCTTGGCGTTGCCCAGGGCGATGAAGGTCTGCTGGCAGGCCACTTGAACACCCAACAGAAAGGACAGGGCCATATAGATCCGAATGGCCCAGCGGGTAAACTCTGCCAGGACTGGGTCGTTGGTAAAGATCCCGACGAACACCTGGGGGAAGAACAGACACACCACCCACAGCAGCCCGGCAAAGCCTACGCAGCAGGCTAGCAGCAGCCGGAAGGTCTCCTTGACCCGGTCGCCCTGCCCCGCCCCGTAGTTGAACCCCACGATGGGCTGCGCGCCCTGGGTGAGGCCCTGGAGGGGGAGCATACAGAACTGCATGGCGCTGGCCAGGATGGTCATGGCCCCCACGGCCACATCCCCGCCGTAGCGGAGCAGGCTCGTGTTGAAGCACACGGTGAGGATGCTCTCGGTGAACTGCATGATGAACGGGGACAGGCCCAGGGCCAGACAGGGCAGCAGGACCTTGGCCTGCAGGCGGGCAAAACGGATCTGCAGGCGCAGGGTGGTCTTGGCGCCGGTGAGAAAGCGCAGGGTCCACAGGCAGGAGACCCCCTGGGACAGTACCGTGGCCAGGGCCGCTCCCCGGACGCCCATGTCCAGGCCGAAGATCAGAATGGGGTCCAGGATCAGGTTGCACACGGCGCCGATGGTCACGGTGACCATGCCGGTGCGGGCGAAGCCCTGGGCATTGATGAAGGCGTTCAGGCCCAGGCTGAGCTGGACAAACAGGGTCCCCCAGGCGTACAGGCGCAGATACTGCCAGGCATAGGGCACGGTGTTCTCGCTGGCCCCGAAGAAGAGCAGCAAGGGCTGACCAAAGAGCTGGATCACCGCCGTGAGCACCAGCGCCGTGAGCACCAGCATGGTGGCGCAGTTGCCCAAAATGCGCTCAGCCTGCTCGTGCTCGCCCTTGCCCAGCATGATGGAGGCCCGGGGCGCGCCGCCCATGCTCACCAGCGCGGCAAAGGCGGAGATGGCCATGATCAGGGGCAGGGTGACCCCCACGCCGGTCAGGGCCGCCGCGCCCACGGCGGGGATGTGGCCGATGTACATGCGGTCGACCATGTTGTACAGCAGGTTGATCAGCTGGGCCAGAATGGCGGGCAGGGCCAGACGGAACAGCAGGGGACGAATGGGGTCCCGGCCCAGGTCGCTGCCTGGACGTGCGGTTTGCGACAAGGAAGATCCCTCCGTTTGCAATGAGGTAGAAGGCCGGCGGCCTGGGGCGGTCGGTCTGGAAATCGGTAGGGAATAGAATACCACAGGGCCAGAGGTTTTGCAACCAGATAAAAAAGACCCATCGCCCCCGACCGGAGAGGATCTGCGGCCAGGGGCGACGGGAAAGAAAGGAAAAAAGATGGAAATCAAGTTTTGGGGGCGGTCTCCTTCCGGGCGCTGTGGTTCCGGGCGGAACGGATCACCAGGGAGGAAAGCGCCAGCAGGGCCAGCACGTTGGGGATGACCATGAGCTGGTTGAACAGGTCGGACAGCTCCCAGACCAGGTCGTTGGACAGGCAGGAGCCCAGGAAGATGAACACCACCCCGATGACGGAGTACACGGCGGTCGCCTTTTTTCCGAAGAGATAGGCGACGTTGACCTTGCCGAAGAAGTTCCAGCTGAGGATGGTGGAGAAAGCGAAGAAGAGCAGGCAGATGGCCACGAAGATGCTGCCGATGCGGTTGCCGAACACGCTGGAGAAGGCCAGCTGGGCCATGTTTGCCTTGTCGATGCCCTCTGCCGCGCCGCTGGCCAGAGGCCCGTTGCCGGCGTAGAGGGTGGAGATGACCACCAGGGCGGTCATGGTGAGCACCAGGAAGGTGTCGATGAACACGCCGATCATGGCGACCACACCCTGCTCGTGGGGGGTGCTGACCTTTGCCATGGCGTGGGCGTGGGGGGTGGAACCCATACCGGCCTCGTTGGAGAACAGGCCGCGCTTGACGCCCTGGCTGATGGCGGTCTTGAGGGCATAGCCCAGGCCGCCGCCGATGATGGCGTTGGGGACAAAGGCATACTTGAAGATCATGCCGAAGGTCTCAGGCAGGTAGGGCAGGCGCAGGATCAGCAGCACCAGACCGCCCAGCAGATAGAGCACGGCCATGATCGGCACCAGCTTTTCGGTGACCGAAGCCACCCGCTGGACCCCGCCCAGGAAGACGAAAGCCGCCGCAACGGCCACCACGATGCCGATGGTCCAGGGGGGGATGCCGAAGGCGTTGCCGCAGGTCTGGCCGATGGAATTGGACTGGACCATGCAGCCGATGAAGCCCAGGGCCAGGGTGATGGCGATGGCGAAGAAGCCGGCCAGGAAGGAGCCGAACTTGTTCTGGAAGGCCCGCTTGATGTAGTAGACCGGACCGCCGGAGACAGACCCGTCCTCGTGGACGACCCGGGTCTCCTGGGCCAGCACGGCCTCTGCATAGATGGTGGACATGCCGAAGAAGGCGATGATCCACATCCAGAAAATGGCGCCGGGGCCACCCACCAGGATGGCGCTGCAGGAGCCGATGATGTTGCCAGTACCCACCTGGGCGGCAATGGCGGTGGTGAGCGCCTGGAAGGAACTCAAGCCGCCCTTCTGCCGGCCACCCCGCATGGAGAAGCCGCCGAAGACCCGGCGCATTCCCTCGCCAAAGCAGCGGACCTGAACAAACCGGGTGCGAACGGAGAAAAAGACCCCCGCACCCACCAGAAGAATGACCAGAATGTAGTCAGAAAGGTAGAAGTTAATGGTTTGCACGATGTGCAGCAGTGTTTCCATGGGACTGCCTCCTCAATACACAAAAAAATGAAAGAGCCTGCCGGCCTTGGACCCGGCAGCTCTGAAGAAAAGGCAGCCCGAGCGCTCCTCTCCCAGAGGAGATGCACGCACGGCTCTGTCCTTTTACCTGAGAGATTCGGCCGCCCCTTGTGGGGGAGACCTTGCACCTTCGGTACTCATCGAAATGAGATTCTCCAGAGAGCCCTCCGCCTTTGGTCTCCCCCCGTATGGGGGGATTCTAAAGGGTTCCTCGGGCAATATTAGGTTTTACAGCACTGTATGACTTAGGATACCACGACGCAAGAAAAATTGCAAGTCAAGGCGCAAACAAAAAACAACCAGATATTTTGCAAGAAAACTATGCAAAATAGAGAAAATGTAGCAGTCCCCCTCTGGTTCGCTACAAAAAGATAACCAGAGGGGGACGAGATATGCTGCAAGAAGTGCGTCAGATGGTAGGGATCAGTCCTCGTAGGTCCCCTTGCCGTTGTTCCACGTCCAGTCGCGGATCTCGGGCAGATCCAGGCCGTACTCAGCGATATACTGCTTGTGTTCCACCAGCTTGTCCTGGAGCTGCTGGATGAGGAACGCGCCCCGTGTGCCCAGCTTTTCGGGCAGCAGGTGAATGACATCCATGGTCAGATGCCAGCGGTCCAGGTTGTTCAGCACCCGCATGTCGAAGGGGGTGGTGATGGTGCCCTCTTCGATATACCCCCGCACATGGAGGTCCTTGTTCTTCCGGCGGTAGGTCAGCTCATGGATGAGCGAGGGATAGCCGTGGAAGGTGAAGAGGATGGGCTTGTCCTTGGTAAAGAGCATGTCATACTGCTGGTCGCTCAGGCCGTGGGGATGCTGGGTGTCGGACTGCAGACGCATCAGGTCCACCACGTTCACCACCCGCACCTTCAGGTCGGGGAAGTAGTGGCGCAGGATGGTCACCGTGGCCAGGGTCTCCAGGGTGGGGGTGTCGCCGCAGCAGGCCAGGACGATGTCGGGCTCGCAGCCCTGGTCGTTGGAGGCCCACTGCCAGATGCCGATGCCCTGGGTGCAGTGCTTCACGGCCTGCTCCATGGTCAGCCACTGGGGCCGGGGGTGCTTGGAGGTCACCAGCACGTTTACATAGTTCCGGCTGGCGATGCAGTGGTTGAAGCAGGAGAGCAGGCAGTTGGCGTCGGGGGGCAGATACATCCGCACCACGTCGGCCTTCTTGTTGGCCACATGGTCCAGGAAGCCGGGGTCCTGGTGGGTGAAGCCGTTGTGGTCCTGCTGCCAGACGTTGGAGGAGAGGATATAGTTCAGGGAGGCGATGTCCTGCCGCCAGGGCAGCTCGTTGCAGGTCTTGAGCCACTTGGCGTGCTGGGAGAACATGGAGTCCACGATGCGGATGAAGGCCTCATAGCTGTTGAAGAAGCCGTGGCGGCCGGTGAGCAGGTAGCCTTCCAGCCAGCCCTCGCACATGTGCTCGGAGAGCATGGAGTCCATCACCCGGCCGCTGTGGGCCAGATACTCGTCCCCGTCGGCCATCTCGGCGTTCCACACCCGGTTGGTGGCCTCGAACATGGGGGTCAGGCGGTTGGACTTGCTCTCGTCGGGGCCGAAGACCCGGAAGTTCTTGCTGCTCTCGTTCTCCCGGATCACGTCCCGGACGAAGGAACCCAGCACCAGCATGTCCTGGGCCTCCACGTCGCCGGGGGCGGGCACGTCGATGCCGTAGTTCCGGAAGTCCGGCAGCTTCAGGTCCCGCAGGAGCTTGCCGCCGTTGGCATGGGGGTTGGCGCCCATGCGGCGGTCGCCCGCGGGGATCAGCTCCCGCAGGGCCGGGATCAGCTTGCCGTCGTCGGTGAAGAGCTCCTCGGGGCGGTAGCTTTTCAGCCACTGCTCCAGCAGGGCCAGGTGGCCGGGCTGGGACATGTCGATGGGCACCTGGTGGGCCCGGAAGGAGCCCTCGATGGTGTTGCCGTCCACTTCCTTGGGGCCGGTCCAGCCCTTGGGGGTGCGCAGGATGATGACGGGCCAGTGGGGCCGCTTGTCGTCGCCGGTGGTGCGGGCGTGGGCCTGGATGCGCTGGATCTCCCGCACGGCCCAGTCCAGGGCGGAGGCCATGGTCTGGTGCATGGTCTTGGGGTCGTCGCCCTCTACGAACCGGGGCTCCCAGCCGCAGCCCCGGAAGAAGCTCTCCAGCTCATAGTGGGGGATGCGGGAGAGGAGGGTGGGGTTGTGGATCTTGAAGCCGTTCAGGTGCAGGATGGGCAGCACCGCGCCGTCGCCGATGGGGTTGAGGAACTTGTTGGCCTGCCAGGCGGTGGCCAGGGGGCCGGTCTCGGCCTCGCCGTCGCCCACCACGCAGGCGGCGATGAGGTCGGGGTTATCCAGCACGGCGCCGAAGGCGTGGGCCAGGGAGTAGCCCAGCTCGCCGCCCTCATGGATGGAGCCGGGGGTCTCCGGGGCCACATGGCTGGGGATGCCGCCGGGGAAGGAGAACTGCTTGAAGAGCTTCTGCATCCCCTCCAGATCCTGGCTGACGTTGGGGTAGACCTCGCTGTAGGACCCCTCCAGATAGGTCTGGGCCACCATGGCGTTGCCGCCGTGGCCGGGGCCGGAGAGGTAGATCATGTTCAGGTCATTCTTGATGATGACGCGGTTGAGGTGTGTATAGATGAAGTTTTGGCCGGGAACGGTACCCCAGTGGCCGACGATCTTTTTCTTGATGTGTTCGGGCTTCAGGGGCTCCTTGAGCAGGGGGTTGTCCAAAAGGTAGAGCTGACAGGCGGACAGATAGTTGGATGCGCGCCAATAGGCATCTAACTTTTCCAGCTGGGCCGGGGTCAGCGCGGGCTTCCGGGACATCCGGGCAGCCGTCTTTGCGATGGGCTTGGGTTGACCCTTCGGTTTTCTCGGCATAGAAAAAACCTCCTTTTTGAAATCTGCTTCTTATTATAAACAGTTGCCTTTCGATAATCAATAAAAAGACAGAATAAATTCCTTCCTAAGAGAGAAAAACTTCAAAATAGACGGCAGAAAAACAGAAAGGCTGCGCCTGCTTTCTAACAGACGCAGCCTTGGTGTTGAAGATTGAAAAAATAAGGCGGAGCCAGCCTGCCGGGGATCAGAGGGGATGCGCGTGGGTGGTCTGTCCGGCGGGGTCCTCTGCGGCGGCCAGCCGCTTGGCGTTGGCCAGCATGAGCTTGATGCGGTTTTCCTGGTTGATCTTGGTGGCCCCGGGGTCGTAGTCGATGGCCACGATGTTGGAGTCTGGATAATCGTCCTTCAAGACCCGGATCATGCCCTTGCCCACGATGTGGTTGGGCAGGCAGCCGAAGGGCTGGGCGCAGACGATGTTGGGGGTGCCGGTGTGGATGAGCTCCAGCATCTCGGCGGTGAGCAGCCAGCCCTCGCCCATCTTGCAGCCGTCGTTGAGGTAGCCGCCCACCAGCTTGTGCAGCTCCCGGAAGGGGGCGGGGGCACGGAAGCCGGCGGTGCGGAGGGCGTCGATCATGTCCGCCTGGCATTTTTCCACATACCCCATGAAGAACCGGCACAGGGCCTCCTTAGCCCAGCTGCCGCCGAACATCTCCACGTCGGAGACCCGGTTGTAGATCTTGAAGATGAGGAAGTCCGTCAGGCCGGGGACCACCGGCTCGGCCCCTTCCTCCAGCAGGAATTCCTCCAGGTGGTTGTTGCCCAGGGAGGAGAACTTGATGTAGATCTCTCCCACGACGCCCACCCGGATCTTCTCCTCTCCGGCGGTGGGGATGGCCCGGAAGTCGGCGCAGATCTCGTCAAAGATGGCCCGCATCTTTTTCCGGGTCATGCCGTCGCCCTGGTCGAAGCGGTTGAGCAGCTCGCTGGTCCAGTGCTCCACCCGGGCGTTGGTGTCGCCGGGGGTACACTCATAGGGGCGGACCTGGTTGGCCACGTTCATGAGCAGGTCGCCGTACATCATGCCGTAGATCAGCCGCCGGATCAGCTTCAGGGTCCAGTGGAAGCCGGGGTTTTTCTCCAGGCCGAAGGACAGGGAGATGACGGGGATGTAGTCCAGCCCTGCCTTGTCCAGGGCCTTGCGGAGCATGTGGATGTAGTTGGAGGCCCGGCAGCCGCCGCCGGTCTGGGTGATGAGCAGGGCCACCTTGTGGGGGTCATAGTCCCCGTTCTGGATGGCGTCGATCATCTGGCCGATGACCAGCAGGGCGGGGTAGCAGGCGTCGTTGTGGACGTATTTCAGGCCGCTGTCCACCACGGCCCGGCCGTCGTTGTTGAGGATGGCCACGTTGTAGCCGGAGCGCTGGAGCAGCTTGGCGAAGAAGCCAAAGTGGACCGGGAGCATCTGGGGGATGAGGATGGTGTATTCCTTCCGCATCTCCTGGGTGAAGAGCAGGCGGCCGGTCTTGTCGTATTCCAGTTTTGCCATAGGTCACTGGACTCCTTTCTGGGCTTGGGCATCCCGGGCCTCCAGGGCGGCGATGAGGGAGCGGATGCGGATCTTCACCGCCCCCAGGTTGGAGATGTCGTCGATCTTCAGCTGGGTATACAGCTCGCCCTGTTCCTCCAGGATGGCCCGCAGCTCGTCGGTGGTGATGGCGTCCACGCCGCAGCCGAAGGAGACCAGCTGGATGAAGGCCATGTCCGGCTGGGTGCAGACGTAGCGGGCGGCGTTGTACATCCGGGCGTGGTAGGTCCACTGGTTGAGCACATGCCGGGGCTGTTTGTCCATGTGCTGGAAGACGGCGTCTTCCGTCACCAGGACAAAGCCGAAGGAGGTGATGAGGTCGTTGATGCCGTGGTTGATCTCCGGGTCCATGTGATAGGGCCGGCCGGCCACCACCAGGATCTTGCGGCCTTTGGCCCGGGCGTAGGCGATGTAGTCCTCGCCGGTCTTGCGGACCAGCTGGCGGAAGCTGTCGTAGGCGGCATACGCCTTGCGGATGGCCTTGACGGCCTCCCGCTTGGGCACCCCGAACTCCTGCAGCAGAAGCTGGGCCCCCTTCTTCTCAAAATCCTTGGGGCGGTGAAGCCCCAGGTTGGGGTGGAGGTAGCGGACCTTGCTCAGGGCGGGGATGTTCGCCCCCAGCAGGTCGGGATAGTAGGCCACCACGGGGCAGTTGTAGTGGTTGTCGGCCAGGTGCTCGTCGAAGTTGTAGGACATGCAGGGATAGAAGATGGTGTCCACCCCCTCTTCCAGCAGGGCCATGACGTGGCCGTGGAGGAGCTTGGCCGGGTAGCAGACGGTGTCCGAGGGGATGGTCTGCTGGCCTTTCAGGTACAGGCTCCGGGTGGAGGCGGGGGAGAGGACCACTTCAAAGTTCAGGGTGGTGAAGAGGGTGAACCAGAAGGGGAGGTTCTCATACATGTTCAGCCCGAAGGGAATGCCGATCCTCCCCCGGCTGCCGTCGCCCTCTCCCTTGCCTTCCAGGGAGCGCAGGTACTGGTACTTGAACTTCATGAGGTCCGGGATCTCCGCCTTCTCCTGGCCCAGGGGGCGGGAGCAGCGGTTGCCGGAGATGAATTTCCGCCCGCCGTCGAACCGGTTGATGGTCAGGGAGCAGTGGTTGGTACACAGCTTGCAGGTGGCGGGCTTGGCCTCGTGGGTGAAGGTCTCCAGGGCGCTGGCCGGCAGCAGGGAGGACTGGGGCAGGTTGGCCTGCCGGGCGGCCAGGGCGGCGCCGTAGGCCCCCATCATGCCGGCGATGGTGGGGCGGGTGACCTCCCGGCCCAGCTCCAGCTCGAAGGAGCGCAGGACGGCGTCGTTGAGGAAGGTCCCGCCCTGGACCACGATGTGCTGGCCCAGGTCGTCGGCGCTGGCGGCCCGGATGACCTTGTAGACGGCGTTCTTCACCACAGAGATGGACAGGCCGGCGGAGATGTCCTCCACCGAGGCCCCGTCCTTCTGGGCCTGCTTGACGGAGGAGTTCATGAACACCGTGCAGCGGGAGCCCAGGTTCACCGGGTGCTGGGCGAACAGGCCCATCCGGGAGAAGTCCGCGATGGAGTAGCCCAGGGCCTTGGCAAAGGTCTCGATGAAGGAGCCGCAGCCGGAGGAGCAGGCCTCGTTGAGGAGGATGGAATCCACCGCGCCGCCGCGGATCTTGAAGCACTTCATGTCCTGTCCGCCGATGTCGATGATGAAATCCACGTCGGGGGAGAAGTGCCGGGCGGCGTTCAGGTGGGCCACCGTCTCCACCAGCCCCAGGTCGCAGGAGAAGGCGTTTTTGATGAGGTCCTCCCCGTAGCCGGTGACGGCCGCGCCCCGGATGGTCACCCGGTTGCCGCACTGGGCATAGATCTCCCGCAGCTGGGGCAGGACGATGCGGACGGGGTTGCCCTGGTTGGAGTGATAGTAGGAATAAAGGATGTTGCCGTCCGGGTCGATGAGGACCATTTTGGTGGTGGTCGACCCGGCGTCGATGCCTAAGTAGGCCGGCCCGGTGTAGGTGGACAGGTCCACCGTGGGCACCGTCATGGCCTGGTGCCGGGCGGAGAAGGCATCATACTCCTCCTGGCTGGAGAAGAGAGGGTCCATGGTGTCCACGGGAGCCGACACGGTGGCCGCGTGCTCCAGCAGGTCCAGCACGGACTCGAAGGAGCGCAGCTGGTCCGGCTCGGTACACAGGGCGGCGCCGATGGCGGCGAAGCAGTCGCCGTCTGCGGGGAAAATGGCGTGTTCCTGGTCCAGCTTCAGGGTCTCTACAAACCGCTGGCGCAGCCCGGACAAAAAGTGCAGGGGGCCGCCCAGAAAGACGATGGTGCCGGTGAGCTCCCGGCCCTGGGTGAGGCCGGCCACGGTCTGGTCTACCACCGCCTGGAAGATGGAGGCGGCCACGTCCTCCTTTCGCCCGCCCTGGTTCAGGATGGGCTGGATGTCGCTCTTGGCGAACACGCCGCAGCGGGAGGCGATGGGGTAGATCTTCTCGTGGTGCAGGGACAGCTCGTCCAGCTCGTCCACGCTGACGTTGAGCAGGGTGGCCATCTGGTCAATGAAGGCCCCGGTGCCGCCGGCGCAGGAGCCGTTCATCCGCTCTTCTAAGGTGTTGCCGAAGAAGATGATCTTGGCGTCCTCGCCGCCCAGCTCGATGACCGCGTCGGTGTGGGGGATAAACGTCCGCACGGCGGCGGCGGTGGCGTAGACCTCCTGGACGAAGCCCAGCCCGGCGGCCTTGGCTACGCCCAGGCCCGCCGAACCAGTGATGAGCAGCTGGACCTGCTGGCCGGCCAGCAGGCCCCGCAGGCCTTGCAGGGTCTGGCAGGTGCGCTCACGGGTTTTGGAATAATGACGCTCGTAGGAGCGGAAAAGAAGGTTGTTTTGTTCATCCAGCACCACGACCTTGACGGTCGTGGAGCCGATGTCAATACCAATGCGCAAAGCCATGTTGTCACCTCGAAACATTGCACAAGTTCCTGCTCCGCCGGGGAGCAGGCTCCTTCCAGTCTATCCGCCGGCGACGGGAAAAAGACGCCGGGACACGGGGAAGGGCCCCAAAGATCCTGCAAATGGCACCGAATCATGGGGGTTCCACCTATTATAACGTAGACCGTGTCGAAACACAACGGGCAAACTGGTGTCATAGATGACAAAAGATGGCTGCTAAGATTTGGAAGAAAAGGACAAACCTGCCTTACGTCAGCGGGGACAGGACCAGCTGATCCTCCCGGGCTTCCAGGTATAAGGTCTCGCCCGGGGCCACGTCCTCCCGCAGCAGCAGCTCGGCGGCGGGGATCTCCACCTGGCTGCGGATGAGCCGCCGCAGGGGGCGGGCGCCGTAGCGGGGGTCCAGCCCCTTGCGGGCCAGCAAGCGGATGGCTCCGTCGGAGGGCAGGAAGTCCACCCCGGCCTCTCCCAGCCGCCGGGCAAAGGCGGAGAGGAGCTTGCGGGTGATGGCGTGCATCTCCCCGTCGCCCAGAGGGCGGAAGGGGATGATCTCGTCCAGCCGCCCCAGAAACTCCGGGCGAAAGACCTGCCGCAGCTCCCGCTGCAAGGCGGCGGTCTGGGCGGCGGCGGGGTCCTCCCCGGCGGAAAAGCCCAGGGGGGTCCCGCTGGAGAGGCCGCCGACGTTGGAGGTCATGACGATGACGGTGTTGCGGAAATCCGTCCGCCGGCCCTGGGCGTCGGTGAGGACCCCGTCCTCCAGCACCTGCAGCAGCAGGCCCCACACCTGGGGATGGGCTTTTTCCAGCTCGTCAAAGAGCAGCACCGAATAGGGACGGCGGCGGACGGCCTCGGTCAGTTCGCCCCCCTCCTCGTGGCCCACATAGCCGGGGGGCGCGCCGGTGAGGCGGCTGACGGTGTGTCCCTCTCCGAACTCGGTCATGTCAAAGCGCAGCAGGGCCTCCTCGCTGCCGAACAGCACCTGGGCCAGGGCCCGGCACAGCTCGGTCTTGCCCACGCCGGTGGGCCCCAGGAACAGGAAGGCCCCCACCGGCCGGTCTGGCTCCTTCAAGCCGGCCCGCCCCCGGCGGATGGCCCGGGCCACAGCGGCCACGGCCTCCTCCTGGCCGGCCACCCGGCGGCGGAGCTGGTCCTCCAGGGTCAGCAGGCGGGCCTTTTCCGTCTGGGTCAGGGCGGTGACGGGGATGCCTGTCCACTGGGCCACCACCCGGGCCACTTCCTGCCCGGTGACCACCGGGGCGGGGTGGGTCTCCTGGTGATGGCGGCGGGCCACGGCCAGTTCCTGGCGAAAATCTTCCTCGGCATCCCGGCACTGGGCCGCTCGCACCAGATCCTGGCCGGCCAGAGCCTGATCCCGTTCCAGGGCGGCGGCGGCGATCCGGTGCTCCAAGGCCCGCAGGGCGGGGGAGGGCGTCTGGTCCTGGAGCCGGGCCTGGGCCGCGGCCTCGTCCAGCAGGTCGATGGCCTTGTCGGGCAGCCGCCGCTGGGGCAGATAGCGCACCGACAGATCCACCGCCGCCTGCAGGGCCTCCGGCTGGAAGGTCAGGCCGTGGTGAAGGCTGTACCGGGGGACCAGGGAGCGGAGGATGGTCAGGGTGGTCTCCGGCGTAGGCTCGTCCACCTGGACGGGCTGGAAGCGGCGGGCCAGGGCGGCGTCCTTTTCCAGGGTGCGCCGGTATTCCTGGGTGGTGGTGGCGCCGATCAGCTGGAGCTGGCCCCGGGCCAGGGCGGGCTTGAGCAGGTTGGCGGCGTCGATGGCCCCTTCAGCACTGCCCGCCCCCACCAGGGTGTGCAGCTCATCCAGAAAGAGGATGACGTTGCCCGCCCGGGCCACCTCGGCCAGGATATTCTTGATGCGTTCCTCAAACTCTCCCCGGTACTTGGTGCCGGCGATCACCGACGGCAGATCCAGGGCCAGCAGGCGCTTCTGGGCCAGGGCGTCGGGGACCAGCCCCCAGGCCATGCGCTGGGCCAGCCCCTCGGCCACGGCGGTCTTGCCCACGCCGGGGTCCCCCAGCAGGACGGGGTTGTTCTTCTGGCGGCGCAGCAGGATCTGGATCACCCGCTGGATCTCCTCCTCCCGGCCGGTGACGGGGTCATAGCCCCCGCGGGCGGCCTGGGCGCGCATGTCCCGGGTGTGGCTGTCCAGCAGGCGGGTGGCCGGAGAGGAGACCGGCGCGGCGCAGTGTCCCTCGCCCCGGGAGCGGGAGGAGGGCGCGGCCCCCATGGCCCGGGGCGGCAGGCAGCGGGGCGTCATGGCCGGACCTCCTTTCCCGGGGCGGCAGCGGGCGGGGGGACCGGCGGGGCAGAAATGACGGAAATGATTCGCGGGGCATGGACCTGAGACCGGGGCGCGCCCTCCAATTCCGGGGTCTGGGAGCCGGCGGCGGCGGGATGGGATGGATTTTTCATGGTGAAAGGACCTCCAATGCAAGCTTTCTGGCAAAAGTATATAAAAATCATCCCCAAAAATTCGGAAAATAAACTACATTTTTCAGTGAATTTAGAATTGCATTTTTGAAAATTTGTGTTACAATGTAAGCCGCTAAGAAAAATTATTGGAGGTAACGTACTATGTATGCCATCAATCCCGAACTGTGCACCTTCTGCAAGAAGTGCCTGGAAGAATGTCCCACCGGCGCCATCGTTGAAGGCTCTGTTGACGGCAAGGAAGTCTGTGTTGTGACCTCTGAGTGCATCGACTGCGGCGGCTGCGAGGACGCTTGCGAGACCGATCCCAAGGCTCTGGGCTACAAGGAGTAATTCGCTCCTCCCAACAAAAGACGAAAGACGAGCGCATCCATGACATCCGTGGAGGCGCTCGTTTTTTCATTTTTTTCCCCGCACAGGCGGGAAGGCGGACGCGCGGTTTTGGTTGAGATTTCTTTCGGCGTGTGCTATAATCCAGGCAATGTAATCCAGAGGGATTCCGGACGCTGTCGGGCCGCTGCCGCTCCGCACACCGCCGGGGAAAGGGAGGAACACTGCTATGAAGATCGTTGTGTTGGCCGGGGGCCTGAGTCCCGAGCGGAACGTGTCCCTGTCGTCGGGGACCATGATCGCCCACGCCCTGCGCCGTCTGGGCCACCAGGCGGCGCTGGTGGACCTGTATTTCGGCCTGGAAGAGCACACCGGCCCGGTGGAGGAGTATTTTCATCTGCCCATCTCCGACCGGTGGAAGCAGGTGGACCCCCACGCACCGGACCTGGAGGCCATCCGCGCCCAGCGCAAGGACCAAAGCCCGAACCAGTTCGGGCCGGGGGTGCTGGCCCTGTGCCAGCAGGCCGACGTGGTCTTTCTGGCCCTTCACGGCGCCTGCGGCGAGGACGGCCGGGTGCAGGCCGCCTTTGACCTCATGGGCATCCCCTACACCGGCTCGGGCTATGTAGGCTCGGCCCTGGCCATGGACAAGGACCTCACCAAGCGCCTGGTGGCCCCCCTGGGGGTGCAGACGCCCCAGTGGCGGCGGGTGAACTACACGGCCAAAGAGGTGGACAGCCTCACCAGCACCACCCGGGTCCCCTGCGTGGTCAAGCCGGTGGCCAGCGGCTCGTCCATCGGCGTGTCCATCGCCCACACCAAGAAGGAACTCCACGCCGCCCTGCTGGACGGCCTGGCCTTCGGCGGGGCCTGCGTGCTGGAGCAGTACGTCTCCGGCCGGGAGATCCAGGTGGCTGTGCTGGAGGACCGGGCGCTGCCCTCCATTGAGATCATTCCCAAAGAGGGATTCTACGACTATGAAAACAAATACCAGCCCGGCGCGGCGGAAGAGGTCTGCCCGGCCCCCATCCCCCCGGCGTGGGAGGAGCAGCTGGGGAAGGCGGCCCTGACAGTCTACCGGGCCCTGGGGCTGGCCGTCTATGCCCGGGCGGACTTCATCGTGGACGAGGCGGGAACGCCTTGGTTCCTGGAGATCAACACCCTGCCGGGCATGACCCCCACCAGCCTGGTGCCCCAGGAGGCTGCGGCGGTGGGCATCGACTATGAGCAGCTGTGCCAGCGGATCATCGACGCCTCGCTGCAGGCCCGCCGGGAACAGTGAGAAGAAGGAGAAGAAACCATGGAACCTATGACAGTCAAAGCGCTTTTGGAGGCCACCGGCGGCCAGCTCTTGCAGGGCCAGACAGACCTGGAGGCCGCCGTCACCGGAGTGGAGACCGACAGCCGGGCTGTCCACCCCGGGGACCTGTTCGTGGCCCTGCGGGGAGAACACACCGACGGCCACCGGTTCGTCCCCAACGCCCTGGAAAACGGAGCGGCGGGCTGCCTGGTGGAGGTGCCGCCCCAGCAGCTGCGGCCGGACCGGTTCTACCTGCTGGTGGAGGACACCATGAAGGCCATCGGCCAGGTGGCCCGGGCCTATCTGTCCCGCTTCCCCATCCCCGTCATCGCCATCACCGGCAGCGTGGGCAAGACCACCACCAAGGACATGGTGGCCAGCGTCCTCAGCCAGCGTTTCCGGGTGCTCAAGACCGAGGGGAACTACAACAATGAGCTGGGCCTGCCCCTGACCTTGTTCCGCCTGACCAGCCAGCACGAGATGTGCGTGCTGGAGATGGGGATGAACCATTTCGGCGAGATCGCCTACCTCACCCAGATCGCCCGCCCCCATGTGGCCCTGGTGACCAACATCGGCGACGCCCACATCGAAAACCTGGGCAGCCGGGAGGGCATCCTTCAGGCCAAGAGCGAGATCTTCCAGGCCATGGGGCCGGAAGATCTGGCGGTCCTCAACGGCGACGACCCCCTGCTGCGGACCCTGGACGGGAAGCTCGCCCCCCAGACCCTCTACTGCGGGGCCGACCGGGAGCCGCCCTACCGGGCCAGGGAGATCCACCAGCTGGGAGCCAAGGGCCTGTCCTGTCAGCTCCAGACCCCGAAAGGGTCCTTCTCCGTTACGATCCCCGCCCCGGGCAGCCACATGATCTACCCGGCCCTCATGGCCTGCGCCGTCGCCGAGCGCTACGGCATGGACCAGGAGGAGATCCGGGCGGGCATCGAGGCCTTTGTCCCCACCAAAATGCGGATGAACGTGGTCTGCCAGGGGGAGGTGACCATCCTGGACGACGCCTATAACGCCAACCCCCAGTCCATGCGGGCGGCGCTGGAAGTCCTGTCCCAGAGCGACGGGCGCTATCGGGCGGCGGTGCTGGGGGATATGTTCGAGCTGGGCGACCTGGGGCCGGAGCTTCACCGGAGCATGGGCGAGTATGCCGGCTCCCTGGGCAACATCGACGCGGTGCTGGCCGTGGGCGACCTGGCCTGGAACATCTATGACGCCGCCCAGCAGAGCGGCGTGCCCAACGCCCTGTACGCCAAGGATCGGGAGGCGGCGATGGGACTGCTGGCCAATCTGGTCCAGCCCGGCGCGGTGATCCTGGTCAAAGCCTCCCGTGGCATGGCCTTTGAGGAGCTGACCCGGGAGTTGCAGCGGCTGTCTCCCAAGGACTAAGAAAAAAGCTGCGGGGCAACTGCCCCGCAGCACAGCGGTACGCGCCGGTCAGGCGTCGAAGTTGATGATCATTTTCCGCGGGGTGTTTTCCACCAGCTCCTTGAGGGTCTCCTCATAGGGCGCGCAGGCGATGGCCCGGTCGGTGATCATGCCGGTGATGAGGAAGGCGGGCACCACGTCATAGGCCGGGGTCCAGCCCTGGGCCTGTCCGCAGGCCAGCCCGTCGGTGACCGAGGCGGGGTCGCCCTCCGCCTGCCCGAAGACGCTGCCGTCGGTGGCGGTCAGGTCCACATCGTCAGCGGAGAGCACCGCGTAGAAGGGGATGGAGTGGAAGTAGCAGGCGATGGCCAGAGAATAGGTCCCCACCGGGGCCTTCAGGTCGCCGTTGGCGGCGGCCAGGATGCCGTCGGCCAGCACCATGTGCGCCCCCTGGCGGGCCAGGAAGGTGGCGGCGGCGTGGTCGGGGATGAGGGTGCAGGGAACCGACTCCTTGCTCAGCTCCTGGGCCAGCAGTGTCCCGGCGGTCAGAGAGGGACGGCCCTCACAGAGGGTGACCTGCTCCACCACCTTGCGCTTCCAGCCCCGGCGGGCGATGCCCAGCGCGCCGGTGGGAGAGGCCGAGTGGAAGGCCCCCCGGTCGGTCCGCAGCAGGATGCGGGTGCCCTCGCTCATGAGGTCGGTGCCGTTGCGGCAGATGTTCCGGTCGGCCACCACCTGCTGCCGGTCGTAAGTGACAGCGGTAGCCAGCAGGGTGGTCAGCCGGTCCACGTTTTTCGTATACGCTTCCGGGGGATGCTCCATAAAGTCCAGGGCGGCGGCCATATCCCGGCTGCCGGGACGGCTGGCCAGCAGAAGGTCCTTGGCCTGGTCCAGGGCCTGCTGGAAGGCGGGGGTGTTCAGGTCCTCCTGGTGGGCCATGGCGGCCTGGCAGTAGCCATAGGCCCCGGCCACGGCGGCCAGCTTTTCCTCCACGATCTTGCCGCTGGAGAGGACCTGGGCGGTCTCCTCCACGCTCCGGCAGGTCAGCCAGTTCTCCTGCTGGGGATACGCCCCCTGGTCCAAAAGGGACAGGACCCCGTCCTGCCACTGAATTGCAATCATACGTCATGCCTCCTATGCTTTTTGCGCCCGCCCCGGGCGGGCCGGTTGCTTGACGGTATCATATCATACTTCGGAGCCCGGCGCTACTCCCCTGGGAAAAAACTTCGCCGGCTCCGGGACAAAAGGAACGAGATCCATGATCGACATTGCGGTACAAGACTTAGAAAAAGAATATCAAGTGGGCCAGCCCGTCCTCGACGGCCTCACCTTTCAGGTGGACACCGGGGAGCGGGTGGGCATCCTGGGCCGCAACGGCGCGGGAAAGACCACCCTCTTCCGCATCCTCACCGGGCAGGAGGAGGCAGACGGCGGCCGGGTGATCATCGCCCCGGGCAAGCGCCTGGGCCTCATCTCCCAGATCCCGGTCTACCCCGCCGGGTATACCGTGGAGGACGTGCTGGCCACTGCCTTTGCCCCCCTGCGGCGGATGGAAGAGGAGCTGCGGACCCTGTCCCAGCAGCTGGGCGAGGGCGACCGGGCGCTGCTGGACCGGTATGACCGCCTTCAGGCGGCCTACGAGACCCAGGGGGGCTACGAGACCACCACCCGCCTGGAAAAGGTGTGCGCGGGCCTGGGCATCGAGCGGTCCTTCCGGGAAAAGCAGTTTGCCGACCTGTCCGGCGGGGAAAAGACCCGCATCAACCTGGCCCGGCTCATCCTCACCGACACGGAGATCCTGCTGCTGGACGAGCCGACCAACCACCTGGACCTGCACGCCACCGTCTGGCTGGAGGACTACGTCAGCCACTACAAGGGCACGGTGCTGGTCATCTCCCACGACCGGTACTTCCTGGACAAGACCGTCTCCCGGGTGATAGAGCTCAAGCAGGGCAAGGCGGAGTTCTATGCCGGCAACTATTCCTTCTACGCCGTGGAGAAAGAGCGGCGGTACCTGGAGCAGCTGCGCCGGTACGAAAAGGAGCAGGCCGAGCTGCAGCGGCTGTCAGACACGGTCCGGTCCATGCACGAGCACAACACCGAGCACCTGCACAAGCGGGCCTTCTCCATCGAAAAGCGGATGGAGAAGCTCCAGCGCACCAGCCGGCCCGAGCAGCGGCGGCAGATGAAGGCCAAGTTCCGCCAGACGGAGTTCCGGGCCGACGACCTGCTGAGCCTGCGGGAGCTGAGCAAGGCCTTCGACGGCCGGACCCTGTTCGACGGGGTGAGCCTGCGGGTGGAGCCGGGAGACCGGATCGCCCTGCTGGGGGACAACGGCGCGGGCAAATCCACCCTGCTGCGGATCATCCTGGGGGAGGAGCCCCAGGACCGGGGCAAGGTGGAGCTGGGCCTGACGGGGAAGATCGGCTATCTGCCCCAGCAGATCCGCTTTGCCCACCCGGAGCGCACCCTGTACGACACCATGCTCTATGAGGCCGGGTGCGACGCCCAGCAGGCCCGGGACCGCCTGGGACGCTTCCTGTTCCGGGGGGAGGACGTGTTCAAGCCCGTCTCCGTCCTCTCCGGCGGGGAGCAGAGCCGCCTGCGGCTGTGTATGCTCATGGATGAGAAGGTGAACTTCCTCATCCTGGACGAGCCTACCAACCACCTGGACCTGGATTCCCGGGAGTGGATCGAGGAGGCGGTGGAGGACTTTGGGGGGACGCTGCTGTTCGTCTCCCACGACCGGTACTTCATCGACCGCTTTGCCAACCGGATCTGGACCCTGGAAGGGGGACGGATCGACGACTTCCGGGGGGATTATTCCTCCTACCTGGCCTACCGGGAGCGGCAAAAGACCCTGACGGCCCACCCCAAGGGGGAGGAAAAGAAAGAGAAGAAGGAAAAGAAGGAACGACCCAAACGCCCCGGCGGCACCAAGCAGCTGAAAAAGGACCTGGCTGCCGCCGAAAAGCGAATGGAAAAGCTGGACGAGCAGCTGGCGGAGCTGAACCGGCGGCGGGAAGCGGCGGCCTCGGACTATCAGGCCCTGCAGGAGATCGCCGAGGAGGAACTGGCCTGCAGCCAGGAATACGACCAGCTGATGGAGACCTGGGAGACCCTGTCCGAGGCCATTGCCGCCGAAGAGGGCGGCGCCTGAGCGGCAGGGGTCCCGAAGCAGCGCCATCCAATCGGATCAAAAAGGAGTATGAAAACCATGGCAGAGAAGGAAACCAAGCAGAACCAGTCCACCGAGGACAAGATGCAGGAGCTGTTCCAGCTGCTGGACGAGAAAGCCGCCAAGGGAGAGCTGGACGAGTCCGGCGCGGATCTCACCGCCGAGAAGCCCCCGGTGGACACCACCCCGCTGAGCGAGTCGGAGACCGCCGCCTTTGAGTACAACATGATGATGCAGCAGTATGAGGCCATGCTGCTGGACTACCAGCGCCGGGAAGCCGAGGAACAGGCCCAGAAGGCCGACGAGGAAGCCGGCCTGCCCTCCTGATGTTCCGGCAGCGCCTGCGTCAGGCGGCCCTGCGCCTGGAAGAGGTGGAGACCCAGCTGGCCCAGCCGGAGACCTACGACGACCCCGCCCTGGCCGCCCGGCTGAGCCAGGAGCAAAAGGAGCTGACCCCGCTGGTGACGGCCTTTGCCGGCTATGAAAAGGCCCGGCAGGATCTGGCGGGCCTGGAGGAGCTGCTGGCCGACCCGGAATACCGGGCCCTGGCCCAGGCGGAGCTGGCCCAGGCCAAGCAGGACGTGGCCGACCGGGAGGAGACCCTGCGCCAGCTGCTCCAGCCCCGGGACCCTATGGAGGGCAAGGATGTCATTCTGGAGATCCGGGCCGGGGTGGGCGGCGAGGAGGCCGCCCTGTTTGCCGCCGACCTGTATCGGATGTACGCCATGTACGGCGAAAAACAGGGCTGGCGGATGGAGCTGGCCAGCGTCAGCCACACGGAGCTGGGGGGCATCAAAGAGCTTTCCTGCCTGATCTCCGGCCCGAGTGCCTACCAGCGCCTGTGCCAGGAGAGCGGGGTCCACCGGGTCCAGCGGGTGCCGGCCACCGAGTCCGGCGGGCGCATCCACACCTCCACCTGCACCGTGGCGGTGCTGCCCCAGGTGGAGGAAGTGGCCTTTCAGCTGGACCTGTCGGAGGTACGCATCGATACCTTCCGGGCCTCCGGGGCCGGGGGCCAGCACATCAACAAGACCGAGTCGGCCATCCGGGTGACCCACCTGCCCACCGGCACGGTGGTGGAGTGCCAGGACCAGCGCAGCCAGTACAAGAACAAGGACCGGGCCCTGGCTATCCTCCGGGCCCGGCTGTATCAGCTGGCCCGCCAGGAGCAGGAGCAGGCCGTGGCCGGCCAGCGCCGCAGCCAGGTGGGCACCGGGATGCGGAATGAACGCATCCGCACCTATAACTTTCCCCAGCGGCGGGTCACCGACCATCGCATCGGCCTGACCCTGCACAAGCTGGACAACATCCTCAACGGCGAGCTGGACGAGCTGATCGACGCCCTCCTGCTGGCCCGCCAGCGAGAAGAGCAACCAAAGGAGTGACCTGTCATGTCCCAGTCGAGAACGAGACGATACACCATCGAAGACGTAACACCTGTGGTGAGTATGCTGCAAAAGGGCGGCCTGGTGGCCCTGCCCACCGAGACCGTGTACGGTCTGGCCGCCGACGCAGAGAACAGCGCGGCGGTGATGCAGCTCTTTGCCATCAAGCACCGCCCCCGGGAGCAGGCCATGTCTGTGCTGGTCACCGGCATGGATATGGTGGAGCGCTATTGTGAAAACATCCCCGCCGCCGCCTATACCCTGGCCGAGCGCTACTGGCCCGGCCCGCTGACCATGATCCTGGAGGACAAGGGCGTGGTGACGGCCCTGGTCAACGACGAGGGGGACACCCTGGGCGTGCGCTGCCCGGACCATCCGGTGACCCAGGCCATCCTGGCCCAGGCCAACGTGGGTCTGGCGGCCCCCTCGGCCAACCCCACGGGCCTGCCCAGTCCCAAGACCGCCCAGGAGGTGCTGGACTATTTTGACAACCGCATCGAGGGCGTCCTGGACGCCGGCACCTGCCAGCTGGGCGTGGAGTCCACCGTGGTGGATCTGACCGGGGAGGCCCCGGAGATCCTCCGGGAAGGGGCCATCCCTGCCCAGGAGATCCTGGACGTGCTGGAAGGGAAGGGCTGAGCCATGCTGGTCATCGGCATCACCGGCCCCACCGGCGCCGGAAAGACCACGGCCCTGCACGCCCTGACCGATCTGGGCGGACGGATCATCGACGCCGACGCCGTCTATCATACCCTGACGGCCACCTCTCCCCAGCTGCGGCAGGAGCTGGAAGCCCGGTTCGGCCCCGTCTATGACGGCGGCGCGCTGGACCGGAAAAAGCTGGGGGCGGTGGTCTTTCAGGATCCCCAGGCCCTGGCGGATCTGAACGCCATCACCCACAAGTATGTGGCCCAGGAGACCCGGCGGCAGCTGGAGCAGGCCCGGCAGGACGGGGTCCCCGCCGTGGGCATCGACGCCATCGCCCTGCTGGAAAGCCCCCTGGCGGAATACTGCGACTGCACCCTGGCCATCACCGCCCCGGAGGAACTGCGGGTGAAGCGGATCATGGCCCGGGAGGGGATCTCCCGGGACTATGCCCAGCTGCGGGTGGACGCCCAGAAGCCCAGCGCCTGGTTCCGGGACCATTGCGACCATACCTTGGAAAGCACCGAGGCCGACACGGTGGAGACCTTCGCCCAGCGGGCCCGGACGCTGTTTGCCAGACTATTGAAGGAGGCTTGACGCCATGGAAGAAAAGAAAGAAGAATCCCTGCTCCAGCAGCGGAAAAAAGCCCTGTGCTTTGCCCCGGAGAACGGCTATGACCGCCTGGAGGAGGGGGAGACCGACCGGATCGACGCCTACTGCGCCGGGTACAAGACCTTCCTGGACGAGGGGAAGACCGAGCGGGAGTGTGTCCAGTACGCCCTCTCCCAGGCCGAGGCGGCGGGCTTCCGCCCTCTGGTGCCCGGCGAACCCCTGCGGGCCGGGGACAAGGTCTATTGGAACAACCGGGGCAAGTCCCTGCTGCTGGCGGTGATCGGCCAGGAGGACCTGAGCCACGGCGCGGTGATCGGCGCGGCTCACATCGACTCCCCCCGGCTGGACCTGAAGCAGAACCCCCTGTATGAGGAAAAGGAGCTGGCCTACTGCAAGACCCACTACTATGGGGGCATCAAGAAGTACCAGTGGACCACCATCCCCCTGGCCCTGCACGGCCTGGTGGTCCGGCGGGACGGCAGCACGGTCACGGTACGCATCGGCGAGGACCCCGGCGATCCCCAGTTCACCGTGGGCGACCTGCTGCCCCATCTGGCAGGGGACCAGGCCAAAAAGACCATGGGTTCCATCGTCTCCGCCGAGCAGCTGAACCTCTTTGTGGGCAGCCGTCCCTTCGGCAGCGAGGCCGGCAGCGACCGGGTGAAGCTGGCCGTGCTGGAGCTGCTGCACGAAAAATACGGCATGGTGGAGGAGGACTTCCTCTCCGCCGAGCTTATGGCGGTCCCCGCAGCCAAGGCGGTGGACATCGGCCTGGACCGGTCGGTGATCGGCGCTTACGGCCAGGACGACCGGGTGTGCGCCTACGCCTGCCTGAAGGCCCTGCTGGACCTGGACCAGACGCCCCGCCGCACGGCGGTGTGTGTGCTGGCCGACAAGGAAGAGGTGGGGTCCCTGGGCGTGACCGGTATGCAGTCGGCCGCCTTTGACGTGTTCATGAGCGACCTGTGCCAGAGCCAGGGCGTGGCCCTCAAGCGCTGCTATGAGGCCTCCTTCTGCCTCTCGGCAGACGTGACCGCCGCCTACGACCCCAACTTTGCCGAGGCCTATGAGGTCCGCAACAGCGCCTTCTTCAACTACGGCGTGTGCGTGAGCAAGTACACCGGCGCCCGGGGCAAATCCGGGGCGTCTGACGCCTCTGCCGAGCTGGTGGGCCAGGTGCGCCGGGTCTTTGCCGACCAGGGCGTGGTGTGGCAGCTGGCCGAGCTGGGCAAGACCGACCAGGGCGGCGGCGGCACCGTGGCCTGCTACATGGCCAACCGGAACATCGACACCATCGACGCCGGGGTGCCGGTGCTGTCCATGCACGCCCCCTTCGAGACCACGGCCAAGCTGGACTGCTACATGGCCTACAAGGGGATGCGGGCGCTGTATGTCTGCCATGACCCCGCCTGAGGGCACCAATCGAGAGAGAAAGAGGGAGATCTGATTGACCGTCCTGTCATCCATATTCCTGGGGCTGATCCAGGGCGTGGCGGAGTTTCTGCCCATTTCCAGCTCCGGCCACCTGTCCCTGTTCCAGCACTTTTTCGGGCTGGTCTCCAGCGAGGAGAGCCTGTTTTTTGATGTGCTGCTCCATCTGGGGACCCTCATCGCCATTTTCGTCTATTACTGGAAAGACATCGTGGCCCTGTGCAAGCAGTTCGTGCAGCTGGTGCGCTGCCTCTTCTCCAAGCAGAAGCGGAAGGCCATGAAGCAGCTGCCGCCGGACGGTCGGCTGATCCTCATGATCCTGGTGGCCACCCTGCCCCTGTTCGTGGTGCTGCCCATCAAGGACAAGGTGGAGAGCCTGTACGGCAACACCATCTTTGTGGGCGCGGCCCTGGTGGTCACCGGCTGCGTGCTCTTCTTCTCCGACCGCATGAGCCGGGGCAAGAAGGGCCCCAAGTCCGCCACCATGCTGGATGCCCTGCTGGTGGGCGTGGGGCAGGCCGTGGCCGTGGTCCCCGGCCTGTCCCGGTCGGGCGCCACCATCTCGGCGGGCATGATGCGGGGCTTTCACCGGCGCTTTGCCGTGCGCTTCTCCGGTGTGCTGTCCTTCCCGGCGGTGCTGGGGGCCAACATCCTGAGCATCGGCGAGGCGGTCCGGCAGGGGATCGACGTGTCCCAGCTGCCGGCGTACATCGTCGGCACCCTGGTGGCGGCGGTGTCGGGCTTTTTCGCCATCCGTCTGGTGAACATGCTGGCGGACAAGGGCAAGTTCGGCAGCTTTGCCTACTATTGCTGGGGCATCGGCGCTGCGGCGGTGTTGGCCAGCCTCATATTCCGCTGAGGAAAGATCGGTACACCCAAGGAGGGAAGTATGGCTTCCACACAGAAGAGATCCGGGGCCTCCCCGAAGGGAGGCCCCGCCAAACAGACAACAAAAAAACCCTCTGCCGCCCGCAGCGGCGGCAGAGGCTCCGGTCCCAGCCGGAGCAAGCCCCCCGCCTACCTGCCGGACCTGCTGGCCCGGGGAGTAGGGGCGGGGGTCTGCCTTTTCCTGGCCCTGCTGGTGAGCCTGGGCGTTCTGGGGGTCCACGGGGCCATCCCCGACCTGCTGTGCCGCTTTCTGCGGGGGCTGGCCGGCAGCGGCTTCTGGCTGGTGATCCCGGCGCTGGTGTGGGCGGCGGGCCTGCTGCTGCTGCGGCGGGACCGGCCCATCTCCCTGCGCCTGTGGTGCGTGGGGCTGCTGCCGGTGGCCGGCGGGGCCTTTCTCCATGTGGTGCTGGCCGGCGCAGACATCCCCTCCACGGAAGGGCTGTTCCGCTGGCTGTGGGAGCGGGGGATCGAGGGACCCGGCGGCGGGGTGCTCAGCGGCCTGCTGGGCGTGCTGTTCACGGTGGGCTTCAGCCGCCTGGGCGCGGGGCTGATCCTGGTCCTGCTGATCCTGGTCCTGGTGGCCGGGGCCTCCCATCTGACCCTGCGTAAGATCCGGGCCGCCTGGGCGCGCTTCCAGGATTATCGGGAGACCTGGTATGAGGACGACGAGGAGGCGTATCGCTACCGCGAGGAGGACGATTACGACCCCCGTCCCCCCCGCCGCCGTCCCCCCCGCGCCCGCCGGGAGGAGGACCCCTATGGGGCCGACGCGCCTCCCATCGTCTCCAGCCCGCCGCCCTATGACGGCCCCCCGCCGGTGACGGAGTCCGCCCCGGCCGGCCGGCCGGCCTTCTGGTCCCGCTGGGGCCGGAAGAAAGCGCCCGACCTGCCGCTGGACGATCCTGCCCCCAGCCCCCGGGATGCCCGCCAGGAGGCGGCGCCCTGGGCAGAGGAGCCGGTTCCGCCTCCCACGTCCGACGACCTGCCGGACCCGGCGCCGGTGTTCGACCCGCCCCCGGCGGACCCGATGTGGCAGACGACGGCAGCGCCCGAGCCGGCGGAGCCGGAACCGCCCCTGGTCGTCCCGTCGCCAACCGTCCAAACCGTCCCGCCCCCTCCGGCAGCGCCTGCCGCCCCGGTCAGCAAGGCCCAGCGGCAGCAGGACATTGCCCAGGCCGCCCAGGCCGTGGAGCAGACCGTCCGGGAAAACCTGGAAGAGCCGGCGCGGGTCTATCAGTATCCCGCCCTGGAGCTGCTCACGCCCCCCAGCGGGGAGAGCGCCCAGGCCGCCCATCAGGAGCTGGAAGGGACCCTGGAGCGGCTGGCCAGCGTCCTGAACTCCTTCGGCATCGACGGCCATGTGACCGGCGCGGTCCAGGGGCCGTCGGTGACCCGGTACGAGGTGGCCTTGGAACAGGGGGTGCGGCTGAACAAGCTGACCAACCTCTCCGACGACGTGGCCCTGGCTCTGGGCGTGTCCAACGTGCGGATCGCCCCGGTGCCGGGCAAGATCTCCGTGGTGGGCATCGAGGTGCCCAACAAGGTGGTCATCCCCGTGCCCATCCGGGAGGTGCTGTCCTCCCCGGCTTTCCAGCGGCACAAGTCCAGCGTGGCCTTCTCCGTGGGCAAGGACATCGGCGGCAACTATATCGTGGGGGACTGCTCCAAGCTGCCCCACATGCTCATCGCCGGCACCACCGGCTCCGGTAAGTCGGTGTGCATCAACTCGCTGCTGATCAGTATGCTCTACAAATCCACCCCCCAGGAGCTGCGCCTGATCATGGTGGACCCGAAGATGGTGGAGTTGGGCGGCTACAATGGCATCCCCCACCTGCTGGTCCCCGTGGTCACCGACCCGAAAAAGGCCGCCGGTGCCCTCCAATGGGCGGTGACGGAGATGATGAAGCGCTACCGCCTCTTTGCCGAGGCCGGGGTGCGGGAGCTGTCCTCCTACAACCGCTGGGCCGAGGGCCAGGAGGGGACCGAGCCTATGCCCAAGGTGGTCATCGTCATCGACGAGCTGGCCGACCTGATGCTGGTGGCGGCCAAGGAGGTGGAGGAATCCATCTGCCGGGTGGCCCAGATGGGCCGTGCCGCCGGGATGCACCTGGTCATCGCCACCCAGCGTCCGTCGGCGGACGTCATCACGGGCCTCATGAAGGCCAACATCCCCTCCCGCATCGCCTTCGCCGTGGCCTCCAGCCTGGAGTCCCGGATCATCCTGGACAGCCCCGGCGCGGAAAAGCTGGTGGGCAAGGGCGACATGCTCTGGTATCCCCTGGGCGCAGGCAAGCCTCTGCGGGTGCAGGGCTGCTTCATCTCCGACGAGGAGGTAGCCGCCGTGGTGGAGAGCGTGAAGGAGAACGCCGACCCGTCCTACGACAACGAAGTCATGGCCCAGATCGAGCAGCACGTCACCGAGTCCGAAAAGAAGGGCAAATCCTCCGGCGGCTTCCCCGGCGGGGATGGCCCCGGCGAGGAACAGGACGAGCACTTCGAGGCCGGCGTGGAGGTCATCCTGGAGCTGGGCCAAGCATCGGTGTCCATGCTCCAGCGGCGGCTGAAGCTGGGCTATGCCCGGGCCGCCCGGCTCATGGACCAGATCGAGGAGAAGGGCATCGTCGGCCCCTCGGAGGGGGCCAAGCCACGGCAGATCCTCATTACCAAGGAGCAGTGGGAGCAGATGAAGAACGGCCAGCCGCCGGAGGCCCCGCCCCCGGTGGAGGACGAGCTGCTCTCCTTTGACCCCATCCCCCAGGAATACGAGCCGTAACGGCGGGGGAGGGGAGACCCTGCGTTTTGCCCGGGGACTGGCGGCAGCTGCCGCCGGTCCCCGGCTTTTCTCTCCGGCAGGGGAGATTTTTTCGGGAAAAGAGGCCTCAGCGATTGAAGAAGCGGGGGACAACTGCTATAATTGAACCAAACACCTTGCAATACAGGGGAAATTGAGGGTTTTGCCATGCATTTTGACGATCCTTTTTACATGGACCCGGACTCCTTTGAGGACTTGATGGCAGATACGGACCAGCGCCGCCTCTGCTGGATGTACCATGACGTTCTGTCCCAGCCGGGCATTGCCCGGCTGATGGACCAGGCTGCGGGGAAAGGCGATGCCCCGGACGGCGGGACGACCATGGCCTGGGTGGCTGCCGGCCACCAGGGCTTTTATTTGCTGTTCAAGTGGTATGAGGAGTTTTATGATCCTCCCTGCCACAGCGACCTGTACTTTCTCCGCTGGGGCCAGGACGGTCAGGTGCGGGTGCGCTATCTGAACCAGGATTTCCAGGACAAGCTGCCCCCCCGGGGCCTGGACTGGTTCGACAGCTTCCTGAGCCGGGTCAGCGACAACGCCTGCTCCTTCTTCGGCGAGAGCGATTTTCTGGTCAACCCGGTGGGCCGCCTGCTGCGGCTGCTGGAACAGGAACAGGACCGGACGCTGGAACGGCTGGACTGGCAGCTCGGCGACCGCAGCGACGGGGAAAAGGCCCTGCTGTGCGCCACCCTGTCGGCCTACTTCCAGAGCATCCAGGCCATGGGAGAGATCCTGGGCCAGCTGATCCCCTTCCCCCGGGAGGAGGACCGGGAGAACGAGGAGGACACCGGGCCGACCCTGCTGGAATCCCTGGCCACCCTGACCATGAAACTATATGGTCCCCATCTGTCCGAGCTGGGGGACCAGTTCACCGCTTTGGCGGAAACCTTTGGGCAGACCCCGGATCTGGTCCCCACCCTCAGCCGCAGCGCCGGCCGCCTGCTCCTGAATCAGACGGAGGCAGGCGCGGTGGAGTGGCTCCACCTGAACGGCCGCAGCGCCCGGCAGATGCTGCGGGATCTCTATGCCCGCTGCGCGCCCCAGCGGATGTGGGACGTGATCTACCGCTGGCAGGGGGACCTTTACTTCACCGTTTGCAGCCGTCCGCTGGGGCCGGAGCTTCCCCGGGGCATCTACCTGCTGTGCCAGTTCCAGGACCAGCAGGGACAGTGGGTGCTGGATCTGTTCTGGCTGGAGACCCTGTCGGTGGGAACGGTCCACCGGTGCCAGGGAGAGGCCCTGCCGGATCTGGCGGCTCTGCTGGGAGAGATGTCCACCATTCAGACCTCCCTCGGCCCCCTCCGCCGGTGGGGCGGCAATCTGGTGGCCGGTTACAGCGCTCTGCTGAAAGAGACCTTTGACCGGTACGACGGAGGCTTTGTCTGAGGCAGTCCCAGGCACGAGACACAGGAGAGTAACATACATGCAGATCGTGATCACGGACATTCGCTATAAAATGGCCCTGGCCCCCCTGTGGAGCCTGACCCAGGCGGGCCACGAGGTCTTGTGCGGGGAGTATGAGGACATCCCGGACAGGCAGTGCCTGGGCTTCTACAGCCGCTACTGCGGCCAGCCTCTGCGCTGGCCCCGGGGGGACCGGCCCGCCCAGGCCATTGCAGCGGCCTGTCCGCCGGGCAGCGTGGTGCTGCCCACCGGTCGGGATACCCTGCGGGCCTTTGCGGCGGACCCGGCGGCGGCGGAACGGGTCCGGGTGCTGGCGCCGCCGCTGGCGGTGCTGGACCGGGCCGACGACAAGGCGGCGGTGGAAGCCCTGGCCCGCAGCCTGGGCATCCCCACCCCCCAGACCTACCGGCTGGAGCCGGGAGAGACCCCGGAAGCCCTGGCCCGGCGGGTGCGCTATCCGGTGATCCTGAAGCTACGGAACGGGGAGGCCCTGGGCCTCAAGTCCTGGCAGCGCTACCGGGTCGCCCGGCAGGCGGCGGAGTTTCCCGCCCTTTACCGCCAGATGGATGGGCTCCAGCCGGAGCCGGTGGTCCAGGACTATCTTGCCGGCCCGGACATCGGAGTAGCCATGGTCCTGGATGCCCAGAGCCGGCCGGTGGATTTTTTTTGCTACGAGAGTTTGGGGGAATACCCCCTGTCCGGCGGCCCCACCTGTCTGTGCCGGAGCATCGAAGACCGGCAGCTGGTGCAGTACGCGGCCAAGCTGCTGGGCGCGCTGGGGATGCAGGGGCTGGCCATGCTGGATCTCAAGGGAGACGGACGCTGTCTGCTGGAGGTCAACCCTCGTCTATGGGGGAGCGCGGCCCTGGCCACGGCGGCGGAGGCCACCTTATATGAAAGCTGGGCAAAGGCCACCCTGGGGACCCATACGCCCCTGGATGTGGACACCTGCCGGCCCAGCTACCGGGTGGGGGTGACCATGAAATTTCTGCCCCACTGCCTGATGGCGGCGGGCAAACAACTGCGGGCCGGGAAGCCCGGGGCCTTTTTCCGTGGGCTGGGGGCCAGCCTCAGCCCGGGAGTGGCCGAGGGGACCTGCCTGCGGGGAGACCGCCGGCCCCGGCGGCAATACTGGAAAAATCTGCTCGGAGGGGTCTGATGAGCAAAAGTTTTTTGAAAGCAAGCTCCGGCGTGGCGGCGGTGATGCTGCTGTCCAAGGCCCTGGGCTTTCTCCGGCAGAGTATGGTGGCCAATGTCTACGGCTCCAACACGGCCACGGATGTTTATTTTGTCTCCAGCGAGTTCACCACCAATCTGGCCGGCGCCTTTACCACGGCCCTGACCACGGCCCTGGTGACGGTATACATCTCCGTGGCCCTGCGCCAGGGCAAGGAGGCGGCGGGCAAGCTGGCCTCCCGGGTGCTGAGTCTGTTCCTGCTGGGCGCGGGCGCGGCGGTGGTGGTGCTGGTCCTCTTTGCCCCCCAGGTGGGGCGGCTGCTGGCGCCGGCCTACGGGCCGGAACAGCTGGATATGCTGGCCCATTATCTGCGGATGTTTTCCGCGGCCTTCCTCTTCTCGGCTTTTCAGTCCATCGACGCGGCGGTGCAGAACGCCAACGACATCTATGTGCCGGGGAAGCTGTACGGGGTGATCTTCAACCCCGTGGCCATTTTCTGTATGCTGCTGCTGGGGGAAAAGCTGGGGCTGTCGGCCCTGGTGTATGCCTATTACGCGGCCAACCTCATCCAGGTGGTCCTGCTGCGCCTGCGCTGCCGGGGGCTGTACCGGTTCGTGCCCTCTCTGGGGGCCCGGCAGGCGGACGTGGTGCAGGTGTGGCGGCTGGCGCTGCCGGTGCTGGTGAGCAACGTGGTCATCCAGTTCAACGGCATTGTGGACAAGGCCATCTGCTCCTATCTGGGGGAAGGGATGGCCTCCTCCTATACCTATGCCAGCACCTTGGAGCAGTTCGTCACCGGCACCTTCACGGCCACCATCAGCCTGGTGCTGCTCAGCCGTCTGGTGGCCCTGGCCGCCGGGGAGGACCAGCAGGGGATGCTGCGTACCCTCACCCAGGCCAGCACCATGATGGTGCTCATCCTGGCCCCGGTGGCCCTCATCACCGTCCTGAGCGCCGGGGACATCGTCTCCCTGGTCTATCACCGGGGGGCCTTTACCCCGGAGAACGTACAGAGCACCACCCTGGCCCTGCTGGGCTTTGCCGTGGGCTTTCCCATCATTGCCCTGCGGGAGCTGCTCATCCGGGTCCACTTTGCCTACCAGCAGACCAAGGGACCCATGGTCATCAGCATCGTGGCGGTGGTGTGCAACATCACCCTGAGCGTCCTGCTGAGCATCCCCTTCGGGGTGCTGGGCGTGACGGCGGCCACCAGCCTGTCGGCGGTGCTGTCGGTGGTCCTGCTGGCCCGGGGGGTGCGGAAGCAGCTGCCGGGGTTCCGGCTCTTTGCCCGGCCCGGCCGCTATGGCAAGTGTCTGGCGGCTATGGTGGTCTCCGGCGCGGCGGTGCTGGCCGTGGGCTGGCTGGGCGTGGCTTCGGTGCTGGTGCGGACGGTGCTGAAGCTGGCGGCGGGCTGCGGCGTGTATTTTGTGGTCATCGTGGGCCTGCACTATCCAGAGGTCCGGGCCTTCCTGCGGACGCGGCGGACGCGCCGGTAACAAATTCGTTGTGTGGATAAAGAAAGGGAAAACTATGTCCTTGATCGTAAAAGTGGGGAAAGCGGGCAAGAAGGTCATCAAGCGCTTCCTGCCCGAGGAGAAGCATCATGTCAGTTATACCCGGCGCATCGAGCGGGTAAAGACCAAGCAGCGCCTGGTGGCCATGACCTTTGACGACGGCCCCATGGACCTGCCCGCCAGCCCCGACAAGTTCGGGGGCCGGTCCCTGACCGACCTGCTGCTGGACGTGCTGAAGATCTATGGCGCCAAGGGGACCTTTGACGTGGTGGGGGACACGGGGGAGAACTATCCCGACACCGCCGGCCGCGCTGGTCAGGCTGACTGGGGCGGGGTGAAGTACGACCACTATCCCGACATCAACCAGGACGAGCGGGGCGGCGCAGCCCACAACCAGCGGCTCATGTGGCGCATCCTGGACGAGGGGCATCAGATCACCAACCACGGCTATCGCCATGTGCTGTTTGGCAAAAAGCCCTTTGTCTATGGCAAGCGGGAGCACTTCACCAGCCTGGAGCAGGTGGTGGAGGACCTCAAGCGTCTGCACAGCCTGCTGCGGGACACCTACGGCTATGAGATGACCATGGCCCGCCCGCCCCACTATGTGGACCGGATCGCCGGGGGCTTTACCAGCTATGACGCCTATGACCAGATGGGCTATCTCTACCTGGCCGCCGCCTTTGACGGGGCCGGGTGGCTGCCCCTGGGCCACGGCACGGCCCAGGAAAACCTGAAAGCAGAGGTGGAGGCCATGGTGGCCCCCCTGCGAAAGGCCCTGGCCGAGGACCCCGACGCCCTGGCCGGCCAGATCATCTTCCAGAAGGACGGCTACAACATGGACCGCCGCACGCCGGTGGCCTTTGGTCTGAAGGAACAGCTGGCCGTGCTGGGGGAGTATGGCTATCGGGTGGTGACCGCCCAGGAGCTGCTCAGGGAGAGCCCCTTTGCCGACCTGGGCCGGGATGACCCCGCCTTTGAAAAGCTGGCGGCCCTGCAAAAGGACCACGCGGTGGCCTATTCCGACAACCGCCTGCGCCTGGAGCAGCCCATGACCTGGGGGGAGCTGGCCATGCTCCTGGCCCCCCGCCAGCAGGCTGTGAGCCGCCGGCTGGCCCGCATCCGGGAGACCGGCGCGCCCCAGCACGCCAACTGGGGGGCCATGGACTGGTGCGCCGAGCAGGGCATTTTGAAATATGCCATGGACCCCGACGGCATGGTCAGCGCGCTGCCCCGGGAGTTTTTCGGGCCGGTGAAGAACTATACCCGCCGGCAGGTGTACGAGGCCTATCTGGGCTGACCTGCCGGCCCCGCGCCCCGGACCCGGGGCCAGAGAGAGGAGGGACAGCCAGTGGAGGTTGTCAAATGCCAACTGGAAGCGCCCCTGGCGGTGGTGACCCTGCACCGCCCGGCGTGCCGCAACGCCCTGAACACGGAAGTCTATCAGCAGCTGGAGGCCATCCTGCGCCGGATCGAGGCCATGGCGGAGATCCGGGTGGTGATCCTCACCGGCGCGGGGGAGAAAGCCTTCGCCGCCGGCGCGGACATTGCCGAGATGGCCGGGGAAGGCCCGGAAGGCGGCCGCCGCCTGTCCCTGCTGTGCCACCGGGTGGGGGACCTGCTGGAAAACATGCGTCAGGTGACCATCGCCGCCGTGAACGGCTACGCCCTGGGGGGCGGCTGTGAGCTGACCCTGGCCTGCGACCTGCGTCTGGCGGCAGAAAACGCCCGCTTCGGCCTGCCGGAGGTGGGCCTGGGCATCCTGCCCGGCGGCGGCGGGACCCAGCGGCTGGCCCGCTTGATCGGGGTGGGCCGGGCCAAGGAGATGATCTTTACCGGGGACCTCATCGACGCCCAGGAGGCTTACCGCCTGGGGCTGGTGAACCATGTCCTGCCCCAGCAGGAGCTGCTGCCCGCCTGCCGGGCTTTGGGTGAGAAGATCGCCAGCCGGGCCGGCTATGCGGTCTCCCTGGCTAAGGAGGCCATCAATACCAGCCTGGATGTGGACCGGAAAAATGGCCTGGAACGGGAGGCCGATCTGCTGGCGTTGCTCTTTGCCACCCGGGACAAAGCGGAGGGAATGGCCGCGTTTTTGGAGCGCCGGCCCCCGCAGTTTCAGGATTTTTAAGGGCAGTCAAAAATGTTGCACAACGGAAAAACCCTTGTCTGACAAGGGTTTTTCCGTTTTTTGTTCGCTTTGACGAGAAGGTAGGGGGTGGATTTTGTGAACTGTAACGAAAAAGTGACCAATAGTTAACAAAATAGTTACAAGAGCAAACGAAATGGTGACAGCGGATATAAAGAGCGTGGAGAAAATGGGGATATGTTTGGTGAAAGCAACCAAAAATGCCGCGAAAAACCGGAAAAATCGACTGAACAGGCGGGTTTGCAAAAGGGGCGGCCTTTCGTGTATAATGCCCACTGCAAGCGTCGCCGGAGGGAAGAGAGAGAGCCTTCCGGCCCAGGAGATCCGCCCGGAGAGCCCCCCAGAACGCCGCCATTGGCAGACGCTTGCAGACGGCGGGAGGGTTTTCCCCGTTGACAGGAGTGTATTGATGAAAAAGTTTTTGACCGCGACCCTGCTTTGTCTGGCCCTGACCACCGTCATGGTCCCCGCTGCGCTGGCCGCCGACAGCAACTATACCGAGTGTATGGCTGCCATCGCCGACCAACGGGAGGTCCAGGCCCAGGCCCACCAGACGGCCAAGGCCCTGCGCGCCAAGGGATATGGAGAAAACAGCGGCTACATCCAGGCCGCCAAGAGCAGCTGGAACGCTGCCCAGCAGGCCATTGTGGGCTATCAGCGGCTGGCCCGGTATACCGACGAGGACATCCGCATCCTCACCACCGCCGTCTTCAACGAGGCCGGCCACACCACCGACCAGCTGCGGGAGTATGTGGCCCAGGTGGTCCTCAACCGGGTGGCCGACAGCCGCTTCCCGGACACGGTGAAGGGGGTCATCACCCAGCCCGGCCAGTACGCCGGCGACTACGCCACCACCGCCGCCACCCAGAAGGTCCTGGAGGCCGACCGGGCCAACGGCACCTTCTACTATGCCATGTGTGAGGACGCCGTGAAGCGGGCCATGATGGGCCAGGTGGATATGCCCGCCAACGTGGTCTATCAGGCCAATTTCTCCCAGGGCAAGGGCGTCTGGCAGACCGTGGCGTTCAACAGCGGCTGGTTCGCCAGCACCAGCTATTTCTGCTACGGCTGAGAGGCCCTTCCGGCAGCAGACCCAGACAAACAGCAAGCCGCCGTCCCCGGTGTGGGACGGCGGCTTTTTGTCACATGGGCGGCAGGATCTCCAGCAGATGGCCGTCGGGGTCCTGGATGAAATAGATCCCGCCGGGCAGCTCATCCACGATCAGCCCCAGCTCCCGGTGCCGGGCCTTCAGGGCGGGGAAGTCCTGGGCGGTCAGGGCTACATGGGGGGCGTCATCCCCCAGGTGATAGGGCTGGGTGCGGCCGGTCTCCTGGCACAGCTCCAGCTGAAAGGGGGTCTGGCCGTCGCCCAGAAACAGCAGCTGCCAGCCCCGGTCGGGCATGGCCAGCTCCCGCTGGGGGGTCAGGCCCAGGGTCCGGCGGTAGAAGTCTGCGCTGCGGTCCAGGTCCAAGACCCGCAGGCAGACGTGGCTCATGGTGGTCATCGCGATCCCTCCTGTGCGGTGTGCAGCGGCGGCGCCGCTGGTGATTTGAGGCTATTTTACCACCGGGCGCGGAGACAGACAAGCAGAAATCCGCCCATCCCTCTATGCAAAAGGGAGAAAATAGGGTATGATAGACCTATCTTCGTGAGAAAACGGTCCCCATGGCCCCCGGGGCGATGGGAGAAACTGAAAGGGAGGATACCCCATGAAACTGACCTTTTTCGGCGCAGCCAAAGCCGTCACCGGCAGCTGCCACTGCGTGGAGGTGGCGGGCAAGAAGATCCTCATCGACTGCGGCCTGCAGCAGGGCCGGGACGAACGGGACAACGCCGTGCTGGACTTTGCCCCCAACTATATTGATTATGTGATCGTCACCCACGCCCACATCGACCACTCCGGGCGCATCCCGCTGCTGATCAAGCAGGGCTTTCAGGGACAGATCTTCACCACCCGCATCACCGGCCAGTTGCTGGAGGTGATGCTGCAGGACTCGGCCCACATCCAGGAGATGGACGCCCAGTGGAAGAACCAGAAGGGCAAGCGGGCCGGACGGCCCATGGTGGAGCCTCTGTACACCGTGGCCGACGCGGCCCAGGTGGCCGAGCACCTGGTCACGGCGGAATACGGCCAGATCATCGAGCCGTTTGAGGGGGTCAAGATCCGCTTTGTGGACGCCGGCCACCTGCTGGGCTCGGCCAGCGTGGAGATGTGGCTGACCGAGGACGGCGTGGAGAAGAAGATCGTCTTTTCCGGGGACATCGGCAACATCAACCAGCCGGTGATCCGGGACCCGTCCTATCTCACCGGCGCGGACTATGTGGTCATGGAGAGCACCTACGGCGACCGGGACCATGAGCCGGTGGCCTCCTACGAGGCGGAGCTGGCCAAGATCATCGACGAGACCTTTGCCAGAGGCGGCAACGTGATCATCCCCTCCTTTGCGGTGGGGCGGACCCAGGAGCTGCTGTACTTCATGCGGGAGATGAAGAAGGAGGGGCTGGTGAAGAGCTGCCCGGACTTCACCGTCTGCGTGGACTCTCCCCTGGCCAACGAGGCCACCAAGATCTTCTCCGGGGACCTGCATGGCTACCTGGATGAGGAGGCCCTGGAGCTGGTGAAGGACGGCGAACGGCTGTTCACCTTCCCCGGCCTGATGATGACCGAGAGCAGCGAGGAGTCCAAGCTGCTGAACCTGGACAAGAGTTCCAAGGTGATCATCTCTGCTTCCGGCATGTGCGACGCCGGGCGCATCCGCCACCATCTGAAGCACAACCTGTGGCGGGAGGAGTGCGCCATCGTCTTTGTGGGCTACCAGGGCGAGGGGACCCTGGGCCGGCACCTGCTGGAAGGGGCCAAGCAGGTGCGGCTGTTCGGCGAGGAGATCGCGGTCAACGCCAAGATCTATAATTTCAAGGGCCTGTCCTCCCACGCCGACCGGGACCACCTGCTGCGCTGGGTGGAGCACATCCAGGACCCGGCGCCCCAGCAGATCTTTGTGGTCCACGGGGACGCCCAGGTGACCGAGATCTTTGCCAACACCCTGCGGGAGAAGGGGATGCCTGCCCATGCGCCGCTGTATGAGGAGGTCTTTGACCTGGCCCGGAACGTGATGCTGGCTGCCGGGGTGGAGATCGAGCCCAAGAAGACGACCTTTGCCTCTGGGGGCCGGCCGTCGGCGGCTTACCACGAGCTGGAGCTGGCGGCGATGGACCTGCTGTCCATCATCCGGGCCAGCAAGGGCGGGGCCAACAAGGACCTGAAAAAAATGGCCGCCCAGCTGCGGGCGGTGGCCGAAAAGTGGAAAGACTGACGGAGAGATCCTCCGGGACCGGGCCGCTCGCTGCTGCGGGCGGCCCGCTTATTTTGGAAAGGAGCGAAGGGGATGAAACGGATCTTGATGCTGGCTACCGGCGGGACCATTGCCTCGGAGAACACAGAGGCCGGGCTGGCGCCGGGGATGGACGGGGCGGAGTTTTTGCGCTATGTGCCGTCGGTGCAGGCCCTGTGCCAGGTGGACTGCCTGCAAGTGTGCAACATTGATTCCACGAACATGACGCCGGCCCACTGGCTGGCCATTGCCCGGGCGGTGGAGGCGCGGTATGACGGCTATGACGGCTTTGTGATCAGCCACGGCACGGACACCATGGCCTATACGGCGGCGGCGCTGAGTTATCTCATCCAGGGCAGCCCCAAGCCCATCGTGCTCACCGGCAGCCAGAAGCCCATCCACATGGACATCACCGACTCCAAGACCAACCTCATGGATGCCTTTGCGGTGGCCTGTGACGGGCGGATGCCGGGGGTGACGGTGGTGTTTGGGGGCGCGGTGATCCTGGGAACCCGGGCGCGGAAGACCTATTCCAAAAGCTACGGGGCTTTTTCCAGCATCAACTATCCGGTGCTGGGGGTGGTGCAGGAGGGGCGGCTGATCCCCTATCTTCTGCCGGCGGCGGACCCGGAACCCCGGTTTTACCGGGAACTGAACCAGCGGGTCTCGCTGGTCAAGCTGATCCCGGGCCTGTCCCCGGCCTATCTGGACTTTGCCCTGCGGGAGAGCGACGCGGTGCTGGTGGAGAGCTATGGCGTGGGCGGCGTCCCGGCGGGGGAGGAGGGGGCCTTTTACCGCCTGCTCCGCCAGGGGGTGGCCCAGGGCAAAACCATTGTGGTGACCACCCAGGTGCAGAACGAGGGCAGTGACCTGGCGGTGTACAATGTGGGGCATCGGCTGAAGACGGACCTGGGGGTCCTGGAGGCCTATGACATGACCACGGAGGCCGCCGTGGCGAAGCTCATGTGGGCGCTGGCACAGAGCCGGGACAGCGCCGCCGTAGCGCGGCTGTTCTATGCGCCGGTAGCACAGGATATTCTCGGCAGGCCGGAGTGAAGGCAGGTGCCGCCGTACAGCGGCGGAAAGGGGGTTGACCAACCACGTTGGTCCGAAGGGACGCCGTTGGTCAAGGTCTGTCACCGACCGCACCGGTCTGAACACCGACGACCAACCACGTTGGTCTCAAGAGACGCCGTTGCCAACGGCCAACGGCGCAGCCGTAGGAGGCGACCTTAGACGCCG
>CAKTSK010000016.1 GCA_934597725.1 uncultured Eubacteriales bacterium
AGCATTTTGAAGTTGTCGATTATCGCTTGCTGAACTGCGGTGCGCGACGAGCGGCTTTGAGGCCGTACTTCTTTCTCTCCTTCATTCTGGGGTCGCGGGTCAGGAACCCGGCGGCCTTCAGGGCGGGGCGATACTCTGCGTTCATCTCCAGCAGGGCGCGGCTGATGCCGTGGCGGATGGCGCCGGCCTGGCCGGTGACGCCGCCGCCGGTGACGGTGGCCACGATGTCCACCTTGCCCAGCAGGTCGGTGGTGTCCAGGGGCTGGCGAACGATGAGCTTCAGGGTCTCCAGACCGAAGTAATCGTCGATGTCACGGCCGTTGATGGTGATGCTGCCGGTGCCGTTGGGGAACAGGTGCACCCGGGCCACGGAGGACTTCCGGCGGCCGGTGCCGTAATGGTAAGGCTTCTTGCTCTTATACATAGTTGAACTCCTCCTTATTCTGCGGCCCACAGTTCGGGCTTCTGGGCGGCGTGGATGTGCTCGGAGCCGCGGAAGATCTTCAGGCGGGTCAGGGAATCCTTGGTGATGATGTTCCGGGGCATCATGCCGCGGACCGCCAGCTTCATGGCCAGCTCGGGCTTGGTCTGCATGAGCTGACGATACTTGGTCTCCTTCAGACCGCCCACATAACCGGAGTGGGTGCGGTAGAACTTCTGATCCAGCTTCTTGCCGGTCAGCACGGCCTTCTCGGCGTTGATGATGATGACGAAATCGCCGCAGTCGGCGTGGGGGGTGTATTCGGGCTTATGCTTGCCCCGCAGCAGGGTGGCTGCCACGGTAGCGGTTTTCCCGAGGGGCTTGCCAGCGGCGTCAAGGATATACCACTTGCGCTCGATGTTGCCCTTGTTGGCCATAAAAGTGGACATAGGGTCGAACCTCCAATTCAATTTCTTCCTTATATTTAAGGAGGGCCGGTGGCTTCTCCCACAGGGCAAAGGGGCGTGTCCCCTTTCTTCTGCCGGAGAAACCACAGGCCGGTCTTTTCAGCAGACCACATTATAATACGGCGGACCGGCGCTGTCAACGCCTTTTTCCGTTTTTTTAATTTACCGCCGGAAGATCTCTTGTTTTCTCGTAAATACTCCCTCTATCTCTCGGAATCTCCGCTTGCAATTTCAATTTTTCATCCTCAACGTCCGCCGCGCCGGCGGGGCAGATCCCCCCAAACGCCCGCAGACGAAAAAAATTTGTTCTTTTTTGTCCCGGGGCGGGAACAATGGGCCTTGGCGCGACATATATGTTATAGGAACGGGAAGCTCCCGGCGCACAAACCGCTTGTCTTTGGTCGGAAACTATGCTATCTTGAAGACACCCAACGGCGGCAGCAGACCCCCGCCGCACCCCGCCGCGCGCCCCCCCTCGCGCGGCAGGAAGGCCCGGCGGACCGAACCTGTGTTCGGTCCGTTTCCCTGTCTGCCCCGGTTTCACTTCTCTTTGTGCGTCAGGAGGACACAGCCATGCAAAAGATCCTCAGCCTGCTCCGCCGCTGTGTGGCGGACTATGACATGATCGCCCCCGGCCAACGGATCGCCGTCGGCGTGTCCGGGGGGAAGGACTCCCTGGTGCTGCTGGCCGCGCTGGCCCGCTTTGCCCGGTTTTTCCCCGGAGGCTTTTCGGTGGAAGCCTTCACGGTGGACATGGGCACGCCGGGGATGGACCTGTCCCCCCTGGACGACTACTGCCGGGACCTGGGGGTCCCCTTTCACCGCATCCCCACCCAGATGCACCATGTCATCTTCGAGACCCGGCAGGAGAAAAACCCCTGCGCCCTGTGCGCCAAAATGCGCCGGGGGTCCCTCCACACCGCCCTGCAGGAGGCGGGCATCCACACCGTGGCCCTGGGCCACCACTACGACGACGCGGTGGAGACCTTTTTTCTCTCGCTGTTCTACGAAGGCCGGCTGTCCTGCTTTCATCCCGTGACCTACCTGGACCGCACCGACATCACCCAGATCCGCCCCCTGCTCTACGTCAGCGAGGCCATGATCCGGGACGCCGCCGCCCGGCTGGCCCTGCCGGTGGTCCACAATCCCTGCCCCGCCGACGGCCACACCAAACGACAGGAGGTGAAAGACCTTATTGCCACCCTGGAACCCCAGTACCCCCGCCTGAAGGAATCTGTTTTCTCCGCCATGCAGCGCCTGCCCCTGCCCCACTGGGCACCCCGGGAGCTGAAACGGCGGCCGCCCACAGAGTGAACGGACAGGCCCGGCACGCCCACAAACCTTCCCCAGCCGAATGAAAGGAGTGTATCGTTATGCGCCGTATCTCTGCGATTTTCCTGCTGGCAGTGTGCAGCCTGGTGCTGTGCAGCTGCGGCAGCGCACAAGACCCGAACCTGGCAGAAGAGACCTCGTTTTCCGGGGTGGTCCTCCAGCTTGAGGACGCTTCTGTGGTGGTGCAGCCCGACCCCGACGACCCCCTGGCCAAGGAAACGGACCAGGTGAAGATCGACCGCAGCGCCCTGTCTGCCCTGGAACAGGAGCATCCGCTCCAGGTGGGGGACGCGGTGGCGGTGTTCTACACCGACCCCCTTGGCCCCGGGACCCCGCCGACCCTGGACGTGACCCGCTGCCGTATGGCGGCAGGCGCCGTGGAATGAGCGTCTCCTCGCGTCCCTGCGATCTAAGTTCCTCCGGTTAGCTGAAAGCGCGTCTAAGGACACACCAAAGGTGATATTGGGCTTCTCTTTTCCACACGCTTTGTGCTATAATAGAGAGCATTATGATACTAGGGGGGGACATTGATGCCCACTGGAAAAAAACTTCCGGTAGAAAAATTTGACACCATCTACCTGCAAGAATATAAATCCCTGAAACATTTCGCTTTGCAGATAATTTCCAGTTCTACCGGCCGCTACGACCCAGAGCTGGCAGAAGATGCCATCCACGAAACCTTTCGTATTCTCTGGGAAAAGTCTGATGACTATCTTTCCAGCCCCTCCCCCAAGGGTTGGCTTTTCAAGACACTATCATTCACACTCAAAAACCAACTACGCAAGGAAGCCAACCTGGCCAAGCTGGTGCTTAAACTGCAAAATTCTTTTGACAACACACCAGCCCCTCCCCCTGGTGCACATCTGGAATTGGAAGGACACATTCCCCCAGAGGAATGCCGTCTGCTTTATCGTCTGTACATTGTGGGCGAGACTTACGACGAAGTCGCCCAAGAAATGGGAATCACCAAATCCGCTTTGGCCAAGCGGGTAGCACGAATCAAAAAGAAGTTCCAGAAAAATTTTTTAGCAGAGTAGCATCTATCGCAGCTTCTTGCTTTAGACAACGCAATCAAGGAGGTTTTGGGATATGAAACATTCTATGGAGAATTCTGAAAAGTATCCAGGGTTGGATCAGTTCTCCACGGAAAGGCTCAACGAACTACTCCATCAGGAATTTATTTCCTCCGGGGAAACCGACCCTGATGTCGCATTTATTCAAGCCATTATGGCAGTCATCGAACAACGAAACGCTTTGGAGGCCACCAATGAAGAAGCCGAAGCCTCTCTGCGCCAGTTTCACGCGCAATATATGGCCCAAGAAAACGCCTCCGCTGAACCCGCTGCCCCTGTTCCCACTCCTCGAACATCCCCCGTCACATCCTTTCCGCCGTTTTCAAAAACTGCGAAACGTCCGCGCCGTTGGATCGCTATGGCGGCCACCATCTGTGTGCTGGTCTGCCTGTTGGCAGTTCCCGCTCAGGCTGGATTTTGGGAGACCTTTGTCCGATGGACTTCCGAAGAGTTTTCCTTTCTTTCCGACTCCCAGCAAGAAGAAGATGACAAGTTATTCAGCGACGCCATGTATTCACAGCTATCAGAGACTGTAGCAGGTCTTACCGATCAGCCGGTGCTTCCCACCTGGTATCCACAGGGGAGTTCGATTATTCGGGTAGAAGAAAATTCCACTGATGATCTCAACAATGTCGCTGTCACCTTTTTGTTAAACGGCAAAGAATTCCTGCTATTTATCACCACCTACAATACGGAAGAAAATATATCTATAGGGAGCTATGAAAAGAACGAAGGCACTCCAGAGGAGTATGTCGTCCATGGAATTCCCCACTACATCATGGGTAACATGGAACGAAATGTCGCCGTTTGGAGAAACGGGACAACGGAGTGCTGCATTTCAGGTTTTCTATCTGTAGAAGAACTAAAACAAATGATCGATTCTATTTATGTATAACGGAGAGATAACATGATGAAAACATCCCAACGCACGATACTGTCCCTGTTTTTTATTGTCGTATTGACCTTTAGCTTGACAGTTCCCGCCAGTGCCAGAGCCAGTGATTACTTTGTCGACAAAAAACTCTCTGCCAGTTCCGCAGGCAACGGCACCCTGAAACTCACACTTATTGTTTCAGCCACTGAAACCATGCAAGAACTTGGTGCCACCCAAATTCGTGTATATGAAAAACAATCCAACGGCACCAGCAAGGCTGTATACACCTTTTATCGAGCTTCCTACCCCAAATTGATTGCTAAAAACAAAATTTACATGGTGGTTGACATTACTTACCGCGGCATTCCCGGAAGGACCTACTACGCCACCGCAAATTGTTACGCCAAGGATTCCAAAGGTTCTAACAGTATGTGGGTGGATTCCAACTCAGTAAGAGTCTGAAAACAACATAATTTTTTCTGTTGGGATGCGATCCTTCGCATCCCAAATTTTTTGAAAAATTTCATTTTTTATGGGAACAAACAGAGGGGGCCTTACACTACATAATAGAAGGACAAAGCAACCTGAACCATTACTTAATGATTGGAGATGATGATGATATTTTATGTAGCAAACTGTAAAATATAAATTTGAAAGGAGAAAATATCGCATGTGGTAATATCAATGATTTTTCTTTAAAAAATTTAACAAATATTCCCTTGATACAAAGAAAAGAAAGGAATTACATCATGAAAAAGAAACTCTTTTTACTGTTGGCCGTTGTATTTTCTATTTCCGCTTTTTCGACGGTTGCTTCTGCAGCTAATGCAAGCAATTCCGTTGAAGAAAATGATTTCGTCATCACCATGGGCAGTTCTACTTCCTATACTGACGAAACTGGAAAGGTTGTCGTGGAAGAAAAAATTCTTTCTCAGGAAGTCATCCCCGAGGAAGAATTAGCTCAGGGTTCCAACGTGTTTAGCACACGAGCTGCATCCAAAAAAACAATCACAAATTTCGACTACTTCTTGTCCGATCAAATAGAGTGCCAGTTAACAGCAACATTTTCCTATGAACCTGGCATTGGTGTGTCTTGCACTAACAAAACTGGCAAAACCACAATACGAAATTCGTCTTATGAAAAAGTAAGAGAGTACACCAGTGCTTACTCCGGTGCAGCAAACACTTATGTTCGTGCTTCCTACACGTCTGTTATTCTCAAACCGGATAATAACACCAAAGAGTGCGTTGTCTGGATTGAGTGTACAAGAGGTGGTTCCATCTCTCAGAGTTAAATTTATTTCATCTATGAATCTCTTGGGGAGGGCTCATCATGAAAAAGAGGATGTTATACAACCTTCCACTTTGGGGTCTTTTCAGTATTCTAACTCTGTTAATTGTCTATCTTGCCTTCAATGGCCATAGCAATAGCTTCTTGGCAGTAGGCGTTGCCACTACACTGTACTTCTTTTCTAGAAACCATGTAGTACAAATTCGGAGTCGTCTATGGATAACCCGGATGGATACCATAGTGCTAGCCGTGATATTAATTTGGATTATTTATTTCTCCATCTGTTGGAACTGGACTTTAATTCAACAACACGGCCTAATTCAAAGTTTTGGAAACGAAACTGACCTAAGCAGCTTAATCGTAGTCAGCCTGTTAGCTGCTTCTTTAGTCTGCTTCACTCAAGAAAAATCGGTACCAAATCAAAAGAATTAAACTTTCCGGCCAGCTCTATTTTTAGGGCTGGCCGGTTGCTTAAATATAGTTTATTTTCTTACTTCCACAACAACCCCTCTATTTTTGTGCAACTTTTTCTCCTGTACCCCTTTACATTTCCACCATTTTCAGCGATATTAAACAAAGAAGGAAGCCCCGTCGGCAGGCAACCCCTGCCCCACTGAAAGGAGCGCCGCCATGCGTAACAAGAACAAAGTGATCTCCGTGGTCCTCATCGTGGCAGTCCTTGTCATTGCCCTGGTGGTCGCCCTCTGGGGCGTCCCCTTCGCCCAGATGTCCGCCTATCGGAACAGCGACACCGTGCAGGCCCACGCCGCCCAGCTGGCCGAGGCCTATGAGGAGGAGACCGGCGAGAGCGTCTCTCCCAAAGACATCTGCCGGGACCTGTCCTATCTGAACCGTTTTCTGATGTACTCCGATACCCTGCCCACCGAGATCGCCGGCACCCAGGACGGCCTTTTGGTCTACACCATGCCCATTGTCGACGCGGAAGTGGAATATGTCACCGTGTCCCGGAACACCTTTGGCACGATCCACTACGACATGAAAAGCGACGACGGCGTTGGGCACAGCATCGCAGACCTCATGCCCTGGGGTTCTGTTAAAATGACGTAACGCCGTCGGGCGGTGCACCATGTTAGAGACTTGCTATGAAACGTTCCATAAAACTTGCTATGAAAAGGCCCCGTTTTTTGATTGCCGCCGGTTTGCTTCTCTCTGCCGTTGTGATCGCTCTTGTCTGCGTCATCGTGGCATGGAACAAGCAGCCAGTCCATCCCATCAGCTACACGTTTGACAGCGACACCGCAACCATTACGTTTTCTATCGAGGACGGTTATTTCTTCACAAACGTCTCTGTGGTAGAGGGTCGGCTTTCGACCCCATCTTATGATACATCCACCAAAAGCGTATCTTTTGATATCACGGAAATTTCCCTCACCCAAAACCAAAATGAGTTTATTGTCCTGCGATGCCTTTCTTACGATCGCACACAAGAATATCAAAGTACTTTTGAGGTGATCCGACAGTCAGAAACAGAGGTTCTTATCGATCGCTGTTACCCCAATGGGAGCCGTGATTCCAACTCCTTTTTCTACCACCCCTCCCCTAGTCCTTCAACAACATGACCACCCCTGTGAGCGTTCGATTTTGCAAAGGAGGCCACTGTCATGAACCATGTTTCCAAAAAACGCGGGGCCGTTCTTGTGTCCCTGGGGGTCCTGCTGGCCGGCCTGCTGCTGGCCGCCGCCCTGTGGGCCCCGGCGGTCCGGGAGGGTGACGCGATCCGCGCCGCCGTCACCGGCATCTATGAGACCCAGGCCCAGATGGGCAGCTTTCGCTCCCCGGACGGGCGCAGCGGCTCGCTGCCCCAGGAGGAGCTGGACCAGCTTGCCGCAGACTTTGACGCCAAGGTGGACCGCTGCTATGCCCAGGGCACCTATTGCAACACCTTTTACAAGTGGCTCAACCGGGACTGCCTCTTCCGCAGCCACCAGAACGAGGTGGACGTCTGTCTGGCCGGCGGCGTCTCCCAGTGCGACCTGACCGGGATCACCCTGTCCCGCGACGGCACCGAGGCCACGGTCTCGGCCACCGTCACCACCTGGAACAAGTGGGTCACCCAGGGCGAGGACGGCCGCTACACCGTCTCCCACCCCGTCAACCGGGACCAGACCCGGGTGAAGCTGGTCAAGGAGGACGGCCTCTGGAAGCTGGCGGAGACCCTGTCCTTTGACAAGGGCCAGGACGGCTTCGACCCCGCCGCCGCAGACCCGGACGCCGCCGTCCCCGAGGAGATCCGCCGGAGCGAAGCCATCCTCTCGGCCACCTATGACTCCTATCAGGCCGCCAGAGACGCGGTCCTGTCCATCGACGTGGAGACGGGCAATTACTTCGCGCTGGGTGGGTGACTGTTGTCCCCATCCGCCGCCTCAGGAGGTGTTTCCGATGAAACGCAAGGCGATTTTTCTCGGGCTGGCCGTGGTGCTGCTGGCCGCCGCCGCGTTTTTCCTGCTCTACCCCCGCACCACCGGGCCGGTGCTTCGCCTGCAAGAGGACACCCGCATCCAGTCGGTGATCCTCCGGGAGAACGGGACCGAACAGATCTGGACCCCTGTCACAGAAGCCGACCGGGAAAAGGAGCGGGCCATTCTGGACATGCTGGCCGCCAGCCGTCAGAGGCCCCTGCTCCCCCATCATCAGTTCACCTGGCAGGGCGACGCCAGCACCCGGCAGCACATGCGGATCGTTGTGCAGGATGGCAGCCGCCTGACCAACATTGACCTGGCTGATGACGACATCGTGGGCGAAGGCCCCTTCAACATGGTCTTTGCCTCCGGCCGTCTCCTGGATTCCCGGGGCTATCTGCTGACGCCCGGGGAGATCCGCGCCTGTGTGGACACCACCCTGGCAGAGACGGACTACACCGCGCGTCCCGCCGCCTGACCACAGAACGACACGACCCCCCCTGCCCTTTCGGCAGGACCCGAAAAAACAGGAGGGAATCCCCATGAAAAAGAAACTCAATTTTCTCCCGCCCCTGCTGATCGCCCTGGCGCTGGCCTTCGGGATCACGGGCCTGTACTACGCCCCTCACAGAGCCACGCTGGCGGAGAATATGCCCGTCGAGCTGGCCTCGTCGGCGCATTTCACAGACCAGGAGATCAAGGACGCCGCAGACGCGGTGATCCACCACTTCAAGAAAACCTTTGACGACTGCCAGATGCAGGCGCTGCGGTACGGCTATCAGGAGTCGTTCCCCGGCTCGGAGAACGACAACTGGGCGGAGGACTACGGCAAGGAAGAAGGCATGGTCTTTTTCACCGAGTTCACCACCAACAAGGATCTGCCGAACAGCAGCACCTTCAGCCCTGGTTCGACCTATGAATACCACTGGTATGTGGCCCGCTCGGGCAACGGCAATTGGACCATCGTCAACGGGGGGCAAGGGTGATCCCTCCGGGTCCCGCCCCCCATCTCACCCCCCAGCAGGAGAATGACCTATGAAACGACCGCTGCTCTCGTCCAAAACGAAAACCGTGCTGAAAACTGTCCTTCTTTGCGGTGCGGTCCTTGTGATGGCCTCCTCGCTGCTCCGCTCCGGGCAGCTGAACAAGCTCTATGGGCTGCCTCAGGAGGAACTGGTCCAGCACCTGGACCAGTACGCCGTTACTTCCTCCGAGGTCATCACCGAAGAGGACATTACTTCCCGGCTCTGGTGGCTGTCCGGCGCTGCTCCTCTCGGTTCCTTTTCCCTGCCCCAGGACCGGGTCTGTTCGATCTCGGTGGAGCGTTCCCTGGGTGAGGTGAAGCTGCTGCTGGTGCCGTCGTCGGGCGCGTCCATCCTCTGGGAGGCCGGCGACCCCACGGACCTGCCGCTGCCGGCCGGGGCCTATCAGGTCTATGGCATCGGGAAGCACTTCTTTGGCAAGGTAGCGCTGTGCTACGCCTGACGGTCCCCCTTTGGGGACCACTCTCCTGCCGCCCTGTCTGAGGACAGGGCGGTTTTTTGCGCCTTCCGGCCCCGAAAATGCCCCCTTCCCCTTGTAAGCGCCTGGATTTTGTGGCATCATGGAAGACGATCACAGCGCAAGAGAGGAGGCCCCGCCATGCTGTATCCTGTGCGTTCCCTGGGGCTGCAAGGGATCTCCGGCTACGAGGTCACTGCCGAGTGCGACCTGGCCGGGGGCCTGCCCAATTTCGACATCGTGGGCCTGCCCGACGCCGCCGTGAAGGAGGCCCGGGAGCGGGTCCGCTCTGCCATCAAGAACAGCGGCTATGCCTTTCCCGTGGGGCGGATCACCGTGAACCTGGCCCCCGCCAACCGGCGCAAATCGGGCACCGTGTACGACCTGCCCATCCTGGTGGGCATCCTGGCCGCCGCCGGGCTGCTGCCCTGTGACGACCCGGACTGCGCCTTTGTGGGGGAGCTGTCCCTGTCCGGCACCCTGCGCCCGGTGGTGGGGATGCTGCCCATGGCCCTGGCTGCCCGGGCGGCGGGCATCCAGCGGCTCTTTGTCCCCGCCGACAGTGCCCCGGAGGCCACCTTAGCCGAGGGCCTCACCGTGTACCCGGTGGAGACGGTGGCCCAGCTGGCCGACCACCTCACCGGCCGCGCCCCGCTGACCCCCGCCCCGCCCTGGAACGGAGAACTGGACGCCCTGCCCCTGCCGGATTTTTCCGAGGTCCGGGGCCAGGAGCCGGTGAAGCGGGCCCTGGAGATCGCCGCCGCCGGGGGCCACAACCTGCTCATGGTGGGGCCGCCGGGGTCGGGCAAGAGTATGCTGGCCCGGCGCTTTCCCTCCATCCTGCCCCCGCTGACCCGGCGGGAAGCCCTGGAGACCAGCAAGATCCACTCCGTCCTGGGCCTGACCACCAAGGAGCGGCCCCTGCTGACCCAGCGCCCCTTCCGCTCCCCCCACCACACCATCTCCGCCGGGGGCATGGCCGGGGGCGGCAACCCCTATCCCCGGCCGGGAGAGATCTCTCTGGCCCACAACGGCGTGCTGTTTCTGGACGAGCTGCCGGAGTTTCACAAGGACGTCATCGAGGTCCTGCGCCAGCCCATGGAGGAGGGGGTGGTGTCCGTGGTCCGCTCCGCCGCAGCGGAGACCTATCCCAGCCGCTTCACCCTGCTGTGCGCCATGAACCCCTGCAAGTGCGGCTGGTACGGCCACCCCTCCGGCCGGTGCCGGTGTACGGCGGGGCAGGTCCGGCGCTACCTGAGCAAACTCTCCGGCCCCCTGCTGGACCGGATCGACCTCTTCGCCGAGGTCCCCCCGCTGGAATTTGAAAACCTGGCCGACCGGGCTCCCGGCGAACCCTCTGCCGCCATCCGCGCCCGGGTCCTCCGGGCCAGGGCCCGCCAGCAGGCCCGTTTCGGGCCGGACGGCCCCCTGGCCAACAGCGCCATGGGCCAGCAGGAGCTGCGCCGCTTCTGCACCCTGGACCAGGAAGGGCAGGACCTCATGAAGGGGGCCTATGAGCACATGGGCCTCACCGCCCGCAGCTATGACCGCATCCTCCGGGTGGCCCGGACCATTGCGGACCTGGACGAGTCCGACGAGATCCAGCCCCACCACCTGGCCGAGGCCATTCAATACCGTCAGTCGGAGTATTTCCCCCTCTGACCGCAAATCCATCCACGAAAGGAACCCAAACCTATGTCACCGATTCCCACTTCCCCGCCCGCCGGGGACGAGATCTTTCTGCTGAAAATGGGCGAGATGGTCCTCAAGGGCCTCAACCGCCGCACCTTTGAGGAACGCCTGATGGGCAACGCCCGCCGCCGGCTGCAAAAGTACGGCAAGTTCCGCATCTATTCCCGCCAGTCCATCACCTACGTCGAGCCCAAGGAGGAGACCTGCGACATGGAAGGGGCCTTCCAGACCTTGCAGACCCTCTTCGGCGTGGTGGGCCTGTCCCGGGCCAAAGCCTGCCAGAAGACCCCCGAGGCCATTCTGGAGACCGCCAAGACCTACCTCCGGGAGGACCTTCTGGGCGCGGCCTCCTTCAAGGTGGAGTCCAAGCGCTCGGACAAGTCCTTCCCCATGACCTCCATCCAGCTGTCCCAGTTCGTGGGCGGGGAGCTCAACGAAGCCTTCCCCCACATCCGGGCAGACATGCACGACCCCGAGGTGGTGGTCCATGTGGAGGTGCGGGACTTTGCCGCCTACGTCCACGCCAACCCCACCCCCGGCGCCGGGGGCCTGCCGGTGGGGGTGGGCGGCAAGGCCGTCTCCCTGCTCTCCGGCGGCATCGACAGCCCCGTGGCCTCCTGGATGATGGCCAAGCGGGGGGTGGCCCTGGAGATGGTCCACTTCTTCAGCTATCCCTATACCTCCCCCGAGGCCAAGGAAAAGGTCCTGGAGCTGGCCCGGCTGCTCACCCCCTGGTGCGGCCGGCTGGTGGTCCATGTGGTCCCCTTCACCCAGATCCAGGAGGAGCTGCGCCGCCAGTGCCCCGAATCCCTGTTCACCCTGCTCATGCGCCGGTTCATGATGCGGATCGCAGAGCGGGTGGCCCAGCGGGTGGGGGCAGAGGGCCTGGTCACCGGCGAGTCCCTGGGACAAGTAGCCAGCCAGACCATGCAGGCCATGGCCGTCACCGGCCAGGTGTGTACCCTGCCCGTCTTCCGCCCGGTGGTGGGCATGGACAAGGAGGAGATCGTCCGCACCGCCCGGAAGATCGGCACCTTTGCCACCTCCATCCTGCCCTATGAGGACTGCTGCACCGTCTTTACCCCCCGCCACCCCAAGACCCGCCCCCACCTGGACGAGATCCAGGAGGCCGAGGCCGCCCTGGACGTGGAGGGCCTGATCCAGGCCGCCATGGAGGGCATCGAAAGAGTGGTGCTGGACCCGTGAGCTACACCGCCGAACTCATCGCCGTGGGTACCGAGCTGCTGCTGGGGAACATCGCCAACACCGACGCCCAGATGCTCTCCGAGGGGCTTTCTCAGCTGGGCATCAACGTCTATTACCACACCGTGGTGGGCGACAACCCCCAGCGGGTGCGCCAGGCCGTGGAGATCGCCCGCCAGCGGGCAGACATCCTCATCACCACCGGGGGCCTGGGGCCTACCTGCGATGACCTGACCAAAGTGGCCGTGGCCCGGGCCTTCGGCAAGGAGCTGGTCTTTCACGAGGAGACCGCCCAGCGCATCCGGGACCGCTTCGCCGCCATGGGCCGCCCCCTCACGGAAAACAATTATCAGCAGGCCATGGTCCCCCAGGGGGCCACGGTCCTGCCCAACGACTGGGGGACCGCCCCCGGCGTGGCCTTCCAGGCCGAGGGGACCCACGTCATCCTCCTGCCCGGTCCGCCCCGGGAGTGCGAGCAGATGTTCCGCCACCGGGTGGTCCCCTATCTGAAACAGTTCGCCGACGGGGTCATCGTCTCCCGGACGGTCAAGACCTTCGGCATCGGCGAGTCCGCCGCAGAGGCCCAGTTGCGGGAGCTGATGAATGCGCTGCACAACCCCACCTTGGCCCCTTACGCCAAACCCACCGGCACGGAGCTGCGTATCACCGCCCACGCCGCCACCGAGGCCGAGGCCCTGGCCCGCATCGCCCCGGTGGAGCAGCAGGTGAAGGAGCGGCTGGGGGACAAGGTCATCGGGGTGGATGTCTCCTCTTTGGAAGAGGTCTGTCTGGCGCTGCTGAAAGAACAGGGTCTGACCGTGGGGACCGCCGAGTCCTGCACCGGGGGCCTCATCTCCAAGCTCCTCACCGACCTGCCCGGCTCCTCCGCCGCCTTCCGGGGCGGCATCGTCAGCTACACCAACGAAGTGAAGGAAGGGGTCCTGGGCGTCCCCCGCGCCCTGCTGACGGAATACGGCGCCGTCTCCCCTCAGGTGGCCGAGGCCATGGCCCTGGGCACCCGGAAGGCCCTGGGCTGTGACATTGCCCTGTCTGCCACCGGCGTGGCCGGGCCGGACCCCGACGACCGGGGCAACCCCATCGGCCTGGTCTATCTGGGCCTGGCCTGGGCAGGCGGCTGCCAGGTGGTGACCTATCAGGGCGGCCAGGTGGAGCGGGAGCGCATCCGCCGCCAGAGCGCCCAGACCGCCCTGGACCTGCTGCGCCGCCACCTGACCAACCTGCCGCTGCAATAAGGAGACCACACCATGAAAGAAGACTGTCTGATCTGCCACGCCCCCCTGGTCTACCTCCAGGAGGACGAGGAGATGACCTGCGCCATCTGTCACAAGACAGAGCGGAGCAAAACCAAGTGCGTGAGCGGCCACTACGTTTGCAATGCCTGCCACACCCAGGGGCTGGACCGCCTGTTCGGGCTGTGTCTGTCCGCCACATCCACGGACCCGGCGGCCATTCTGAACCAGATGATGGCCCTGCCCTCCTGCCACATGCACGGGCCGGAGCACCACACCATGGTGGGCATGGCCCTGCTCACGGCCTATCACAACGCCGGGGGCAAGCTGGACCTGCCCCGCGCCCTGCGGGAAATGAAGAACCGGAGTTCCGCCGTCCCCGGCGGGGCCTGCGGCTTCTGGGGCGCCTGCGGGGCAGGGCTGAGCACGGGGATGTTCGTCTCTCTGGTCACCGCCGCCACGCCGCTGGCGGAGGAGCCGTTTGCCCTGGCTCACCGGATGACTTCCCGGGCGCTGGGAGCCATTGCCGCCGTGGGCGGCCCCCGGTGCTGCAAGCGGGACGCCTATCTGTCCCTGCTGGCCGCCGTCGACTTCTCCCGGCAGGAGCTGGGCGTGACCATGACCCGCCCCGCCATCCGCTGCGCCTTCTCTGACCGGAACGCCCAGTGTCTCCGGGACCGCTGTCCCTTCTATCCGGCAAAGCCCAACGTGGTCTTTCTCTGCGTCCACAACGCCTGCCGCAGCCAGATGGCAGAGGCCCTGGGCCGGAAGCTGGCCGGGGATGTCTTTCACAGCTTCTCCGCCGGCAGCACCCCCAAGGCCCAGATCGACCGGGATGCAGTCCGCCTGATGCGCCAGCAGTACGGCATCGACCTGGACGCCCAGCAGCGGCCCAAGACCCTGGAGGACCTGCCCCCGGCAGACCTCTATGTGACCATGGGCTGCGGCGCGGTCTGTCCGGTCACCAACGCCGCCACCCTGGCCTGGGAACTGCCTGACCCCACCGGGCAGGACGACGAGACCTTCCTGGCGGTGATGGCAGAGATCGAGGCCAAGGTCCTGGCCCTCCGGGAGACCATGGCTTCCGCCCCGCCCCCCGAACGACCTTAAAAAATGCACGAAACGCATCGCACCCAGCTTCCCTGTCGCTGGCTGCGATGCGTTTTTTGCTCAGCCCTCCGCCCGGGCTTTCAGGTGGACGGCCAGCACGGTCCCGTCGTCCTCTCCCTGGCACAGGGTCCCGCTCTGGTGGAGCAGGCGCTGGGCCAGGTCGCTGGGGCTGTCCCCCGCGTAGTCGCGCATGAGGTCCCGGACCCACAGATCTTCCCGGCCGCAGAGGACGCCGTCGGTGACCATCACGATCCAGTCGCCATCCTCCCCCCGGAACTTGTGCCGGTCCGGCCGGGCCTGGGCACCGGTCACGATGCCCGCCGGGAGGGAGGACCCCACGGCACACTTGACCTGCTGCCCCCGGCGGAAATAGGTGGGGGCAGCCCCCTGCTTGTGGACGCAGCAGTGGCCGGTATACAGGTCGATGGCCAGCAGGTCGATGGTGGTGCTGCCGCCGGCCTCCCCCCGCAGGGCCAGGGCCGCGCTGACGGTCTCCACCGCTTCGCCGGCCTCCATCCCCGCCCGGAGAAATCCTTCCAGCAGCTTGGCCGCCTGGGCGCTCTCCTGCCGGGCCCCCTCCCCGGAGCCCATGCCGTCGCACAGCAGCAGGAAGAGCATCCCGTCCTCCCGCCGGAACCACAGGCCGGTGTCGCCGCTCACCGCCTCCCCCTTCCGGGGGCTGCCCAGCAGGGCCACCGTGGCCCGGAACGGCTCGGCCTGGGAAAAGTGCAGCCGGTCCTCCTGCTCCTCCCCCTCCCCCAGGGCGATGCCCAGCAGGTCAGACAGTTCCCGGCGGGCCGCACGGGTCCTGAGAGGCGCGGCGGCGGGGACCTCCACCTGGAGCCGCCCCTCCTTATTATAATAGACCAGTCCCCCGGAGAGATTGTACTCTGTCAGGAAGTCGTTCAGCCGGGTCTGCCGGGGCAGATCGGGGGTCAGCCCCGCAGACAGCTCCGTGGCCGCCGCCCGCAGCAGCTTGTCCAGCCGGGCATATTGGCCGCACAAGGCCCGGCGGGTGTGCAAAGTCCGCCCCAGGGCCTGCTTCCGGCGCAGGTAGGCCGTGAGCTGGCGGTTGATCTCCGCCAACAGCTCCGGGAAGTGGACGCAGCGGCTGCTGAACCGCCCGGCAAAGTCCGTGGGCAGCGCCCGCCCCCGGGAGAGGATGGGGATGCTGGCGTCGTTGAGGACCGTCCGGGTGTCCTGATACTCCTTCTGCCAGCAGGTGGCGCGCAGGACACAGTTGGCGCACACCTTGTCCGCCGTGGCGGTGAAGATCTCCGCCGGGTCCTCCCCGCCGGTCTCCTCCGGGCGCAGGGTCTGGCGCAGGCTGTCATAGAGGGTGTGGAACGCCCCGGCCATCTCCCCCATTTTCCGGGCGATGACCTGGCGGCGCTGGTCCGGCTCCCCCTGGCCCTCTGCCGCCTCGGCAGGCTCGTCCGGCGGGGCCAGGGTGGGCAGCGGCAGCACCGCAAACAGCACGCCTCCCACCACCGCTTCCAGCGGCAGGCCCACATGAATGCCCCCGTCAAAGCGCCACAGCACCACCGCCAGGGTCGCCAGCACATAGACCAGCCCCGCCAGGAGCTTCCGGTGGTCCCGGCACAGGCCGCAGGCCAGCCCCGCCAGGGCAAAGACCAGGCTGTAATAGGGCGCTTCCCCGGAGGACAGGTCCAGGGCCACCCCCACGCAGGCCCCGGTGAGTCCGCCGCCGGCCGGCCCCCGCCGGGCCACGGCCATGACGCCCACCGCCGCCAGCAGCCGCCCCAGGGAGAAGGTCTCCAGCACCTCCACCCGGGCCAGGGACATGAGGACCGTCCCCGCCAGCATCAGCAGGCCCACCGTCTGCTTGGGGGACAGCCGGGGCAGCCCCCGCAGGGTCTCGGGCCACTGGGTAAAGACCACACGATAGCTGTACGCCGCAGCGGCGGTGAAGAGGACCTCGGTGACGAAGTAGACCAGATCCTCGCCGTACCACCCCTCGCCGCCCCGGCAGATGATCCCCGTCAGGGCGCTGAGCAGGGCGGCGATGGACGGCATGAACCAGGTGCGCCGGTAAAACCTGGCGTCGTAGAAGGCGAAGGCCACCGAATAGGTCAGGATGGCCGAGGCCCCGTAGCGCATCCCGTCGGTCATCCCCTCCAGGCAGAGGTAGCCCAGGCAGGACCCGGCCAGGGTGCAGAACCCGCTCAGCCCCGACCCGGCGGCGGCCACCGCCGCCACGCCGAAGGGGGCGTAGAGGCCGAAAAGCTCCGCCCCCGCCAGCACCCCGCCCAGCAGGAACCCCACGCCCGCCTCGGCCAGCCCCATCACGGCCCGGCGGGAGACCTTCACTGTGTCCCGCCGGGGGAGACGAAACAGCCGTCCCCCCGCTCTTTCCTTCGTTGCCATGCTTGCTCCCTCCTGTGTTTGTCCGCTGCGTGCCGTTGCATTGCGTGAGCAGATTATACCGGCTGACGGGCAAAAAAGGCTGTCGGACGCTGGATAGGGAAAAAGGGGGCCTTTCTCCAGCACTTTCCCTCCTCCCGGCTTCTTCGGCGGCAAGGGGCGGCATTCTGGAAAAAAGACGGGCGAACGGACCGCAGAGGGGCCAAAGGACGGGGGATTTCTCCCGCGTTCGGGGGCAGGCTCCCTTTGTTTTTTTCTGCCGCCAGCATAACCGGAGATTTGCGGCGCTTTCTTGACGGTTCTTCCTCTTTGGCTGCCAGATGGGAACAGACAGGACTTCGTCCCCCTCCCTTGTTCCGCCAAAACAAACGAACGCGGACAAGCGCAAAGAGCGCTTGTCCGCGTTGTTGTTTTGTGGTTGTGTTTTTCAGCGCCGCCGCTGGATCTCGTCCAGCAGGCAGGAGGCCACCTCGTCCTTGCCCATGAGGGGAAGCTCCTGCACCCCGTCATGGGTGATGAGGGTGACCACGTTGGTGGTGGTGCCGAAGCCCGCGCCGGCCACCTTCAAGTTGTTGGCCACGATCATGTCCAGATGCTTGCGCTCCAGCTTGGCCTGGGAGTTTTTCACCATGTCCCGGGTCTCCATGGAGAACCCGCAGACGAACAGCCCCGGATGCCGGTGCTGGGCCACCCAGCCCAGGATGTCGTCGGTGCGGGCCAGGGGGATGGACAGGTCGCTCTCGGCCTTTTTCATCTTGTCCTCGGCCACGTTGGCGGGCCGGTAGTCGGCCACCGCCGCGGCCTTGATGAGGATGTCGGTCTGGGGCACCAGCGCCTGCACCGCCTGGCACATGTCCGCCGCCGTGGTCACCGTCCGCAGGTCCACAAAGGGCACCGGCGGCAGCGCCGTGGGGCCGGAGACCAGGGTCACCTGAGCGCCCCGGAGCATGGCCTCCCGGGCGATGGCATAGCCCATGCGGCCGGTGCTGTGGTTGGTGAGGTAGCGCACCGGGTCCAGCGGCTCCTGGGTGGGGCCTGCCGTGACGGTCACCCGCACCCCCGCCAGGGTCTTTTCCCGGGCCAGCTCCCGGGCGATGTGGTCCAGCAGGACCTCCGGCTCGGGCATCTTGCCGCTGCCCACCGCCTGGCAGGCCAGCAGGCCGCTGTCCGGGGGGATGATGGAAAACCCGTACTTTTGCAGGGTGGCGATGTTGTCCTGGGTGATGGGATTTTCCAGCATGGCCGTGTTCATGGCCGGGGCCACCAGCTTTTTGCACTTGGCCGCCAGCACCACCGTGGTGAGCATGTCGTCGGCAATGCCGTGGGCCAGCTTGGCGATCACATCCGCCGTGGCCGGGGCCACCAGGATGAGGTCCGCCGCCGTGGCCAGGGAGATGTGGGTGATGTCATACTGAAAGTCCCGGGCAAAGGTGTCCACCACGCACCGGTGGTTGGTCAGGGACTCAAAGGTCAGGGGGGTGATGAACTGGGTGGCGTTCTCGGTCATGACCACATGGACCTCCGCCCCGGCTTTCCGCAGGGCGCTGGCCACGTTGGGGATCTTATAGGCGGCGATGCCGCCGGTGACGCACAGCAGGACGCACTTTCCTTGCAGGTTTTCCATTCTCGTCTCCTCGCTCTTCTCCCGGCCCGGCGGGCCGGCGGTTGCTCAGGCCATGTCTTTCAGCAGGCCGTGTTTCTCATAGGTGGTCACCCGGGCCACCCGGTTGTCGTCGTCCACAAAGACCACGCTGGGGTGATAGCCCTCCTGGACCTCCTGGGGGGTCATCTGGGCATAGGCCATGATGATCACCTTATCCCCCACGCTGACGCACCGGGCGGCGGCGCCGTTGAGGCAGATCATCCCCGAGCCTCGTTCCCCGGCGATGGTGTAGGTCTCGAAGCGGCTGCCGTTGTCGATGTCCACGATCTGGACCTTTTCATATTCCAGAATGCCCGCTGCATCCAGCAGGTCCTGGTCGACGGTGATGGAGCCTACATAGTTCAGCTCTGCCTGCACCACCGTGGCCCGGTGGATCTTTCCCTTTAACATCTCCATGGTCATCTCAAACACCCTCCACGATAAAGTTGTCAATAAGCCGCGTCTTGCCGATGTACACGGCCATAGCCACCAGAACGGTCCCCCGCAGGGTCTCCACCGGCTCCATGGTCACCCCGTCCACCGCCTCGACATAGTCGATGCGGGCCAGGGGCTGGGCCGCGATGTGGGCCGACATGGCCGCCACCAGTCTGGCGGCGTCCCGCTCGCCCTCCTGGACCAGCTTCTGCCCCAGGAAAACCGCCTGGGACAGGACCAGCGCCGCCTGCCGCTCCTCAGCGGACAGATAGGTGTTCCGGGAGGACTTGGCCAGTCCGTCGGCCTCCCGGACGATGGGGCAGCCCACCAGCTCGATGCCGTAGGACAGGTCCCGGACCATCCGGCGCAGGATGGCCAGCTGCTGGGCGTCCTTCTGCCCAAAGAAGGCCGTGTCGGGGGTGACGATGTTGAACAGCTTGGAGACCACTGTACACACGCCCCGGAAGTGGATGGGGCGGCTCTTGCCGCACAGCTGCTTGGGCATCTCCGAGTGGATCTCCACATAGGTGGCCGCGCCGGCGGGGTACATCTCCTCCACCGTGGGGTGGAAGACCAGATGACAGCCGTGGGCCTCCAGCAGGGCGCAGTCCCGGTCAAAGTCCCGGGGATAGGCCTCCAGGTCCTCCTGGGGGCCGAACTGGGTGGGGTTGACAAACACCGAGGCCACCACCCGGTCGCACCGGCGGACGGCCTCGTCCACCAGGCTGGCGTGGCCCTCGTGGAGGTAGCCCATGGTGGGGACCAGCCCCACCGTCAGGCCCTCTTTTTTCCAGGCCGTTACCTGGGCCCGGACCTCTGCGATGGTTGTTGCAATGATCATGGTAATTTCCCTCACAAAACAGAATACAGTTTGACGCTCTCGCCCCCCTGGGCCAGCCGGTCCAGGACCTCATCGGTGCAGTCGCTCTTGGCATAGGTCTGCTGGGGCGCGGGGAAGGCGCTGGCCTTCACCTGGGTATCGTAGTCCTGGAACGCCTGGGTCATGGCCTGGCCCAGCTGGGCAAAGCACCGGACGAACTTCGGCACCTGGCCGTCGGTCATGCCCAGCATGTCCTGGCACACCAGCACCTGGCCGTCACAGCCGGCCCCGGCGCCGATGCCGATGGTGATGATGTCCAGCTTTTCCGTCACCAGCGCGGCCAGCTTGGGCGGCACACATTCCAGCACCACCGCAAAGGCCCCGGCGGCCTGGACCGCCAGGGCGTCGTCCAGCAGCCGGGCGGCGCCGTCCTCGCCCTTCCCCTGGACCTTGAACCCGCCAAAGGCGTGGTAGGACTGGGGGGTCATGCCGATGTGGGCGCAGACCGGAATTCCCGCGCCGGTGATGGCCCGGATCTGGTCGCAGACCTCCCGGCCCCCTTCCAGCTTCACGGCGTCCGCCCCGGTCTCCTTCATCAGCCGCCCGGCGTTGGTCAGGGCCTGCTGGGGGGAGACCTGATAGCTCATAAACGGCATGTCGATGACCACAAAGGTCTGCTGACAGCCCCGGGCCACGCTGCGGCCGTAGACGATCATCTCCTCCATGGTCACGGGGATCGTGTCGTCATAGCCCTGCATGGTCATGCCCAGGCTGTCTCCCACCAGGATCATGTTGATCCCCGCCTGGTCCATCAGGCGGGCGGTGGTGTAGTCGTAGCAAGTCAGCTGAGAGATCTTTTCCCCCCGGGCCTTCATGGCAGCCAGGGTCACAACGGTATTCTGTTTCATGGTCTCGATCCTTCCTTCAGTATGTCCCTTACGGGCTGATAGTCCATGTCAGGATGCTTTTTTTCTGCCAGGCTCACCAGGATCTGGGACGCCGCCCGATACAGCGCCCGGGCCGGGTCCTGGGGCAGGCAGGCCAGGTGTTTGGCCACCGTGGCCCCGTCGCCCCGCTCCACCGGGCCGGTCAGGGCCTGCTCCGGCCCCACCCGGCACACATGGTGCAGGTTGGCCTCCATGAGGGGCCGCAGCGCGGCCAGGGCCTCCTGCTGGGAAAAGCCGCAGCCGGCCAGCAGGGTCAGGCTCTCCTGCACCAGGGCGCACATGAGGTTGCTGGCCATGGCGCAGGCGGCGTGATAGGCCGCCTTCCTCTCCCGGGGCAGCAGGCGCACCCGGGCCCCCAGGGCCGTCAGGGTCTGCTGCCACCAGGGCAGATGAGGCCCCTCCCCCTCCAGGCAAAAAAAAGCACCCGACAGTTCCCGCCACGCGACCAGTTTGTCGCTGATGGGGAACAACGGGTGGATCGAATAGTAGCTGGCGCCGCTGTCCTGCCAGCCGGGAAAGGCTTCCCGGGCGGTCAGCGCACCACTGCAATGACAAAGTTGTTTTCCTGCCAGGTCAAAATCCCGCAGCCTTTGATAGACTGAGGCGATCGCTCCATCCGGAACGGTCAAAAAGATCGCGTCACTCGCCCGAACCAATCCTTCCAAGTCGTCGTATTGCTTCGTGCCAGTCCATGCCGCCGCTTCCTGGGCCGATCCTCGGTGCCTGCTGTAGTAGCCGGTCACCGGGAGGCCGCCCTGGTGGAAGAATTTCCCCAGAGAGAAGCCGACCTTTCCCGCTCCAATGAATCCTATTTTCATCCGATCACCGTGCCTTTCTGGGCAGGGTGACGCGATGGGGTGCCGCGCCGGAGCAGCAGACCCGCAGGGAACATGCCGGTACAGTTTCCTATTCGGAATACCATCCGCTGTGGGCCGACGCCCCACCGGGGTCGCCGACCGACGCGGCTATTGTATCATCCGTCCCGGCAAAAGTAAAGGGGTCAGACCGGGGAACCTCTTGTCTGACTGCACAAGAATCCTCCGCCATTCCGCCCCTTTCTCACAAAAACAGCAAAAAAGCGCCGTTCCAGACGGGGCGTTCCCCTTCTGAAACGGCGCAGCGGGCGGCTCACCGCCCGCCCTGGTCCCGCTGAAACAGCCGCCGGGCAAAGCCCGTCAGCGCCTGGGCGCTCTCGTGGCGCAGGAAGCGGGGGTTCAGGTCCCCCAGCCGCACCCGGTCCAGGTTGTCCGCGTCCTTGAGCAGCCGGGTCAGGGCCATGGCCCGGTCCAGGTCCGCCGGCTGGAAGGAGGCCACCACGGACGCCATGTCCCGGTCGGGCCGGGAGTGGGCGGTGACCGCCGCCTGCAGCTGCTTGAGGGGCTCTCCGGTCTGGCCGGTGAGCCGTTCCAGGCGCAGGGCGGACCGGGCGCCGTGGTAGATGTCAAAGCCGTCAAAGGTCCGGCCCACGTCGTGGTAGCTGGCCGCCCGGAAGAGCTGGCACAGCATCCCCTCGTCCAGGTCCTCCTGCCAGCCAATGAGGGCCGCCAGCAGCAGGACCCGGTGGATGTGGCCCGGCCCGTGGACCCAGCTTTGAAACAGCGCCCGCTCGTCCAGGGTCTGGTAGGCCTGCAGCAGCAGGGGATACCGGGGCCATTCCTTCAGCCCCTGGATCAGGTCGTGGTCCTGCTGCCAGTTGCCCTGGGTCAAGAGGGCTAAGATGCGGTTTTCCATCGCGGTCATCTCCCTTTTTTGTTTTCTGTATTATCTTCCCCCGGAGCGCCGCTTGTCAATGGTCCGGCAAAAATTTTCTTCCCGCTGGCCGGACAGGCTCTCCCGCAGCAGGCTGGCGCTGCCATAGCGCAGGCAGCGGCGCAGGCGGGCCTCTCCCCGCTTGATGGTCCGGGAGACGGTCGTCCGGTCCACCCCCAGCTCCCGGCCGATCTGCTCCATGGTCAGGCCCTGGTCGTAGTACAGGGTCAGCACCTGGCGCTGGCGCTGGGTCACCTCCTCCCCCATGGCCCGGGCCAGCTGCTGGCACAGCCGGTGCAGCTGGGCGCCGTTGTCCTGGGCCATCAGGCGGGTGTAAGCCGCCATGTCGCTGCTCATGCGGTGGCGGTTATAACGTGTAGCGCCCATTGCGGCGGTACCCCCTCTCATAGTAGTGTTCCAGCAGCACCGCCTGGTCCCTGGCCTCCCGCCAGAGGATCTGCAAGGTGCCGATGCGCCGGGTCAGGGCCTGCTTCTCCCAGGCCAGCTCCGTCCTCTTTCTCTCCTGCTGCAAGGTATTGATGCGCTCCCGCAGCGCCTGCGCCTGGGCGCGGTACTGCTCGGAAAGCTCCCGTAATGTCATCCAATGCTCCTTTCTCTCTTCTCTCCGGCGGCAGGCGGCGCACAGGCCCCCCACCACCGGAGGATCGTAAGCATACTGCTCCTGGCCGCAGACAGCGCAGCAGGCCCGCGGCGCGTCCTGCTGCCGGTCCCGGAACGGACCCAGGGGCAGACTGGGTGTTTTTCCCCTCTGCAAAAAAAGTCCCTCCTTTTTTCAAAAAAAGGCTTGACAAAATCCGCATTGTCTGGTAAAGTAATCATCGCTGCGGATGAGTGCCTACGCTGGTGTAGCTCAGTTGGTAGAGCAGCTGATTTGTAATCAGCAGGTCGGGGGTTCGAGTCCGTCCACCAGCTCCAAAAAATTTGATACGGAGGAGTTCCCGAGTGGCCAAAGGGGGCAGACTGTAAATCTGTTGTCGACGACTTCGATGGTTCGAATCCATCCTCCTCCACCAAAAAAGTGATCGCTTGCCGGTCACTTTTTTTGCGTCTGTTTCTGAAACATACGTTCTATTCAAAGGATAGCACATCTCCTCGGCCTCCGTCAATCGCCCCGACCCGCGCCTGCGGCGGCGCGCTCCCTCTTTCGGGACTGGAAAAATCCCGCCGGGACGGGAATCTCCCATTGCTTTTTCCCCCAGCCTTTGCCATAATAAAAGTATATCACCGGAACCAGAGAGGAGAGAGACCTTATGCAGCAGACCATCATCGCCCTGGGCCGTCAAGTGGGCAGCGGCGGCCACCGGATCGCCCGGATGCTCGCCCGGCGGCTGGACCTCCCCCTGTACGACAAGAAACTCATCACCGAGATCGCCGCCCAGAACCACCTGGACCCCAAGCTCGTAGCGCAGCACGAGGAGGCCCCCAAAAACCGCCTGTTTTCCCGCACCGTCCGGGGGCTGAACAATTCCTTTGAGGCCGGCCTGGCCCAGCTCCAGTTCCGGTTCCTGGAGGAGAAGGCCGACGAAGGCGGCTCCTTTCTCGTCCTGGGCCGCTGCGCCGAGTACATCCTGCGGGACCGGCCAGGCCTGATCTCCCTGTTTGTCTGCCGGGACCTGGAAGAACGGGTACGCATCATCCAGCAGGCCCAGGACCTCTCCCCGGAGGAGGCCCTGGACTTCATCAACAAGGGGGACAAGCGCCGGGCCGACTACCACAGCGAACACTGCCCCACCCTGTGGGGCCACAGCGAGACCTATGACCTCACCATCAACACCTCCCGGCTGGGCCTGGAAGGCACCGCCGACTTTCTGGAGGAGTATATCCGCTGGCGGATGATCCCCTGACCCTCCCCCGCCCTTCCCCATAGGAATGGGCTGCCCAACGGCAGCCCTCTCCTATGGGGATCTTTTTGTTCTCTCCCGCGCTGCGCCCGCACTCTGCCCGCAAAAAAAGCGGCCCCGGAGAACGACTGTTCTTCGGGACCGCGCTGCGGATGTGCTATGGGTGGTTCCTGTTGGTTGAGCTTTGCGGTCAGTGAGCCTGGAGATACTCCTTCAGGAACAGCAGTCCCTGCCGGTATCCCTCCAGCCCCAGCCCCATGTAGGTCTTGACGCAGGCCATGCCCGCATAGGAGACCTGGCGGAAGGGCTCCCGCCGGGACACGTCAGAGATGTGGACTTCTACCGCCGGCAGCGCCACGGCCTTCAAAGCGTCCAGAATGGCGATGCTGGTATGGGTATAAGCGGCGGGATTGATGACGATTCCATCAAATTTCCCCAGCGCCGCCTGAATTTTATCCACAATGGCTCCCTCATGGTTGGATTGAAAGACCTCCACGTCCATCCCCTCCTGGGCGCAGGTCTCCTCTACCAGGGCCACCAGGGCGGCATAGTCCTGTTTGCCGTACAGGTCAGGCTCCCGGACGCCCAGCAGGTTCAGGTTGGGGCCGTTAATCACTAAAACGTTCATAGGCTTCCTCCACGCGCTTGGCCACGGCCTCCACGCTGCCGTCGTTGGCCACGGTCAGGTCGGCAAAGCGCCGGTACATGGGCAGGCGCACGGTGTACATCGCCTCCAGGTTCCCCCGCAGGGACAGGGGACGCCCCTTGGTGGGCAGCTTGGACAGCTCCCGTTCCAGGAAGATGATGGTCCCGTTCTGGTGCAGGTGGGGGTAGTTCTCCGGCCGGGTGACACAGCCGCCGCCGGTGGCGATGACCAGCCCCGAGGACTTGCCCAACTCCTTGATCAGCGCCGTCTCCTCCGCCCGGAAGGCCGCCTCGCCGTAGTGGTTGATATAATCCCCCGCCGACATGCCCAGCACCCGGGCCAGCTCCTGGTCGCAGTCCACAAAGGGCCGGTCCAGCAGCTCTGCCAGGGCGCGGCCCACGGTGCTCTTGCCGCAGCCGGGCATCCCGATGAGGATGCGGTTCTCCTTCCGCCGCCGCAGGGCCAGGTAGGCTTCCTTGGCCCGGATGGCGGGGATGACCTCGCCGGTGAAGATCTGGGCCGCGCACCGGGCCTGCTCGGCCAGCATATACAGCCCCCCTTCACAGGGGATGTGCAGGGCCAGGGCCTGCTGGAGCAGGGCCGTGCGGGCGGGGTTGTAGATGAGGTCCAGGACCCCCTCGCACTGGGGGAAGCGGCGCAGGTCCACCGGGGCCGCCGCCGTGTTGGGGTACATGCCCACGGGGGTGGTGTTGATGATCACCGCCGCGTCGGCGTGCTTGTCCAGGTTTTTGTAGTTGTCCGGGCCGGAGCGGGAGATGACCACGATCTCCCCGGCGCCCAGCTTCCGCAGCACATACTGCACCGCCAGGCTGGCCCCGCCGGACCCCAGCACCAGACACTTGCGCCCCATCACCCGGATGCGGCTCTTCCACACCAGGCCCTCGAACCCCGCCGCGTCGGTGTTGTCCCCCAGCAGGGAGCCGTCCAGCTGCTTGACCACGGTGTTCACGCTGCCGATGGCGGCGGCGGCCTGGGTCAGGTCGTCGCAGATGGCCAGCATGGTGGTCTTGTAGGGGATGGTCACGTTGATCCCCTGAAAATCCCGGACCCGGAGGAAATCGCCCAGCTGGTCCGGGGGGACCTCGAACAGTTCATAATCATAGTTGCCAAAAAAGGCGTGCAGCTCCGGCGAATAGCTGTGCCCAAGTCTCTCTCCCAACAGTCCACAGCGCATCAGATCACCTCACTATAGCTTCCCAGATACTGGAATTCCTCGCACACGGCGGACAGGTCGTCCACCAGACGGATGAACTCCTCGGCATAGACCGAGGTCTCCAGATCGAAGTAGAACATGAACTCAAACTCCCGGTCCGGCAGGGGCCGGCTTTCCAGCTTGATCAGGTTCAGGCCCAGGGAATAGAACCGCCCCAGGATCTGATACAGGGAGCCGGGCCGGTGGGGCAGGACCACCATGAGGGAGGTCTTGTCCGCCCCGGGATAGATCTCCAGCTTTTTGGAGATGCAGATGAAGCGGGTATAGTTGTTGCTCCGGTCCTGGATGTCCGAGGCCAGCCGCTCCAGGCCGTACAGGGCCACGGTGTTGTAGGAGGCAATGGCCGCCACGTCCCGCCGGTCCGACTGGGCCACGGCGGCGGCGGCAGCGGCGGTGTTCTCGCAGGGGGTGACCTTCACGCCCTTGCCCAGCTTTTCCAGATAGGCCGCGCACTGGCTGATGGCCTGGGGGTGGGAGAAGATCTCCTTCACGTCGGCCAGCTTCGTCCCCTTCTTGGCCACCAGGTGGTGGTCGATCTTCAGGCGGGTGGAGCGGACGATCTTGAAGCTGCTGTGGCGGAGCATCAGGTCATAGATCTCCTTCACCGACCCGGCAGTACTGTTCTCCAGGGGCAGCACGCCGTAGTCACAGAAGCCGTTCTCAATGGCGGAAAAGACGCTCTCGAAGCTGCCGAAATACATCACCTGGGGGTGCTTGAAGAGCTTCTCGCAGGCCAGCTGCGAATAGGCCCCCTCCACCCCCTGGCAGGCCACCGTGGCCGACGGCGGGAAGAGGTTGGGCGTGTTCGCCATGGCCGCCTGGATCTCCTGCCGCAGCGCAGAGGGCTGGGGATTTCTGGCGTTCTGGTAGCCCCGGCTGATCTCAAAGAGCATGGACCAGAGGGCATAGCCATACTGGGACAGCTCCGGCGGCAGCTTGGCCGCGATTTCCGCCAGCTTGTCCCGCTCCCGGGCGGGGTCCAGGGTGGGCAGGCCCTGGGCCCGCTTCTCCTCGGCCACCCGGCTGACCACCTCCATGCGCTGGGCAAAGGCCCGGACCAGGGTGTCGTCAATGGTGTCGATCTCGTTTCTCAGCTCTTCCAAACTCATAGGATTCTGCTCCTTTCCTGCTGCTCCAGCAGCGCGTCATACAGGGCAATGGCCGCCGCCGCCTCCACGCAGGGCACCGCCCGGGGGACGATGCAGGGGTCGTGGCGGCCATGAATGATCAGGGTCGTGTTCTCTCTCCGGGACAGGGAGACGCTCTCCTGGGGCCGGCCGATGGAGGGCGTGGGCTTCACCGCCACCTGGAACAGCAGCGGCATCCCGTTGGTGATCCCCCCCAGGATGCCCCCGGCGTGGTTGGTCCGGGTCCGCACCTGCCCCGCCTGGTCCAGATAGAAGGGGTCGTTGTTCTCGCTGCCCCGGCGGCCGGCCACGGCAAAGCCGTCGCCGAACTCCACCCCCTTGACGGCGGGGATGGCAAAGGCCAGCCGGGCGATGCGGTTTTCCATGCCGTCCAGCATGGGGTCTCCCAGGCCCACGGGCAGGCCCACCACGCCGCACTGGATGATCCCGCCCAGGGAGTCCTGTTCCTCCCGGGCCTGGGCAATGGCCGCCTGCATGGCCTCCCCTGCCGGGTCTTCCCGGACGGGGAAGGGTTTTTGGCCGGGGGCCAGCAGGTCCTCCGGCGTCAGGTCCACCGGGTCATAGGGCGCGTCGGCGATGCCGCCGATGGCGGCGATGTGGGCCCCGATCCGGATGCCCCGCCGGGCCAGCAGCTGCTTGCAGATGCCCCCGGCAAGGCACAGCGGGGCGGTGAGCCGGCCGGAAAAATGGCCGCCCCCCGCCACGTCCTGGGCTCCCCCGTATTTCACCTGGGCCGTGTAGTCGGCGTGGCCGGGCCGGGGGATGTCCCGCAGGTTGTCATAATCTTTCGACCGGGTGTTGGTGTTGCGGATGAGGGCCGCCAGGGGCGCGCCGCAGGTCTTGCCCTCCAGCAGCCCTGCCAGGATCTCCGGCCGGTCCCCCTCCTTGCGGGTGGTGGACCAGACGCCGGCGCCCGGCGCCCGCCGGTCCAGAAAGGCCTGGAGCTGGTCCAGGTCCACCGGCTCCCCGGCAGGCAGGCCGTCCAGGGTCACCCCGATGGCCGGGGCGTGGGACTGGCCGAAAATGGAAACGGTCAAGCGACCGGAATAAATGCTGCTCATGATACCATTCCTTATTATGCTCGTTCCCTATCGGTCCGTCAAGGGCCAAAGGGATCTTCCTCGATCCCCTTGCCCAGCAGGCGCAGGCTGCGCCAGAAGGTGGGGTAGGACTTCTCCACCGCCTGCCCGCCGGCGATCACCACCGGCCCCGTGCAGACGCCGGAGGCCACGGCGGCCGCCATGGCGATGCGGTGGTCCCCGGCGGCGTCCACCCGTCCGCCGTCCAGGTGGTCCTTGCCGTGGATGAGCAGACCGTCCTCGGTCTCCTCCACCTGGCCGCCCAGGGCGTTGAGGGCCCGGGCCGTGGTGGCCAGCCGGTCAGACTCCTTCAGCCGCAGCCGGGCCGCGCCGGTGATGCGGGTGGTCCCCGGCACCGCTGCGGCCACCGCCGCCACCACCGGCACCAGGTCGGGGATGTCCCGGGCGTCTACGGTCAGCGGATGCAGCTCCCCCCGGAAGGCGGTCACCCGCCCGGCGGTGTGGCCGATCCGCGCACCCATCTTCCCCAGGACCTGACAGATCTCTTTGTCTCCCTGGAGGGAGGTCACGTCCATACCGGTGACGGTGACGCTCTCACCGCCCAGCGCCCCCAGGCACAGCCAGGGAGCCGCGTTGGACCAGTCCCCTTCCACCTGGACCAGCCCCGGGCTGCGGCAGCGCCGGGGGGAGATGATCCAGCCGTCGTCGGTCTCCTCCGGCACCACGCCGAAGTCGGCCAGACAGCGGAGGGTCAGCCGCAGGTAGCCCGCCGATTCCAGCGGGCCGTCGATCCGCAGGCGGCTCTCTCCCGGCAGCAGGGGCAGGGCAAAGAGCAGGCCGGAGATGAACTGGGAGGATACGTTCCCCGGCAGGACGTACTCCCCCGGGGTCAGCTGGCCCCGGATGGACAGGGCCTTGGCCTGCCGGTCCAGGACCACGTCACAGCCGTTGGCCCGCAGCTGGTCCATCAGCGGCTCGATGGGCCGCTGGGCCAGCCGGCCAGCCAGCGCGAAGACCGCCTCCACCCCCAGCGCCCCGGCCACCGGCAGCAGGAAACGGAGGGTGGAGCCGCTCTCCCCGCAGTCCAGCGCACAGGGCGGGATGGGGTCGTTCCGGTCCAGGGGGACCACGTCGTAGCCGTCCTCCCGGGGCGTGATGGACGCCCCCAGCCCTTTCAGGCAGCGCAGGGTGGCGTCGATGTCCTGGGAGGACTGGGGGCAGATGACCCGGGTGGGCCGGTCTGCCAGGGCCGCGCACAGCAGCAGCCGGTGGGCGGCGGACTTGGATGGGATGGACGGGAGGGTCCCCTGCACGGGACCCGGTTGGATGGTAACAGTCATGGTGTACTTCCTCTCTCGATCCACGACAGCAGTTCCCCTACGGGCAGCTGTCTGAGCTGACTCTTGCCCCAGGCGGTGGGGACCACCAGGGTGATGGTGTCGCCGGCCCGCTTCTTGTCCGACAGGGTCTTTTCATAGAGCGCCCGGGCGGGATAGGGCGTCTCGGTGGGCAGGTGGTGCTGCCGGAGCAGGGCTTCCAGCCGGGGCAGCACCGCCGGGGGGCACAGGCCAAAGGAGACCGCCGCCCGGGTGACCAGGACCATGCCCATGGCCACCGCCTTGCCGTGGGAGACGGCATAGCCGCTGCACGCCTCGATGCCGTGGCCCACCGTGTGGCCCAGGTTCAGCAGCTGCCGGGCGCCGGTGTCAAACTCGTCCTGCTCCACCAGGTCCCGCTTCCGGGCCACGCAGCGGGCCACCACCTCTTCCGGGTCCGGGCGGAAGTCGGCCCCTTCCAGCCGGTCCAGCAGGCCGGGGTCCCCCAGCATCCCGTACTTGATGACCTCGGCGCAGCCGTCGGCAAAGGTCTCCTGGGGCAGGGTGTCCAGGGTGTCCAGGTCGCACAGGACCGCGCTGGGCTGATAAAAGGCCCCGGCCAGGTTCTTGCCGCCCCGCAGGTCGATGGCGGTCTTGCCCCCCACGGAGGAGTCCACCGCCGCCAGCAGCGTGGTGGGCAGCTGGAGAAAGGGGATGCCCCGCAGGAAGGTGGCGGCGGCAAAGCCCGCCAGATCCCCCACCACGCCGCCGCCCAGGGCCACCAGGCCGTCGGCCCGGGTCAGATGCTCCCGGGCCAGAAACTCCAGCAGGGCCAGATAGGTCTCGCCGTTCTTCTGTTCCTCTCCCGCTGGGAAGCAGAAGGGGCGCACCCGGAAGCCCGCCGCCTGCAAGCTCTGGCGGACCGGGTCCAGGTACAGCGCGGCCACCGTCTCGTCGGTGACCAGGGCCACGGAGCGGCCCCGGAAGGCACTGGCCGCCTCCTGCCCCACCGAGGCCAGTAGGCCCCGACCGATCTTGACCGGATAGGTCTGCGAGGCGTGTACTGTCACGGTGGTCATGGGCCGTCCACCTCCTCTTTGATCTTCCGCCCCTCGTCCAGCAGCCGGCAGAGGGTGGTGAAGTCCCCTGCCCGCAGGGCTTCCTGATAGGCCCCCAGAGAGGCCACCAGGGTGTCCAGCTCAAAGAGCAGGTTCTCCTTGTTCTCCAAAAACAGCTCCGCCCACATGGCAGGGTTCAGCCAGGCCACCCGGGTCAGGTCCTTGTAGCTGCCGGCGGAAAAGCCGTCGTGCTGGCGGGCGGTGGGGCTTTTGACATAAGCGTTGGAGACCACATGGGCCAGCTGGGAGGTAAAGGCGATGCGCTGGTCGTGCTCCCGGGCGGTGGTGATGGAGATCCGCCCGAAGCCCACCGGCTCCAGCAGGGTCTTGGCCCGGTCCAGCAGGCGGATGTCGTCAAACCGGGGCGGGACGATGACCATGGGCGCGCCGTCGAACAGGTCGGCCCGGCTGGCCCGGAAGCCCGAATGATGGGTCCCCGCCATGGGGTGCCCCCCCAGGAACTGGATGCCGTGCTGCTGTGCCAGGGGGAAGACCGCCTCGCACACCCGCTCCTTGGTCCCGGCGCAGTCGATGACCATGGTGTGGGGAGACAGGAGGGGGGCCAGCCGGGTCATGTGCTCCACCACCGCCTCGGGGTAGGTGGCCAGCAGCAGCAGGTCCAGCTCCGGCAGCCGCTCGTCGGTGAGGGTGCCGTGGGTGGCCTGGGCCAGCTGGGCGAAGTCGGTGATGGAGGCGTCCTTGTCCCAGCCCAGGACCGTGATCCCCTCCCGGCGGCAGAAGGCTTTGGCCAGGGAGCCGCCAATGAGTCCCAGGCCGATGATCCCAACGGTCACAGCTGCATCGCCTCCCGAATGCGGAAGATCTTTCCGGCGGTGTGGGCGAACTGCTCCGGCGTCAGGGACTGGGCCCCGTCGCACAGGGCGTGGGGAGGATCGTTGTGGACCTCGATCATGATGCCGTCGGCCCCGGCGGCGGCGGCGGCCATGGCCATGGGCTCCACCAGATGGGCGTGGCCGGTGGCGTGGCTGGGGTCCACCACCACGGGCAGGTGGGTCAGGCCCTTGAGGACGGGGACCACGGACAGGTCCAGGGTGTTGCGGGTGTAGGTGGACTCATAGGTGCGGATGCCCCGCTCGCAGAGGATGACCCGTTCGTTGCCGCTGGCCATGATGTACTCGGCGCTCATGAGCAGCTCCTTGATGGTGCCCGCCAGGCCCCGCTTGAGGAGGATGGGCTTGTCGGTCTTGCCCAGCTCCTTGAGCATGTCATAGTTCTGGGTGTTCCGGGCCCCCACCTGGATCACGTCCACCTCCTCGAACAGGTCCAGGTTGCGGATGTCCATCAGCTCGGTGACGATGGGCAGGCCGGTGACCTTCTTGGCCTCCAGCAGCAGGCGGATGCCCTCGCCGCCCAGGCCCTGGAAATCATAGGGGGAGGTCCGGGGCTTGAACGCGCCGCCCCGCAGGAAGGCAGCACCGGCCTTCTTGACCTCCTGGGCCACAAAGGTGATCTGCTCCTCGGTCTCCACCGAGCAGGGGCCGGCGATGAGGGAGAAGTGTCCGCCGCCGATGGCCGCAGGGCCCACCTGGATGACGGTGTCCTCGGGGTGGAACTTCCGGTTGACGGCCTTGAAGGGGTCCGAGACCCGGGTGACGGTCTCCACGATGTCCAGGCTCTGGATCATCTCCATGTCCACTTTATCCGTGTTGCCGATGAGGCCCAGCACGGTCTGATACTCCCCATGGGAGACGTGGACGCCCAGGTTTTGCTCCTCCAGCCAGTGGATCAGATGTTGGGTGCGTTCCGGCGATGCGCCGGGCTTTAAGACTGCGATCATGATACGTATCTCCTTTCGACGGCCGACTCGTCCCGCTCTGGCCGGGACGTCCGATGCAATAAAAAAACGCCGCACAGAACGGAATCTGTGTGGCGTATGGTGCGCTTCTATTGGGTGCAAAGAAGGACCGCGATTTTATCCAGCACAAATTGCCATTACCCTATTCCCTTGTGGGAGATAAAGTAATAGTAGGTAAAAGCGAATGCGCTGTTCATGCTGATGGTCTGCTTGTTCATACAAAACCATTCCTTCCTCGATTACGCCGATAGTTTACCATGCTTTTCCCCACCCGTCAAGAGGGAATTTCTCGGGCGGCATGACACTTTGCCGGCGGAACGATCGTCTCCGCACGTTAACAAGCATACGCCTCCCTCATTGTTCCAGGGCTGTAATTTATTCGCTCAACAGTATCACTTTACGCAATCATAACAAAAATCAGATTTTATAATTTACTGTTCTATGCCATAATTTCACCATAGGAAACCTTTCCCCAGCAAGGACTTTCGGAAGTTCTCCCCCATGCAGATACAGCCGGAACGATCGCAAAAGACACCTGAATACTATCCACATAAGGAGGCCATGGTATGAGTAAGTTTGCCCCCTTTCTTCTTACCCTCTGCGCTGCCCTATTCCTCTGCTCCTGTGAAGGCGACTCTCAGACGGCCAACGCGGGGGATCCTCAAACGATCCGCACCGAGCAGTACACCTTCTCGCTGCCTGCCGGGTATACCGCAGAACCCCAGACCGACGGCTCCCTTCTGTTCCTGGCAGACGACACCGTTGTCGGTGGCCTCTCCTGTCTCCCCTGGGAGAACGCCAAAGCGCTGGGCTTCCAGGACCCCAAGGATCTCACCGACGACAACACCGACCCCCTTCTCGCCGCCCTGCTGAACGAGGGCGAGACGACCAGGGCCTACACCTTCTCCAGCAGCCTGTTCGGCGACATCTTTCTGGATCTGAGCACCGACCAGCGCCATGAGTCCCACTCCTTCTTCCTCCAGGATGATGCGGTTTACGACCTCTGGTTCCAGTCTGGCTGTCTGGATGAGGATACGGAAACAGCCATCCTGCATAGCTTCTCTCTTCCGGCCTGACGCCCGGTTCCTTGCCGAAAAACACGGCTGGTGCCCTCTGCACCAGCCGTGTTTTTTCATGTCTGCTTGTCCTTCTCCTGGTCCGCATCCTGCTGGTTCTCGTTCTTCTCCTCGTCCTTTTCCTTGTCGAGAACCTCCTCAAAGAGCAAGGCCAGGGGCAGGCCGGAAAGCTCGTCCATGACAGGCTCCTTTCCCGGTCAGGTCATCTTCTCCTGCTTGACCTTCTTGTCGATGACGTGGCGGGAGGCCAGCTCCTGGCGCACGTCGTCCAGCGAGATGCCCAGCTGGAGCATGAGGACCATCACATGATAGGCCAGGTCGGCGATCTCGTAGATGGTCTCCTTCTTGTCCTCGGCCTTGCCGGCGATGATGACCTCGGTGGACTCCTCGCCCACCTTCTTCAAGATCTTGTCGATGCCCTTGTCAAAGAGGTAGGAGGTATAGGACCCCTCCTTGGGGCTGTCCTTCCGGCCCCGGAGCATGTCCATGAGGGCATCCAGAGAGAAGGCCGTGTTCTCCTCGCTCTCAAAGAGGGGGTTGTGGAAGCAGGACTCCGCCCCCGTGTGGCAGGCGGGGCCATCCTTGTTGACCCGGATGACCAGGGCGTCGCAGTCACAGTCGGCGGTGATGTCGATGATGTGCTGGACGGCCCCGGAGGTCTCCCCCTTCCGCCACAGCTCCTGGCGGGAGCGGCTCCAGAAGCAGGTGCGCTCCTCTTTGATGGAGATTTCCAAACTCTCCTTGTTCATATAGGCTAGGGTGAGCACCTGGCCGCTGGTCCCGTCCACCACCACAGCGGGGATGAGGCCCTTTTCGTCAAATTTCAGTGTTTCCATGTCGATCATGGTGTATTCCTCCCGGTCTTACCGTACCAAAATGCCCTGGCGGCGCAGGTCTTGTTTCAGCTGGGGAATGGCGATCTCCCCAAAGTGGAACACCGAGGCCGCCAGCCCCGCGTCCACCCCGGGCAGGGCGTGGAACAGCTCCACAAAATCCTCGGTCTTGCCCGCGCCGCCGGAGGCGATCACCGGCACGTTGACCGCCGCGCACACGGCGGCGAGCATTTCCAGGTCAAAGCCGCCCTTGACGCCGTCGGTGTCGATGGAGTTGACCACCACTTCCCCCGCGCCCAGGTCCACGCAGCGCTTGATCCAGCCGATGGCCTCCATGCCCGTATCGTCCCGGCCGCCCCGGCCAAAGACCCGGAACTGGCCGTCCACCCGCTTCACGTCGGCGGAGAGGACCACGCACTGGCTGCCATAGCGCAGGGCGGCCTGCCGGATGAGGTCAGGGTTGCGGATGGCCCCGGAGTTGACGCTGACCTTGTCGGCCCCGCACTTGAGGACCCGGTCAAAGTCGTCCAGGGTGTTGATGCCGCCCCCCACGGTCAGGGGGATAAAGACCCGGCTGGCCGTCTGGCGCAGGATGTCGGTGAACAGGCTCCGCCCCTCTGCCGAGGCGGTGATGTCATAAAAGACCAGTTCGTCAGCCCCGCTCTTGGTGTAATACTCCGCCAGCTCGATGGGGGAGCTGACGTCGTTCAGGCCCTCGAAATTGACCCCCTTGACCACCCGGCCGTCCTTCACGTCCAGGCAGGGAATGATGCGTTTGGTGATCATGCTCTCCCTCCTTCTCCCAGGGCCACCGCCTGGGCCAGGTCGATGGCGCCGGTGTAATAGGCCTTGCCGATGATGGCCCCGGCCACGCCGGCCTCTTTCAGCGCCCGGATGTCCTCCAGGGAGGACACCCCGCCCGAGGCGATGATGTCCATGGGATACCGGGCGGTCAGGGTGCGGTACAGCGCCCGGTTGGTCCCCTGCATGGCCCCGTCCCGGGAGATATCCGTGCAGATGATGGTCTTGACCCCCAGCTGCTGCATCCGGTCAAAAAACGTCTCCCAGCCGTCCTGGCTGGTCTCCAGCCAGCCCTTGATGGCGACCTTGCCGTCCTTCAGGTCGGCGCCCACGGCGATCTTGTCGCCGTATTCGGCCACGGCCCGGGCGGTAAAGTCCGGGTCGGTGACGGCGGCGGTGCCCAGGATCACCCGGCGCACCCCGGCGTCCAGGTAGCGGCGGATGGTGTCCATGGTGCGGATGCCGCCGCCCACCTCCACGAACAGCCCCGTGCGGGCGGTGATCTTCTCGATGGTGGGCAGGTTGGTGGTCTGGCCGGTCTTGGCCCCCTCCAGGTCCACCAGATGCAGGTGGCTGGCCCCGGCCTGCTCGAACCGCTGCACGGTGTTGAGAGGCTCCGGGTCGTAGACGGTCATCTGGTCATAGTCCCCCTGATACAGGCGGACCGCCTGACCTCCATAGAGGTCGATGGCAGGAAATATCTGCATCTTACCAGCTCCCTTCGCAGAAGGTCTTGAGGATGGCCAGCCCCACGTCCCCGCTCTTCTCCGGGTGGAACTGACAGCCCATGACGTTGCCCTTGGCTACGGCAGCGGTCAGCTCCACGCCGTACTCTGTGGTGGCAATAACCGCCTCGTCACAGTCGGTGGCGTAGAAGGAGTGGACAAAGTACACGCACTCCCCCTCGGGCACCGCGGCCAGCAGGGGGTGGGCCTTCCCCTGGGGATAGTGCAGGGCGTTCCAGCCGATGTGGGGGATCTTATAGTCCGCCGGGATGACCCCCTCCATGGGGACCACCTTGCCGGGAAGAAGCCCCAGGCCCTTCCAGGAACCGAACTCCAGGCTTTCCTCAAACAACAGCTGCATCCCCAGGCAGATGCCCAGGATGGGCTTGCCCCGGGCGGCCTCCTGGCGGATGACCTCGTCCAGGCCGGTCTGGCGGAGCTTGTCCGCCGCATCGGCAAAGGCCCCCACGCCGGGGAGGAAGAGCTTGTCGGCCTGCCGCAGCAGGGCCGGGTCTCCGGTGACCACCGGCTCCTGCCCGATGGCCTCCAGGGAGCGGCAGAGGGAAAAGAGGTTTCCCACGCCGTAGTCAATGACTGCGATCATACCAACATTCCTTTCGTGGATGGGATCTCGTTGCCCCCGGTGAGGGCCACGGCTTGCTTCAGGCTCCGGGCAGCCGCCTTAAAGACCCCCTCGATGAGGTGGTGGCTGTTCTCCCCGGCCAGCCGGCGCAGGTGAAGGGTGCAGTTGGCCTGCCGGGTGAAGGCCAGCCAGAATTCCTTGGCCAGCTCCGTGTCGAAGGCGCCCACCTTTTCCGTGGGCAGGGGAACGTCCCAGCAGAGCATCCCCCGACCGGACAGGTCCACCGCAGCCAGCACCAGCGCCTCGTCCATGGGCAGGAGGATGTGGCCGAAGCGCTCCACCCCCCGCAGGTCGCCCAGGGCCTGGGCGAAGGCCTGCCCCAGGCAGATGCCCACGTCCTCCACGGTGTGGTGGTCGTCCACCCAGGTGTCGCCCTGGCACCGGACGGTGAGGTCAAAGGACCCGTGGCGGGCGAAGCCGGTGAGCATGTGGTCGAAAAAGCCCACGCCGGTGTGGATCTCATGCTGGCCGGTCCCGTCCAGGTTCAGGGTCAGGGCGATGTCGGTCTCGCCGGTCTTGCGCGCGATCTCTGCCTGACGCATCACGATCCCTCCTCCTGTAAGATCTCCCGGGCCGCCTGGACAAAGGCGGCCATGTCCTCCTCGGTGCCGATGGTCACCCGGTTGTACTGGGCGATGGCCGGGTCGGAGAAGTGGCGGATGAGGATGCCCCGCTCCTTGCACCGGCGGTAAAAGTCCGCCCCATCCAGCTTGGGATGGGTGAGAAAGAGAAAGTTCGCCCGAGAGTCCGGCATGGCAAAGCCCAGCGCCCGCAGGGCTACGGCCGTCTTGTCCCGGGTGGCCATAATCTGCCGGGCCTTGTCCCGGAAGTAGTCGTCCGAGTCCACCGCCGCCTGCCCCAGCTTCAGGGTCAGGCGGTTGACGTTATAGGGGTTGGTAGAATATTTCAGCTTTTCCAGGTCCTCGATGAGGGCCCGGCTGCCCAGGGCAAAGCCCAGGCGGGCCCCCGCCATGGAGCGGGACTTGGAATAGGTCATGACCACCAGAAGGTTATCATACCGGTCCACCAGGGACGCGGCAGAGTCCGCCCCGAAGTCCACATAGGCCTCGTCCACCACCACCACATGGGCGGGGTCGGCGGCCACGATGGCCTCCACCTGGTCCAGGGACAGGGCCAGGCCCGTGGGAGCGTTGGGGTTGGCCAGCACCGTCAGCTTGCCCCGGCCCGCCAGGGCGGCGGGGTCGATGGAAAAGTCCTCCGCCAGGGGGACGGTCTCACAGGCCACCTGATGCAGGGCGGCAAAGACGGGGTAAAAGCTGTAGGTCAGGCTGGGGAACACCGCCCCGTCGGCCCCGAAGGCCATAAAGGCAAAGTTCAGGATATCGTCCGAGCCGTTGGACAGAAAGACCTGTCCCGGCGTCACCCCGTACCGCTGGGCCAACGCGGCCCGCAGGGCGGTCCCCTCCGGGTCGGAGTACAGGCGCAGGTCGGCCACGTCCTGCCGGTCCAGCGCCGCCAGCACCGCCGGGGAGGGCGGGTAGGGGGACTCGTTGGTGTTGAGCTTGATATACTGCCGGTCCCGGGGCTGCTCCCCGGGGGTGTAGGCCGTCAGCCCGGCATATTTGGCGTTGAGAAAACGGCTCATTGGCCCTCCTTGACGACGGCGGGGTCAAAGCGGATGTCCACGCTGCGGGCGTGGCCGGTGAGCCCTTCCTTCTTGGCAAAGTTGGACACCGACATCTGGGCTTTGGCCAGCGCGTCTTTGGTGTAATAGGTGTACTGCATCTTTTTCACAAAGTCGTCCACCGACAGCGGGCTGGAGAACCGGGCCGTGCCGCTGGTGGGCAGGGTGTGGTTGGGGCCGGCGAAGTAGTCGCCCAAAGCCTCCGGGCAGTGGTAGCCGAGAAAGACCGAGCCGGCGTTGGTGATCTTGCTCAGCAGATCAAAGGGCTGGGCCACGCAGACCTCCAGGTGCTCGGGGGCGATCTCGTTGGCGATCTCCACGGCGGTTTCCAGGCTCTGGGCCAGGATGATCTTGCCGTTCTGGTCGATGGAGGCCCGGGCGATGTCCTTCCGCAGCAGCTTGGGGATCTGCTCCTCGATGGCGGCCTGGACGGCCACGGCCAATTCCTCGCTGTCGGTCACCAGGACGGCAGAGGCGTTGGGGTCGTGCTCGGCCTGGCTGAGCAGGTCGGCGGCCACGATCTGGGGGTTGCTGCCGCCGTCGGCGATGACCAGGATCTCGCTGGGGCCGGCCACCATGTCGATGCCCACCCGGCCAAAGACCTGCTTTTTCGCCTCGGCCACATACTGGTTGCCGGGGCCGACGATCTTGTCCACCCGGGGCACGCTCTCGGTGCCGTAGGCCAGCGCGGCCACCGCCTGGGCGCCGCCCACCCGGAAGACCCGGTCCACCCCGCAGATGCGGGCCGCCGCCAGGATGTTGGCGGGGATCTTGCCGTTCTTTCCCGGCGGGGTGACCATGCAGATCTCCTTGACCCCGGCCAGCTTGGCGGGGATGCAGTTCATGAGCACGCTGGAGGGATAGGCCGCCGTGCCGCCGGGGACGTACAGGCCCACCCGTTCCAGGGGCAGGATCTTCTGGCCCATGAGGATGCCGTCCTCGTCGTTGACCAGAAAGCTGTTGCGTACCTGGTGCTGGTGGAAGGCCACGATGCGGTCCGCCGCCCGGTAGAGGATCTCCACCAGGACGGGGTCCGCCTCCCGGAAGCCCTCGTCGATGCTCCAGGGGTCCAGCTCGATGGTGGCCAGCTCCACGCCGTCAAATTCCTTGGTATATTTCTTCAGGGCCGCGTCGCCGTTGGCTCTCACGTCGGCCAGAATGGCCTCCACGGGCGCGGCCACCGACCCCACCGGGTCCTCCCGGGCGAAGATCGTCCCCCGGTCGGTCTCCCCTTCCTTCAAAATCCGTATCATTTCGTCTCTGCCTCCTTGGCGGCCACCTGTTCCCGCAGGCTCTCGTAGAGGGCCTGGATGGCCTGGTGTTTGAACTGAAAACTCACTTTGTTGGCGATGAAGCGGGCGCTGAGGGGCACGATGGTCTCAATGGGGGTCAGGTCGTTCTCCCGCAGGGTGGTGCCCGTCTCCACGATGTCCACGATCACGTCGGTGAGGTCCAGAATGGGCGCGATCTCGATGGAGCCGTGCAGGCGGATGATGTCGATGTCCCGGCTGCGGGCGCTGTAGTAGGCCCGGGTGATGTGGGGGAACTCCGTGGCCACCCGCAGGGTCTTGTCGGGGTCATCCCGGAACCCGTTGCGGGCCGCCACGCACATGCGGCACTTGCCTATCTTCAGGTCCAGCAGCTCATAGATGTCCGGGCCGTACTCCAGCAGGATGTCCTTGCCGGCCACGCCCACGTCGGCGGCGCCGCGCTCCACATACACCGGCACGTCGGAGGGCTTGACCCAGAAGTACCGCACCCCGGCCTCGGGGTTTTCAAAGATCAGCTTCCGCTTGGGGTCCAGCAATTCCTCGCAGGGAAAGCCTGCCTGGGCGAACATGGTGTACACCCGCTCCCCCAGCCGCCCCTTGGGCAGGGCTACGTTCAGAAAGTCCGTCATGCCTGCTTCCCTCCTCTCAGGTCCACGATCTCCTTGGCCCGCAGGCCCTCTCCCTGCCGCCGGGCCAGGGTCCGCTGGCCGCCGGCGGCCAGGCTGGACAGCCGGCCGGTGAGGACGGCCAGGTCCGTGGCGTCGTCGTAGAGCACCAGCACGTCCGCGTCGAAGGGCGGCTGGGCCGGCCCCAGCCGTTCCAACTCATTGAGGTTGATGGCAAAGCCCATGGCGCCGCACTGCTTGCCCATCTTCCCCACCATTTTATCATATTGTCCGCCGGAGAGCACCCCCGCCGACAAATTTTTCAAAAAGCCCCGGAACACCATGCCGCTGTAGTAGCCCATGTCCCCTTCCACGGAAAAGTCCAGGTAGACCTTGTCCGCCAGTCCGTTGGCCTTGAGCAGGGTGCAGAGGCTGTTCAGCTCCTCCCAGGCCTCCCGGGTCTTTTTGCCGCCCACGCACAGGGGGGCCAGCTCCTCCAGGACGGACTCCATGGTGCCGTAGGTGGTCACCAGCCGTTCCAGCAGCGCCTTCACGGTGCCGCTGAGGTTCCGGCTGCGGCAGAAGTCCTCCAGCCCGGCCAGACTCTTGGCCCGCACGGCGGCCATGACCTGACCGTAGTCGGCTTCCTCCACCCCGGCGGCCTCCATGAAGCCGGAGACCAGGCCCACATGGGACACGTCCAGCACATAGTCGGGGCTGATGGCGGCCAGGCTTTCCACCGCCAGGGCCGTGACCTCGTAGATGTGGTACAGGTCCAGCTGGCCGATGCACTCCAGGCCGGTCTGCATGATCTCCTGGAAGGCCTCGTCTCCCTTGCCGGAGCGGTAGACGGTCTCATTATAATAGACCTTCCGGGGGCCGGCCTCTTCCTCCCGGGTGTTCTTGATGATGGACAGGGTCACATCGGGTTTGAGGGCCATCAGGACCCCCCGGGCATCGGTAAACGTGATCATCCGGTCGCTGACCAGAAAATCCTTGTTGCGCACATACAGGTCGTATTCCTCAAATTTGCTCATTTTGAACCGGCGGTAGCCGTATCCCTCATAAAGCCCCCGCAGGCGGTACATGATCTGTTCGCCGCTGCGCAGGATCTTCCAATCCAGTTGCATGGTCTGGTCCCCTTTCCTCTGGTTATTTAGTATACTACCACTCTACTGTGATAAAGTAAATAGGAAATGTGCAATTCTTTTTTCCGGCGGCGAAATTTTTTGGGGTTCTCCCCCGCCGTCCTTGTGCACATCGCCCGGCGGGGCCGGCCATTGTTTCAGGCGCAAAAATATGGTATCATACATAGCATATCCTGGCGCAGCCATGCGCCCGACAAGAAAGGAGGGCTCCGCCCATGCGGATCGCCAACACAGTCAACGACTCCATCGTGGACGGCCACGGCCTGCGCTTCACGGTGTTTACCCAGGGCTGCCCCCACCACTGCCCCGGCTGCCACAACCCGGACACCCACGACCCCGCCGGAGGCCGGGAGGTCTCTGTGGAAGAGCTGAGCGCCCAGCTGGGCAAAAATCCCCTGCTGGAGGGCCTCACCCTCTCCGGCGGCGAGCCCTTCGCCCAGGCCGCCGCCTGCGCGGCCCTGGCCCGGGAGGCCCACCGCAAGGGCCTGACCGTATGGACCTACAGCGGCTACCTCTTCGAGCACCTGCGGGACAGCGGGGACCCCGACTGGACCGCCCTGCTGGCCGAGACCGACGTGCTGGTGGACGGCCCCTTCGTCCAGGCGGAAAAATCCTACGACCTGCACTTCCGGGGCAGCCGGAACCAGCGGCTGATCGACGTCCCCGCCAGCCTGGCCCAGGGCAAGGCCGTGCTGTGGCGCCGGGAGGACCCCCTGGCCAAGTTCACCGTGCCCGAATCCTGACAGGAGGTAGAAGGATGACCATTGCACAGATGCAAACCTATTTTTCCCACCGGGAGCTGGGCGTCCAGGGGGCGGCCGGCGAATATGCCGTGCTGGTCCCGCTGGTCCGGCGGGAGGGGCAGCTCTGCCTGCTCTTCGAGACCCGGGCCGAGACCCTGGTGGGCCACCAGCCCGGCGAGGTCTGCTTCCCCGGCGGCCGGCGGGAGCCCGGCGAGACCCCCGCCCAGACCGCCCTGCGGGAGACCCGGGAGGAGCTGGGCATCCCCGCCGAGCACATCCGCCTGCTGGCCCCCCTGGACGTGATCCAGGACATCAGCGACCGGGTGGTCTACCCCTTCCTGGCCGAGGTCACCCCCCAGGGCCTGGCGGCCCTGCGCCCCAGCCCCGCCGAGGTCAAGGACGTGTTCTTCGTCCCCCTGGACTACCTGATGCAGTATCCCGAGGAGGTCTACCGCTACAAGGTCTCCGCCCAGGTGGACGACTTCCCCTATGAGCGCCTGGGCTTTCCCCGGACCTATCCCTGGCGCACGGGCTTCATGGATGTCCCCATCTACGAGTACCAGGGCCACTTCATCTGGGGCATGACCGCCCGGACCGTGCGCTGGCTGCTGGGCCACCTGCGGACCATGGGCCAGGAGGAGGCCGCGCCGTGATCTCTGTGGAACACCTGGGGACCTATCGCCTGACCCAGTCCGACGAGCACTTCAAGCTGGGGCGGGACAGCGTGCTGCTGTCCCGGTTCTGCACCCTGCGCCGGGGCTGGTCCGTGTGCGATCTGGGCTGCGGGGTGGGGTCGCTCCTCCTGCTGCTGTCTCAGCGGGAGGAGGACCTGGACCGCCTGGGGATCGAGCTTTCCCCCGGCGCCGCCGCCCTGGCCCGGCAGAATCTGGCCGACAACGCCCTGTCCGGCCAGGTCCTCACCGGCGACCTGCGGGACCCCGCCCTGCTCCCGGCCGACCGCTTCCACCTGGTGGTCTCCAACCCCCCCTACTTCCGGGCGGGGTCCGGAGCCTCCGGCGGGCAGGCCCGGATGGACGACACCTGCTCGGTCACCGATCTATGCCGGTGCGCCGGCCGGCTCACCCGCACCGGGGGCCGCTTTGCGCTGGTCTACCGCCCGGAGCGGCTGGCGGAGCTGTTTGCCGCCCTAGACCAGGCCCGGCTGACCCCCAAGCGCCTGCAGCTGCTGGCCTACGACCTGACCAAGCCCCCCTATGCCGTGCTGGTGGAAGCGGTAAAGGAGGGCGGACCCGGCCTGGAGATCCTGCCGGTCCACTACCAAATCCAGCCTGAAACCTGAGGAGGACGCTGCTATGGCAGGAACCCTATATCTCGTCGCCACCCCCATCGGAAACCTGCGGGACCTCTCCCCCCGGGGGGCTGCGACCCTGGCGGCCGCCGACTTCATCGCCGCCGAAGACACCCGGGTGACGGTGAAGCTGCTCAACCACCTGGGCCTGCGCAAGCCCATGGTGAGCTACCACCGCCACAACACCGACCACCGGGGCCAGGAGATCACCGACCGCCTGCTGGCCGGCGAGGACTGCGCCCTGGTCACCGACGCGGGCACCCCCGCCATCAGCGACCCCGGCGAGGAGCTGGTGGCCCAGTGCGCCCAGCTGGACATCCCCGTGGTGTCCATTCCCGGCCCCTGCGCCTTTGTCAACGCCCTGGCCGTGTCCGGCCTGCCCACCGGGCGGTTCACCTTCGAGGGCTTTCTGGCCATGAACAAGAAGAACCGCCGGGCTCACCTGGACAGCCTGCGCCGGGAGACCCGCACCATGGTCTTTCACGAGGCCCCCCACAAGCTCCCCGCCACCCTGGAAGATCTGGCCGAGGCCTTCGGCCCCCAGCGCCGGGTGGCCCTGTGCCGGGAGCTGACCAAGCTCCACGAGGAGGTCCGCCGGACCACCCTGGGCGAGGCGGCGGCCCACTACCGGGCCGAGCCCCCCAAGGGGGAGTTCGTCCTGGTGGTGGAGGGCGCGCCCCCGCTGGCCCCCGAGACCCACACCCTGGAGGACGGCATGGCCCTGGCCGCCAAGCTCCAGGCAGAGGGCTGGTCCACCCGGGACGCAGTGAAGGAGGCCGCCGCCGTCTGCGGCCTGTCCCGCAAAGCCCTGTATGACCAGGTCGTCGCCGCCCGCAGCGCCGAGGACTGATCCCCCAACGTAAATACAGCGCCGCACCCCCTTGGCGGGGGTGCGGCGCTGGCGTTTTTCAGGGAACTCATTGTCCCAACAGCTCTTTCATGCAGTTGGCACAGACATTCTTGCCCTTGAAGACCGTAATGTCTTTGGCGCTGTCGCAGAAAATGCAGGCGGGCTGATACTTTCTCAGCATGATCGACGATCCGTCCACATAGATTTCCAAAGAATCCTTTTCCGCGATGTTCAGTGTACGCCTGAGCTCGATGGGCAGGACAATCCGTCCCAGCTCATCCACCCGGCGAACGATCCCTGTTGACTTCATGGGGGGCACATCCTTTCCGTGTTTGCCGTTGTCTCTCTGTCCCGCAGGGGCGGCTCCATTGGATTTACAAAATCATCCAGAATAGACAAAAAAAACATCCGTTCTCTTCGATTATAACAAAAGGCAGATAGATGTCAATCGAAATTTGTCGCTTTCACGGAAAAAGGAAAAAACTGAAATCGGCCCGCTTGCCGCCGGCTGGGCCGCCGGGGCCGGCAGGCCCCAGAAGGAGGTCCCGATATGGCAATGACGGTGATCTGGACAGGGATGACAGCCCTGTCTCTGCTGTGCGCCCTGGCCCTGGGCAACCAGGGCCTGCTGGCCAACGCCGCCCTGGAGGGCGCGGCCTCAGCCATCGAGCTGGGCCTGTCCATGGCCGGGATGCTGTGCCTGTGGATGGGCGTGATGGAGGTGATGGACCGGGCGGGGCTGGCCGGCAAGCTGGCCCGGCTCCTGCGCCCGGTGCTGGGCCGGCTGTTCCCGGACTTTGCCGCCGACCAGGGGACCATGGACACCATCGCCGCCAACGTCTCGGCCAACCTACTGGGCCTGGGCAACGCCGCTACCCCCCTGGGCATGGAGGCCGCCCGGCGCATGAGCCGCCGGACCCCCGGCGTGGCCGGCGACAGCCTGTGTATGCTGGTGGTGTGCAACACCGCCTCCATCCAGCTCCTGCCCACCACGGTGGCGGCGGTGCGGATGGCCGCCGGCAGCGCCGCGCCCTTTGACATCCTGCCGGCGGTGTGGGTGACCTCGGCCCTGTCGGTGCTCACGGGAATCACCGCGGCCAGGGTGCTGGCCAAGGTCTGGCGGCAGTGACGGGAGGGACGGGATGCAGTACGCTCTGGACCTGCTGGTGCCGGGGATCCTGGTGGGGGTCTCCTGCTACGGCATGGCAAAAAAAGTGGACGTCTACGACGCCCTGCTCCAGGGGGCGGCCAAGGGATTGCAGATCCTTCTGCGCATCCTCCCCGCCCTCATCACCCTGCTGACGGTGACGGCCATGCTCCGGGCCTCCGGGGCCTTGGACCTGGCCGCCGAGGCCCTGGCCCCCGTCCTACGCTGGCTGGGCATCCCGCCGGAGACGGTGGGCCTCATGGTGGTGCGCCCCATCAGCGGCAGCGCCGCCCTGGGGGTGGGGTCGGACCTCATCCGCAGCCACGGCCCCGACTCCCTCGTCGGCCGCACGGCGGCGGTGATGCTGGGGTCCACCGAGACCACCTTCTACACCATCGCCGTCTACTTCGGGGCGGCGGGCATCCAAAAGACCCGCTACGCCGTCCCCGCCGCCCTGTGCGCCGATTTTGCGGGCTTTTTCTTCGCCGCCCTCACCGTCCGGCTCTTCCTGGGCTGAGGATTGCACCCCCGGAAGCCCTATGCTACAATGAGGAAAACCCCGGAGAAAGGAGCCTGCCCATGGAACCGATCACCCTGCACACCCCCCTGACCCAGCTGCCCAAGGTCGGCCCCGCCCGGGCCGCCGCCCTGGAAAAGCTGGGGCTGACCACCGTGGCAGATCTGCTGGCCCACTTTCCCCGGGAGTATGAGGACCGGACCCTGCGCCAGGAGGGCATCGCCGCCCTGCCCCAGGAGGAGCCGGTCTGCTTCGCCGCCCTGGTGGCGGAACCCTTCCGCACCAGCTTCCTCCGCAAAGGCATGGAGGTGACCCGGGGGCGGCTGGTGGACGCCACGGGGCAGGTCCTCGCCACCTTCTTCAACCAAAGCTACGTCCAGCGGGCCCTGCGCCCTGGCCAGACCTATGTGTTCTACGGCAAGCTCACCGGGGCCGGGAGCCGGCGGCAGATCGTCAACCCCAAGTTCGAGCCGGAGGGACAGCAGACCTTCACCGGCGGCATCCTGCCGGTCTACCCCCTCACCGCCGGCCTGTCCAACCATCTGCTGGCGGGGCTGGTGCGGCTGGCCCTGCCCTGCGCCGATCAGGCTGCGGAGACCCTGGACGACGCCCTCCGCCGGGAGCACAAGCTGCTCCCCCTGGCGGCGGCCTATCGGGCCATCCACTTCCCGCCCTCCTGGCAGGCCCTGGCCCAGGCCCGGCGGCGGCTGGTGTTCGAGGAGCTGTTCTGCCTGACCCTGGGGCTGACCCTCCTCCGCACCCGGCGGGCGGGCCAGCAGGCCCCGGCCTTCCCCTGCCTGGACCTCACCCCCTTCACCGCCGCCCTCCCCTTCTCCCTCACCGCCGCCCAGGCCCGCTCGGTGGAGGAGGCCCGGCAGGATCTGGCCAGACCCGTTCCCATGAACCGCCTGCTCCAGGGGGACGTCGGCTCGGGCAAAACGGTGGTGGCCGCCGCCTGCGCCTATCTGGCCTGGCGCAGCGGCTGGCAGACCGCCCTCATGGCCCCCACCGAGCTGCTGGCCCAGCAGCACCTGGGGACCATGGAGACCTTGCTGGGCGGGCTGGGGCTGCGGGTCGCCCTGCTCTCCGGCTCCCTGTCCGCCGCCCGGAAGCGGGCCTGCCGGGAGGCCCTGGCCGCCGGGGAGATCGACCTGCTCGTCGGCACCCACGCCCTGCTCAGCCAGGGGGTGGACTTTGCCCGCCTAGGGCTGGTCATCACCGACGAGCAGCACCGCTTCGGCGTGGACCAGCGGGCCGCGCTGGCGGCCAAGGGGGGCGGCCACCCCCATGTGCTGGTCATGTCCGCCACCCCCATCCCCCGGACCCTGGCCCTCATGGTCTACGGGGACCTGGACCTGTCGGTGATCGACCAGCTCCCCCCCGGCCGGACCCCGGTGGCCACCTATCTGGTCCACGGGGACAAGCGGGCCCGGCTGATGGCCTTCGCGCGCAAGCAGGTGGCCCAGGGGCGGCAGGTGTACGTCGTCTGCCCCGCCGTGGACCAGGAGGACCCGGAGGGCATGAAAGCCGCCGAACAGCTGGGCCGCCACTTGCAGGAGACCGTCTTTCCCGACCTGCGGGTGGGCATCGTCCACGGCCGGCAGAAGCCCAAGGAAAAGCAGGCGGCCATGGCCGCCTTTGCCGCCGGGGAAACGGACATCCTCGTCTCCACCACCGTCATCGAGGTGGGGGTGGACGTGCCCAACGCCAACCTGATGATCGTGGAAAACGCGGAGCGCTTCGGCCTGAGCCAGCTCCACCAGCTCCGGGGCCGGGTGGGCCGGGG
>CAKTSK010000017.1 GCA_934597725.1 uncultured Eubacteriales bacterium
TTTCAAGTTTTTCAAACTTTTTCTTTCCTCTTGGCCGTTTTTCGGCCCCGTCTCGCGACAGCTTTGATAGAATACCACGCTTGCCCAGGAAAGTCAACCCCTAATTTCACTTTTTTTCAATTTTCTTTTTCCTTCCCCTGTTTTCGCAGAACACCCCCCTTCCCCGCCCAGACTGCTGCGCTCCTGTTTCTGTGCGGGATACATTATTATAATAGCGCAATAACGCGCTGTTGCCTATCACCGCAAATCCATAGTTGCGAACCCCTGCAAAGTATGTTTTAATAGGTATACGCACTCTATGACCAAGGGAGGTATTCCCATGCCCATTAAAATTCCCAACTCTCTGCCCGCCCGGGAGACCCTGGAGGGCGAGAACATTTTCGTGATGACCGAATATCGGGCCATCCACCAGGACATCCGGCCGCTGAAGCTGCTCATCCTGAACCTGATGCCCACCAAAATCGCCACCGAGACCCAGCTGCTGCGGAAGTTCTCCAACACCCCGCTGCAGATCCAGGTGGAGCTGCTGCAAACCATCAGCCACGACGCGCAGAACGTGGACCGCAGCCATCTGGAGTCCTTCTATACATCCTTTGCACAGATCAAGAACAACTACTATGACGGCCTCGTCATCACCGGCGCACCGGTGGAAAACCTGGACTTCGAGTCCGTGGACTACTGGCAGGAGCTGTGCCAGATCATGGACTGGTCCAAATCTCACGTCCACTCCACCCTCCACATCTGCTGGGGCGCCCAGGCCGCTCTGTACTATCATTATCAGATCCCCAAGTACATTCTGCCGGAAAAGGTCTTTGGCGTGTTCGACCATCAGGTCCTCAAGCCCTCCTCCCCCCTCTTCCGCGGGTTTGACGACCGCTTCTACGCCCCCCACTCCCGGCACACCGAGGTGCTGGAGGAGGACATCCGCAAGGTCCCCGGCCTGGAAGTGCTGGCCGTGTCGGAGGAGGCCGGCGTCTTTGCCGTCAAAACCGAGGACAGCCGCCAGTTCTTCTTCCTGGGCCACCTGGAATATGACCAGGACACCCTGGCCCAGGAGTATTGGCGGGATGTAGGACGGGGCCTGCCCACCCGGCCGCCCCGCCACTATTTCCCCGGGGATGACCCCAGCCAGGCCCCCGTGGTCCGCTGGCGCTCGGCCGGGCAGCTCATCTACACCAACTGGCTGAACTATTACGTCTACCAGACCACGCCCTATGACCTCACCTCTCTGGACCCCAAATGACCGGACCAACTCCCTTAGAAAACCTGGAAAAATGCGTTGACAGGGGAATTTCTGGTTATTATAATAGGGCTATCAACGATGTTGCATCCCGTCGTGTCAGCGGCGGGTCCCCTGTCATGACAGGACACAACAGGATATGGTTCGGATGAAGAAACCGGGAGATCTCGCACACCGTGCGAAGCCGAAGGGGCTGCGAAAACTCTCAGGCAAAAGGACCGGTTTTGGACGAGACTCCGGAGAGCGGCATACGCACCGAAGAGGCAATCCGCTCCAGCGGAGAATCTTTCAGGTCAGAATACGGAGGCGCGGCATTTGGCATGTTCTGGCATGTTTCAAATCCCGCGCCTTTCTGTTTTTCCGGCCCCCAGGGACAACACGCAAGAAAAGGAGCGATTCACAATGGAACGGAAAACCCCACTTTATGACGTCCACGTAGCAGAAGGCGGCAAGATCGTCCCCTTCGCCGGCTACCTGCTGCCCGTGCAGTACGGCAGCGGCGTGATCAAGGAGCACATGGCCGTGCGCCAGCAGGCCGGTCTGTTCGATGTCTCCCACATGGGAGAGGTCCTCTTCACCGGTCCCACCGCCCTGGACACCCTGAACCACCTGCTCACCAACGACTACAGCAACATGGCCGTGAACAAGGTCCGCTACGGCGTCATGTGCAACGCCGACGGCGGCACCATCGACGACCTGGTGGTCTACAAGTTCGGCGAAGAAGCCTACCTGGTGGTGGTCAACGCCGCCAACCGGGAGAAGGACTACGCCCACATGGCCCAGAACCTGCTGCCCGGCACCAAGGCCGAGGACATCTCCGACTCCGTGGCCCAGCTGGCCCTGCAGGGTCCCAAGGCCCCGGCCATCCTGAAAAAGCTGCTGCCCGAGGACCAGATCCCCAAGGGCTACTACACCGCCCTGCCCAACGTGGAGATCCAGGGCATGAAGTGCATGATCTCCCGCACCGGCTACACCGGCGAGCTGGGCTATGAGATCTACACCGCCAACGAGGACGCCCCCAAGCTGTGGAAGCTGCTCCGGGAGACCGGCGAGGAATTCGGCCTCATCCCCTGTGGTCTGGGCGCCCGGGACACCCTGCGCCTGGAGGCCGCCATGCCCCTGTACGGCCACGAGATGGACGAGACCATCTCCCCCCTGGAGGCCGGCCTGGACTTCGGCGTCAAGCTGAACAAGGACGAGTTCATCGGCAAGGACGCCCTGGTGGCTGCCGGGGCTCCCAAGCGGGTCCGGGTGGGCCTGGAGGTCACCGGCCGGGGCATCATCCGGGAGCACCAGGAGGTCTACCTGGGCCAGGAGAAGATCGGCCTGACCACCTCCGGTACCCACTGCCCCTTCCTGGGCAAGGCCCTGGCCATGGCCCTCATCGACCCCGCCCACGCCGCCGAAGGCACCCAGCTGGAGGTGGAGGTCCGCGGCCGTCGGGTCCCCGCTGTCATCGTCCCCCTTCCCTTTTATAAGCGCGGCTGAGCGGCCCCTGGACAGGACCTGTCCGCCCGCTCCGCCAACAAAATAATTCACACTACGGAGGAACCCCATCATGTCTAACATTCCCGCCAACCTGAAGTACAGCAAGTCTCACGAGTGGATCCTGGAGGAAGACGGCGTCTTCACCATCGGCCTGACCGACTACGCTCAGAACGCCCTGGGCGACATCGTCTTTATCAACCTGCCCGAGGAGGACGACGAGGTCGCTTCCGGGGAATCTTTTGCTGACGTAGAGTCCGTCAAGGCCGTCTCCGACGTCTTCTCTCCCGTCACCGGCGTGGTCACCGCCGTCAACGAGGCGCTGCTGGACGATCCTGCCCAGATCAACGAAGCCCCCTATGATGCCTGGCTGATCAAGGTCTCTCAGGTCACCGACACCGAGACCCTGCTGGACGCCGAGGGCTATGAGGCCGTCGTGGCCGCAGAGGAGGCATAATATGGGCAGCTACATTCCCGCCACCGGGGACGAGCGCCAAGCCATGCTGCAGGCCATCGGCCTGACCTCCACCGACCAGCTCTTCGACGTGGTCCCCGAGGCCGTCCGGGTGAAGGACCTGGACCTGCCCGAGGGTCTGAGCGAGCTGGAGGTGAGCCAGCGCATGGCCGCAATGGCCGGCAAGAACCGGGTGTTCTCCTCCGTGTTCCGGGGGGCCGGCGCTTACCGCCACTTCATCCCCGCCATCGTCAAGACCGTCACCGGCAAAGAGGAATTCCTGACGGCCTACACGCCCTACCAGGCGGAGATCAGCCAGGGTGTCCTCCAGTCCATCTTTGAGTACCAGACCCAGATGTGCGAGCTGACCGGCATGGATGTTTCCAACGCCTCCGTCTACGACGGGGCCGTGGCCGCTGCCGAGGCTGTGTTCATGTGCCAGGAGAGAAAGCGCCACAGCGTGGTGGTCTCCGGCGCTGCGGACCCTCAGACCCTGGCCGTCATCCAGACTTACTGCGAGAGCCGCCAGGTGCCGGTGACCATCCTGCCCGCCGAGGGCTATGCCACCAACCCTGAGGCCCTGAAAGCCGCCCTGACCAGCGAGACCGCCGCCGTCTATGTCCAGAGCCCCAACTACTACGGGGTGGTGGAGGACATGGACGCCATCGTCGCCGCCGCCCACGAGGCCGGCGCCAAGGTCATCATGGGGGCCAACCCCATCTCCCTGGGCCTGCTGAAGACCCCCGGGGAATACGGCGCAGACATCGCCGTGGGCGAGGGCCAGCCTCTGGGTATGCCCCTCTCCTTCGGCGGCCCCTACCTGGGCTTTATGACCTGTAAAAAATCCCTCATGCGGAAGCTGCCCGGCCGGATCGCCGGCCAGACCACCGACGCCCAGGGCCAGCGCTGCTTCGTGCTGACCCTCCAGGCCCGGGAGCAGCACATCCGCCGGGAGAAGGCTTCCTCCAACATCTGCTCCAACGAGGCCCTGTGTGCCATGACCGCGTCGGTCTATCTGGCCGCCATGGGTCCCCGTGGTCTGAAGCAGGTGGCAGAGACCTGCACCGCCCACGCCCACTATCTGGCCGCCGAGCTGGCCAAGCTGGGCTTTACCCTGCGCACCGGCGACAAGCCCTTCTTCCACGAGTTCCTCACCGACTGCCCCATGGACCCCGCCCTTCTCTGCGCCAAGCTGGAGGAGCAGGGCATCCTCGGCGGCCTGCCGGTGGACGGCGGCATCCTGTGGTGCTGCACCGAATGCAACAGCAAAGCTGATATGGACCGCCTGGTGGCGGTCATTGGGGAGGTGCTCAGATGAAACTGCTTTTTGAACGCAGCCGCCCCGGCCGGGGCACCACCCTGCTGCCCGCCTGCGACGTGCCGGTCCCCCAGTTTGACCAGCGCCTGCTGCGGACGGAGGCCCCCCGCCTGCCGGAGATCGCCGAGGTCGATCTGGGCCGCCACTACACCGAGCTGGCCAAGCAGACCCACGGCGTCAACGACGGCTTCTATCCTCTGGGCTCCTGCACCATGAAGTACAACCCCCGGGTGAACGAGGAGGCCGCCGCCCAGCCCGGCTTTACCCAGCTGCATCCCCTGCAGCCCATGGAGACGGCCCAGGGCGCACTGGAGGTCCTCTACACCGCCGAAAAGCTGCTGTGCGAGATCACCGGCATGGACGGCATGACCTTCCAGCCCGCCGCCGGCGCCCACGGCGAGTATACCGGCCTGCTGCTCATCCGCAAATACCATCAGTCCCGGGGCGACCAGGGGCGGACCAAGATCCTGGTCCCCGACGCCGCCCACGGCACCAACCCGGCCTCGGCCACCATGGCGGGCTTTGACGTGGTCTCCATCCCCTCCAACCCCCAGGGCGGCGTGGACCTGGAGGCCCTGCGTCAGGCCGTCGGCCCGGACACCGCCGGCCTCATGCTCACCAACCCCAACACCGTGGGCCTGTTCGACGCCAACATCCTGGAGATCACCCAGATCATCCACGACGCCGGCGGCCTGTGCTATTACGACGGGGCCAACCTCAACGCTGTCATGGGCCACGTGCGCCCCGGCGACATGGGCTTTGACTGCGTCCACCTGAACCTGCACAAGACCTTCTCCACCCCCCATGGCGGCGGCGGCCCGGGCAGCGGCCCGGTGGGCTGCAAGGCCATGCTGGAGCCCTTCCTCCCCACCCCCCGGGTGACGGAGCGCGACGGGGTCTTCTCCCTGTACACCCCGGAGCAGACCATGGGACAGGTCCGCAGCTTCTACGGCAACTTCCTGGTGGTGGTGCGCGCCCTCACCTATGTGCTCACCCTGGGCAAGGAGGGCATCCCCGAGGCATCCGCCGGGGCCGTGCTCAACGCCAACTACCTGATGAAGCAGCTCATGGGACACTATGACATGTCCTACAACACCCTGTGTATGCACGAGTTCGTCATGACCCTCCAGGGTCTGGCCCACGACACCGGCGTCACCGCCATGGACGTGGCCAAGCGCCTGCTGGACTTCGGCATCCATCCCCCCACGATGTACTTCCCCCTCATCGTCCACGAGGCCCTCATGGTGGAGCCTACGGAGACCGAAAGCCCCGAGACCCTGGACCAGGCCGCCCAGGTCTTCCTGGAGATCCTGGGCGAGGCCAAGCAGGACCCGGAGAGCCTCCACCACGCCCCCCACGCCTGCTATGTGGGCCGGCCGGACGAGGTCACCGCTGCCCGGTCTCCCATCCTGCGCTACACCTTTTCGGACTAAGCCCCCAAAGGAGGCCCCATGCTGCACACATTGTCTGTGATCCTCAGCGAGGACACCGATCCCCGCCAGAACCTCTCCCTGGAGGAGACCCTCCTGCGGCAGGTCGCCCCGGGGCAATGTATTCTCTATCTGTGGCAGAACCAGCGCACCGTGGTCATCGGGCGCAACCAGCACCCCACCAACGAGTGCCGCATCCAGGCACTGGAAGCAGACGGCGGACATCTTGTCCGCCGTCTGTCCGGTGGTGGGGCTGTCTACCACGACCTGGGCAACCTGAACTTCACCTTTCTCACCCATCTGGCCGACTACGACGTGGAGAAGCAGACCGAGACCATCCTGGAGGCCGTCCGCTCCCTGGGAGTCCCGGCGGAGAAGAACGGCCGCAACGACCTCACAGCCGACGGCGGCAAGTTCTCCGGCCACGCCTACTACAAGTCCGGGGACCAGTGCTATCACCACGGCACCCTGATGGTGGACGTGGACCTGTCTCCCCTGGAACGGTATCTCTCGGTCTCCCCCCTGAAGCTCCAGGCCAAAGGGGTCGCCTCGGTCCGGTCCCGGGTGGTCAACCTGCGGCAGTTCTGCCCTGACCTCACCATCCCCCAGCTGCGCCAGGCCCTCATCGACGCTTTCGGCCGGGTCTACGGCCTGCCTGTCACCCCGCTGACCCGGGAAGGGCTGGATCAGGCCCAGCTGGCCAAGAGCCTGGCCCGGTTCTCCGACCCCGCCTGGATCTACGGCGACACCCGCCCCCTGGACGTCAGCCAGGAAGCCCTCTTCCCCTGGGGCCTGCTGCGGGTGGACTACAGCCAGCAGGCCGGCGTCATCACCCAGGCCGCCCTCTGGTCCGACGGGTTAGAGGGGGATTTTCTCTGCCAGATCCCAGAAGCCTTGGCCGGCTGCCCCCGCCAGCGGGAGCCCCTGCGCCAACGGCTGCTGTCTCTTCCCGGGGCAGACCCCGCCCTGACGGAAGACATTCTCACACTGCTCATGAAGGAGTGACACCATGCATTACGACATCGCCATCATCGGCGGCGGCCCCGGCGGCTACACTGCCGCCGAGAAAGCTGCCAAGGCAGGGCTGCAAGTGGTCCTGTTTGAACAGGAGGACCTGGGCGGCACCTGCCTCAACCGGGGCTGTATGCCCACCAAGGCCCTGCTCCACAGCGCCGAGACCTTCGCCGCCCTGGCCCACGCCCAGGACCTGGGGGTCCACACTCAGGGCGCCAGCTATGATTTTGCCGCCATGCACCAGCGCAAAGCCCAGGTGGTGGAGACCCTCCGCCAGGGCGTGGAAAAGCTGATGAAAGCCAACAAGATCACCGTCGTCCACGGCCAGGCCTGCATCCAGAAAGCCGGCGTGGTGACCTGCAACGACGAGACCTACGAGGTCCAGGACATCCTCATCGCCACCGGCTCCAAGGTGGCCTATCCCCCCATCCCCGGCATCGACCTGCCCGGGGTCTATAACAGCCGGGACATGCTCCAGGGCAACGGCCAGGATTTCTCCTCCCTGGTGATCATCGGCGGCGGCGTGGTGGGCGTGGAGTTCGCCTCCATCTACCGCTGCCTGGGCTGCCAGGTCACCCTGCTGGAGGCCGCCGACCACATCCTGCCCTTCATGGACCGGGAGATCGCCCAGCGGCTGACCATGATCCTGAAAAAGCAGGGGGTCACCGTGGAGGCCAAGGCCATGGTCCAGCGCATCGAGGGCTATCCCGACGCCATGACCGTGACCTACACCGACAAAAAGGGCGCCGAGCACCAGATCACCGCCCAGGGCGTCCTGGCCGCCGCCGGGCGCATCGCCAACCTGGACGGCCTGTTCGGCCCCGACTTCTCTCTGGAGCTGGACCGGGGCGCCGTGGTGGGCGACGAGATCGGCCGCACCAGCGTCCCCCATGTCTATGTCATCGGCGACGCCAAGGCCCGCAACATCCAGCTGGCCCATGTGGCCAGCGCCCAGGGCGAGAATGTCATTGCGGACATTCTGGGCAAGCGCCCGCCTCTGGACATGTCCGTGGTCCCCAGCTGCGTCTACACCGTGCCGGAGATCGCCTCCGTGGGCCTGACCGAGGAGAAGGCCAAGGCCGACGGGATCGCCGTCAAGACTGGGAAGTACCTCACCGGGGCCAACGGCAAGTGCCTCATCGAGGGCACCGAGAGCGGCTATGTCAAGCTGGTCACCGACAGCGCCACCGGCCGTCTGCTGGGGGCCCAGCTGGTCTGCCCCCGGGCCACCGACATGGTGGGCGAGCTGACCGTGGCCATCCAGAAGGGCCTCACCGCCGCCGATCTGGCCCAGGTCATCCACCCCCACCCCACCTTCAGCGAAATGCTGTTCGGCGCGGCCGAAGGGCTGCGGCTGGACTAAGCCCCCATGCTGCAGCAGCAGATCTGCCCCGGCGTGTGGCATCTGGAAGAGGATTATCGGGTCTACTGCACCCTGGTGCTCGGCGCCACCGCCGCGCTGCTGTGGGACACCGGGCAGGGCAGGCAGGATCTGGCCGCCGCCGTGGCGGCCCGGACCGCGCTGCCCTGTCTGGTCTGCTGCAGCCACGGCCACAGCGACCATGTGGGCGGCGCTTTCCGCTTTCCCCAGGTCTGGCTCCACCCCGCCGACTGGCCCCTGCTGGAAGCCCAGGCCCGGATGACCGGCCGTCCCTGCTCCGCCCGACCCCTGTCCCCCGGCCAGCGGTTTCCCCTGGGCGGGCGGACGGCGCAGGTGGTCCCGCTGGCCGGACACACGCAAGGGTCCGTGGGGCTGCTGCTGGAGGGAGAGGGTCTCCTGCTGGCCGGGGATGCCCTCAACCCCACCCTGCTGCTGTTGGGGCCGGAGGCCGCGCCCCTGGCCCAGCTGCGGCAGACCCTGACCGCTGTGGCAGACCTCCCCTTCTCCCGCTATCTTTCCAGCCACGCTCCCGCGCCGCTGCCCAAGGCCCAGGCTGCGCTCCACCTGAACCACCTGGACCATCTGCACACAGAGGCCCCCTCCCACCCCGGCCCCTACGGCCCCCGGGTGGTCCGCAGCACCTATCGGGAGGGGGGCCGCCGGTCGGTGATCCTCTTGGACCGGGGGCTGCTCCCCCCAAAGAAACAGCCCTGAGACAGGAGCCTTTCGGTTCCGTCTCAGGGCTGTTTTGTCTTATCCGGCGGTGGGCATTGCTTTCTCAAAGGCTTCCTTCACGGCCTGCCCCTGGTCGGCGATGATCAGCACCGCATAGGGGCCGCTGGTAAAGACCTGGGCCTGGTCCACCCGGGTGGCCTGATCGGGGGCATACTGGCGGAACAGGGTCCGCCGCTGCTCCACATGGGCCCGGAGGCTCCGGGCGGCTTCCTCCACGTCCGCCGCGTTTTTCACGGCGATCACCGCCACCTCATCGGCCTTGCCGGAGGAGGAGTAGGAGAGCAGGAAGTTCTCCACCTTCTCATAGGGCAGCTCCGACAGGTAGGCAAACAGGGACGCGCTGTCCGAAGCGTCTCCGGTCACGGAGAGCATTTCGGTCAGGGAGGGGTCGGCCTCCAGCATGGTCTTTTGAAGCTGGCTCATACTGACTGCGCTGGGCTGGGTCTGGCCCGGACCGCCGCAGGCGCACAGGGACAGGACCAGAACCATGGTCAGGGCGACAAGCCCGCTGCGCTTCTTCATCCCCAGGCACCTCCCATGTCCTCGCCGTCGTCCACGCCAATGGCAACGTCGCCAAAGGCATCCTGGACCGCTTGGTCGATCTTCTCCTGGGTCTCCGGCGGGATCTCCACGGTCTTGTCGGTCTCCTCGTCGTCGAGATACCCCTCCAGGAACACGCCCAGAACGAACGTGCCGCCGGGGGCCGGGAACCAGGTCCGCTGGATGCTCAGATATTGCAGGTCGGGGGACTCCGCCACGGCGGCCTCGATGCCGTAGAACATGTTCTCCACCTCCTGCGCGCCGGCCTCGTCGATGCTGGGGAAGGCCAGGAAGAGGCTGGCGGCCTGTTCGTCCACGGCCTTGCGGACCAGCGCGGGGACCTGGAAGCGGTCTTCCACGGCGCTCCGGTTCTGGTAGCCGTAGTTGTAGTCCAGCGAGGTCGCCGCCGGGAAGAAGGTCCGGTCCCAGTCGTGGGACATGGCGGCGATGTCGTCGTTCATGTTGAAGCTGGCATAGTTGCCCCCGTGCTGATCGAAATAGATGTCCACATGATACCAGGCGTTGTCCAGCTGTACCAGGTTCCAGGAGTGGAACTCGTCGGTGCTGTGGACCACCATGCAGGGGATCTCCATCATCTGCATCAGCAGGCGGAAGGTGGTGGCATAGCCCACGCAGACGGCGTTGTGATACTTGAGGACTCCATAGGGGTTGTCGCAGTCGGCGGTGGTCTGGGGGATGACCTGGAGGATGCCGGTGTCATAGCTCAGCTCTGAGGTCATCCAGTCGTAGACGGCCTTCTCCTTGTCATAGGGGGTCATGTCCTCGGTGATGATCTCGTCCAGCACCGCCTTGGCCATGTCCAGGGTCTCCTTCTGCTTCTCATCCAGCCCATTGGTGTTGCCGGAGAGATAGGCATCAGAGATGGGCAGGGTGGAGCGGATCGTATACTGAGACATGATGGACACATCGTCCTCTCTGGTCTCCTCCTCCTTGGCCGCCTCAGCACGCAGCTCATAAACCCCTTTCGCTGCAAAAACACTGGCGCCGGCGCTGAGCAGAACCGCCACAGCCAGAACACAGGCCAACCCGATCCAAAGGGATTTTTTTGTCTCTGTCATGATAAAACCTCACTTCCTATCGCATTTATTTGCTTTGAAGTAAGGCAAACTATACAGAACACATCCCCGCCTGTCAACCGATTTAATAAAAATATAATAAATATCAGGGTCTTTTAAGAAACCTGTCACCATTTTGTTTCTCTCTTGTAAATCCCAGTCACCACTCTCCTCTTCACTATTCACTCTTCACTTTTCACTTTTTACTCCTCCTCTCTCCCTTCAGCCCAAAAGAACACCACCAAGAAACAAAAAAACAGCGGACGTTCCGCTCGGGACGTCCGCTGCTGGTTGTTTTTCAAGTCACTACGCCAGTCGATCGCACAGGGTGTGGTGAGCGTCAATTCCTGACACTTGGGACCAACAGGGGTCTGGGGAAACGCAACGGCGTATGCCACACCCAAGTCATCACAGGAAGCCCATACCGGGAGCAGATGCGTAGTTGTAATCAACTCATCTGTCACTCTGTTCTTTCAAACATGCGCTTGTTCTCAAAAGACAAACTATTGAATTGTAAGCTATTCAATTGTCTGCACAATGCAATATATTAGGAAGAATGACCGCGAATGCGAATGTGCTTTGGGGACATCAACTCAGAGGTCTTTCTGGGCCGCCACCAAAACAGCCTTTGCTGAACACAAGGAACAGATAGCCGAGTCATTCAAGAGATCGTTCTGTTGCCGCTTGCCTCAATGCAGTGGCGCCCATACACTCTGAAAGAATTCTGTATCGCCCATGGGACTCACCGATCCTTTCTGAACTGTATTGGGAGGAATTCCCTTTTCCATCGAGAGTTTGGATCTGCTTTCCCTCTTGGAAAAGCTCCTTCCTTCTCTCTGGCTAAATAGTACAACAAAACGCCCGGTTTGTCAAGAGAAATTTTGCAGTTTCCCAACATTTTTATCTCACCCCGGTCACGGCAGGGCCAGCTCCCGGGCGATGCTGTCGTGGACGATCTGCATACTCTGCTCGTTGTAGGGCAGCTCCCCGTTGTCAAACTGGATCGACGCCCCGAAGATCAGCGCCCGGATCACATAGACCTTGCGCCGGCGCACCTCCTCGTCCAGGTGGTGCTCCTGGCAATAGCGGTCGATCAGCTGCTGGGTGGGGCTGCTCATCTGGCCCCGGATCTTGTGGTAGACGTTGTCGAAGCCCTCGTCCTTCAGGGTCAGGATGGCCCGCAGATGGGGGTTCTCCGCCAGAAAGCGCACATACTCCGTGCTGATCTCCACGATCTGCCGCCGGGTGTCTCCGGCCCAGGCTTCCAGGATCTTGGCCTGACGGGTGTGCCACTGGCCGTTGACATGCTCGATGATGGCGGCGATGAACTCGTTCCGGTCTCCGAAATGCTTGTACGGCGCCCCGCAGGAGACCCCGCAGCGCTGGGCGATCCGGCGCATGGAGAGTCCTGCCACGCCGTGGCGGTTGATCTCCTCAATGCCCGCCTGGATGAGCGCCTGACGGGTGTGGCGTCCTTTGGCTTTCGCTTCGTCCATGGTCCCCTCCTCTTCCCCGCGCGCTGGACGTTCCGCCATGGCTCAGGTCCGCTGCTCGATCTTTCGGATCTTGCCGCTGATGGTCTTGGGCATGGCCGAGACGAATTCCACCACGCGGATCCACTTATAGGTGGCCATTCTGCTGTTGCAGAACTCCCGCAGCTCCCGCTCCAGGGCCCGGTCGGCAACATAGCCCGGGGCGGGGACCACCACGGCCTTGATGGCCTGGCCCCGCAGGGGGTCCGGGATGCCCACCACGCTGCACTCCAGCACCGCCGGGTGTTCCATGAGGACGTTCTCCACCTCATAGGGGCCCACCCGGAAGCCGCCGGTCTTGATGATGTCATCAAAGCGGCCGTGGAACCAGAAATACCCCTTCTCGTCCTGCCAGGCCGCGTCGCCGGTGTGATACACGCCGCCGGCCCAGACCTGCTCATACCGTTCCGGGTCGCCCAGATACTGGCTGAACAGGCCCACGGTCCGGCCGTCCTCCTGGGGCAGGACCACCACCTCGCCGATCTCGCCCACCGGCGTGGGGGTCCCGTCGGGGTTCTGCAGCCGCACCCGGTACAGGGGGGAGGGCACGCCCATGGAGCCAGGCTCCTCTTCCCAGCCGGCGAAATGGGCCAGCAGCAGGGTGGTCTCCGTCTGGCCATAGCCCTCCCGCAGGGGCAGGCCGGTGGCCTTGGTGAACTGCCGGAAGACCTCGGGGCTGAGCTGCTCCCCGGCGGTGGTGGCGTAGCGGAGGGTGGGCATGGGGGGCAGCTCCTTCTTCACCAGATACCGGTACACCGTCGGCGGGGCGCAGAAGGAGGTCACCCCGCAGCGGTTGATGATGCCCACCAGCCGCTTGGGGTCGAAGTTGTCAAAGTCAAAGACCATCACGGCGCTGCCCACCAGCCACTGGCCGTAGATCTTGCCCCAGGAAGCCTTGCCCCAGCCGGTCTCAGCCACGGTGAAGTGCAGGCCGCCGTCCTGGGCCTGCTGCCACTCCTTGGCCGTGAGGATGTGGGCCAGAGGGTAGGTGAAGTCGTGGATGACTCCCTTGGGCTGGCCCGTGGTGCCGGAGGTGAAGTAGAGGATCATGGGGTCCGTGGCCAGGGTGGGCTGGCGGTCCAGGGTGTCCTCCGCCTGTTCCATGGCCTCGGTCAGATTGGCAAAGCCCGGCGCCGTCTCCCGGACGGTCCACAGGCTGCAATCAGCCCCTGCCTGGGCCACGGCGGCGGCCACCCGCTGGGGCACGTCGCCCTGGGGGGTGCAGACGATGGCCCGCACCGGGGCGCTGGAGAGCCGGTAGGCCAGGTCCTCCTGGGTGAGCATGTGGGTCACGGGAATGAGAATGGCCCCGAGCTTATGCAGGGCCACCGTCACGAACCAGTATTCATAGTGGCGCTTGAGCGACACCATCACATAGTCTCCCCGGCCGACCCCTGCCCGGCGGAGCACCTGGGCCGCCTGATTGCTCCGGCGCTCCAGGTCGCGAAAGGTAAAACGCGCCTGGCGGCCCTCCCCGTCGCACCAGACCAACGCCTGCTGCTGGGGGGCTTGGGCCGCCATCACGTCCACCACATCATAACCAAAGTTAAAGTTCTCCGGGTAGTCCAGCTGAAACCGGGTCAGCCGACCCTGTTCGTCAAAGGTCTCCCGGCAGAAGGATTCATAAAGATGCATGGCTCCCTCCCTCATTCTGCCATGGGGGCTGCGGGCCGGCCAATGGCCCGGAAGCGCTGGTAGCGCCGCTGCAGCAGGTCTTTCTCGTTCAGGAGCACATGAAGCTCCTTTTCCAGCCGGTCGGCCAGCAGGGTGTAAAACCCGCTCTGCCCCAGCTCTTTCTCCGGCACGATGCTCTCGATGATCCCCAGGCGCAGGGCGTCCCGGGCCGTGAGCTTCAGCCGCTGGGCGGCCTCGTCGGCCTTGCTGGCGTCCTTCCACAGGATGCTGGCGCAGCCCTCGGGGGAGATGACGGAATACACAGCGTTTTCCAGCATCCACACCCGGTCGGCCACCGACAGGGCCAGCGCGCCGCCGCTGCCGCCCTCGCCGATGAGCACCGTGATCACCGGGGTGTTCAGGGTCATCATCTCCATGAGGTTTTCCGCGATGGCCTGGGCCTGGCCCCGCTCCTCGGCGCCGATGCCGCAATAGGCCCCGGAGGTATCCACAAAGCACAGCACCGGCCGGTGGAACTTCTCCGCCTGCTTCATCAGGCGCAGGGCCTTGCGGTAGCCCTCGGGATGGGGCGCGCCGAAGTTGCGGGCCAGCCGCTCCTTGGCGCTGTGGCCCTTTTCCACGGCGATCATGGTCACCGGGATGCCCCGGAAGTGGCCCACGCCTCCCACGATGGCCCCGTCGTCGGCATAGCGCCGGTCGCCGTGCAGCTCCATAAAGTCCGCGCACAGGTTCTGGATGTACTCCATGCCCGTGGGCCGCCGGTTGGACCGGGCCAGCTTCACAATGTCATATGCCTGGGTACTCATGGATGCTCCTCCCTCTGGTGCAGCCCCAGCAGGAAGGCCAGCGTCGCCTGCTGATCCTGCCGGGGGACGATGGCGTCCACAAAGCCGTGCTTTTGCAGAAACTCTGCCGTCTGGAAGCCCTTGGGCAGGGCCTTCCGGGTGGTCTGCTCCACCACCCGCGCCCCGGCAAAGCCCACGGTGGCCCCGGGCTCGGCCAGGATGACGTCTCCCTCCATGGCAAAGCTGGCGGTCACGCCGCCGGTGGTGGGGTCGGTGAGGACCACGCAGTAAAACAGGCCCGCGTCGCTGTGGCGCTTGACCGCGCCGCTGGTCTTGGCCATCTGCATCAGGGACAGCAGCCCCTCCTGCATTCTGGCCCCGCCGGAGACGGTGTAGCCCACCACGGGCAGGCTGTATTTGGTGGCGTATTCAAACAGGCTGGCGATCTTCTCCCCCACCACGGTCCCCATGCTGCCCATCATGAAATAGGGGTCCATGATGAACAGGCAGCAGGACTGGCCGAGGATCTTGGCCGTGCCGCACAGCACGCCCTCTTTTTCGCTGCTGGCGTCCCGGACCGAGGCCAGCTTTTCCCGGTAGCCGGGAAACTCCAGGGGGTCTCCCCCGGTCATGCCGGCAAACAGCTCCTGAAAGGAGTCCCGGTCCACCAGCTGCCGCAGCCGCTGGCGGCCGCCCATGCGGAAGTGATGGCCGCAGGGGCAGGTGTTCCAGTTGGCCCACAGGCGGCTGACGGGGATGGACTTGTGACAGTTGGGACAGGTCTTCTCCGGTTCGCTGGCGTCCTCCTGGATCAGCGCCGCCGTGCGGCCACCTGCCTCCAGTTCATTTTTGGGTTTGTGACGAAACTGTAAAAAGGGCAACGGTGTCACCTGCCTTCCATAAAGGTTAGATCATAGTTTCCGGACATAAAGCGAGGGTCGCTGACCAGGGCCAGCTGCTCGCCGATGTTGGTCTCGATCCCCTCCACCACCAGCTCACACAGGGCGGCCTTCATCTTCCGCATGGCCTCCTCCCGGGTGCCGGCGTAGACGATGAGCTTGCCCAGCAGGGAATCGTAATAGGGGGACACGGTCAGGCCGTTGACCAGATAGGTGTCAAAGCGGACAAAAGGCCCGCCCGGCACATGGAGCATGGTGAGCTTGCCGGGCTTTTCCGCGTTGATGCGGCACTCCACGCAGGCCCCGGACAGGTCCACGTTCTGCTGCCGGAAGTTCAGAGAAACGCCAGCGGCCACCCGGATCTGCCACTTGACCAGGTCGATGCTGGTGAGCATCTCCGTCACCCCGTGCTCCACCTGCAGGCGCAGGTTCATCTCCATGAACCAGAACCGGCCGTCCCGGTCCAGCAGGAACTCCAGGGTCCCCACGCCCACATAGCCGATGGCCTGCACCGCCCGGGCGGTCAGGTCCATGAGCTTCTTCCGCTGGCTGCGGCTCACTGCCGGGGAGGGCGACTCCTCGATGAGCTTCTGGTGGTGGCGCTGGACCGAGCAGTCCCGCTCGCCCAGACAGACCACGTTGCCCGCCTCATCGGCCAGGACCTGGACCTCGATGTGCCGGGCGGGATGGACGAACTTCTCCATATACACCGACCCGTCTCCGAAGGAGGCCTCTCCCTCGGCCACTGCCAGGGCATAGGCCTGGGCCATCTCATTGGGGGCGGTGACCTGACGGATGCCCCGTCCGCCGCCGCCGGCGCTGGCCTTGAGCATGACGGGGTAGCCGATCTCCGCCCCGGCCGTCAGGGCCGCCTGGGCGTTGGGCAGCACCTGGGTGCCGGGAATGACCTCCAGGCCGTTGGCCGCCATGATCTGTTTCAGGGCCGCCTTGTCGCTCAGCTGCTCCATGCTCTCGGGGGTGGGGCCGATAAAGACCAGCCCGTTTTTCCGGCACAGGGCGGCAAAGTCGGCGTTCTCAGACAGGAAGCCATAGCCGGGGTGGACCGCCTGGGCCCCGGAGGCCAGGGCGGCGGAGACCACCCGCTCCTGGTTCAGATAGCTCTCCGCCGGGGCAGGTTCCCCCACGCAGTAGCTCTCATCGGCCAGGGCCACATGCAGGGCGTCCCGGTCCGCCTGGGAATAGATGGCCACCGTGGCGATGCCCATTTCCTTGCAGGCCCGGATCACCCGCACGGCGATCTCCCCCCGGTTGGCGATCAGGATCTTTGAAAACATACTGCTCGCTCCGTAATGCCGAAGGAGAAGGTCCCCTTCACGCACAGGGTGTCCCCCACATAGCCTTCCCCCTCGATGAAATAGAAGGGGTGCTTGGCCCGGGTGATCCGGCACCGGGTCTCAAACAGGTCCCCCGGCAGCACCGGGGCCCGGAAGCGCACGTCCTTCATGCTGGTGTACATGGGCAGGGTCTCCGGGGTCAGGGCCTGCTCCATGAGAATGGCCGCCGACTGGGCCAGGATCTCACACAGGACCACGCCGGGCACCACCGGGGCGTCGGGGAAGTGTCCCTGCAGGAACCACTCGTCGCCCCGCACCTGATACTGGCCCCGGGCCTCGCCGTCCTGCTGTTCCAGCCGGTCCAGCAGGAGCATCTTGTCCCGGTGGGGCAGGATCTTTTTCAGTTCTTCTCGCTCCATGGCGACCTCCTTACTGCCCTTTGATGCGGAACAGGGGGCAGCCGTAGTCCACCACCTGGCCGTTTTCCGCGCAGATCTCCACGATCTCTCCGTCCATCTCCGCCATGATCTCGTTCATCAGCTTCATGGCCTCCACGATGCACAGGGTCTGGCCCCGCGTCACCCGGTCGCCCACCTTCACAAAAGGCTCGGCGTTCTCGGCGGGGGCGGCGTAAAAGACCCCCACCATGGGCGAGGTGATCTCCACCCCCTCTGCCGCCGCTGCCGGGGCAGCAGGGGCAGGGGCGGGGGCAGGGGCCGACGGCACCGCCACGGTCTCCCGGACGGGGACCGCCGGCGCGGGGGCCCGCTCCAGGCGGACCACCCGGTCGTTCTCGGTGATCTCCAGGCCGGTCAGGCCCAGTTCCCGCATCAAATTGGCATACTTTCTGATCTCTGCGTCGTTCATACGTTCACCTTCCGGAAGGCGATGCAGGCGTTGTGGCCTCCAAAGCCCAGGGAGTTGGACAGCAGCAGATCTGCCTGGGCCTGGATGGCCTGGTTGGGCACATAGTTCAGGTCACAGACCGGGTCCGGCTCCCGCAGGTTGATGGTGGGGGGCAGGATGCCCTCGTTGAGGGCCTTCAGGCAGGCAATGGCCTCGATGGCCCCGGCCGCGCCCAGCATGTGGCCGGTCATGGACTTGGTGGAGCTGACATAGGCCTTCTTGGCCTCTTCCTCTCCCAGGGCCAGCTTGATCACCTGGGTCTCCAGGGAGTCGTTCATGGGCGTGCCGGTGCCGTGGGCGTTGATGTACACCCGCTCGCCGGCCTGATAGCCCGCCTCTTCCATGGCCATGCGGATGGCCGCTGCGCCGGCGGTGCCGTCGGGCCGGGGGGCGGTGATGTGGAAGGCGTCGCAGGTGGCGCCGTAGCCGCACACCTCGCCATAGATCTTGGCGCCGCGCCTCACGGCGTGCTCATACTCCTCCAGGACCAGGGCTGCGCCACCCTCGCCGATGACGAAGCCGCCACGCCGCTGGTCAAAGGGCAGGCAGGCTGCGTCGGGGTCCTCCGAGGTGGACAGGGCCTGCATGTTGATAAAGCCCGCCACGCCGCACTCGGAGATGGCGGCTTCCGAGCCGCCGGTGATCACGGCGTCGGCATAGCCGTGGCGGATGGCCCGCATGGCCTCGCCGATGGCGTTGGTGCCGGAAGCGCAGGCGGTCACCGACGGCATGGCAGCGCCCCGGCAGTCAAAGCGAATGGCGATCATGCCCGCAGCCATGTTGGCAATGAGCATGGGGATGAAGTAGGGGGAGACCCGCTTGGGCCCCCGGGAGAGCAGCTTGTTGTGCTCCTCGGTAAAGGTGCGGATGCCGCCGATGCCGGAGCCAAAGTACACCGCCACCCGCTCGGGGGGCAGGGTGCCGATGACGCCGCTCTCCTCCACCGCCTGGCAGGCAGCCGCCATGCCGTACTGGGCGAAGGCATCGCTGCGCAGGACCTCGGTCTTGTCCATGTAGGCCCGGGGATCGAAGTCCTTCACCTCGGCGGCGATTTTGGTCTTATAGTCACTTGCATCAAAAAGGGTGATGGGGCCGATGCCGTGAACGCCGTTTTTCAGGTTGTTCCAGCAGTCGTCCACGGTGTTGCCCACGGGGCTGATGGCCCCCAGGCCGGTCACCACCACTCTGCGCATCGTCTGTTGCATTGGTATGTTCCTCCCTTACATGGCAAGGCCGCCGTCCACCCGCAGCACCTCGCCGGTGATGTAGGGGGCGCTGGCCAGAAAAGCCACTGCCTCGGCCACCTCCTGGGGCTGGCCGATCCGTCCCAGCGGGATGGCCGCCAGCAGCCCGTTGTCCTGGCCGGACAGGTCCTTGGTCATATCCGTTTCAATAAAGCCCGGGGCCACGGCGTTGCAGGTGATCCCCTTGGGGGCCAGCTCCTTGGCCACGGCCTTGGTCAGGCCGATGAGTCCCGCCTTGGCGGCGGAGTAATTCACCTGACCGGCGTTGCCCATCAGCCCGGAGACCGAGCTGATGTTCACGATGGCCCCGGCCTTTTGGCGCAAAAAGAGGCCGGCACAGTGGCGGATGCAGTTGAAAGCTCCCTTGAGGTCCACATCCAGGACCCGGTCAAAGCTCTCTTCTTTCATCATGGCCAGCAGGCCGTCCTGGGTCACCCCGGCGTTGTTCACCAGGATATCTACGGACCCAAAGTCCTTTTTCACCTGGCTCACCAGGTCCTTCACGGCGGCAAAATCCGCCACGTCGCACTGATAAGCCAGCGCTTTGCTTCCATGCTCTGCCTGGCACCGGGCGCACAGGTCCTCGGCTGCCTGCCGGCTGCCGGCATAGACCACCGCCACGTTGGCCCCCAGGCGGGCCAGTTTTTCCACCACGGCTGCGCCGATCCCCCGGGACCCCCCGGTGACCAGCGCCGTTTTTCCTGTCAGCATCCCCGGACCTCCTTCAGGATCGCGGCCAGATCCTCCTGGCCGGAGAGGGCATAGGTCTTCACCGTGCTGTCGATCTTCCCGATCAGGCCGCACAGGGTCTTGCCCGGCCCCAGCTCCACAAAGGTGTCCGCCCCGGCGGCGATCATGTTCCGCACGATGGTCTCCCACCGGACGGGGGAGGAGATCTGCTGGCTGAGCAGCTCCTTGGGGTCGCCGGCATAGACCTCACCGGTGCGGTTGGAATACAGCGGCAGCTGGGGCTGGCCCACGGCGCTGTCCGCCAGCACCTGGGCAAAGCCCTGGGCCGCCGAAGCCATGAAGGGCGAGTGGAACCCGCCCCGGACCTTCAAGGGCAGCGCCCGGCCACCGGCGGCCTTCACCGCAGCGGAAAAGGGCGCCAGCTGCTCCTTGGCGCAGGCCACGGAGACCTGCCCGGGGCAGTTGTAGTTGACGGGATAGACCTGCTCGAACTGTCCGCAGAGTTCTTCCACCTTCTCGTTGGGCAGCTTCAGCACCGCCGCCATGGCGGTGGGCTGCTCCTCGGCGGCGGCCTGCATCAGCTCGCCCCGGCGGCAGACCAGATGGAAGCCCGTGGCCAGATCCACCGCGCCGGTGTAGGTCAGGGCGGCGATCTCCCCCAGGGAGAACCCGGCGGCCATGTCGGCCTTCAGCCCGCCCTCTTCCAGGGCAGCGGCACAGGCCAGCTCCACGGCAAACATGCAGGGCTGGGTGTTCTTGGTTTCTTTCAGCTCTTCCTCGCTGCCCCCAAAGCACTGGGCGGAGGTGCCGGGACGCAGGGCGTCCACTTGCGCAAAGATCTGCGCCGCTGCCGGCGAGCACTGGGCCAGCTCCTGGCCCATGCCGGGGAACTGCGCCCCCTGGCCGGCAAAAACAAAGGCTATCTTACCCATTGTGTGGCTCCTTTCAGCACAGGCTCGGCCTCTTCCATGACCTCCCGGACGATCTCCGCCGCAGGCTGGATCTTCTTGACCATGGCGGCCACCTGCCCGGAGAGGAAGCACCCCTCCTCCAGGTCGCCCTCTACCACGGCCTTCCGCAGCGCGCCGGTGCCCAGGGCCTCCAGGGCCTCGTCGTCCATGCCGCCGTACTCGGCCTTGGCATAGTTGCGGGCAAAGGCCGTGCGCAGGCTGCGCACCGGGTGGCCCAGGCGCTTGCCGGTGACCATGGTGCACAGGTCGTTGGCCTTCAGGATGCGCTGCTTATAGTTGGGGTGGATGGTACACTCCTCGGCGCTGAGGAACCGGGTCCCCATCTGCACGCCGCAGGCGCCCAGCATGAAGGCTGCCGCCACCCCCCGGCCGTCGGCGATGCCGCCGGCGGCGATCACCGGCAGGTCGGTGGCATCACAAATCTGGGGAACCAGGACCATGGTGGTCAGTTCCCCCACATGCCCGCCGCTCTCGCCGCCCTCGGCGATGAGAGCGGCTGCGCCCTGCCGGGTCATCAGCTTGGCCATGGCCACCGAAGCCACCACGGGGATGACCCGGATGCCGGCCTGATGCCACAGCGCCATATACTTGCCAGGGTTGCCGGCCCCGGTGGTGACCACGGCCACCTTTTCCTCGGCGACCACCTGGGCCACCTCGTCGGCAAAGGGGCTCATCAGCATGATGTTGACCCCAAAGGGGCGGGAGGTGAGGCTCTTGGCCACCTGGATCTGCTCCCGCACATAGTCGGCCGGCGCGTTGCCTGCGGCAAGGATGCCCAGGCCGCCGCCTTCTGACACGGCGGCGGCCAGTTTGCCGTCGGCGATCCATGCCATTCCCCCCTGGAACACCGGATACTCGATGCCCAGCAGGTCACACAGCGGCGTATGGATCATGCCCGCTTGCTCTCCACGAAGGCCACCAGGTCGCCCACGGTCTCCACCTTCTGGTCCAGCTCGATCTCCATGTCCAGCTTGTCCTCCAGGTTCATGAGCAGCTCCACCGTGTCCAGGGAATCAATGCCCAGGTCGCGGAAGTTGCTCTCCATCGTGATCTCGGACACGTCCTTCTCCACGCGCTCTGCCACCAGTTCTGCGATTGCTTCAAATACCATGATCGTTTCCTCCGTGTATTTTAATAGACAAGTGTTTTAATAAGTAATCACTGATCACTTTTGCTATATATACTCCACCCGCCCCGCCTTGTCAACAGGAAACCGGGGATTGTTCACAATTTATTCATAAATTAGCATCTTCCAGCCTTTTCCAGATTTCCGCGGATCTCCGTTCAATCTTTTTTAAGTCTTCTTAAGAAATTCACAAGTCTTTTTAAGAAAGACACAACCATTCCTTAAAGCCACCCTCATTTTTTCCCGCTATACTAAGGAAAACGCCAAAAAAGAGGCCGCTTCCCGGCCATTTTCCCATCAGGACCCCAAAGTTTCATCCATGCAGGAGGTAGATCACCATGACCAAACCCACCATTGCCGTTTTGTTCGGCGGCCGCTCGCCGGAGTACAGCGTCTCCCTGCAGTCGGCCCACGCCGTGCTGACCCATCTGGACCCGGAGAAATACACCGTGCTGCCCCTGGGCATCACCCGGGCCGGCCAGTGGTTCCTCTACCACGGGCCGTATGAGGCCATCGCCCAGGACGCCTGGGACGAGCAGCCGGACCGGCTGACCCCCGTGGTGATCAGCCAGGACCGGGCCGTTCACGGCCTGCTCCGGCTCACCGCCCAGGGCGTGCAGCCCCTGGCGCTGGACTACGCCTTCCCCATCCTCCACGGCAAGAACGGGGAGGACGGCACGGTGCAGGGGCTGTTCCAGCTGGCCGGCATCCCGGTCATCGGCTGCGGCACCCTGGCCTCGGCCCTGTGCATGGACAAGGACCGGGCCCACCGGCTGGCCGCTGCGGCCGGGGTGGACGTGCCTGCCTCTCTGGTCCTCTCCCGGCACACAGACCCCCAGCCCGCCCGGGACTTTGCCCGGCAGACCGGCTATCCCCTCTTCGTCAAGCCCCTGCGGGCCGGGTCCTCTTACGGCATCAGCCAGATCCACGGGGAGGAGGAGCTGCTGCCCGCCCTGGAGCTGGCCGGCCAGTATGACGAGCAGGTGATCCTGGAGGAGACCATCCCCGGCTTTGAGGTGGGCTGCGCCGTCATCGGCACCCGGACCCTGCGGGTGGGCGAGATCGACGAGATCGAGCTCTCCGGCGGCTTCTTCAATTTCACCGAGAAGTACACCCTCAAGACCTCTGCCATCCACGTCCCCGCCCGGGTGGACCCGGCCACGGCCCAGCGGGTGAAAGAGACCGCCCAGATGGTCTACCGGGCCTTGGGCTGCACGGGCTTTGCCCGGGTGGATCTCTTTCTCACCCCCGACGGGCGCATCGTGTTCAACGAGGTCAACACCATCCCCGGCTTTACTGAGCACAGCCGCTTCCCCGGCATGATGCAGGCCGCCGGGCTCTCCTTCCCGGAGATCCTGGACACCATCATCGCCCAGGAGCAGGACCAATGAGCCCCCGGGTCCTGCCCCGGGAGGCGGTCTGGGCGGGCGACCTCATCCTGGTCAACGCCGGCCACCCCTTCCGCGCCCGCTCCCAGCCCGACCTGGTCCCTGTGGCGGGCACAGAGATCCTGCTGGAACGGCGGGCCGCCCAGGCCCTGGACCGGCTCATGGCGGCTCTGGGCGACGGCTGGCGGGACATCGTCCCCGTGAGCGGCTGGTGCTCCCAGGAGGAGCAGCAGGCCATCTGGGACGACTCCCTGCGGGACAACGGCCTGGCCTTCACCCAGACCTATGTGGCCCGCCCCGGGTGCAGCGAGCACCAGACCGGGCTGGCCATCGACCTGGGCCTGCGGCAGGAGACCATCGACTTCATCCGCCCGGACTTTCCGTACCACGGCATCTGTCAGGCCTTCCGCCGGGAAATGGCCCGGTTCGGCTTTCTCCAGCGCTACCCGGCGGGCAAGGAAGCCGTCACCGGCATCGGCCACGAACCCTGGCACTTCCGGTATGTGGGCACGCCTCACGCCGCCTTAGCCGCCGAACGGGGCCTGACCTTAGAAGAGTATATCGTCTGGCTGCGGTCGTTTCCCTTCGGAACCTGTCACACCCTCGAAAACGGCATCCGGCTCTCCTTCCTGCCCGCTGCGGCCCAAGGGGACACCCCCCTGCCCCAGACCGTCGCGCCCACTGCCGCCCTGTCGGGCAACAACGTGGACGGCTTTGTCCTGACGGAAGGGGGGCCGCGCGATGCCTGACCCCAAGCGCCAGGGCGGTCTGGACTGGTTCAAGATCCTTGCCGCCCTGCTGGTGGTGGCCATCCATACCTCCCCGCTGACCACTTACTCTGCCGCCGGGGACTTCTTCCTCACCCGGGTCCTGGGCCGGGTGGCGGTCCCCTTCTTCTTTCTGGTCACCGGGCAGTTCATCCTGGGTCCTGTCCTGGCTGGGCGCCGCTCCCCCGCCCTGCTGTGGCGGCAGGGGAAGAAGATCCTGCTGCTGTATGGCGCGGCCATCCTGCTCTATCTGCCTCTGGGCCTCTACGCCGGCCACCATCAGGACCTGACCCTCGGGGATGCCCTGCGGCTGCTGGTCTTTGACGGGACCTTTTACCATCTGTGGTATTTCCCCGCCTGCCTCATGGGGCTGGCCGTGGTCTTTCTGCTCTCCCGCGTCTGCCGGGGCAAGGGGCTGCTGGCCGCTGTGGCGCTGCTCTATCTGGTGGGTCTGGGGGGCGACAGCTATTATGGGCTCACCGCCGCGCTGCCGCCCCTGGCCTCTGCCTATGACCTGGGCTTCCAGCTGTATACTTACACCCGCAACGGCCTGTGGATGGCCCCGCTCTTCCTGTTCCTGGGCGCGCGCCTGGGACAGCCGCCGGCACGGTCTGCCCCGGCCCGCTGGGCGCTGGGGCTGATCCTCTCCTTTGGCGGCATGACCGCCGAAGCCTTTCTCCTGCGGCACTTTGCCCTCCAGCGCCACGACAGCATGTATCTGCTGCTGCCGGTGGTCATGGTCTTTCTGTACCGGCTGCTGCAAACCTGGTCCGTTCGAGCCCCGGCCGGTCTGCCCACCCTGTCCACCTGGGTGTATGTGCTCCACCCGGCCATGCTGGTGGTGGTCCGGGGGGCCGCCGGGGTCCTGGGTCTGACCGGGCTGCTGGTCACCAACAGCCTGGGGCACTATCTGGCCGTCTGCCTGCTCTCCTTCCTGGTCTCCGGGGGGATCGCCTGGCTCAGCCTCCGGCGGCAGCCGCCCCGCCCCCGCCGGGACCGGGCCTGGATCACCCTGGACCGGCAGGCCCTGTGCCACAACGCCAAAACCCTGCAAGCCCTCCTGCCTGCCGGCTGTCAGCTCATGCCCGTGCTCAAGGCCAACGCCTACGGCCACGGCGCGCTGCCGGTGGCCCGGGTCCTGGCCCGCCAGGGGATCTCCTCCTTCTGCGTGGCCACCCTGGAAGAGGGCATCCAGCTGCGCCGGGGCGGGGTCCGGGGCGACCTGCTGATCCTGGGCTACACCCACCCGGACCAGTTCCCCCTGCTGCGCCGCTACCGGCTGACCCAGACCGTGGTGGACCTCCCCTATGCCCGGCAGCTCAGCGCCTTTGGCAAGACCCTGCCGGTCCACCTGGCGGTGGACACCGGGATGCACCGCCTGGGCATCCCGGCGGCCGACCTGGACGAGATCCTGACGGTCTTTTCCCTGCCGCACCTGCGGCTGACCGGGCTGTACACCCATCTGTGTACCGCCGACGGGGCCGACCCGGCTTCCCAGGGCTATGTCCATCGCCAGCAGGAGGCCTTCCGGCAGCTGCTGGAAGAACTGAAAAACCGGGGCCTCACCCTGCCCAAGGTCCACTTGCTGGCCAGCCACGGCCTGCTCAACTACCCCGCCTATGGCGGCGACTGGGCCAGGGTGGGCATCGCCCTGTACGGCCTGCTGAGTTCCCCCAAGGACCGGAACACCGCCGCCCCCGCCCTGCGCCCGGTCCTCTCCCTCTCGGCCCGGGTGGCCACGGTGCGCGCCCTGGCCCCCGGCGCAGCAGCCGGATATGGACGGGCCTTCACCGCCCAGCGGCCCACCCGGCTGGCGGTGCTCACCATCGGCTACGGCGACGGCCTGCCCCGGAATCTCACCGGCGGGCAGGTCCTCCTCCACGGACACCGCGCGCCCATCGTGGGGCGCATCTGCATGGACCAGACCCTGGTGGATGTCACCGACCTGCCTCCCGTCCAGGCGGGGGACGTGGCCGTGCTGATCGGCTCCGACGGGACGGAGACCCTCTCCGCCGTCGATCTGGCCTGCCAGTGCGGCACCATCACCAACGAGATCCTCAGCCGCCTGGGTCCCCGGCTGGAACGCTTTCTTTCCTGATCCCTTTCTCTCTCTTTTTCCTGAAAATGCCCGGCGGCGGACAGAAAACATGCTGTCCGCCGCCGGGCGTTTTTCCAAACAGGAACGGTCGTTATAACTCCAATGTATGGAACGGGGTCCCCTCCAGCGTCTTCCACACCGCCTGCCCCTCCTCCAGGATCAGGTAGCTGTGGGGGCTGTCCTGCTTGGGCAGGGAGAGGGAGCCGGGGTTGAGATACCAGTTGTCCTCCCCAAAGGCTTCCCAGGCCGGCACATGGGTGTGGCCGCACAGGAGCAGGTCGCCGGGATGCAGGGGCGGCAGGTGGTCCCGGTGGTAGACGTGGCCGTGGGTCAGGTAGGCCAGCCGGGTCCCCAGCAGCAGCACCCCATAGTCGGCCAGGATGGGCACGTTCAGCACCATCTGGTCCACCTCGCTGTCACAGTTGCCCCGCACACACAGCAGCCGGCCGGCCAGCGGGTTGAGCAGGGCGATGACCTGCTTGGGATCATAGTCCCGGGGCAGGTCGTTCCGGGGGCCGTGGTAGAGCAGGTCGCCCAGCAGCACCAGCCGGTCGGCCCCCTCCCGCTGAAAGGCCCGGCACATGGCGTTTCCATAATAGGCGGAGCCGTGCAGGTCCGCTGCGATCATCAGTTTCATGGTCCTTCCTTCTTTCTCCGGGCTGTGCCCGGTCTGACGATGGGATGGTTTCCCAGGGCGGCAGAAAAACACCTTCCGGAACAGAAGCTCCGGAAGGTGTGGCGGAAAACTCAGGCTTCCTCCGCAGGAAGCGCGTTCTTCTCCTTCTTGTTGGGGACAAAGGCCCCCACCACGGCGCACACCGCCGCCGGCAGGACCCAGCCGAAGCCCAGGCTGTCCAGCGGCAGGACGGTCAGGAAGGTCACGTCCAGGCCGACCAGCGGGCCCAGCACCTTCAGCAGGCTCACGGCCAGCGCGCCCAGCGCACCCAGGCGGTGGACCCAGTTGTTCTTCAGCCGCTTCCCGAACAGGCCCAGCACGATCAGCACCAGCGTGGGCGGATAGAGAACGTTCAGAATGGGGGCGGAGATGGAAATGATCTCGTTGATGCCAAAGTTGGAGATGACGGCGCTGAACAGGCAGAACACGCACACCAGCGCCTTGTAGGGCAGCCGCCGGCCGGACACGCCGCTGAAATAGTCGGCGCAGGCGCTCACCAGCCCCACCGCCGTGGTCAGGCAGGCCAGCGCCACCACGATGGCAAACAGCACGATGCCGCCCTGGCCCAGCAGGCTGCGCACGATGGTGGTCACCAGATGGGTCCGGTCCACCGACAGGTCAAAATAGGTCCCCATGGTGGCCCCCAGATAGGTCAGGCCCAGATAGACCACCAGCAGGCCCACGCCGGCCACCACGCTGGCGCCGGCCACCACCCGGGCCTGGTCCTTCCACTTCTGGTGGCCCTTTTCCCAGGCGCTTTTCAGGATGATGTAGCCAAAGATCAGGGTGGCCAGCACGTCCATGGTCTGGTAGCCGGCCTCGACGCCCGTGGCGCCCACGTTTTCCACCATGGGCTGGGCGGCGGCAGGCCCCAGGGGAGAGGCCACACCTACCACAATAAGCACCAGCAGGCCCACCAGCAGCACCGGGGTAAGGATCTTGCCCACAATGTCCACCACGGCGTTCTCCCGCAGGCACAGCACCAGCACCAGCAGGAAGAAGATCACCGAAAAGACCACCGGGCTGATCTGCGGCGCCAGCGGCAGGATGGAGGTCTCATAGGTGGTGGCTGCCGTGCGGGGAATGGCCAGCAGCGGCCCGATGCACAGCACCACCATGCACATGAGCAGCACCGACGGCACCTTGCCGATCCGGGCGGTGATGCCCGTGGGGCTGCCCTGGCGCAGGATGGCGAACATGGACAGCAGCGCCAGGCCCACGTCGGCGATATAGTACCCCAAAAAGCCCAGGGGCCACTGCTCGCCGGACCCCAGGCCCAGATAGGGCGGGAAGATCACGTTCCCCGCCCCAAAGAACATCGAAAACAGGGCAAAGCCGATGACCAGGCTGTCCCTTGCATTTTTCTTCATGGTATCCTCTCTTTCTCTCCCGCCTGACGGCGGCAGCGGCTGAGGAGAAGATCCCTTACATCTTCTCCGGCGCGGTGACGCCCAGCAGCCCCAGGCCGTTGGCCAGGACCGCCCGCACACTGTCGGCCAGCTTCAGCCGGGCCGCCAGCAGCGCCGGCTCCTCTCCCTTGATCCGGCAGGCGCTGTAGAACCGGTGGAACAGGCCGGCCAGCTCCACCAGATAGCGGTTGATGCGGGAGGGGTCAAAGTCCCGGGCGGCGGCATGGATCTCCTCCGGGAACCGGGCCAGGGCCCGCACCAGGGCCAGCTCCTCGGGGCTGGCCAGCAGGTCTGCCTGGATCTGGGCGGCGGGCAGCACCGGCTGGCCCTCGCCGGCCAGACGGGCCACCAGGGTACAGATGCGGGCGTGGGCATACTGGACATAGTAGACGGGATTCTCGCTGTCCTCCCGCACGGCCAGGCCCAGGTCAAAGTCCACGGGGCTGGTGGCCGACCGGGAATTGAAGAAGTACCGGGCCGCATCCACGCTCACCTCGTCCAGCAGGTCGTGCAGGGCGATGGCCTTGCCCGAGCGCTTGGACATCCGCACCGGCTGGCCGTCCTGGAGCAGATTCACCAGCTGCATGAGCACCACCACCAGCCGGTGCGAGCCGTCCAGCCCCAGCCCGTCCAGGGCCGCCTGCAGGCGGGCCACATGGCCGTGGTGGTCGGCGCCCCACACGTCGATGGTCAGGTCGAAGCCCCGGACCGCCAGCTTGTTTCTGTGGTAGGCGATGTCGGCGGCAAAATAGGTGTAAAACCCGTTGGCCCGGCGCAGCACGTCGTCCTTCAGGTCCAGCTTGTCCACCTGCTTTTCGCTCTTGCCCTCGGCCAGGTATTTCTGCCGCAGCAGCTGGGCGGTTTGCAGCCACAGCGCCCCGTCCTTTTCATAGGTCCACCCCTTCTCGGTGAGCAGGGCCACCGTCTCGGCCACATAGCCGGACTCGTGGAGAGAGGACTCATAGAACCACTGGTCATACTCAATGCCGTACCGGCGCAGGTCCTCCTGCATCCGGGGGATGTTGTGTTTCAGGCCAAAGGCCGCCAGGGCCTCCAGCCGCTCGGCCTCGGGGGTGTCCCGGTAGCCGTCGCCGTGGGCCTCATAGAACCCCTTGGCCAGCTCCTTGATGTCCTCGCCGTGGTAGCCGTCCTCCGGGAAGGGCACCGCGTCCTCCCCCAGCAGCAGCTGCAGGTAGCGGGCCTGGATGGACACGGCGAACTTGTTGATCTGGTTGCCGGCGTCGTTGACGTAGAACTCCTTCCAGGTGTCCCAGCCGTCCCGGCGCAGGATGTTGGCCAGGGTGTCGCCCAGCACGCCGCCCCGGGCGTTGCCCATGTGCATGGGGCCGGTGGGGTTGGCGGAGACGAACTCCACCATGACGGTTTTGCCCTGGCCCTCCTGGCTCTGGCCGTACTGCGCGCCCTCTGTCTCAATGTCCGCCAGCACGTCTCCGTACCACTTGGGGCCCAGACGGAAGTTCAGGAATCCCGGCCCGGCGATCTCCACCGAGGCGAAGATGGTCCCCGTCAGGTCCATGTGGTCGGCCACGGCCTGGGCAATGGCCCGGGGGGCCATCTTCATGGCCTTGGCCCCGGCCATGGCGAAGGAGGAGGCGTAGTCGCCGTTCTGCGGGTCCTTGGGGATCTCCACCGATCCCTTCACCGTCACCCCCGCCGGGAGGACCCCGGCGGCGGCCGCCGCCTGATAGGCCCGGTCCGTGAGCTGGCTGACCTGGTCCTTTGCATACTGAATCAAATTTGCCATCGTTACTGTTATCCCCTTTTGTTCTCGTATTGTCGTCTCACTGGCCTGCATGAGAGGGGGCCGGCTGGGGCTCGGTCACCTGGATCTCGAAGGAGTTCTCGCCCACCGGCTGGCTGTCCACCTCCAGCCGGTAGCGGATGGACAGGCTGCCGCCTTCCGCGCCCAGGCTGGCCTTGGCCCGGTGGGTGTTCACCCCCAGCATCAGGCTGCCGTAGGGCGTTTCGTAAACAGACAGGTGCTTCTGTCCCTCCTGAAAGACCATCTCAGAGTTGAGGGTCCCCTCCCGCCGGAGGGTGATCCGGTCGCCGGCCACCCGGAAGGTGGTCAGGGTGCCTTCCAGGCCCGTCAGCTCGCTCTCGGGATATTGCAGGAAGATCTCCCCTTCCTCCTGGCGCAGGACCCCCTGGGTCACCAACTCCATCACGTCTTCCTCTCCGGGCTCGATGGACTGCACGCCCCGGATGGAAATGATCACTGGCTTTTCCATGCTTTTCTCCTACCCATGTTTTTGTTATCGGCTCAAATGTATTGTATTATAGCCTATTCCACACAAAATGTAAAGTCTCCCCCTGCTTCGCCAGCAGGCGGCGGCGGGCAGACGGCGGTTTCTGCCCGCCCGCGTTCCGCCCCGGCGCACCAAGAAATCTCCGGCGGGGAAACCAGAATTCGTAGAGTTTTCCCCCCTTCCTCCTTTGACAATCTGTCTGGGGCACACTATAATAGGGGCAGGATGGGGGACTTCCCCCTTCTGGTCTGACAAAGTAGGGACCCATTGTTTCATTTCTCAGCGAGGAGGTCATGGTATGCAGCTGGAACTGAGCAAAAAGGAATTCCGACGTCTGTTGGATATGGCCTATATCGGCAACTGGATCCTCAACTCCACCCGGGGCGAGGACCGGTTTCAGGACTACGACAAGGTAGAAAGTCTGCTGTTTGAAAAGGCCCGGCAAGAGGGCATGGGCATCTTGGCCGAGACCTATCGGGGAGAGACCGTCCCCTCCCGCCCCTTCGTAGAGGGGGGCATTCACGAGGCTATTATGGAATATGAAAACAACGTCTTCTTTGATATCCTGGCTGAGGATCTGGCCCGCCGGGACATGAACGACGCCCCCATCGACGAGAGCAACTACGCCGAGCTGACCCACCGGATCGAGGCCTATATCAACGAGTTTGAGGAAAACGGCACCGACAACATCCTGGTGGACATTGATACCTGTCCGTAAGTCCTGCCAGCAAACGACGCCGAAGACCTGCACGGTCTTCGGCGTTTCTTTTGGGCAAAAAACATCTGGTCTCCCCCCTTGTTCTGAATGAACAGCGCAGCATTGACAGACACTAAAAAAAAGCATATGATAACGACAGGTGGGAAATCCCACTTCCATCGCAAGGAGGTGCCGACAATGGAAGCAGTAAAAGACTATACCGTTCACCTTGACAGCAAGAAGCGTGTAACGCTCCGCGGCGCAGCATATCAGTATTACAATGTAAGGGAGTACCAGAACGGCTGCATCATTCTGGAACCCAGAGAGTTAAAGCTCCCGGAATCTATCTCCCCCAAAACCTTGCGCGACATGGACCAGGCCATTGCCAACTTTAAGAACGGTGATGTCTCGGAGGCCATCGACCTCTCCGACTTCTAACAACGTCAGACATGGGATTTATGATCAAGATGGGTGTTCCCCAAATGCTGGCGCAATGGACAGCGTTGCAGAGGGCGTACCGGAACGGAACCATTAAGAAAAAAGGCAAGGAACTCTACAAAAAGTGGGGCAATGCATTGAAAAAGCTGGCTGAGGATCCTTTTTATCCGGGGCTGCGGACCCACGAAATTCCTCCGCTGTCAAAGCGGTATGGGGTGAAAGTCTGGCAATCTTATCTGGAAAACAAGAACAGCAACGCCAGAAGGATGTATTGGGTATACGGTCCGAACCAGCGGGAAATCACGATCATTGGTCTGGAACCGCACCCGGAAGATACTAAGAACAGCGCCTACGACAGAATCGCATTGTCCGACTTGCCGGAAAACTGAAGATACCGCAAGACAAAGGCCCGCTGCAGAATGAAAAACTCTGCAACGGGCCTTGTTTCAGTGCCGGCGCATCCAGGCATGGACGGGATTCTCCTCCCGCCCCGGCTGGTAATAGGGATACCCCTTCTCTTTGGTGCAGGCCCCGTCCGGGATCTCCGCCCGGTGAGGCGGCCGCTCCAGGCAGCAGCCGGTCCCGCCGGACCGCCCGCAGGTGAGGTAGCGGGCGCACTGGAACCGATAACAGATCAAGGTCGGCTCGTTCTCCACGGCCAGTCCCTCCTTCTTCTCAGGCTTTCAGCTTCTCTGCCAGGGCCGGGTCCGGGGCCACATAGGCCGACTGATAGGTGGAGTAGACCACCATCCCCGGCCGGGCACCCGCCGGCTTTTTCACGAACTTCACCGGGGTATAGTCCACGGGGACCTTTTTCCCCTCCCGCCCCTGGGAATACCAGGCGGCCAGCATGGCCGCTTCCTGGATGCTCTGGGGATCGGGCGGGGTCCCCTCGGTCCACAGGATCACATGGGCGCCGTGGATCTTCTGGGTGTGCAGCCAATAGTCCCACTTGCCCGCCTGCTTGGTGGTGAGCAGATCGTTTTGCAGGTTGTTGCGGCCCACGGAGATCCGCAGCCCCGCCGAGGAGCGGAAGGTCAGCGGTTTCGTTGCCGGCCGCTTCATCTTCTCTTTTCCCTTCCCCCGGCGGCGGAGGTACCCCGTCTGGGCCAGCTCCTGGCGGATCTCCTCCAGGTCCCGGTCGCCCTCGGCCCGGGAGATGCTCTCCAGCACGCTGTCCAGATAGGCCCGCTCCTGGACTCCTTTTTCCAGCTGGATGCGAAGCATCTCCTCTGCCGTCTTGGCCTTGGTGTATTTCTTATAGTATAGCGCGGCGTTTTGCTGGGGCGTCTTGCGGGGGTCCAGGGGGATCTCGATGAGCGGACAGTCCGGCTCATAGTAGTTCTCCGCTTGCAGGACCTTGGCCCCCTTCTCCATGCGGTAGAGGTTGGCGGTGATCAGGTCCCCATAGCGGCGGTCGGTCTCCCGGTTGGCCGTCCGGGCCAATTCCTCCTCCTGCAAGGCCAGCTTCCGTATCAGGCGGTCCCGGGCGTGGGTCAGGCTTTTCAGGAAATCCTGTCCCTTCTGGCGCACCTGGTCCGCCGTCTCCCGGGCCTGATAGAAGTCGTCCAGCAGGGCGGCAAAGGTGGGATAGGTCCGGCTCTCGGTCTCCGGTCCATATTGGAGGATGGGGCGGAAGGAGAAATCCACCGCCTTCCCCTGGCGCGCCAGCAGGGCGGGCTGGACCTGCCCGGTCTGGACCCGCGCCACCAGGGCGGCCAGCTTGTCCAGCAGCAGCGCCGGGTCCCGGCCCACCGGGGCGTCTACTTCTCCAAAGGCCTCAAAGGCCACCTCCCGGGCGATGAGGGGCGAGAGCCCCATGAAATGATCCAGCAGGAACCGGTCTGCCGGGGTATCCGTCTGTCCCTGGGCCAGCAAGGTCTCCCGGACCTCGTCGGTGATGGCGGCGGGGTCTGCCTTTCCCGCCTGCAAAGGCGGGTACTGATAGAACATCCCCGGCAGCAGGGGGCGGGCCTGGGTCAGGTCGCCGTCCACCCGGCGCAGGCAGTCCACGATCCGCCCCTCGCCGTCCAGCAGCAGCAGATTCGTCCGGCGGCCCATGGCCTCCAGGATCAGCCGGCGGCGGACCTTGTCCCCCATCTCGTTGGTGGCTTCCACCTCCAGCTCGGCCAGGCGCTCCATGGGGGGCTGGTGCAGGCCCAGCACCCGCCCGCCGGTGAGGTATTTCCGCAGCAGCATACAGAACATGGGCGGCTCGGCGGGGTTTTCCCGGGGCCGTTGGGTCAGCTGCAGCCGGGCCCAGTTGGGGTTGGCCGACAGCAGCAGACGGCTGGGACCTTCCGTCCCCCGCAGGTGCAGCAGGATCTCGTCCCGGCTGGGCTGGTAGATCTTGTCGATCCGCCCGCCGGTCACGGCCTGGGCCGTCTCCTGCAAAACGGCGGACAGGCACAGGGCGTCCATGGGCATGTCAATCCTCCCCTTCCATCATGGCGGCAAAGAGCGCGTTGAGCCGGTCGGTCTCCCCCCGCAGGTAGAGCCAGCCGAACAGGGCCTCCAGGCCCGTGGCCATCTGATACTCCCGCCGGGTCGCGCCCCGGGGATGGGAGTGGGGGCTGGCGTTGCGCCCCCGTTTATAGACCTGGGTCTCCTCCTCGGTCAGCAGCGGCAGCAGCTGCTCCGCCAGCGCGGCCTGCCGGGGGGCGGCCACATAGGACAGCGCCGCCCGGTGCAGCCGCCCGGGGGTCAGCTTGCCGTGCAGGCACAGCCAGGCGCGGACCATGACCTCATAGACCGCGTCGCCCAGATAGGCCAGGCCCAGGTTGCTCATTTTTAACAGTTCCTGTTTGTCTTCTGACAGGTGAAAATAATCCATTGTACTTGCTCCATCTTGGTTGTCCCGCCGCCCGGTGCCGGGGCAGGGGGCAGAATCTCTGTCTGCCGCTATTCTACCGCAGTTTGCGGCCCTTGGCAACTCTTTCCCCCGTCCTCGCCCTCTGTCCCGCTGGGCGCCACCGGCGTGCCGTCCTCCGCCACGCAAAAGAGGACATAGCGCCGCCCGCCCAGCGCCCGCACCCAGGCCAGACAGAACAGCGGGGGCAGCGGAAAGGCCCGACCAGGCTCCCAGGGCCAGGCCAGACAGTGCCCACCGTCCTCCCGCCGGCAGCACAGGCAGGGTCCTGCCGCCCGGGCACAGCGGGCCAGCAGGTCATCCCGCAGAAAATACTGCTCCGGTGCGGTCGTGCGGCTCCACCCCTGGGGCAGCGCCGCCGCCCCGCCGGAAAAGGCATAGGTCATGCGGACCCGTCCCCCGGTCACCGGCCAGCAGCCCCGGCGGCGGAGGTCCTCTATGGCAAAGCTCCGGCACAGCCGCAGGCGGCCGCCCTCGGGCAGGAGGGTCCCCAGCGGGACCGCGCCGCCCGCCCCCAGCGCTTCTCCCCGGAACAGGCCCCGGTTGTCTCCCGGAAGATCCATCGTCAGCTCTGCCCGCTGGCCCACCTGCCGGCAGGTCAGCCAGCCCCCGGAGACCGGCATTCGTGCTTCCAACGCCCCCACCTCCTGTGTTTCTGGTGTCTTTTACTGTATGCACGGCCACCGAAAAACAGGACCCGCCCGGACCAGCGGCCGGGCGGGTGCGCGTCGTATTCTTCTTCGGGCAAGGACTTCCTCTTTCTGTACGGGCCGCGTCTGACGGCCCTTATCCCGGCATCTTCAAGCAAAAGCTCCAGTTCCCGATCTGTTGCCCGTTCTGCTCCAGCGTGCGCTCGGAAAATTCCCGGAAGCCGTTTTTGGTGTAAAATTTGCGGTTGATCTCTGCATTGGTGATCAGCGTAAGCTCCTGGCCGCCTTGCTCCTGAACGTAGGGGATGAGGCAGTCCTGCAGCATCCCGCTGCCCAGGCCGCTGCCCTTCCGGGCGCCGTCCACGGCCAGAACTTCCAGGTACCATGCCGAGGGATAGTTCCGGTCACAGTCTGCCCGGGCATTCTCTGAAAAATGGAAAAACTTCAGGATCTTTGACAGGCCCACCGGAAAGACCAGGCCCAGGCCCCCGGCTTTCACATAATCCTCAACAGCAGCTTTCTTTTTCGCCGGGTCCTGCAGCAAAGCCGCAGACACGATCTCCCCGTCTTTCATCCCCACAAAGCACTTGTTTTGGGAGGCATTGGCCTTGATATGAACGCGGTGCAGCTTTTCCATATAGCTGATGTAGGCGTTATCGTTTTTGAACGCATGGCGAAACGCACTGTGAAAATACGGATAGTTCCCAAAGGACTGGGCCGATAGTTGGGCGATGCGGTGGAAGTCTTTGGCGGTGGCTTCGCGATAATCGATCATAGCAGACTTCTGCCTCCTTTGCATGATGCCATGCATTCTACGCCATGTTTTCAGAGAAAGATAGGCAGTAAAAATGAACAAATCAATAACTTTCAGCGAATTTTCCGTCCGCAGCCGTTTGACGGGTACCCAGCGCTATCGGCGTATTTTCAACTATTTTCGATAATTTTTGTAAAAGCGCTTGACAATATATATATATATATATGATATATTATGCAAAACGTCATCATATTGCACAATATTTGTGCGTTTTTTATTGGTAAGGAGGCGTTGCTATGTGTATTCATTCTAGACATGGAGAAAAAAACATTTGTATCTCCAACCCGTCAACTATGAAATGGGGCGGAGCGGGACAACGGTTGCAAAGTACATCAAAATGGAGGGCACTCCGAAAATAGTCAAGCACACCTTTGCGGAGGTTGTGCGGGAAGGAGACAGAAGAAAGTGAAAAAAATATATCAATGGTTCGACAAACACGTATTCAATCATGTTGGTCGTGAAATTCAAAAGTACGCTATACTCTCACTGATCGTTGACGTAATTGCTGTCATTATTGGGGGAATCTTGACAATGGATGATATTGGTCCGATTTCTCTAATCCTCGCTCCATCGATTGGCTTAGGCTACGCTTTGCTTATTGCATATCCCATCTACGCCTTTGGTCAGCTTGTCGAGGATATTCACCGGACGCGAGAAAACACCAGCAGCGAGGCGACCAATTTTGACGAACTTCCCGAACTGTAATAGGAGGGCAACGAAAGATGAACGAACGGTATTCAAAGCTGTTTGCCTTACCTCAAAATCTGTATTCTGAGGGTGCTCCTGTCTTGATTGCAGCGGGGGCCTTGCTCAAGGATAACGAAATTGGTAAGGTGTTGGCACAACTTAAAATCCAAAATATCAGTGGCAAACCTATCAAGGCAGCAACGGTTAAGCTGGCCCCTGCAGACACCACGGGAAAGCCACTGGGCGATGAAATCCAACATCAGTATTTAGATTTGAACGCAGGGCGGGACGCAGATTTTGGACAGAAAACACCTGTCAGTTTTCCTGACGCAAGCACGCGAGGTTTTGTTGTCTCTGTGTCAGAGGTCATCTTTGCTGATAACACCACATGGACGGACAGCAATACACCGTGGGAGCCACTTTCCTCCCCCGCCCCATTGGATAACATAGGGGATACTGAGCTTGTCAAGCAGTACCGTATGAGGTATGGTACGGATTGCAAGTATATATTCAAACAGGAAAAGGATTTGTGGCACTGTGCCTGTGGAGCGGTCAACCACCGAGAGGAGGCAGTTTGTCACCGTTGCGGAAAAGAGGCCACTGTCCTTTCCACTGTAGATATGGAGGAATTAAAAGCGGAACGGGACGAACGACTTGCAGCGGCGGAAGCCAAAATAGCTAAGACAAAAGCGACTACAAAGAGGGCCGCGCCATTTGTAATCGTCGCTATTATCCTGCTTGTCGCTGTTGGGCTGTTTGCTTCTCACATAATAAAAATGCAAAATTATCCTGCGAGAACACTTTATGATTATATTTGTGAGAATGGTACATATTCGGAAGAAGTCAGTCTTCCATTTTATACTGAGGCATCCACTGATACACCAATCATATTCTCTGGATATGCTGTGGAACTTTCTAATGATAATACCCCGAATATGCTGAAAACAGGAAGCAATACCTGCAACATATTGGTTGAAAAAAAGAATCGTGGGGTATTTTGGTATCAAAGTCATGCGGGTAATGCGGATTTTAATGTGGATTTTATTGCCCGCCTTACTTGCACCAGTAAAGAGAAAAGTTTGGCTTACACCTGTACGATTGGCAATGTGATAACATTGCCAGGTGGCAAAGCAAATATTGTTTTTCATCGCTCTATTGACCTTGGTACTGACAATATGGCAGACAACGCTCCAATCGATGATGTGTGGCTGCAATCGCCTGAAATGTCATCTGATGAACTATCAGATTTTCCAATTACTGAGCCAATGAAAGAATCCTATGCGGGGACGATTACTTCTCAAACAGCGATATTCCTCGCAAATTTCACTTCCTATTTACAGGGAAAAACCGATGTAACCATAGCTGATTTTGGTTTTCCTGACGAAGTAAGCGCCTATTCACCGAATGAACTGTCAGACAGGCTTCTCGAAACGCTGATGGCACAATCTTTTGACCAAGCATATACACTGCTTTCTACTATGCCCGCCGATAATGATACTGTCAAAGAGTACAAAGCACTGATTGAAAAGTATCTACCCTATTGTGGGAACTTCACCGAAGCAGAAGTGATGATAAACGATAAAGAAAGGGCAACTGATGACTATACGCTGATATCTGATTTTTACCTCGCTTCTTCTGGCGAAGTTTACTGGAAAGCAGACAGTTCAGATGGTAGCGGAAATGTTTATATCGGTAGTGGTAAACATTATCCGTTTATCAGCGCATGGGATGAACAAATGCTTGTTGATGATACAATGACAGTAGAATATGATTTTGACGAAGGATATTCCGACTACCATTGTAAAGCAACTTTCCAAAACGGTGAAATTGTTGTCACTGTAACAGATAATTATAATGTGGAATACGGTTGGGAACCTAAAGAAGTTTCATGCACCCGTTATACTGAGTAAAAATAGGAGAGGGCGGGAGGAATCCCGCCCTCTCCTATTTGAATGTCAATAGGCTATACCCCAGTGACATTTTGAAACAACAGCGTTCTCTGTGTCACATAAACTTGAAAACCTATTTTGATATATTGCAAGCGGATCGGTGGTTTTATTGACACACTTTGAATGGCATACAAGCGCCCAGGCTCTTACATCGCGCCACGCAGCACAAAGCCTCCCGAACCCAAACGGTTCCGGGAGGCTTTGCGCGGGATATCCTTGTCCAGCAAATTTTCTTCCATAGGCCGCGCAGTCGGTCACAACACCGCTTCCCAAAATACCTCCAGCCGTTCTTTGGGCTGGTCAACATACTGCCTGGAATCCCGGAGCCGCTGCTCCATGTCCGCCGCTTCTCTTTGGAGTTGCCGGCGGCTTTTTTTCCGGTTCTGTTGCAGGAAACAATGATAGCGTGTTTGCAAGGTTTCCGCTCTGGGCGGAAACACGATCTTGCTTTCTCCGATCCAATTGCCCTCCAACTCGTTTCGGCAGATCTCGTCGTCCAAAACCGCCATATAGAGGGCCCAGCGGGCAAACTCTCTGCACGGCATACGGATCATCCACCACCGGCATAGGACGGTCCCCGCCGCCAGACAGCCAAGAAGAAGGGAGGTTCGTCCTGTGTATCTCTTCATTCATCCCCCGATCTTCTGGATCTTCTGTCCCGTGCGTTCTTCCAAAAAGCGATAAAATGCCGGCAGGCTGCCGCCCTCCAGCGTCCCCTTGTCCACCGCCATCGCGTGGTTGGGACCCAGCACAAAGAGGAGATAGGCCCCGCTCTCTGCCAGCGCCAGGATCTTATCATAGTGCCACTTGGATTCCGCCGCATCGGTTTTGACCAGATAGTAGTCGGGCGTGAACAGAACCTCTGCCTCGTTGGTCCCCGGCAGGGCTTTGCGTTTGGCGAAAAATCCGTTGATGGCATCCTCCTTCCAGAGGACCAGCAGCAGCCCCGCCAGGACAACGCCATGGAGCGCGGTCTGCCAGACCTTCCCCCAGGACAGCCAGAGGGACACCAGCAGCAAAGCAATGACGACCCAGGCATAGCACCGGACGGCCCGGCTTCTCTTGGCGCGGATCGTTTTTCGCACGGCCCGCGCCATGGCGGTCAATGCTTTTTGGTCATAGGTCGTATGACAAGTAAATTCCATGGCGGCCTCCTAAATTCTTCTGGTCGTCAGAGATTGATTTATCGTATTTTATCAGCGAAAAACGAATCGTTCATAAAATTTTTCTTAAAAATCTCTTAAACCGTGGTCTTGCGCGACCGCAGAGGACCCAAAGACAACACCCCATTTCTCCGCCCACAGCATGGCTTCCTGCCTGCGCCGGAAGCGCGTTATGCCTTCACCGTGATCGTGCCGCCGGCCGGCTGCTCTGCCGGCTGGGCGGCGGCCGCATACGCTGCCTTGGCCCTCGCCCGGCGGACCTTCCGCTCCGCCGGCTGTTCCAGGTCGATGGCAGCATGGTCTGCCTCCTGCTCCGGCGCATGTTCTTCTGCGCCAACGTCTTCCCGCTCTGCCTCGGGCCGCGTTTCCGGGGCGGGCGTCGGGACCTCTGCGCTGTCCTCTCTGGCCTGCTCCTCTTCTGCCCGGGTGGGCAGCTTGGCATATTCTCCGCTGGCGACAAATTTCCGGGTACTCTCGGCCACCCGGTCGATCCGCTGCTTTTCTGCGGTCACGATCTCCAGCTTTTTGGACAGGGGGATATGGGGATCGTGCTCCACCGCGCGCACCTTGACCAGCGAAGTATTGAGCCGGCCGATCCGCAGCCGATCCACCTCTTCCTGGCTTTTGCAGCGGCGGAGGGCCCGTTCATAGGCCTTTTGTTCCTGCTCCTGATTGACCAACTCCCGATAGGCCTCCGGGTCGTGTTCCTGAAGATAGTCCCGCTCCTTCGCGGTCAGCTTTCCGCCGGCGTACAGCTTCTGGTGGATCTCGCGCAAGGTCTTGTCCCCCTGCTCCCCGACCGCAGAGGCCTCCCGCTGCTGCTGGGTACCATCCAGCCACTCCTCCAGAGATTTGCCCTTGGCAGTGTCGTTCCCACTCTTTTGCTTGAGCATCCATTGGGTTTGCAGCTTCAAATTTTTGAGGTGTGTGTTCAAGTTTCCAACTGACAAAAGATCCATTGTGCCGCCTCCTTTAGACAAACGGGATCGCCTTTCCGATCAATGCTTCTATTGTTATATCGACCGTTTTGGGGGCAATATTAAGGCAAACCGCACGGATTCCTTGTCTCAAACCGCAGAGCATGGTAAAATATCCCGGCAGAAAAATCGCCGCCCCGCCCCAGACACACACCCAGAAAAGAGGACTTTGCCTATGAAACGCTGTAAGATCACCGTCATGCGGATCACCCGCTATGAAGACCTGATGGCCCAGTATGAAAACCCCATCCTCCACGCCTGCGACATGACGGAGGGGCAGGTCTTTGTGACCAACGGCTGGGAAAAACCCGCCGGCTTCTGCCAGAGCGCCTGGGACACCCTCTCCCCCTTCGTCCTGGCCCTGAGCCACGGCGCAGAAAATTTTTATGACGGGTGGATGAAAAATCCCCGGTCGGCCATGCTCTCCTGCAACGACGGCTTCCGGCCGGTGAGCTTCCTGGTCGAAGCCCTGGACGAGGACGCAGCACCGTGACCCAACTCTATCTCCACGGCTTGGGCCAGACCCCGGCCAGCTGGGCCCCGCTGCTGCGCCTGCTGGATGCCTCGGAGGACCCACTGGTCCCGGACCTGACCAACCTGGTCCCCGCCGGAGACACGACCTACCCGGCCCTTTACACCGCCATTGCCCGGTGCTGCGATCAGGCGGAAGCTCCCCTGGCCCTCTGCGGCCTGTCTCTGGGCGGGGTGCTGGCCCTCCAGTATGCCGCCGAGCATCCCGCGCGCGTGGGGACTTTGGTGCTTCTGGCCCCCCAGTATCGGATGCCGAAACGACTGCTGCGGCTGCAAAACGCCCTGTTCCGGCTCATGCCCCCCTCCCGCTTCCGGGAAACAGGCTTTGCCAAAGCCCAGTTCCTCCAGCTTTGCCGCAGCATGATGGACCTGGATCTCACCCCCCTGCTCTCCCGCGTCTCCTGTCCCGTGCTGGTGCTCTGCGGCAGCCGGGACCACGCCAACAAACGGGCCTGCGCCGCGCTGGCGGAGCGCCTGCCCCAGGCCACGCTGCACCTCATCCCAGGGGCAGGACATGAATGCAGCCGCGACGCGCCAGAGGTGCTGGCCCCGCTGCTGCGGCAGTTCTTCGCCCAGGCGCGGAAAGCCTCCCCACAGAACCCCCTCAATCCCGACAAGGAGGTCCCCTTATGATAACAGAGAAAGTTGCCGTCGTCACCGGCGGCGCACAGGGCATCGGCCAAGCCATCGCAGCATCCTTCCGCCAAGACGGCATCCGGGTGTGTACCATTGACCTACAGGAAAACGACTACTATGTGGGCGACCTAGCAGACCAGACGGTGCTGGAAGCCTTCGCCCGCCGGGTCATCGCCGACTATGGCCGGGTGGACTACCTCATCAACAACGCGCCGCCGCCCATGGTGGGCCTGGACGACGCCACCTATGCGGACTTTGACCGCGCCCTGCGGGTGGGCATCACCGCCCCCTTTTATCTGACCAAACTCTTTGCGCCTTACTTCGCGCCCGACGCGGCCATCGTCAACCTCTCCTCCTCCCGGGACCGGATGAGCCAGCCCCAGACGGAGAGCTATACCGCAGCCAAAGGCGGCATTGCCGCCCTGACCCACGCCTTGGCGGTGAGCCTGGCGGGCAAGGTGCGGGTGAACGCCATCTCCCCCGGCTGGATCGCCACAGACGGCGTAATCTACGACGGTCCCGACGCGGTCCAGCACCCCGCCGGACGGGTGGGCACGCCCCAGGACGTTGCCCACCTGGTGCGGTTTCTCTGCTCGGACAAGGCGGGCTTCCTCACCGGCGAGACCATCTATCTGGACGGGGGCATGACCCGGCAGATGATCTATCATAACGACGGCGGCTGGACGCTGACGGACCGCCGTGATTGATGGGGGCCACGACGAAGCGCCGCCCAGCAGCTGCTCTATGAAAAGCACTCTCAAAGCCTTCTGACGCCCCGCCCCCTGCCCTGAGAACGGGCAGGGGGCGGGGCTTGACATCCCTCTTACGATGTGGTATATTTATCTCATAAAGCGCGAAATATACCACAAACGGAGGTACCCCATGAAATCACGAGGCACCCTGTATGGCCTGATGGGCTTTCTTTCCCTCTTAGGCTTTCTCGGGATCTTTACAGAGACCAAGGCGTTTCTGGCTTTCTTTGCCTTCGCCGTGGACTTCTCCTACTTCTTCCAACCCTCCGACGAAATGCTGGAAAGCACCATGAACCGCTCGGCTGCCCGGGCCTTCTACTGCGGCATGGTCGCCACCGCCCTGGTTGCCTTCCTGGCATTCTTCTCCGGCGGCGCAGGGGAGCACAACGCCCTGCTGACAGGGCTTTCCGCCGGCTGGGCAGTGGCCGTGATCGTCCACGCCCTCTCGGTGGCCCACGACCAGTTCCGGGAAAGCTGGGGGCTCCGCTATGATCAAGAATAAGATCCGGGAATACCGGGCCAAGCACGCCATGAAGCAGGAGGACCTGGCCAACCTGGTGGGGGTACGCCGGGAGACCATCGGCAACCTGGAAAAAGGCCGGTACAACCCCTCCCTGGTGCTGGCGTGGAAGATCGCGGCGGTCTTTGGCGTCCCCATCGAGGAGATCTTCACCGTAGAACCCTGAGCCACCCCCTGCAAGAGAAAGCGGCGG
>CAKTSK010000018.1 GCA_934597725.1 uncultured Eubacteriales bacterium
GACAACTTAATGTCCGTTTTGGTGCTTCGTGTTTCTCTTACGTTGTTTAATTTACAAGGTGCACGCCGCTCTTGCGGAGTGAGTTATATCTTAGCACAACTCTTTTTCGTTGTCAAGAGGTTTTTCAAGTTTTTTCAAACTTTTTTGTTTCTCGACTTCGTTTGCTCCGTGTCTCGCGACAGCTTTGTTATAATATCACTTGCCCCCGTCTTTGTCAAGGGTTATTTTTCAGTTTTTTCATTTTTTTAGAAATCAGCCAGCATCAGCTTTTTTCCTCAAAGGTCGCGCCACACTGACGGCAGGTCACTTTGATCTTCCCTTTCCCCCGGGGGACCCGGAGCTTTACGCCGCAGGAGGGGCACTTGAAGATCTTATACTGCCGCCGCTGCTCCATCTTTCCCCGCCAGGTTTGTCCTACCCCTGCGCCTCGGGTCAGGGCAAGGAACTTCTGGTTCTCGGCGCGCCGACGCGCCAGGTTGGGGGAAAACGCACGGACACAAAACACAGCCGCCGCCAGCAGGCAGCCCCAGTGAAACAGGTTGGCCAACCCCCGGACCGGCACCACCAGAGACACCACCCAGCAAAGGGCCGACAGCACCAGGAGCGCGATATTCAGCGGATCGATCCCGTTTCTGCCATAAAACAAACGGTCTAACATTGCACGCATCACGTCTCGCCTCTTTGATTCCAATGAATTGAACAGACTGTGCTTGGGGCAGCGCCAACAGGAGCACAGCGTTTTCTTAATAAGATAGTATATTCCCTCCGTTTGTCAATGGGTTTGGCGGAATGTTTACAAAGAGATTACATTTCTCCTCTGTCTCCGCGCCAACGGCAGGGGGCGCCGCGCCTCTCTTCGCCGTCAGAAAAAGTGTTCGTCCCGGTCTCCTTCTCCCGCGCTGGACACCAGATCGGACAAAGCGCTCTGGATGCCCTCCATCTCCTCCTGGGCCTGCACAAAAGCGGCGTGTACCTGGTCCAGCTCGCTCTCGGCAGAGGTGACCGCCTCCCGCAAGTCTCGTTTCAGCCGGTCGCAGCGGGCCTGGATCTCCAACACCCAGCGAACGCCTTCCGCGCGGATCTGGGCCGCTTGAGCCCGGGCCTTCTGCAAGGTGATCTGCGCCCGCTCGTGGGCCCCCACCTCAATGTCTCCTGCCGTGTCCTTGATCCGCTGCCAGGAGGCCGCATCCGGTCCCAGCTGCCGGACCCGGTCTGTCAGCTCTTCTGCTCGTTCTTCGGCAGCGGCCCGGGCGGTATCCGCCTCTTCCAGCACCTTCTGCGTGCGGGCCAGTTCTTCGGCCATTGCCTCCCGGGCAGCTGCCGCCTCTGCCGCCTGCTCTTTTGCTTCTGCAAGGGCTGTCTCTGCCTGGGTGCGGGCAGACTGCGCCTCCTCCAGCGCTTTGGTCAGCTCCAAGGTCTTGTCCTGGTTCTCCCGGGTGATCCGCGCCAAATAGTCCAACACATCCTGCCGGTGGAACCCACCGAATGCAGCGCTGCGAAACTGACCCGCGTTCTCGTTCATGGTTTCTCCTCCTAAACAATAAAAAAGGGCGCTCTTTCCCCTCTCAACGGTCGTGCTGATCGTTGGTTTATTTTACCATAGGAAGCGCCCCAATACAATCGCTTTCCCGAAAAACAGCGGTCCCCCGCCGTTTTGCTTCAAAGGTCGGCTGCTCCACCCCCGTTGGGAAAGGGTGGAAAAAAAACAGGGCCTGTGCTATAATGCACACAAACCACGCAGAAAGACAGGCTCCACAGCATGGCCTGACGGCCCATGCTGTGCTGTTTTGCCGGGGACCCGTTGTCCCCGATCTCTCAGTTTGGAGGGAGACCATGAAAGTACTCCATTTGATCAGCGGCGGCGACACCGGCGGCGCCAAAACCCATGTACACACCCTGCTGGCCGGCTTATCTCCTAAAATCCAGGTCAAAATGGCCTGCTTCACCGAGGGGCCGTTTACCCAGGAGGCCCGGGAACTGGGGATCGACACCCTGGTCCTGCCCGGCCGGAACTTTTTCCGCAACCTGAAAAAGCTGGAACGGATGGTGAAGGACGAGCAGTTCGACCTGCTCCACAGCCACGGTGCGCGCGGCAACATGATGGCCGCCTTTCTGGCCAAACGCACGGGCCTGCCCACGGTTTCCACCGTCCACAGCGACTATCGCCTGGATTATCTGGGCCGCCCGCTGTCCCGGCTGACCTATGGCACCATCAACACCCTGGCGCTGCGTCTGCTGGACTACCGGATCGGTGTGTCCGACGCGATGGTGGATCTGCTGATCGACCGCAAGTTTGATCCCGAAAAGCTGTTTGCCATTTACAACGGCCTGGACTTTACTCCCCGCACCCCTGCCATGGACCGGCAGACCTACTTCCGCTCGGTGGGCCTGGACGCCGACGAGCACTGTGTGGTGGCAGGCATCGCCGCCCGGCTCAACCCGGTCAAGGACATCGCCACGCTGATCCGCGGCTTTGCCCTGGCGCACCAGCAGTTCCCCGCCTTGCGCCTGCTCATCGCCGGAGACGGCGAGGAGATGGAAAACCTCAAGCAGCTGGCGGCAGAACTCGGGGTCACAAAGGAGGTCTGCTTTGCCGGCTGGATCTCGGATACCGATTCCTTCTATCACGCCCTGGACATCAATACCCTCACCTCCATCTCGGAGACCTTCCCCTATGCCCTGACCGAAGGGGCCCGGGCCGGGCTGCCTACGGTGAGCAGTCAGGTGGGCGGCGTGTCCTATCTGATCGACCACGGCGCCAACGGCTTCCTGTTCTCCCCGGGAGATCACAAGGCCCTGGCCGAGCATCTGCTGACCCTGGCCCGGGACCCCGCCCTGCGCCGCACCATGGGGCAGCGGCTGTATGACAAGGCCCGGCGGGATTTTTCCATCGAAGCCACCATCCAGCGGCAGCTGGAGATCTACCAGTCCATCCTGCGTTATGAAAAAAAAGGGCGGGATCAGGTGGTCATCTGCGGGGCTTACGGACGGGGCAACGCCGGGGACGACGCCATTCTGCTGGCCATCCTCAACGAGCTGCGCTCCATCAACCCCGACCTGTCCTTCCAGGTCTTTTCCCGCAACCCCATGGAGACCCGGCGGACCTATCGGGTCAACGCCTTCTATACCTTCCATTTCTGGAAAGCCCTGTCTCACTTCAAGCACGCCAAGTTTTTCATCAACGGCGGCGGCTCCTTGATGCAGGATGTCACCTCGTATCGTTCCCTGTGGTTCTATCTCTGGACCCTGGCCGCAGCCAAGCGCCACGGCTGCCCGGTGATCATGTACGGCTGCGGCATCGGTCCCATCCGCAGCCCCCGGAACCGGCTGCGGGCGGCCAAAGTCATGAACCACTATGTAGACGCCATCACGCTGCGGGACCCGGATTCCCTGAAAGAGCTGGAGATCCTGGGGGTCACCGAACCGGACATCGCCCTGTCGGCAGACACCACCGTCGGCCTGCCCACCGCTGCCCCGGAGGTCATCGACGGCATCCTGAACAGCCTGGGCATCCCCACCGACGGCCAGTACATCGGCTTCATCCTCCGCCCCTGGCCCGGCTTCGAGGAGCGGGCCAAAGACATTGCCGCCGCAGCGGACTACGCCTATGAGACCTACGGTCTGACCCCCCTGTTCTTCCCCATCGAGCCCCGGCTGGATGTGACGGCCGCCCAGCGGGTCACCCACTGGATGACCGCCCCCTTCCACGCCATCACAGAGGCATACACCGCCGCCCAGGCCATCGGCATCCTCTCCCGGATGCAGGTGGTCGTGTCCATGCGGCTGCACGGGCTGATCTTCTCCGCCAGCCAGGGCGTTCCTCTGGTGGGGATCGTCTATGACCAGAAGGTCAGCTCCTTCCTCTCCTACATCGGTCAGGATCTCTATGAAGATCTGCCCCACCTGTCTGCTCAGCGGCTGAAATCTCTCATCGACAGCGCAGTTGTCCGCCGGGAGGACACCCAGCTGCTGTCGGAGAGCGTGGAAAAGCTGCGCCGGATGGACCAAGTGAACCGGAGAGTGCTGGAAAAATACGCCGCCCAACCCGAAACCGAAGAAAAGGAGTCCACCTGAATGAAAAAAACACTGTTCGCCCTGGCCCTGGCGCTGGTCTGCCTGACTGGCTGCGGCCCCGTTCCCGCAGAAAACACTGCCCCGGAAGACACGTCCGCCGCAAAGACCGCTTACGATCAGGCAGAAAACTGGGCCTATCTGGACACGGGCGCACCCAAAAGCGCCGACGTCTTTTTCCTCTGCCCCACCGTTTACGCGGGAGCAGAGGACGCTTACAACCTCTCTCTGGATGACCAGGAGACCAAGGAAAACTTTGTGGGCGCCATCAACATGGAAAAAGACATCTATCCTGCCGCGTGCCGCTTTTTTGCACCGTACTACCGCCAGGTGGGGCTGAACGTCTATGAGCTGCCCGAAGAGGAACAAGACCCCTATTTCTCCCTGGCCTATCAGGACGTCAAGGACGCCTTCCTCTATTACCTTGACCACTACAACCAGGGGCAGCCGATCCTGCTGGCGGGCTTTTCTCAGGGCGCGGACATGTGCCTGCGGCTGATGAAGGATTGCTTCACCACCCAGGAGCTGCAAGACCAGCTGGTGGCCTGCTATGCCATCGGCTGGCGGCTGACCCAAGAAGAGGTGGACCAGTTCCCCCAGCTGCGCCCGGCCACCGGAGAGACGGACACCGGCGTAGTCGTCTCCTTCAACAGTGAGGCGCCGTCGGTGGAGGACTCCCTCCTTCTGCCCGCCGGGACCAAAAGCCTGTCCATCAATCCCCTCAACTGGCGCACGGACAGCACCCCGGCAGACAAGAGCGAAAACGACGGCGCTTGCTTTACGGATTACAGCGGCGCGATCCTCTCCGAGGTCCCCCAGCTCACCGGCGCTTATCTGGACCCCGTCCGCGGCGCGCTGAAAGTGCCCGATATATCCCCGACGGACTATCCCCCCGGTCTTTCGATCTTCTCCGAGGGCGTCTATCACTTATATGACTATCAGTTCTTCTATCGCAACCTCCAGGAAAACACCAGCCTCCGGCTGGAACACTATCTGGCCGCCCAGCAGGATGCAGCCGCCTGATCCCCCCCACTGAACCCAAAAAGCGCCCCGTTTCCCCCGGCCATGTGCCGGCAGGAAGCAGGGCGCTTTCTCGTTATTGATTTTCCGTGCTGGTCTCTGACCCGGTATCACGGACCACATACCCGTTTACCGTGACAAAGGCGACCTCCGTCCCAAGGTCATCGGTCACGCGGATCTCATAGAAACAAATGCGCTTGCCGTCCTTCACCTGTCTGGCTTCCGCAGTCAGGCGCGATCCCTGGGCAGATTTCAGGAAGGTGATCTGGGATGCCTGGGTCACCACATCCCGCCCCCGCTGGTTGGCCGCCACCGCAAAGGCAAAATCTGCCAGGGTGAAGATCGTCCCGCCCATGGGGATCCCCAGTGCGTTGCAGTGCCGGGGCTGGATCTCCATGGAGCAGCGGGCATAGCCATAGTCCGCCTCGTCGATCACCGCGCCCAGGCCCTCCGAAACGAAAAGGTCCTGGATAAATTTCTCCTGTAGTCTCTTCAAATTTTCTGCCATTGTCTCACCTTATTCTTTACCAAATCGTCACGCGCTGCTCCGGGGACAACCACATGGCGTCGTCCTCGGTGATGCCGAAGGCCTCATAAAACGCATCAAAATTCTGCAAAACCACGTTGGCGCGGAGTTTGTCCGGGGCGTGGACGTCGTTCTGGGCCAAATAGGCCCGGATCTGGCGGGGATAGCTGGCGTACCAGGTCTCGGCCACGGCGGTATACAGGGCGGCATAGTCCGGGTCCTCCAGCCGGCCGGCGATCTCGGTGATGCAGGCCACCGCGCCCAGGTCGGCGATGTTCTCCGACAGGGTCAGTTCTCCGCTGCAGACGATGCCGGGGGCGGCTTCCACCCCATCATAGAGGTCCACCACCTGGGCACACCGCTGCTGGAAGGCGGCGTAGTCCTCCGCCGTCCACCAGTCGGCGGCGTTGCCGTTCTCGTCGTACTTGGCGCCGTTGTTGTCAAAGGCATGGGTGATCTCGTGGGCGATCACATAGCCGATGCCCCCCAAGTTCTCCTCGTAAGAGGCATCCACGTCGTACAGAGGCGCCTGGAGGATGCCCGCCGGGAAGGTGATGGAGTTGGCCGAGGGCAGATACATGGCGTTGACCGTGTAGACCGTCATGCCCCACAGCTCTTCCGGGACCCCTTCCTTTTGCAGGGCAATGCTCTGCTCCCGCAAAGCCTGGTTGATGGCCAGCAGGTTCTGATAAAAACTGCCGCCCTCGTCCTGGGACAAGATGGGTACACCGGCCATGCTGTCCTCCCAGTCGTTGGGGTAGCCCAGGTTCAGCTGCATGGTGTCCAGCTTGTTCAGGGCCTTCTCCTTGGTGGTCTGGCTCATCCAGTCCAGCGCCTGGATGCGCTGGCGGTAGACGGCCAAAATATCCTGGACCATGCGCTCTACGCCGGCTTTGGCCTCAGCGGAGAAGCAGCGGTCCACATAGGACATGCCCAGGCCGTCGCTGAAATAGGTCTGGACAAACTGAGCCGCCTGTTCTTCCTTGGACAGAGAACCAGAGACGCCCAGATAATTCTGGTTGAAGGCCTCGGCAGTTTTCTGGAAGTCCTCGTGCAGGGCCTGCCCCAAGCTGGTGGCCAGACTCAGGCGGCAATAGGCCTTAAGGGTAGCTAGGGCGTTTTCCGAGGCAAAAACCTTTCCCCAGGCCTGGAGCTGACCGGGGTCCAGCACCTGGAGCCGGTCGGTCTGGACCAGTCCCGTCAGAGCAAACAGGGCCGCCAGATCGGTGCCGGGGAACATGGCCTGGAGCTGGTCCATGGTGTAGATGTTATACGTCTTATCTACATCCCCCAGCTCCTGGTTGTCCATGCTGGCAGCGGCCAGAGCGGTATCGGTCTGCCAGACCAGCTCCGCCTGAGCCTGGGCATCGGCCTTGCTCTGGCCCAGCAGGACCAGCAGGTCGGTGAGATAGGTCAGGTAGGCCGTCTTCTGGGCCTCGGTGGCCCCGGCATAGCCATACTTGCCCAAGGCAGGGCTGGCCCCGGCAAAGATCAGAACGCACTGGTCGCTGTTCTTGGCATCGATGGTCAGGCCAAAGCCCAGGAGGGCGTTCACGCCGGTCTCTTTATAGATCTTGGCGTGGACTTCCATCAGCTCCTCCACCGTCTTGGCCTGATCAATGGCGGTCAGGTAGGGCTGAATGGGAGTGATACCCGCCTGGTTGCGGGCGTCGGTGTCCAGGATGTTGTTGTAAAAATGCACGATCTGCCGCTCGCCCTCGGTTTTCGCGCCGCCGCTGACCAACTCCTGGATCAGGCCGCTGACCTCATCGCTGACTTGGATGGACAGGTCGGTCAGGGTAGAGGTGCCGGAGTAACCGGGCTGGATGACGCTGTTGTCCAGGGCGGTTTTGTTCACCGTGGCATAGAAGTCGTCCTTCAGATTGCTCCCCTCCAGAGCATAAGTCCGCCGGAGGAAGAGGTCCAGCTGCTTTTCGGTGATGGGCCGGTCAGGGGAAAAGGTGGTGGCGCTGGTGCCTGCCACGATGCCCGAGGCCAGCACACTCTTCAACTCCGTCTGGGCCCAGGCAGGGATGTCCGTGAAGTTGGCGGCGGGATAGCCGCTGCGGGCGTTGTCCCCCACCGGCGTGGGCAGGCCGTCAAAGGCCCGCTGGAGCATCACCAGGGCCTGGACCCGGGTGACCGGATCATCCTCGTGCAGGCTGCCATCCGGGTAACCCTTCAGAATGTCCTCATAGGTCACGTCTTCGTGGTAATCTTTCGCCGCAGCCAGCAGGGTCGCCGCCGTCTCGCCGCGCGTCAAGGGCGAATCTTCTGCCGCACCAGCCCAGGGAACGCAGCTGACCAGTAGCAGCGCCGTCAGCGCCGCCGACGTGGTTCGTTTGATCCAATGTTTCATGGGGGATCTCCTTTTTTCCAGTTTTCGGCAATACCGTCTGACATAAATCTACTCCATATTATTTCTCTTGTCAACACTCCTCATACAGGCGGCGGGGCGTTTTCAGCCTGTGGCTCTTCCTGCCTGTTTTCTGAAAAAATCGAAACAGGTTCCACTTCCCTTGACACAGGATCTTTCTTGTGCTATATTATCAATACAGTTAGTTAGTCAAGTAACTAACCAACTAAGAAGGGAGGTGTTCCCTTGCGGTTCCAGGATGAGAAACCCATCTTTCTGCGTCTGGCAGAACAGCTGGAAGACGGCATCCTCTCCGGGGCCTACCCCGAGGAAAGCCAGGTGCCATCCATCACAGAGTACGCCGCCACCTATAAAATCAATCCCGCCACCGCCCTGAAAGGGATCAACCAGTTGGTCAACGCCGGTCTTCTGTATAAGAAGCGCGGCATCGGCATGTTTGTGGCCCAGGGCGCCCGGGAAAAGCTGCGCCAGCAGCGGTCAGAAGCCTTTTACCACGATTACGTACAAACCCTGGTCCGGGAAGCCAAGGGGCTGGGCCTCACCCTGCCCCAGCTGACGGACCTGATCAAGAGAGGATTTCACGATGTCAATTAACTGCCAAGGAATCACCAAGCGTTTCGGTTCCACCTGCGCCCTGGACGGGGTCAGCCTGACGCTGGAGCCGGGCCACATCTATGGGCTGTTGGGCAACAACGGCGCTGGAAAAAGCACCCTGCTGAGCATCCTCACCGATCGCCAGCGGCCGGATGCCGGCGCCATCCTGGTGGACGGCCAGCCGGTACGCAACAACGACCACGCCCTGCAAAACATCTTTTTGGTGGGAGAGCAGAACTTTTTCCCCGACGACATGAAGGTCCTGCGGGCCTTCCGCACCGCTGCCTGCTTCTACCCGGACTTTGAGCTGGACCGGGCCGTGGATCTGGCGGGGCAGTTTGCCCTGCCGCTGAAGAAAAAGATCCCCGCCCTGTCCACCGGGTATTCCTCCATCTTCCGGCTGATCCTGGGTCTTTGCGTCAAAACGCCCTACGTCTTTTTTGACGAGCCGGTATTGGGGCTGGACGCCCAGCACCGGGACCTGTTTTACCGGCTGCTGGTAGAGACCTTTCTCTCCCGCCCCTGCGCCATCCTCCTGTCCACCCATCTGATCAGCGAGGTCGAAAACCTCATCGACCACACCTTCATCCTCCGGGAGGGCCGGGTCCTGCGGGACGCCCCCACCGAGGAGCTGCTGGCCGCCGCCTATACCCTGTCCGGACCGGCAGAGCAGGTGGACCAGTACCTCCGGGGCAAGGAGGTGCTGACAGCCCAGTCTCTGGGCGGGCTGAAAACCGCCGCCGTACAGGGAACGCCGGAAGAACCTCTGCCCTCCGGCCTGACCCAAAGTCCCCTGCGTCTGCAAGACTATTTCATCAGCCTGCAAGAAGCCGAAGACCGGGCCTCCGCCCGGCGAGAGGAGGTCCCCCATGCGTCTTAACCCTGCCATCCGCTGCCAGGTGCGGGACTATGCCATAGCCCACAGCGTTTTTCTCGGGGTCCACCTGATCCTCCTATTGGTCTTTGCCATCCTGGCCAGCACACTGCGCGAAACAGAGTTCTTTTACAGCGGCTACGCCACCAGCTGTTTCGGCTACCTGTTTGTCTTTGGGATCATCATGCCCCGGCAAGTGGTGCGCCTGTGCGCCCAGTTTGGGGTCAGCCGACGGACGGCCTTTCTCAGCCTGTTTCCGACCGCTACCCTTTCCATCCTGTTCCTGTCGGTAGCTGGGGAAGTTTTCCGGGGGCTGGGATGCCTGGTCACCGACTTCTCTGCCACGCCTATGGTGGTGACCGATCTGTATGCCCAGCTCTACCTGGACGGTCTGACCCGGTTTTCTCTGGGCCAACACAGCTTGTCCGTCCTCTTCCATGTGGTGTGGATGCTCTGTCTGTTCGCGGCAGGTCTGTTCCTCACCTTCCTGTTCTGGCGGCTACGTAAGACTGGCTGTATCATTGCCGCTCTGTCGCTGGCAGCCGTTCTTCTGGGCCTTCCCTCTCTGGCCGCCTTCGCACCCAGGCTGTTTGCCCCGGTGGCCGCCCTGCTGGCCCGGGCCGCCGCCTCCCCCTGGTGGGCCATGGCCCTGGCGCTGGCGCTCACCGTCCTGTTTTCCCTGGTCGGCTGGCTGCTGATCCGTCGTACCAACATCCGCGGGGGGATGCTGAGCAAATGATCCCATCCCTTGAGAGAACTGCGAGAAACAAAGGAGCGTTCCCATGCTGAACCTGAACCATGTGACCAAATACTACGGCAAGCACCTTGCCAACGACGACATCAGCTTTCGGGTGGACGAGGGCCAGATCGCCATTCTCCTGGGCCCCAACGGCGCGGGAAAGTCCACCATCATCAAGTGCATCGCCGGGCTGCTCCGCTTTCAGGGGGAGATCACCATCGGCGGCTTCGGCAACAAAACCGCCGATGCCAAGCGCCTGCTGGCGTACATGCCCGAGACCCCGGCGATCTATGACATGCTCACCGTGGCCGAACATCTGGAGTTCATCCGCCGGGCTTACCGCCTGGAGGATGACGGCTACGGCGACGCGCTGCTGGAACGCTTCGAGCTGGCCGACAAGCGGGACAAGCTGGGCCGGGACCTGTCCAAGGGGATGCAGCAGAAGCTGTCCATCTGCTGCGGTCTGGTCCACCGCCCCAAGCTCCTCATTTTCGACGAGCCTATGGTGGGCCTGGACCCCCATGCCATCAAGGAACTGAAAGCCCTGTTCCGGGAGGAAAAGGAGGCCGGGGCCGCCCTGCTCATCTCCACCCACATGATCGACAGCGTGGAGGACTATTGGGACGTGACCCATATCATGGTCAACGGGCGCTTTGCCGCCACCCAATACAACCGACCGGAGGAATTGCAGGCCCGCAGCCTGGAGGATCTGTTCTTCGCCGTCACCGAGGGAGGAGAGCCCACATGAGCGCCCTGACCTACCTCACCCTCACGCGGCTGAAAAACGCTGTTCGGGACCTGCTCCGCAAGCCCGGTCGCCTGATCTATGTGGTCTTTCTGCTGCTTCTCCTCCTGTTTTCCCTCCAGGGGACTCAGGAGGGTGCGGCGGCGGACGCCGTCTTCCGGGACCCCCGGGAGCTGGTGGGGCTGGCCACAGGACTGTTTCTGTTCCTGTTCCTGTTTACGGTCTGGAATGGGTTTTCCAAGGGGGGCGCGATCTTTTCCCTGTCAGACGTCAATCTGATCTTCCCCTCTCCCCTCCACCGCACCCGGGCCTTGTTCTACGCCCTGTTCCGGCAGATCAGCACCACCCTCCTGCTCGGGCTGTTCCTGTTCTACCAATATGGTTGGCTGTATCACCTGTACGGCATCTCTACGGGGACCATGGTGCTGCTGTTTCTCCACTATGTGCTGGCGGTCTTTCTGGGCGAGATCACCGCCATGACCATCTATTCCTTCACCAGCAGCCATCCCTGGGGACAGCGGCTCCTCAAGGCCGTGCTCCTGCTGGCCCTGGGGGCGCTGCTGCTCTGGGTTTTGTGGGGCGTGTGGCAGCACCCGGAAAACCGCTTGGAAGGTCTGGTGTCTGCCGGGCTGAGCCTGCCGGTTCGGCTGTTCCCGGTGGGCGGCTGGCTGGGCTGGGCCTTTTCTGCCATCCTGGGGCTGGGCAGCTGGTGGCCCGGTCTGGCCCTGTGCCTGGGGTTCTCCCTGCTGCTGCTGTTTTTGCTGACGTACTTTGAGCAGGACTGGTACGAAGACGTGCTGCGCACGGCAGAGCTGGCCCAGTCGGCCATCACCGCCCGGAAGGAAGGCTCTTTGGACGCCGTCCCCGGCAAGGTCCGGGTGGGGCACACGGGCCTGAAACGAGGCTGGGGCGCTTCCGCCTTTTACTACAAGCACCGGATCGAAAACCGTCGGAGCGGTGTTCTCCTGCTCCCCCCGGTCGCGCTGGTCTTTGCAGGCATCCTCATCGCCTTCTCCTTCTTTCTGCGGGAGGCGGGCATCCTGCCGGTGTTCTCCTTTGCCGTCTATTTGCAGCTGTTCAGCGCCGGCGCGAGCCGCATCAACCGGGAGCTGTGCAAACCCTTCCTCTATCTGGTCCCGGAGCCGCCCTTTGCCAAGCTCCTCCACTGTCTGCGGGAGCTTCTCCCCTCCGCTCTGCTGGAAGCAGTGGTGACCTTTGTCCCCGTGGGGCTGATCCTGGGGATCGGCCCGGCAGGCATCCTGATCTGCCTCTTTGCCCGGATCAGCTATGCCTTCCTCTTCCAGAGCGGCAGCCTGCTGGTGGAGCGGTTCTGGAGCGGGGCCAGCAAAGCCCTGGTGTTTTTCCTCTACTTCCTGATCCTGATCCTCCTGACCCTGCCGGGCATTCTGCTGGCTCTGGCCTTGGTCCTGGGGCTGGGTCTGCCCGGCGGCACCCTCACCGGCATGCTGGTGGCCGGGCTGGGCAACCTTCCTGTGGCCTTGCTCCTGCTCTATCTGCTGCGGAATATGCTGGAGTATGCAGAGTATACCTTCTGATTTCTTTTCTCCATGAAACGCCGCCCCGGTTCCTGTGTTATGCAGGAACCGGGGCGGTGTTCTTGTATCTGGCTGTGCGCCGGCTGTTATCAGCGGTCAGCCGATGGGTTCTTCATGTGATCCGGGAAATAGCTGTCCTCCGAGGCGATGAAAAACTTGCCCATGTCAGACCCGAAGAGGACAGAGATGGCCGGCGGGTTGGAGACCATGGTCTCCCGCAACTGCTTCAAAGACAGGAAACGCCCCCGAAGATACTCTACTTTGTCATCAGACTTGATCAGTCGTTCCCCCAAGGTCCGCCAGAAGTTGGCGCCAAAAATTTCAATCGACGACAGGATCAGCGCGTCGGCATCCTCCAAGCCATCGTCATAAACGCTCTGGGCAATGCGGATCAGAAATTTCTTTTCGATCCCGGCCACAACTGACATCTCCCGCTCCCCCTTCCGATAGAGAAAACTCTGATAGATGCCGTCGCCAAAGGGTTCCCCAATGTACTGCTCATTGAGGACCGTTGCATGGACCTCCATATTCAAGGTTGCCACAAACATCCGGTTGACCTCTTACTCAATGGCGCTCTGGTTCAGTTCTCGGGCGGCAGGCCAGCACAGCACACCTTTGCCCACAATGGCCATATCCGCCGTGGAAACGTGCTCCAACAACCAGCCGATGCCCGTTCCCACAAACTCGAACACTTCATCTCGAGTACACGACCCACGCTCGATGACGGTCTCGAACCGAGCAAGGTGACCAAACTGAAATTCATCGTGCAGATATTTGTGAAAGGCATAGTCCCGGTAGCCGATCTGCCGCATGTAAGCCTCTTCCCTGGCAGCGTGCTCCAGAAAGTAGTTCTTCAGATACTTGACTCCCTCCCGGACTACAAAGATCCTCGCTTCTTCGTTCAGCCCGTCGCTTTTTTCCACCGTTTCAATGATCCGGCCAGCAATTTGAAAAAACTGCTTGTGGTCTTTGTCCAGTGTTGCCAGCCCCATAAGGTAATGGTCATTCCATTTTACTTGCATATCTGTTTCCTTCTCCTATTTCATTTCTTTAGGTTTTTCCCAGAATATCAGCAGAGACAGCACCATCATCCCTGTGGCACTGTCACGTCCTTTTCTAAAAACGATTTTCTTTTTCAGCATTCTATCCAGAACCCTTGTGCTTGTCAAGAAAAACCTTTTCCCTCTCCTTGCTCCGTGCAATAGTTCCGGTATCACCCACAGACTTCTCATCTTCTCTCCAAACAGAAAAGGAGGCACCAAAGTGCCTCCTTTTTCGCGTCCTTATCCTGCCGGATAACGGTGCGGCTCAGATCTTTTCCAGGATCAGCTTGGCGCAGTCGATCTGGTTGGGGATGTTCCCCTTCTCGTCCCGGACCCGCCAGATGTCAGGGGTGATCTCGTCCACCACATACATCTTGCCGTTCTCGTCATAGCCCACCTCGATCTTGAAGTCGATGAGGGTCAGACCCATGGCGGCCAGCTCCTTCTTCAGGACCTCACCCACCTTGACCAGGATGCCCAGGGCCTCGTCATACTGGCCGGGCGCCAGCAGGCCCTTCATGATGCACAGACGCTCGCTGATCAGGGGATCGCCCTGGTCGTCGTCCTTCAGGGTGACCTCGGTGTAGGGAGGGTCGAAGACGATGCCCTCCTCCAGGGTAAAGCGGCGGCACATGGAGCCGGCGGTGAAATAGCGCAGCACGAACTCCAGCTTGGGCACGGTGAGCTTCCGCACCTGCATCAGGCCCTGGTCCACGTCGGCGCCCAGATAGTGGGTGGGGATGCCGTTCTTCTCCATGATCTCAAAGAAGTGCTTGGAGATCTTCAGGCCGATCTTCCCCTTGCCTTCCACGCTGCCGCCCACGGTGTTGGAGCCGGGGTCAAAGACGCCATTCTCGCCGGTGGCGGAGTCCTTGAAGAACAGGTTCACCACGCCGGTGGCTTCGTCCAGCATGACGGTCTTGGTCTTTCCGTTGTACAGGGTTTTCATAATTCTTGTCCTCCCGATCTAAGCATCTCGGCATTGCCAGTTTTTTTACCGTGCATATTATAGCACACTCTGGCGAAAACGGGAGGTCTGCGGAGAAATTTTTTTCGGTTCCGTGTCAAATTTTTTCCCGTTTTAGGGGGGCGAGTTCAGATAGTTTTTCCCATTTCCCGGTCCAGGCCGGTCTCAGGCGGACAAACGTCTCCCGGCCCGCCGGTCAGAACAGGTTTTCCAGGGAAATCTGCTCCGCCCGCTGCAAAGAGGCCACCTGTTCCAGCGCTCGGCGGCTGGCAGAAAGATAGGCCGCTGTCTCCCGGGTCTCCAGGGTCCCCGCCATTTCCTGGAGCAGGACCGACAGCTCGTCGATCTCTCCGTGCAGGCGAACCACCCGCAGGCGGCTCTGGTTGGCCTGCCAGCGGGCCTGGGCCTGACGGGTCTTGGCGGCGGCCCGGTCCCAGTCTGCCGCCTGTACCGCCGCAGCCCCTTGAGAAAGGTCCTCCGCCATGGGGGCGGCCAGCCCCTGGACCCAGGCCATGTTCCACCAAAGCAGCCCCACCATCAGCCCCAGCAGGAGCACACCGGCCCAGAACTGTCTCACGCCATCGCCTCCTTTGCCACAAAATAGACCTTCCCCACTTCATCCACTGTAAGCAGAAAGACCTGGCTGGGGTCCTGCACGCCCCGCCGGGCCAGCTCCTCCTTCAGCCACCCCTCAGAGAGCTGCCGCATCTGCAAGTTCCGGTGCAGCACCCGCCCGTCGCTGATGAGCGGCAGAGGCAGCCCGGCCTCCTGGGGTTTGAGGCCCATCGCCCGGGCCGTGGGCGGCTGATCCTGGGCGTAGGGCAGGACGGAGATCCGGCCAGAGGTCTCCAGCACCGCATACTTCACCGTGGCCAGGTCGGTCACCCCAGCCATGCGCAGCTCCTCCATGAGCTCGTCCACCGTAAAGCGGTTTTTCCGCAGGGCCTGGGGCAGGATCTTCCCCTCCCGGACCACGATGCTGGGCCGGCTGCACAGCAGGGCCCGGAAGCGGATGCTCCGCACCGTCAGCCCCGAAAGGATCGCCGACAGGCTCAGCAGCGTGAGGATGGGCAGAATGCCCATCAGCAGCGGGATGCCAAAGTCCTGCATGGGAACGGCGGCCAGGTCGGCAATGAGCAGGGAGAGGACCAACTCCGTTGGCTCCAGCTCCCCCACCTGCCGTTTGCCCAGCAAGCGGATGCCCAAAATAATGAGCAGATATAAGATGATGGTCCGTATGACAGCGATGATCATAACCCTGCCCCCTTGTCTGGTCATTTCCGTCTTAGCATACCCGGACGGGTGGGCGCTATACCTCCTTGCCGCCCCGGCAGCACACCGCAAAAAAACCGGGCGCACCGTTCCGGTTGGAAACGGTGCGCCCGGGAAAGGACGCTCTCCTCTCAGCCTTCCTCTGTGCCGAACGGCACGGGGCACGCTGTTATGGGACGCAATTAGAAGTACATGTACTTGTTGGCTTCCTTCCGCAGCTCGGCACGGAAATCGGGGTGTGCCACGGCGATCAGGTTCTCCACGCGCTGCTTCACGGTACGGGCGCGCAGCTTGGCCACGCCGTACTCGGTGATGACCATGTCGGTCAGGTTACGAGACACGGAGACGATGGAGCCGGGATCCAGGATGGGGGCGATCCGGGAGACGGTGCCCTTCTTGGCGGTAGAGATCTGGCACAGCATGGCGCGGCCGCCCTTGGAGTGATAAGCACCGTAGGCATAGTCGGTAGCGCCGCCGGTACCGGAGAACTGGATGTGGCCCAGAGCCTCAGCGGCCACCTGGCCGGTCAGGTCGATCTGCAGAGCGGCGTTGATGGACACCATGTTGTCCTGCTGGGCAATGATCATGGGGTCGTTGGTGTAACGGCCGCGGCGCATCATGACACGGGGATGGTTGTTCAGGTACTCATAGGTGAAGTTGTCGGCGATGATGAAGGTACCGACGGACCAGCCTTTGTCCAGGTTCTTGTAGCGGTTGGTGACCACGCCTCTCTGGATCATGCGAGCCATGGAAGCGCCGATCTGCTCGGTGTGGATGCCCAGGTCGTGGCGGTTCATCAGCTCGAAGCCGATGGCGTTGGGGATGCCGCCGAAGCCCAGCTGGATGCAGTCGCCGTCGTGGACCATCTCGGCAGCCATGCCGGCGATGGTCTTCTCAGCCTCGCCGATGGGGGGATCCTGCAGCTCGTACAGATCCAGGTCAGACTCGATGATCACGTCGGCCATAGCAACGGGCAGCGCGCAGTCGCCGGGCAGGTGGGGGATCTTGGGGTTGACCTCGTAGATGATCTTATCGGCAGAGTAGAAGGACTCCATCTGCCACTGCAGGTCGCAGGAAACGCAGCAGTAGCCGTGCTCGTCCATGGTGGACACGCCGACGACGACCACGTTGGGGCGCTTGCAGCGGTGCAGCTCCTGGCCGTAGTTGTGCAGGTTGACAGGGAAGTAGGTGGACATGCCGGAGGGATGGATCTTCCGGAAGTTGCCATCATAGAAGAAGGTCTGGTGATGGAACTTATCCTTCAGCTCGGGGTTGGTGTGGACCTGATACTCAGGACCCCAGCGGTGCACGCAGGACCACAGCTCCACGGGGTTGTTGGGATCGATGCGGTCGGCAATGCGGTGCAGATTACGATAGAAGAGGCGGGGCTCGCAGCCGTGGATGGAGTTGACGATGCAGTCGCCGCTCTCGATCAGGGCCAGAGCGTCTTCCACGGTACCCAGCTTGCTCTTGTAGATCTCCTCGTGGGTCATGCCGTCATAGGCACCGTTGAGGTACTCTTCATGCTTCTTATGCTTCTTCAGCATAACGTCAGGAATGTAGCGATCATAATTATCGTAATGCTCAAACATTGGAATGTGTCCTCCTGTCTTAATATGATGTACCCATCTGTGCTGTGCACATGTCTGCGCTATGCACAAGTTTACTCCTTTATGCTACCTTAGGTTAATTCAAAAGTCAAGACAGGCATCGCGCATTACTTTTACCAAAATTATTCTATCCCTTTTGTCTATTTTTTACATCATTTTCTCCCGGAACACTTCTCTCTCCTTTTTCTCCCGCTTTCTCTTCCCCTGGCCCCCGATTTCTGTTATAATGCGCCCGGATCCGAGGCTCCTCTGCCCTCTCCCTCCTGCGGTCCCTGGGGGCGGCGGGGCCGGCGGAGCACTGTTTTAGGGAGGTATTTTTTCATGTTGCAGCCTGGAATTTCTCTGGAGACCACCTTCTCCGTCACCCCGGAGCTGACCGCCAAAACGGTGGGCAGCGGCACCCTGGACGTGCTGGCCACCCCCATCATGATCGCCCGCATGGAGCAGGCCGCCTGGACGGCAGTGGCCCCCTATCTGGAAGAGGGCGAGGGCACCGTCGGCACGCTGATGAACGTGCAGCACCTCAGCCCCACCCCGGTGGGCATGTCCGTGACCTGCCGGGCTGAGCTGACCCAGGCAGAAGGCCGCCGGCTGGTCTTTCAGGTCACCGCCCGGGACGCGCGCGGCCTGGTGGGCCAGGGGACCCATGAGCGGGCCGTGATCCAGAACGACCGCTTTGTGGCAAAGGCCCAGAAAAAACTGGCGCCGGACGTGTGACCACTGCCCCGCGCCCCCTGTTGTTTCGTTGTGCCGCAGCCGTTCCGCTGGCGGACAAAGGCCCGCAGACACAGACGCTCTGTGTTTCTGCGGGCCTTTTCCTGCCCTTTTTCTGGTTTCTCTGCGCTTTTCCTCTCTTTTTTCGGGAAAATACTTGATTTTTTCTTACGAATAAATTACAATATGGTAACAAATATAAACCATTTGGAAACAGGAGCCTGTGAGACCATGAAAATTCATCTGCCCAGCACGATCATTTTGTCCGTGCTTTTGCTGGTCTTCTGCATCCAGGCGTTTGCCTTGGACCCTCGCGCCTCTTCCGGTGCCAGCGCGCTGGGCGCAGTCCCAGCTGCCGCCAGTTCTGCCAGCAACACAGGGGTCCCCTCTCAAATTTCCATCAACGGAGAACCCCTTGCCGCCTCGGCCTTCCTCCATGAAAACACCCTCTACCTGACCGCCGCACCTGTGATCAGCGCCCTCTTTCCCGAGGCACAGATCACCTTCCGGGACGGACAGTTTTCTGCGGCGGGCGATGGGGTCCAGGTGGACGCCGTCGTTGGAAACGCCTATTTCGCCGTCAACGACCGCTATTTCTATGCCCCTGAGCTGGTGGCTGCGGAGCAGGACCTCCTGCTCCTGCCGGCTGAGCCGCTGGCCCAGGCCCTTGGCTGCGCGCTGACCACCGATCCCCAAACCAGCGTCCTGGATCTGGCCCAAGTCGGGCAGCCGGCCACCGCCGGAACCTACCCGGAGGAGGACCTGTACTGGCTCTCCCGGGCCATTTATGCCGAGTCCGGCAACCAGCCCATGAAGGGCCGCATCGCCGTGGGGACCGTCATCCTCAACCGCGTGGCAGACCCGGCCTTCCCCAACACCGTCCGGGAGGTCATCTTCGCCCCGCGCCAGTTTTCCCCGGTGGACAACGGCACCATTTACCTGACCCCCGACACAGAGAGCGTCATCGCCGCCAAGCTTTGCCTGGATGGTGCGCGGGAGGCGGAGAATTGCCTGTATTTTAACGTGACCTCGATGGTCTCCTGGGCGGATCGCGCCCGCACCCTGTCCTGTACCATCGGCGACCACAACTTCTACTTATGACCCTCGTTCGCCCGGTTTTTTCACCGGGCGAATTTTTTTGATTTTTTTCAAATTTCCTATTGACTTCTTCGCAAAACCTGCTATAATAATCATCGTTGCACTTGAGAAATCCCTTCCGAGGCAATGAAATGAACGAGCAAAACGTGGAGAAGTCGCGTAGTTTGGTCGAGCGCGCACGATTGGAAATCGTGTAGGCCCCAAAAGGGTCTCGAGGGTTCGAATCCCTCCTTCTCCGCCAAAAGGAAAGCCCTTGAACTTCAATGGTTCAAGGGCTTTTTTCTTTGTGTTTCAAGGGTTTTTCAGAGGTTCAAAGCGTTACGAAAGAACACGGGAAGATACGGGAGAATCATGTAAAAATCCTGTAGTGATCCACACGCTTTTGACCTGCTCCATCACGGACCGATAGGCCGCGCCCCCAACTCGGCGTCATGCTTGATCCTCAGACCAAAAAAAGCCCTCCGGTGCTACAAAACCGGAGGGCTCAAGCATGGGGACATATGCAAACTACACGGAACTATGCGCCTCTAAGGATACAACAGTTCAAGGGAAATTGCAAGTCTTTTTTGAACTTTGTTCAGACTTTTTTCAAATTGGATGCTTTTCCTGTCTCCCCTCTGTCACAGGTAATGGTTCAGGTAGTCCAGAAACCGCGCGCGGGTATCCGCTTTTTTCGATTGGCTGATGGGAATGTTCTCTCCCCGGTCCAGCAGAAAAAAGTTGGCGCGCATCTCCCGGACGCAATCCATGTTGACGCAGAAGCTCTTATGGCACTGCAAAAAGTGAGGGGGCATCTGGGACATCAGGGCCGTCAGCGATCCGTACTGCTCCACCGGCTTGAGCAGGAAATAGATGTGATCGGTCTCATAGACCGCAGAACAGAACTCCAGATAGGCCGTGAGGAAGATCACCTGGGTCCGGCTTCCCTCTGGAAAGAGCTCTTTGGCCAGTTGGATTCCGTTGTTCTCCCCTTCCAGCCGAATGTCCAGGATCGCAAGGTCCGCCTGCATCCCTTGGCGAACAGCCTGCCGCAGACTGGCGGCAGTGGAAAAGGTATCGATCCGATGGGGGCGGGAAGACAGCGCGTCATGCACCAAGCCGCGAAGGTGCTGGACAAGCAGGACGTCATCGTCGCAAATGAGAATGTTCAGCATAACATTACCTCGTTTTTTGATGTTCCAAAGACTTTGACACTCCCCACAGCGAAAGCCGGAGGGCTGTTCGCTGGCCACTGCCTGCACCCTGTGAGGACTTACACGATCTCCCCGAGCGTATCATCCTACATCTTAATAGTACAAGCCACAAAGGTCTCTTTCACTGGGGAACAAGGGGTGACTTATCTCCCGATAGCGAAAGCAAGGGGGTTTATGTCACTTGTAATAATTTTACTCAGTATAAAGTAGAACGCCGGAAAGCGCAAGATATCCCGCTCTTTTTCTCACCTCCGAGGCAGGAAAGAAAGAAAATTCTGGAAATTCTTGTTGCCTTATGGGGCCTCCTGTGATACGATGCTGAGCAGGTACCCCCATTCATTTTGAAAGGCGGTCTTTTTTTATGAAGCCGGACCCTTTGCTTGCCCTGCCGTTCCTGTTGATCAACGTCTACATCGCGTTCCTGAACACGCTGCTCCTCGACGCCATCCTGATCCCCAAGCCCCGGCCGTCGGCCGGACTGCGGCGGCTGCTCCTGCTGTTCCTCTGTGCGGGCGCCCTTCTGTCGGGCCTGTTCCTTCACCACACCGTGATCCTGAGAGCCCTTGTCGGGCTGCTCTTTCTGGCGCTGTCCACCGGGCTTCTCTTCCAGTCCTCGTTCCCCCACCGGCTGCTCGCTGCCGCTTCCTTTCTGGCCCTGGTCACCGCCGCGGAACTGGCCTCCGCCGCTGTGGTCTCTCTTTATTACGGGCAGCACGCCCACGTCATCGCCTCAGACCCCGGCAAGTTCGTGCATATCCTGCCGGTCTACCTCTGTTCCTACACTGTCTTCTTTGGCATTCCCACCTTCTGCGTCTGGAGAAGACCTCTCCACAAAAAATACACCCGTTCCACCCTTCTGCAGGCCCTGATCCTGCCGCTGTCTCAAACGCTGCTGCTGGCCGCCTTTCTCTACCTGCTCTATCTGGGCGACCCGCCCTATGCCGACAGGCCCATGGATGGGTGGCTGAGCATCGCCGTGCTGGCCCTGTGCGTCGTGACAGACATCCTCTTCCTCCGCGCCGTGGACAGGTTCGTGGCGAAACGACAGCTGGATGAGCAGAGAAAGCTCCAGAAGCAGCACTATCTCTCCCTGATGGAGCAGCAAAAAAGCCTGCGAAACTGGAAGCATGACATGGTCAACCATCTGCTGACCCTCTCCCTGCTGGCAGAGGAGGACACCGGAAAAGCCAAAACCTATCTGCACGCTCTGACAGAGCAGATCCAGAGGGTCCAGCCGGTGGGCTACTGCGAAAATCAGATCGCCGACGCCGTCCTCTCCTGCAAGGCCGCAGAGGCGGCCGCGCGGCAGGTGCGCTTCTCTGTGGAAGCCCTCCTCTCAGAGAGCGTCGCCATTGACGACCTGGACCTGATGAGCCTGCTGTCCAACCTCATCGACAACGGCCTGGACGCCGCCGCTCTGGGAACGGACCCCTTTGTGGACGTCCATCTGCGGGAGCAGGCCGGGACCGTCACCCTCCGGGTCCGCAATGCGCTGGCCCCCCACACGGTCCCCGACCTGACCCGGACCAGCAAGCCGGACAACCGCGCCCACGGCCTGGGCCTGCACATCATCCGGGGGATCTGCAAAAAATACCACGGGACCTTCTCCTCCCAGCAGCAAGGAGATGTCTTTGAGATCCGTATCCTGCTGCTTCCCGCCAAAGACTAAGGGCTGCGCTTTCGCCACCCTTGGTCTTTTTCTCTGTCTGTGTTCCGCTCGACCGCTCAAGTTACCCACGGCACACTGGCGCGCGAGGAGACCCATTCGCGCTGGCATCTGCGTCTTTTTTATGGTAAAATCATGTTCCCTGGATATGTGCGCTGCCAGAAACAGGCCACCACAGAACCAACGCAGCGCAGAAAGGATCGGCGCCACACAGTATGACAAAGAACGAAGAACTCCCCCCTCCCAGAAAGAGTACAGGAAAAACGATCGGCAAGCTGATCGGGGCGTTTTTCGCGCTGGCGTATTTGGCATTTTGTCTCTATGCCGGTGTGACCGGGAAATTTCCCGCCATGCAGGAACGCGAACATGTCATGCGTTTCGGAGAGCTCAAAAACTGGGTAGGCAGCGGTATGGCCGCAATCATGGTCGCAGCCCTGCTCATCCACTCCGCGCTCAATGATCGGAACCCCCGGAAGAAACACAAACCATCCTTCTTCCCCTTTTTTCTCCTCATGATCTTGCCAATCACGCTTCTGCTCCTTCTGGAGGCTTATCTGGACATTGGCTGGATCGGGATCGTTCTGTATGCTGGGATCGCGGCGCTCCTGTTTGGGATCGCATGGCTCCCACATCTGTTGAACCGCTGGATCACCCGCCGGCTTTTGCGCGAGGGACCCATGAGCGGCAAACAGCAGGTGCAGATCATCGAGTGGGCCCATGTTTATCCGCTGAAAAAGCTGCTGATCTTCGGGCTGTGGGCCTTTGGCGTGGTGCTGGTCCTGCGTGGTGTTTGGGTAACGGCAACCGGAACTGTCCCGCTGGACGGAGAACTGTTTCTGTTCTTGCTTGGCACAGCGGTTCTGGTCGTGGCCCTGTTTCGGAAAATGAAACGCTACGTCTGTACGCCTTACCGGAACATCCCGGTGCTGAATCAGATCCTCAGCAAACATCAGTTGGAACAGCTGCTGGACGGAGAACGATTGGAACCCGTCCCCTTTGAACATCCCGCGATGAAACAGGAGCTGGACATTTATCGAAGCCAGAACTGGATGCTCATCGGCGGGAAGCTGCTCTCCAAAAAGCTGGCGCTCCGGGTCAAACTGAACCGGTCCGGGAGCAAGACCTCCTTAACCGTGCTTTACCTCAACGGCATGACAGCCAAAGCAACGGTCGATCTGGAGATCCGGGAGAGCCAATACCAGGAGTTCACGTCTGTGCTGAAGGAATTAACAGGATACGAAGGCTCGCTTCAGCTCGACGGAAAAGAGGACGCGCTGGCAGAGAAATTTGCGTCCTTTTTCCCCGCTCACGCTACCGACCGGGAGCGCACCGCCGCGTTTCTTTCTCAAGACGTGACCGCGATCCGACAGGACTACATGCAGACCTTCTCCCCACCGCCGAAGAAGAAAAAGCGAAGCAGGAAAGCGCCTTGAACCCGACGCGCCTGCCAAACAAGCAAACGTCACAGGGAACCGCTGCTCCAGCGGTTCCCTGTGACGTTTGCACCGGTCCTGTATGTCTGGCGGCTTACGTTTTCAGCAGCGCGGCAAGCAAGCCCCGGCATCCCTCGGACACATCCTGCCAGGTGGCTTCAAAGTCGCCTGTGTACCAGGGATCGGCAACCTCCCGTCCGGGGCGGTCTGTGTAATCCATCAGGAGACGGATCTTGCCCTCAGGATCTCCACCGCAGAGATGGCGCATGTTCTTCAGGTTGGCCCGGTCCATGCCGATCAGCAGGTCGTACTGCTCATAGTCGCGGCTCCGAAGCTGCCGGGCTGTCTTGCCGGCGCTATCGATCCCATGCTCGGCCAGCTTCCGGCGGGCGGGCGGATAGACAGGGTTGCCGATCTCCTCGGTGCTGGTGGCTGCGGACCCGATCTGGAACTCCCCTTCCAGCCCAGCTTGCTTCACCAGCTCTTTCATCACAAACTCAGCCATCGGGCTTCTGCAAATGTTGCCGTGGCAGAGGAAAAGTATCTTGGTCATTTTCCGTTCGCTCCATCTTAATTTGTTTGCTGTTTCTGTTAATATAGCATGGAACCTTTCATTCGTCGAGTACGATTTTCAAACCCGGCAAAAATATACGATTTTTCCATGTACAAACCATCCATATTTTGATAGAATATGAATATATATATTCTTTTGACGAAAGACCACTCTCTGCCAAAGCAGGTTTCCTCGCTGAAGAACTGGGTATCAAACAGCACATATGTGCTGTTTGCCTTGTGTACACAAGGCAGCAGGTGTCTCTCTGCTGCAAATTTTCCCGTCATCTCCTTCCAGGGGCAGCGCAAAGAAAGAAGATTTTGAACATGAAAAAACAAGTTGATCCTTCCGTGTTCCCCCCAAAACACGTCTCCGTTCAGTATGTCCTTCCCATACTGATCAATGTTGTCCTGCTGACCGTCGTGCTGGCAGCGCTATGGATGAACACCGTGGACATGAACCGGCAGCTGCAGGAGAATACAAAGCGGTATGCAGACGACGTGTCCGCGCAGCTGGCCAGCAATATCTCCTACCGGATGCAGACCAGAGAGACCTATATCCGCAATCTGGCAGACACCTTTTCCGACATGCCAGAGTCCCTGTTGACGGAGGAGCTGCTGGACCGCAAGGCAGAGTATCTGGAGATGGAAGATATTTTTTTGGTGCACGCCGATGGCTCCACCAGCCTTGCCAACAAAGAGGACGCCAGCCTGAACAAGTATCTGGCAGAACATCCCGAGATCTATGACGAACCACAGATCTTTTTCACCGACAACAACGAAGTCTTTTTTTCCGCGCCCATCCACCGCGAAACAGGCGAAACTTCCTTGCTCGTGGGGACCCGGTCCAACGCCCTGCTGCAGCAGATGCTCCAGAACGCAGACTTCCAGAACCATGGGCTGTGCTGTATCGTGGACAAGGACGGCACGGTCATCGTTTCCCCCACAGACGAAGCCCCCTTCGCCGAACTCAATGATATCTTCAAGGAAAGCAGCTCTACAGAAGACGCCGAGGAAGGGCAGCGGGTGTTAGAAGACATCAATTCCCACCGCTCCGGCGTGGCGCAATTCAACAGCGTCGGCGAAGATCCGATCCATTTGGGATATGACTTTTTGGGGATCAACGACTGGATGCTGCTGACGCTGGTCACAGCCGACCTGTTCAGCAGCGACACCGCACCGTATCTGGTCAGATATATCGTGGTCATCTGTTTTCTTTTCCTTGTGACAGCCGCGATCCTCTGTTCCGTGGCCTGGTATTATCACCGCACGATGAAGCAGATCCAGTCCGTCGCACTGACCGATCCTTTGACCGGCGGCTACAATGACCTGGCCTTTCGGATCGACTGCCAGTCGCTGCTCCTGGAGCATCCAGAGCGGTGCTATGCGATCATCTACCTGAACATCCGGCGGTTCAAGCAGTTTAACGAGCAATTTGGCGTCCAATGCGGGGATGACCTGCTGCGGCAGATCTACCAGCAGCTCCACAGCGACCTGCAGAAGGGAGAGCTGCTGAGCCGCAGCGCCGAAGACCACTTCTATCTGCTGCTGGAATGCGCGGATGAGGCCTCTGTGCAGCAGCGCCTGGAGGGTATGCTGAACAATGTGGATCATCTGCTCTCCCGGGAGTTCCCCTTTGCACAGGTCCTGTTTGACCAAGGGGCCTATCTGATCCAGGAGCGGGACGCCGATTTCATCCTGCTCTCGGACCGGGCAAAGGCGGCCAGCGCTTACTCCCAGGGGGGGGACGCCTGCCAGTTTTACGACACCGCCCTGGGGAACCGGCTGGAACGGGAGCTTGCGCTGGACGCTTCCTTCCCGCATGCCATCGAACACCATGAATTTCAGCTCTATATCCAGCCCAAGGTGCGGCCCGGCCAAGAGACCGCGCACAGCGGCGAGGTGCTGGTCCGCTGGCAGCATCCTGTGTTCGGCCTGCTGTCTCCGGGAGACTTCATCCCTCTCTTCGAGCGCAGCGGGAAGATCTGTGACCTGGATTTCTATATGTTTGAAGAGACCTGCCGGCTGCTGAAAGGCTGGCTTGCCGAAGGGCGCGCTCTGCCGCTCTCCGTCAACCTCTCCCGTGCCCACCTCATTTCCAGCGATCTCTCTTTCCTGGATCGTCTCAAGGCGCTCAAAGAGCAATATGAGATCCCGGACGGCCTCATCGAATTGGAGCTGACCGAGTCGCTGATGCTGGAGCGGCAGAATTTCCGCCTGGCGATGACCATGATCGACCGCATCCGTGAGATCGGATTTCTATGTTCTATCGACGATTTTGGCTTTGGATATTCCTCCCTGGCCCTGCTAAAGGACCTGAACGTGACGGCGGTAAAGCTGGACCGGCAGTTTTTCCTGGATGAGAGCAAAAAGTCCTGGCTGGTCGTGGGACAGCTCATCCAGCTGGCGCACAGGCTGAATATTACGGTCGTGGCCGAGGGCATCGAGACACGGGAGCAGGTGGAACAGCTTCAGAGACGGGACTGCGATCTGGTACAGGGCTACGTCTATGCAAAGCCCATGCAGGTCTCTGATTTTGAACGCTGGCCCGCACAAGCGTGAGGCAGCCGAAAACAGGAACTGCGGAGGAGGAGCATTCCCCTCTGCGTCTGCTCTTTTGTGCTGCAGTCTGAGCGTATCGGAAAGGGACGCATTCACATCATAACACCAAAGCGCTGGAAACATCACCTGATCGATATCGCGCAGCAGAGAACGGACAGATGCCATTCTTGTCCTGTGTATCCGTGATAAAAGTAGAGGAGGGAACCCGGTTTGGAACAGTTAAAGATGCAGCTTACCAGTGCGAATATCTACAAAAATCGACTGACTGTCGCATTGAAGGCGGCAAAGATCTGTGTGTTTGAAGTAGATCTGACCCGCCAACTCTATACTTTTTTTGAAAATGCCGAGGATATCTTCGGGATCTCCGGCGAAGAGATCCTGTCCCATGTACAGCCATACAGCGCGCTGTGTCCAGAGGAATACCAAAAGGCGGTATCGTCCTACTTTGCCCACCCGGACGACATGGCGGTCATCGCAGAAGCCTTTGACCGCGTCTTCCGCGGACAGCAGGTGACCTATGAGGCCCGCATGAGGGCGGGAAACTCTGCCTTCCGCTGGTGCAAGCTGGACGTCGTCCCGATCCTGGACAACGGCCGCCCCGTCCGCATGATCGGGGTGATCACCGATATTTCGGAATCTCGAAAGAAAAAGGAACTGCTGGAGCAGAAGGTGAACCTGGACGGCTTCACCGGTCTGTGGAACAAGAAATACTCCATCTCTGCCATCCGCTCGGCGCTGGAACAGGCGCCGGAGGGCAGGCACGCCCTGCTCATGATGGATGTGGACGACTTCAAGCGCTTTAACGATACCTATGGACACGCCGAGGGCGACCGGCTTTTGCTGGCCATATCCGACCGACTGGCGCACACCTTCTGCCAGGACAGCATCGTGGGGCGGTTTGGCGGGGACGAGTTTATCGTGTTCATCCGTGGTCTTCAAGGCGGCCAGGACGAGGCGCGCCTGCAGCGGGAGATCGAAAGCATTGCCCGGGTGGAGCACGAGGATCTCTTTGCCACGATCAGCATCGGGACAGCCTTTTATCCCAAGGACGGCACAAGTTTTGAAGCCCTGTTTGAGCAGGCCGACAAGATGCTGTATCAGGAAAAATCGAAAAAGGGGCACAAAGTTTCTTTTCTGAAAGCCTCTGCGCCCGAGGCGCAGGAAAAGGGGGACAAGCTTTCCCCGGAAGAATCCAGCGAAAGGAGCAAACCAGCCAATGAATTCCCTGACATTTGAACCGGCACCCAAAGGAACCCGTTTGCCGGAGCACGCCGCTGAGTTATTGACCGCCCTGGACCAGCTTTTCCTGTCTGTGGTCAAGCTGGAACTGGATACCGGCAGAGCCTGGCTGCTCCAGAGCCGGGGGCAGAAGGACCGGCAGCCCTATGCGTTCGACTGGGAGGAGTACATCCGCTTTTATCAGACCTTTTTGGACCCGGACGAGGCCGAGAAGCTGGCCTCCTCCTTTTCCCTGTCCCACCTGAACCAGCTGTGGGCCGAGGGCAGCCCCCAGCATCTGATCAGCCTGTTCTGCCGGCCGGAGACCGCGCTGGACTGGCTGGAGGTCATGATTCGCTTTTCCACGGACAAGAAGCTCCCTGTGGCCTATATCATCACCCGCCAGAGGGGGGACAATTATCTGCTGCGGCGGATCATCGACCTGTATGTCTATAACAGCTGCGATTGCTTTTATTACCTGGACGCCAACCACAACAGCTGCACGATGTTCAGCGGAAAGGAAGACACTCCCCTGCCGCCGCCGGTCTGCATCGACTATTCCGCAGAGATGGTCAAATACACCAAAAAGTTCGTTGTCCCGGAGGACCAGGAAATGGTCATTTACGAAATGAGCCTGGAGCGGGTCCTCTCCGTTCTGGAGCATCAGGAGTCACATGCCCTGACCTGTGGTATGCGGGACAAAAACGGTGCCTATACCCGCAAGCGGGTGGAGTTTCGCTACTATAACCGGGCGCGGCGAATGATCCTGCTCACCCGCACCGACATCACCCAGCTGTATGAGGAACAGCAGCGCCAAACCCAAGAACTGGAAAGCGCGCTGCTGCGGGCGCAGACCGACCCGCTGACCGGCCTTTGGAGCTATCAGGGCATTCAGGAGGTGGTGAAGCAGGGGCTGGAACACCTGACCAAAAAAGCGGCAATCTTTTTCCTTGACCTGGACGACTTCAAGCTGATAAACGACACCTACGGCCACGCGGAAGGCGACCGCGCCCTGCGGACCGTGGCAGACATCCTCAGGCGGAACATCCGTGCCGAGGATCACGCCGCCCGCGTCGGCGGCGACGAGTTTGTGGTGTTTCTCAGCAGCATTCCCTCTGCCGAGGCAGCAAAAGACTGCGCCCGGCGGATCTGCGGCCAGTTGGCGGAAATCCAGCTGGAACCTACCGGAGCACGGATCTCCGGCAGTATCGGGATCGCGATCGCCCCCGAAGAAGGGGCAGACTATGAAACCCTGGTGAAAAAGGCAGACAGCAAGGCCTATCGTGCCAAATCCAATGGCAAAAATCAGTTTGCCATCTGAGCCACGATAAAGAACACGGCACGGGAGTCAGCTTGCTTGTGCGTATCGCAGTGTTCTGTCGATGCCATGAGGTTGCCCGACCAGGCGGGGTCCGGCGATACAATATGACAGGGACGTCCCCTTGGGATCGTCTGCCAGGTGCCGCAGTACAAGGAGCTTTGTACTGCGGTTTTTTATCTTCATGCACAGCCTCCTGGCGGAAGGGAGGACATTTTTGAGACAGGTATTGCGAAATGAGCGGAAGTTTTTGATCGGCGCCGCAGAGTTTATGGCAAAAAAGCACCTGCTCCGACAGCTGCTCCGCGAAGACCCCCATAACGGACCGGAGGGATATCTCATTCGTTCCCTCTACTTTGATACAGAATACGACGGCGATTTTTTCGACAAGGAGTTCGGCCTGGAGGTGCGGAAAAAACTGCGCCTGCGGCTCTATGACCCCTGCGGAGACTTCGCCCTGCTGGAGATGAAGCAAAAACAAGGGACCCAGCAGCGCAAGCGCTCCCTGCGGCTGCGCCGGGAGGATGCACAGCGGATGATCCAGTGCGACTACACTCCCCTGCTCCGGTACCCGTCGCCCTTTGCCGCCGAGTGCTACGCCCTGATGCAGACCCGGTGCTACCGGCCCCGCGCCATTGTGGCCTACCGCCGGCTGGCCTTTCTCGCCAGAGAGAACAACATCCGCGTCACCTTTGACCACCGGATTGAGGCCACCCAGAGCAGCTTCCGTCTCTTTGACCCGGACCTGCTGACGGTCCCGGTGATGGACCGGAGCCAGGCGGTGCTGGAGGTCAAATACAACAGCTTCCTGCTCAGCTACATCAAGGATCTGCTGCGCGACATCGACCGAAGCGAACTATCGGTCAGCAAATACAGCATGGCCCGGCATCTCAGCTACCACAACCATCTGTACAGCTTTTACAGAACCAAGGCGATCTGACCCTCGAGCAGATCATCATCCGAATCGCTGCGGCGCTGCTGCTGGGTCTGCTGCTCTTCCTCTCCTATGCCATCGCCCACCGGGGAACCATTTACAGCCGCAAGTTCAACGTGAGCCTGGTGATGCTGGCCGTGCTCACCGGGACGGTGATGATCGTCATCGGCAACAACATCGCCCTCTCCCTGGGCATGGTGGGCGCCCTGTCCATCGTCCGGTTCCGCACCGCCATCAAGGATTCCCGGGACACCATGTACCTGTTTTGGGCCATCATCGTGGGCATCTGCTGCGGCGTGGGCAGCTTCTTTGTGGCCGCTGCCCGGAAGAAAAACCCGGCGCTCAGCGACGACTTCTACGCCATCGAGGCCGTCGAATATGTGAACTTCGTCCTGCAGAACGATGAGATCTCCAACTGAACCGAAAGGGGGCGGGGCCCATGAAATATAAGCTCTGGGGCGCACTGTTTTGCCTGTGCGCGGTGGCGTTGTCCCTGGCCGCCCCTTTGTTGGAGCGGCAGGGTCCGCCCCTGCGGTACCATCAGCACCGGGACGCACCCGCCAAGGCGGCGGAGACAAAGGGGGACGGCTTTGCCACCCATCTGCCCCTGGTGGAGATCGACACCGGCGGGGTGGAGATCCCCGGCAGAATGGCCCATCGGGAGGATGGCGCCAAATACCTCATCACAACGGCAGAAGGCGCCGAATCGCTCTCTGCCCACATAGACATCGTGGACCAGGAAACGGCGTATAACCACCCCGGGGACCCCCCTGCCCTCAGTTCGGCGGTCACCATCCATGTCCGGGGCAATTCCTCCCGCTTCTTTGATAAGAGCAGCTATGCCATCCGGCTGGTGACAGAAGACGGCTCGAACAACCCCCAGCCGGTGATGGGGATGGATGCCCACCACGAGTGGGCGCTCCACGGCCCCTATCTGGACAAAACCCTGCTGCGCAACTATATGTGGTACAACATCGGCGGGGAGATCATGGACTACGCGCCCAACGTCCGCTTCTGCGAGGTGATGCTCAACGGGGCGTATCAGGGCGTCTATGTGATGACGGAAACGATCACCGCCGGGGATGACGGAGCCAGGCTCCCGCTGACCGTCAGCGCCAAGGACAATACCTTCAGCGGCTATCTGCTCCAGCTCAACAGTGCTTTCCCGCTGGTGGGGCATCAGTTCACCGATCAGTTTACATATTATACCAAACGCACCTTGAGTACAACCAGGGCCGGGAGGAACCCCTCTGGCTGCTCCACGGCGTCTGGGTCAACGACTACATCCAAAATTCCCACCGGGACGCCTATGACCCGGACTTTCTGGATGTGTTCCTGGAGGACTGCCGCACCGTAGTGGATGTGATCCACGGCAACAAAAAGATCTCCCTGGGCCGGATGGCCAGCGCAGGCTCCGGCTTCTACCGCCGGGATATCTCTCCCTGGGTCATCGGCTATATCCTGGGCGTGGAATGGGAGGATGTGACGGTGGCGTACACCGACGAGAAGTACGCCGGGACAGAGGGAGCTCCCTCCTATCAGGGCAAATACCTCTGCGCTGCCCCGGAGGCCACCCCCTTTGAGGTGATGCTCACCCAGGTGGGAGACAAGATCATTGCGTATGAGTCGGAGCGCTACAAGCAGCAGCGGCTGGTGGCCTTCTCCAACTGGCCCACCACAGACCCTTTCCTCTATCCCGACGCGGTATCCAACTTCTTCATGAAGTGCGCTCAGGTGGATGTGGAGCACATCAAGCGCACAGAGCATTTTCTGGCGGGGCAGTTTGCCTCCTACCATGTCTACCCCTACTACCCCGATTATCTCAACTATATGGACGACTGGAGCGCCTACGGTCTGGATCAGGCGGACTATGCCCTGGCAGACGGCAAGCGCAACACCTACCGGGCGTATCTCCAGATGCTCAACGACCACCACACCATGCCAGTGGTCATCTCGGAGTTTGGCGTGTCCACGGGCCGGGGCATGGCCCAGCGGGACCAGAACACCGGCCGGAATCAGGGCAATCTGTCCGAGCAGGACCAGGGGCAGGCCCTGGCGGACTGCTGGGCGGACATCCAGGCCGCCGGGTGTAACGGCGGCTGCGTGTTCTCCTGGCAGGACGAGTGGTTCAAGCGCACCTGGAACACCATGCACGCCGTGGACCTCAAGCGCACCCCCTACTGGTCGGACTATCAGACCAACGAGCAGTATTTTGGCCTGCTGTCCTTTGACCCCGGGGAGGAGCAGTCCGTCTGCTATGTAGACGGGGACTGTTCGGAATGGACACAAGAGGACCTGGTGGCAGAGCAGGACGGGATCTCGGTGTCCATGAAGTACGACGAGAAGTTCCTTTACTTCCGCGTCCACAAGGACGGCTTTCGTTTCGGGGAGGAAGTCCTGTTCTTGCCCATCGACACCACACAAAAGACCGGCAGCAGCTACTGTGAAAACTTCGGTCTGCTCTTTGACCGGGCCGCCGATTTCCTTCTGGTGCTGGACGGGAAAGAAAACAGCCGCCTGCTGGTCCAGGCCCGGTACGAAGCGCTGCGCGCAGCGTATTCTGAGAATGTACAGGGCTTCAACACCTATTTCCAGGAAAACCAGCCGGAACCGGATTCTCCGCAATTCGTCCCGGTGAACATGATCCTTCAAACGGCCACCGCCCTGCTTTACAAGGACAACACCGCCGCCGCAGAGACCTACGAAACAGGGCTTCTGACCTATGGCAGCGCGGACCCAGACAGCCCGGATTTCAATTCTCTGGCAGATTTCATTTGCAGCGGCGACGACATTGAGCTAAAGCTGCCCTGGCAGATTTTGAATTTTGCCGACCCCTCCCGAATGACGATCCACGACGACTATTACGACGGCAATTACGGCGTGGCCTACCAGACCATCGATGCCATGTATATAGGAATCGGGACGGAGGACACCCCGGGCCGCATCCAGCTCTCCTCTCTGCCCCTGAAAGGCTGGGGCAACAAGGTGACCGGCCATGAGCGGCTGAAACGCTCCTATTACATATTGCAGGATATTTGGACCACGCCATAGAAACGAGGTGACGCAGGCGTGAAGATAGAACTGCTGATCTATGCGTATCTGGCCATCTGCACGGCCATGATCCTGTTCAACTGCGCCTGTCTCTTCGTCTTTCGGCGCCGGGACCATCTTCTGCAGCAGCGCAGCACACGCTTGACCAATGAGATCACCGGGCAGATCCGGCTGCTCCAGCGCGGCGGTACGGTCGCGCAGGAGCATCTCGACCTGCTCCGCAAAAAGCTCTGCTGGATCGGGAACCTGATGGCCTTTGACGAAACCTTGGAGACCCTCTCGGGCCAGACCCTGAGGCTACGCGGACCTACCTGAGCGCGATCCACCCGGTCTTTCCCTGGATCGTGACCGAGCACCGCTACCGCAGCGCCATGCAGCTGGCCTACTTTGCCTATGTGCTCGGCAAGTACCCCATCCTGTCTGAGCAAGCGGACCCACCGGTGACAGCGTTCCTGCTGCAGCTGCTGGAGGAACCCAGCCTCTACTGCCGGGAAAACGCCCTGCAGGCCATCTACAGCACCGGGAACTGCGACCTTGTCCTGCAGGCGCTGCGGCAGGTGGACGAGAGCGGGCGCTTCCACCACGGGAAGCTGCTGACCGACGGGCTGCTCACCTTTTCAGGCGACCGGCAAGAACTGACCCGTATGCTATGGGACAGTTTTGACGCAGTCTCTCTCTCCATGCAGACGGTCATTCTGGACTACATCCGCTTCAGCGGCAGCAGGATGGATGAGGAGCTGCTCCCCCTTCTGGCAGAGGAGGGGCGAGACGACGAACTGCGTTTTTCCTGCATCCGCTATTTTGAAAAACATCCCGATCCAAGGGCCTATCCCCTGCTGCTGTCTTTTCTGGAGCATCCGGGGGAGCGCCGCTGGGAATACGCCGCCATATCTGCCGCAGCACTTTCCGCCTATCCCGGGGAGCGCACCGTGCTCGCCCTCAAGTGGGCCATGGGCAGCGCCAGCTGGTATATTCGCCTGAACGCAGCCCGCAGCCTGACGTCCTTCCACCTCACCTATCAAGGCCTGGGAGATGTGATGGACAGCGGCGACCGTTACGCCCGGGAAATTTTACAGTACCGGCTGGATCTCCAGCAGGCCCAGCAGGCGCCGAAGGAACAAGAGAGGCAGGAGGTGGCATTGGTATGATGACAGACGGCATGATGGAGGTCATCGAGGTGTTTTTGCATGGCGTCGGGGTGTTCTTTATCCTCTACCTGATCGGCTATTCCACCTTTCTGTTTCTGGCTGTGGTGGTCGGCGCCTCCACGCTGTACCAGACCAAGCAGCAGACTTTGCTGAAAAACGTGCTGGAAAAGAACTACTATGTGCCGGTGACCATCATCGTCCCGGCCTACAACGAGGAAGTGACCGTGGTGGACACCGTGCGCTCCCTGCTGGCGCTAGACTACAAGACCTATGAGATCGTGGTCGTGGATGACGGCTCCCAGGACAACACCTCTCAGGTGCTGATCGACGCCTTCCACCTGCACCCCATCCGCCAGCCGATCCGCCGGCAGGTGGCCTGCCAGCGGGAAGAATTTATCTACAGTTCCACAGAGCAGAAGGTCCTCCTGACCCTGGTACGCAAGAAAAACGGCGGCAAGGCCGACGCCCTCAACATGGGGATCAACCTCTCCCAATACCCTTACTTCATCTGCATCGACGCAGACTCTGTGCTGCAATACGACTCCCTGCGGGAGATCGTCCGCCCGGTGCTGGAGGATGACCATGTGATCGCCGTGGGCGGCAGCGTCCGCCCCTGCAACGGCATCACCCTGGAGAACGGACGGGTGACGAAGTATCACCTGCCCCGGAATCTGCTGGCCTGTATGCAGGTTCTGGAATACGACCGCTCCTTTCTGGCCGCCCGCATCCTCTTTGACAAGTTCAACGGCTCCCTGATCATTTCCGGGGCCTTTGGCCTGTTCAAGAAAGATGTGGTCATTGCCTGCGGCGGCTACAACCACGCCACCATGGGAGAGGACATGGAGCTGGTCGTGAAGATGCATGAATTTTGTCTCGCCAATGAATTGCCGTATCGGATCCGCTACGCCACCAGTGCGATCTGCTGGACCTAAGTCCCGGAACGGCTGAAGGATCTGGCCACCCAGCGGCGGCGCTGGCATTTAGGGCTGTTCCGGAGCATGACCCGGCGCAGAAGTCTGTTCGCCAACCTGCGGTATGGGCCGGTGAGCCTGATCTCCTATGTGTATTTTCTGCTCTATGAGCTGTTGTCGCCCTATATTGAACTGTTCGGTATTCTGACGGTGATCCTGGCCTTCCTGGTGGATCTGATCAACGTCCCATTTATGATCGTGTTCTATCTGATCTATGCCGTGTTTGGCTCCGTGCTGTCGCTGACCGCGTTCTTCTCCCGCATCCAAACCATTGACCTGAACGTATCCTTCGCAGATGGCATGAAAGCGATCCTGCTCTGCCTGTTTGAGGTCACCTTCCTCCGGTTTGTGATGGCCTTCGTCCGAGCGACGGCTTTCCGGGGCTACCAGAAGAAAAAGATGGACTGGGGCCGCATTGAGCGGCAGAGATTGCAGTAACGAGGGGGCACAGCGGAGGCGCATCGCCGCCCGTGAGGACCCGGAAAGCAGCGCAACGCTGCACACCAGCAGAAAGAGGGAGAGACATGGGGAACAGAACACGAGCAGGCATCATAAGGCACCTGGTATCCATTGCACTTTTGTGTATCCCGCTGTGTACCGCTGCCGCGTCGGCAGTCTCCTCCACGCCAGAGGCTGCGGGCGCCGCCGGCACCATCTATGTGGCGGGCAACCCCGACTGGTATCCCGTGGAGTATTACGACCAGGATACCGAAGCGTATGAAGGTATCCTGCCGGAACTGCTGGAACTGGTCGAGGCCGAGACCGGGCTGGCGTTCACCTACATCCAGGCCGGGCCGGAGGACCAGCGCCGGAGGCTGGCGGAAAACGGACAGGTGGAATTGGTATCCGGCTGCGCGGCGGAGGAAACCTGGCTCCAGGAAGCCGGCATGCGTGCCGGCGCGCCCCTTCTCTCCCTCCCCGCAGAGGAAGGAGAGGTTCGCGTCTGTCTGGCCTTTACCCAGATCGCAGACGATGCCCTGGTGAGCCAAATAGAGGACGCGATCACGCGCCTTCCTCCCCAGACCGTTTCCGGGCTTTCCGTTCAGCTGCTGATGGAACAGCCCGAAAAGACCGCCTGGCGCCCTGTGGCCGTCTGCGCCGGCGCAGCCCTTCTCCTGCTTATCGTGGCTGTGGTGCAGGCAGCAGCACTGCATCGTTCCAAAAAAAGCGCCAAGAAAGACACCCAGGTGGACCCGCTGACCGGCCTGGGAAACAGCGCCTATTTGACGGAATTTTTCGACACGTTCATCTCCGACCAGTATCGCACGCTCTACGGTGTGGTCTATGTCGGCTTTGACATCGTGCGCTTCGGCCAGTATTACGGCGAGTCTGCCGCAGAGGAGTACCTCTGCTTTGCCGCCAAGGAGCTGAACCTGAGCACGCGGGACAATGAGGCGGCTGCCCGGGTCGGCAGCGGCTGCTTTGCCGTGGCCCGTCCCAGCAGCGGCGAGCAAGAGCTCCAGACATGGACCGGGCAGCTTGTGGCGCGGCTGAACCAACACGCCGAGCGGTATGGCGAGACCTACCGCCCCAGCTTCCACGCCGGGATCTATCTGCTGGCACCCGGAGACCAGCGCTGTGAAACCGCCCTGTTCAACGCCCGGCAGGGATACCAGCAGGCGGCTGACCAAGCGCTGCCCTGGGTCATGGTGCGCCCTGAGCTTCTGGAACAGGAGCAGGCGCGGCTGGAGCTGAAAAAGCAGACGCTGGACGCCCTCCAAAACCGGGAGTTTCAGATGTTCCTTCAGTTTATCGTCGGCGGAGAGGACGGGAAGATCTGCGGGGCCGAGGCGGTCTCCCGCTGGGACCACCCCCAGAGGGAGCTGCTCTATCCGGACAGCTACATCAAGCTGATGGAGGCGGAGGGGACCATTGCAGAGCTGGACTTTTACATCTTCGAGGAGGCCTGCCGGCAGCTGGAACGCTGGCAGGCGGAGGGGCGTGCGCTGCTCCTCTCCTGCAACTTTGCCCGGAGCACCATCGGGCGGGAAAACTTTGTCCTGCGTATTCAGGAGATCGCAGCCCGCTATGCTTTTGCGTACAGCCATCTGGTCCTGGAGATCACGGAGAATGCCATGGAGGCCAACAAGGAGATGGCGTTCTCAAACATCTCCCAGTGCCGGGAGATGGGATTTCGCATTGCCCTGGACGACGCCGGCAGCGGCTACACCTCGTTGGCCGATCTGCGGGACTACCCCCTTGATATCGTGAAGATCGACCGCTCTATCCTGAACGCCGCTGTCACCAGACGCGGCGTAGACCTGCTGCTGGGTATCACCGCGCTGGTCCACACCCTGGGCATGGAGGTGCTGTGTGAAGGGGCCGAAACGCAGGCCCAGGCAGATTGGCTCCGGGAGATCGGATGCGACTATATTCAGGGTTATTATTTTTACCGTCCGCTGCCGCTGAAGGAAGCGGAGATGGTATTAACATCCTGAAGGAAAGAGCGGGGCTGGATGCGTATACGATTCAGTTCCTCGGTGCTTACAAATATGG